>CANJNI010000018.1 GCA_947475995.1 Beijerinckiaceae bacterium | reverse complement strand
TCCATTCTACCATTACATCGGCGCACGCTTCGGAATCAGCGGACCCGAAATCCCGCCCCTCCCGAGACTCCTCCGTCACGCACCGACTTGAAGCCGGATACTCGCGCCCGGAAATTTGCCCCGGTTACAATATCCGGTCTCTAAAATATTGTTTTTACATTATTTTATAGAAAATTATGGCGGAAGGGGTGGGATTCGAACCCACGGTGGGCTTTCACCCACGGCGGTTTTCAAGACCGCTGCCTTAAACCACTCGGCCACCCTTCCGGGGCGCTGCGCGCCGGTTGCGCCTGACTAGCCGGAATCGCTGCCTTGCGCCACCTGTCCGGAGCTTCTAATCGACGAAAGGTCCGAAAATCTCACCGGTCGTACCGTCGGTGAGGCCCCGGTCTGTGAGGTGCGGGCCCGGATTGCAGGCCAGCGTCGCGCCGACGAGGGCCTTGAAGACCCGCAGCGGCGGCTTCCATTGGGCAATTGCGTCCGTGGCGGTGCGCACTTGCTCGAAGCCGTGCGCGACCGACGCGGGTTCGTCCGGAGACACCAGCCCGCAGACCGGCAACGCCACCTGCGCGCTCACCTTGCCGTGTGCGGCCACGGCCATTCCGCCGCCGCTGGCGATGAGCGCATTGGCGGCGGCGGCCATGTCGGCCGGGTCGCGGCCGAAGACGGTGAGATTGTGCGAATCGTGCGAGACGGTCGTGGCGACCGCGCCGCCAAATTCGCCCCAGTCGTCGATGATGGCGAGTTGCGGAACCGGCGCAGCGCGCCCGTGGCGGTGGACCACGGCCATCAGGCTCTTGCCCTCCGGCACGCGGATGGCGCCTTCCACGACCTGGGCTTGCGTCTCGCCCCACTGGGTAAAGCGCGGACGCACGATGGTGCGCAGCTTCGCCGTCCCGGTGAGGAAGTTCGGGATGCGGAGACGGAAGTCGTCCTCGCTGAGAGCGCCGAGCTTCATGGTCGACGGAGGGATCGGCACAGGGTCAGGGCGCAATTCGTCCAGCAGCCTTCCGTGCGCGGCGACATATTTGCCGGATGCGAAGACGTGGCGGACATTCAGGTTCGCCAGATCGTCCAGCACGATCAGATCGGCGCGGCGGCCCGGCCCGACCAGACCCAGGTCCCTGCGGTTGAGGCGCATCGCTGCATGGAGGGTCGAAGCTGCAAGGACATCGAGCGCCGGCATTCCATAGCGCACAAGGCGGCGCAGCGTGTCGATGAGCCCGCCGTACTTCACGAGATCGTCGGGGAAAACGTCGTCGGTGCAAATCGTCAATGTCGGGGGCAGGCGCGGCAGGGAGCGCAGCGCCGTGACGGCTTCAGGCAGGATGTAATCGTGCGAGCCGCGCAGCTCCACCGTGAAGCCGGCGCGCAGTTTGGCCAGCAGATCGTCGGCCGAGACGACCTCATGGTCGGATTCGATGCCCGCGCAGGCAAAGCCCTGCAGATCCGCGCCTGCTAGGCCGCGCGCATGGCCGCATACCAGTTTTCCCGATGCGAGGCCGGCCTCCACCACGCGGCGCATCTTGTCGCCGCGATCCAGCACGCCGCGCATGTCCATGACTTCCGCAAGGCCGATGACTTCCGGCATGGCGAGAAGTTCGCGCAACTCGGGCGCGTCGAAATCGGCGCCGGAAAGTTCCAGCCCCGGCGCTGAGGGCACGCAGGACGGCGCCATCACGAGCACGCGCAGCGGCAGGTCGCGGCTCGCCGCTATGGCCCAGCGCACGCCTTCGAGGCCCATGACATTGCCGATCTCGTGCGGGTCCCAACTGATCGTGGTGACGCCGTTGGGCACGACCACCTGCGCATAGCCGCGCGGCGTGACCATCGAGCTTTCGATATGCATGTGCGCGTCGATGAGGCCGGGCGCGATATACTTGCCGGCAACGTCAATCGTGCGACGCGCATCGCTGCGCCCTCCCCGCTCGTGGACGCTCGCAATCAGGGGCCCGACCATGCCGACATCGGCAGGGCGCAATTCGCCTGTCGCGACATCGACGACGCATCCGCCGGTGAGCAGGAAATCGAACTGTTCGCGTCCACGGGCGGCGCGCACCGCGCGGTCGCGCAGGGCGGCTTCGTGAAGGTCCATCGGTTCACGGATCATGGGGTCAGTCCTGTCCGGCGCAGCAAGTCTTCAGCGCGTCGAGAATAACGCTGCGCGCGCGCTCCTCGTCGGCCTGCGTGGAAACTTCGCAATTGGGTTTAGCCCGACGCGGCACGCGCCATTCTATCACGGTCATGCCGCGCGTGCGCGCTCCGTGCAGTTCGGCCTCGACAAAAGCCGGCCTGAACGTCACCGATAGCGGGTCGACCAATGCGGCCGCCGCGACCGGATCGTAAAGCGCCATTTTCACGCCCGGGCCCGGAATGGCCGCATAGGCGGCGAGCAGATCGGCCATGATGGCCGCACGCTCCGTGCCAAGGGCGCGCAAGGCCGTCGCATCTTCGTCCGATGTGCGAACCTGCCGGCAAGTGTCGATGCCAAGCATCTTCAACGGGATTCCGGACTCGAGGATGATGGCGATCGATTCCGGGTCGACTGCGGCGTTGAATTCGGCCGCTGCGGAATGATTGCCGCCCACGCCGCCGCCCATCCAGATCAGCGAGCGGACGCGGCGGGCCAGTTCGGGTTCGTTCAGGGCGAACATGGCAAGATTGGTCAGCGGGCCCAAAGCCAGAATGGTAGCGCGATCCTGTGCGGCGACGAATTGGGCGATGGCCTGCCAGGCGGGCCCGACCGCAGGCTGAAGGGTCGCGTCCGGCAAATGCCGACCGGCGCTCGCCATGCCGCGCGGACCGAGCACGTAGGATGCTGTTTCCAGTCTGCCGATCAGCGGTTTCGGGCGACCGGGATGGATTGGAAATGTCCAGCCAAACAGGCGCGCGGCTCCCGCCGCGTTGGCGGCGACGTGTTCCATCGTGGCATTCCCGGCGACGAGCGAGAGCCCGGCTATGCGATGGGCCCCGGAGGCCGCGACGACGCAGATCGCTGCCAGATCGTCGAAGCCCATGTCGGTGTCAATCCAGACGGGCGTCATGTCAGCTTTCGGCCAGTTTGACCGCGCGGTCGAACGGCAGGTCGAAGTTGATCGCGTCCCCGGGAGCAAAGCGCTGCGACACGACGGGCGATTGCGCTTTCAGCATTCCGGCAGCGGAGTCGATCAGATATTCGGTCGTTTCGCCCTGATAGGACGCGCCCACCACGCGGCCTGAAAAAGGCCCCTGCCCCAGAACCACATTCTGCGGGCGCCACGCCAGCGCGCGCGCGTCGCGGACGCTCGATGTGGCTGCATCGAGCCGTCCCGGCTCTCCCGCAAGGCCCTCGGGCGTCACGCTCAAAATGTTCTCGAAGCCCATGAAGCGCGCCACGAAACCCGAGGTCGGCCGCTCGTACAAATCTTCCGGCGTTCCGCTTTGCGCCACGCATCCATCGCGCATGACGACGATGCGATCTGCGAGCGCCAGCGCTTCCGTCTGATCGTGCGTCACATAGATCATCGTGACGCCGAGGTCGCGATGCAGGCGATGCAATTCGCTGCGCATTTCCAGCCGCAGCCGCGCGTCGAGATTGGACAATGGCTCGTCGAGAAGGAGCAGGCTCGGTCGGACAACCACGCTACGCGCCAACGCGACACGCTGCTGCTGTCCTCCGGAAAGCTCCTTCGGCAGGCGTCTTTCGAAGCCCTGCAGTCCCACCATGGCGATTGCGCCGTCGACGCGCTGCTGCAACTGGTCGCCTGAAATCTTGCGCAGACGCAGGCCGAACGCGACATTCTCGAAGACGCTCAGGTGCGGAAACAACGCATAGGACTGGAAGACCAGTCCGACTTCACGCTTGTTGGCAGGAACGCGCGTGATGTCTCGCTTGTTCAGCGCAATGCTTCCCGTGGTGAGAGGCAGCAGCCCGGCAATCGCGCGCATCAGGGTCGTCTTGCCGCAGCCGGAAGGGCCAAGCAAAGCCAGCAATTCGCCCTGCGGCACGGAGATCGACACGTCATTGACCGCGACGGTTTTCCCGTAGGCGATCGTGATGTTGCGGAGCGCGAGATATTCCGGATCAGACATAGCGCGACAATCCCAGAACCCGCTCTGCAATGAGCACGATGCTGACGGACATGAGCGCCAGCAATGTCGAAAGGGCCGCAATCGACGGATCGTAAACGAATTCCATTGCGGCGAGCATGTCGATGGGCAACGTGGTGACGCCCGGCCCTGTCAGGAACAGCGAAACCGGCACCTGATTGAAGGAGGTGATGAAGCCGAGAATGAACGCCGCCATCATGCCGTTGCGGATGTTCGGCAGAACCACCTTGAAGAATGCGCCGGTCCGGGTTGCGCCGAGCAGAACCGCAGCTTCCTCGACATCGGGACGCAGATGCGTGAGCGACACGGTGACGACCCGCACGGCATATGGCGCCACAAGCGCCGTATGTCCCAGCACCAGCGCCGCCATCACCGGCAGACCCAACGGGATCACCGTGTAGCGCAGGAGCGCGAGACCCGCGATGATTGCCGGTACGATCACCGGTGCGGTGACGATCGTGCGTATCCATTCGCCGCCGGGCACCTGATAACGCGCCATCGCATAGGCAGCGGGCACGCCGAGCAGCAGGGCCAGCACGGTCGAGCCTACAGCAAGCTGCATCGAGAGGACAAAACTTTCGCGAAAGCGCTCGATCTCGAAGACGGCCCCGTACCAGCGCAGGCTGAAGCCCTGCGGCGGAAAGACCAGAAGGTCTCCGCTCGAAAAGCCCGCGCCGGCGATGATCAGGAAAGGCCCGAGCAGGAAGATCAGCGCAAGGCCCAGCGCCGCGAAGCCCAGCATCCGCATCATGCGCGCCTCCGGGTCGTGATGCGGCGGATCAGCGAATGGGTCGCGATGCTCATGGCGATGAGGATGGCGGCGATGACGCTGGCGGTGGCGATGTCGTTGGCGACCGACACGCGCTGGTAAAGCAGCGTCTCCAGCATCAGCACCTTTGCGCCGCCGAGTACCGCCGGGGTGATGTAGGCCGTCACCGCGCCGGTGAAGACGAGCGTGCCGCCCACGATGAGGCCTTCGCGCGTCAGGGGAAGGATCACGCGGAAAAAGATCGTCAGCCAGCCTGCTCCCAGCACCCGCGCAGCGGGAAGCACATCGGCGGGCATGTTCTCCAGTGCGCTTGTCAGGGACAGCACCATGAGCGGCAGAAAGAGTTGCAGCAGGCCGATGAAGACGGCCGTCTCTGTAAACAGGAGCCGGAGCGGCTCGTCCGACAATCCGAGGCCGACCACGGCTTTGTTGATCAGGCCCGTTCGGCCGAGGAGAACGATCCACGCATAGGTGCGGGCGACGGGCGAAATCATCAGCGGCAGAATGAACAAGGCCGTCATGCGGGCGCGGTTGCCGGGGCCCGTCTCGATCACGGCCAGCGCGACCGCATATCCGATGATGGCCGACATGATGGTGACGCCGAAGCCGAGCCGCAGGGTGCGGAACGTAACCTCCAGCGCCAGCGGATCAGTGAAGAAGGTGGTGAAACGCGAAAGCGTCCACCCCGCGGGGGTCCTGAGGCCTTCCGTCAGAAGAATGCCGACCGGCAACAGAAAGGCGAGCCCGACGAAGAGAAGCGCCGGGGCCGCCAGTGCAAGTCCGATGCGCCGGTCGGCGAACATATCCGTTCAGCGCGCGACTTTGGCGTTCCAGCCCGCGAGCCAGGCGTCGCGATTGGCCAGCATCACATCGGGCGGAATGACGTTCAGCGACTTCGCGGTTTCCTCGCCGTAGGTCAGCACGTCCGCAATGGCCGGCTCCAGCTTCACTTCGCGATTGGCGGGGCTGTCGACCAGGGAGTTGGCGATGCGCGTCTGGGCCTCGGTGGACAGCCATTCGTCGATCAGCGCGTAGGCCAGATCCTTGTTCTTCGCGTTCTTGACGATGGTCAGAACGTTCAGGCCGCCCGTGAGGCCTTCCTTCGGCTGCGCCCAGGCGATTGGCATGTTCAGCTTGGCGACGAGCGGCCAGTTGAAGCGGCCCGTGACGGTCGCGTAGATTTCTTCCTGCTGGAAGAGCTGGGTGAGCTGCGCGCCGCGCTCGTAGAATGTCACCACATCGCCCTTCATTTCGGCGAGCTTGTTGATTGCCGTGGCGTAATCGGGCGTCTGGCCGTTCAGGGCGCGGTTCATCATGAACAGGAGCAGCGGGCCCTGGGTGGTGGTGATGTTGGGCAGCGCCACGCGGTTCTTCAGCTTCGGCGACCACAGATCCGTCCACGAGGTGACGTCGATCTTGTCCTTCCGGTAGACGATGCTGGTCGCATAAAACGTGTAGCCGACCCCGTAATTCTTGCCGATCGGGTCCTTGGCGAGGTCGTAAAGCTTGTTGAAGTTGGTCAGCTTGCTGACGTCGATCGGCTCGATCAGGTCCTTGCGGGCCGCTTCCAGCGCCGTGAAGTCGGCCAGCACGGCGAGATCGGCCTCGGGATTGGCCTTGCGGGCTTCGAGCTTGGCGAGGCGGTCGGCGGCGTTGCCGAGGTCCAGCACAACCTTGCAGTTGCACTTGGCTTCAAACGGCGCGTAAAGGTCCTTGCGCAACTGGTCCTGAGCGACCGCGAAATTCGAGACGACGAGGCTGCGCTGCTGAGCGCCCGCCTGCCCTGCGCCCAAAAATATCGTCATGCTGGCTGCGAGCCAGACTGCCTGCTGCTTCGTCATGGAAACTCTCCGGATCAGAACCGCCGCAATCTAGTCCGGTGCAAGCGCGGAGCCAAGTGAAGCTTTGGCGCAGAACTGGCCGGCGGAACGGTTTCCACCGACCATTTGCTGAAATTCGTCAGCCCTGCGCCGCCATCGCCATGACCTTGCGGCCATAGGCCGTGCACACGCCGGAGCCCCTGATGCCCCGCTCGTAGGCAGACAGGCCGGCGCAGCCCACGCCATGGGCGTCCAGCGCCTGCCGCAGGTAACGCATGCCGGCCTCCAGACTGGTGGCGCAATCGGTCAACGGACCGGATACGCCCACGCCGCGCGCAGTCGCCGTCAGCGTCTGCATGACCCCGATGGCGCCAGACTTTGAACGCGCATTGCAATTGTAACCGCTTTCGACCCGCACGATGCTGTGGGCGATGGCGACCGGCACACGGTGACGCTCGGCTGCCGCAGTCACCATGGCGTGCAGCGCAGGACTTCCGGACACGCGCGTGCGGGACGCCTTCTGGCGCGAGGCCATGACGGGGGCGGCTTGCTTTGAGGCTGCCGCTTGCGAAGAAGCGGGGTTGCGCGCCGCCATGCGCTCTGCATCTTTCGCAAAAAACGCTGCGGGGCCTTCGGCTTCCTGCGCCCGAGCTACAGACGCGACGGAGATTGAACAAACAACGGCGGCAAGCGAAGCCGCGAAGATTTTCCGTCGCGACGGTTGGCTCTTTCTGAACTGCATCGGGTTCTCCGGGTTAGGTCAAGACTGCCCTCGCGATGCGTGGGCTCGTCCCTATTTCGCGCCCTCGAGTCCAAAAAAGGGCGCAATGACGGCCATTGCGCGTCGGCTTGGCCGCGCGCGCGGCTGCCATTTCAAAGCGGAGCCAGAGGTTCAGATGACGATGGAACAGTTTCGCGAGAAGCTCGAACAGTTGATCGAGGAAGCCGTGAAGAGCGGCGTCGACATGACGGACATTGCCGTCGAACTGGATGAAACCGCCAAGGCCCTGATGGCGGCGGGCGAAGGCTGATGGGTCGGGAGACGCAGATGAAACGAACCACTTACGCGAATGAATCGGACGTGAACCAGCAGGATGTCCCGGCGCTCGATGGCATCACCGCGCGGGAAGACGATCTCGGCGCAGAACCGGGCGCGCTCGATCAAGATGACATCGTCAAGCCGATCGGCGCGCATCCGGTCAACGAAGGACCGAACCTCGATGATGACCAGAACGACGAGGGACTGACGCCTTCTGAAGAAGCTCTTGTGCGCAACATCGAAAACATTCCATCCGGCGAAGCGCCCGAGGAAGATGTGCCGGTGTTCGACCGCGGCGAGGCGGCGCCGAAGATATGATCCGACGCAACGCTCACCCGGTGACGTTGCGCCATGCTTCCTCCCACGGAAGCGACAGGCGCCGCGCGGTGTTGATGATGCCGGCCATCGAATAGGTTTGCGGGAAATTGCCCCACAACTCGCCAGTGGTCGGATGAATATCTTCCGACAGGATTCCGAAATGGTTGCGGCGGCTGAGTATGTCGCAGAAGCGCTCGCGCGCTTCATCCTTGCGGCCCATCGAGGCGAGCGCGTCGATATACCAGAAGCTGCAGACCAGAAACGCCGTTTCGGGCGCGCCGAAGTCGTCCTCTGTCGTGTAGCGCATGATCCAGCCGTTGCGCGTCAGATCGCGTCCGATGGTTTCGCAGGTCTTGACGAAGCGTGGGTCGCGCGGATCAATCAGCCCGATCTCGGCCATTTGCAGGACGCTCGCATCGAGATCGGTGTACCCGAATGCGCCCACAAAGGCGCCGACTTCCGGGTCCCATGCGCGCGACAGGATCTCGGCGCGAAGGTTTTCCGCACGCTGGCGCCAGAAGTTCGCCCGCTCCGACAGGCCGAGCTTGATGGCGATCTGCGCAAGGCGATCGCAGGCGGCAAAACAGAGGCTTGCCGAATAGGTGTGCGTGCGCGAGCGTCCGCGATATTCCCATAGGCCGGCGTCAGGCGTGGTGCCGTAGCGCCATGCACGTTCGCCCAGCGTTTCGAGCCGTCGGAACAGGGCCTCGTCTCCACCGCGCGGCAATCGCGTGTCCACGAACATCTGCGATGCGCCGAGCACCACGGTCCCGTAAATGTCGTGCTGCGTCTGCTCAGCCGCCTGGTTGCCGATCCGCACCGGACCCTGGCCGTAATAGCCGGTCAGATGCGGGGCGATGATTTCGTCGATCCGAAGGTTCGGGACGATGGAATAAACGGGCTGCAACGGATGATCGGAATCCACCACGATGGTGGTGATGTAATTGATATAGGCTTCCATTGTCTGCGTCGCGCCGAGGTGGTTCAGCGCGTTAATGACGAAATAGGCGTCGCGCAGCCAGCAGAAGCGATAGTCCCAGTTGCGGCCTGATCCGGAATGTTCGGGAATGGAGGTCGTATGCGCGGCGATGATCCCGCTGGTCTCCTCGAAACTGCAGAGCCGCAAGGTAATGGCTGCGCGTGTGACGGCGTCCTGCCACTCGAACGGGATCGCGAGTCCGCGCACCCATGATTGCCAGTAGTCACGGGTGCGGTCCTGAAACTCGCGCGCCGTCTCGTCGATGCCTGTGATAAACGGCTCGTCCGCCCCCATGATCAGCGTCACAGGTCGCGTCAGGGCGAATGTTGTCTCGTCCGCCACATAGGACAGCGGCGCATCTGTGGTGACGCGCAGAACTTCTCCGCCCCCGATATACCGGATGTGGTTGGAGCCGATGGCGACCTGCAGCGGCGGCTCGCCATAGTTGAATGTAGGCCGCATGCGAATTGTGATCCGCGGCAGGCCCGACAGGGGCTCGATGCGGCGGATCATCTGAGGCGGGCGGAATATGCGCTCGTGCCGCTGGAAGCGCGGCATGAAATCCGTGATGCGCACCTCGCCGCCGCGCGCATCCTTCAGGATGGTGCAGACGATGGCTGTGTTGCGGATATAGGCAGATTCCGACGTCACCATGGTTTCCATGACGACGTCACAAAATCCCTTTTCCTCTGCGCCGCTGATGAGGCGCGAAAAAACGGGATTGGAGTCAAATCTGGGGAAGCACCACCAGACCAGTCTTGCCTGCCTGTCCACCAGAGCCGCCACGCGACAGTTTCCGATGAGGGCGAGGTCGAGCTTCTGGGGAGATTTCATGCGGGGCGCGCATCCTGTGGAGTTCCACAAACGCGCGACGCCGGGGAAATGTTCCGCTTGCGTTGGAGCGCCCGTCAGGCCGTCAGTTCGAACGGGATCTGCTCGGGGCCCGGCCCGGGCAATATTGTGCATGTCTCCATGTCGTAGCGATTCTGGATCACTTCGCCGAGTTTTGCACTGCGCAGGATGATGGCGACGGAGCGTGTCGGGCCGCCCTGCTCGGCGTGAATGTCGCCGGGCTTCACCAGGTCGACAGAACCGGGGCGCCCGGTGGAAACCGATTGCAGTCTGACTTCCGCATGGCCCTCCCGCGATCCATCGTCAATGCGTTCGAAGCGTTCCAGGGATTCCGTGCCGCACAGAATTCCGTAAAGAACCCAGGCGTGCGCATGGTCATGGATATTGCCCTTCCGCCCCGGCGCGCGCACGACGGCATTGATGACGAATTCATATTCGAAATTTACATAGAGCAATAAATTCTTGCGCCCTTCGGTGGATGGCCAGCTCTCCGAAACGGCCTGCAATTGCGGGTTCAGCACCAGCTTCTGGAGCAGGATACGGGCGCGCTCCATCCGCACTCCAGTATCCCCGTTGGCCGCCCAGATCGCGCGCAAATCGTCGATGAAGCCCTGAAGCAACGGATGGCGCGTGGTGGTGGACGACATGGTCATTCTGACAAAATCCTTGGCCTGCGAGGCTGCCGCCGAACTATCGCACCGCAGCATAAACATGACATTGCGAACATCCCGGACTTAGGTCAATCTAGGCTTCAAGGCGGAAAGCCAAAACCGGGGAAACGTTCAGGAATGGAAGATAATACTTGCGGTTGCCGCGCAGCGGCAATTGATCGTCGCGCGATCATTCAGGGTGGACTGGCCGTCGGGGCGAGTCTGGCTGCGCCCGGCGCGGCTCTCGGGCAGGCGGACCCGGCCACTACGCGCCCGCGTCCGGGCGACTATCTGGTCAAGGACGAAGATACGTCCAAAAAGCCCCTGACGCCCGCCGATATTCCGCTGCATAAAACGATCGTTTCCGCCTGGGCTGTCGAGCCGAACGAGAATATCGTGCGCAAGGGCTCGCGCCTGAACGGTATCATTCTGGTGCGCTACGAGAATTCCGAGCTGACGCCGGAGACGCTGTCGCGCGCGGCCGAAGGCGTCGTCGCCTATACGCAGATCTGCACGCACAACGGCTGCGACGTCACCGACTATATCGAGGCCGAGCGCGTCGTGCAGTGCGGCTGTCACTTCACGAAATACGATCCGCGCGATTCCGCCCGCATCATCGAAGGCCCCGCGCCCCGCGCCCTTCCGGCCCTGCCTCTGAAGGTCGAGAACGGCAAGCTGGTGGTCGCAAAGGCCTACACGGATCGGGTCGGTTTCGAACAGGCTTGAGGCTCTCTGCGAAAGCGCGCGCAGCGATGAAATTTCAGCGCATCAACCGGGGGAAAAAGAAGATGAGCAAAGCACAATTCTTGAGTTCCGCAGCGGGAGGCGCGCTTTTGCTCGCCAGCATCGCGCCTGCCTTCGCGCAGGTTCCGGTCGTTCCGCCGCCGCCGCCGCCGCCCATGCCGGACATTCTCACCAAGTATCGCCCTGTTACGGTCGATATGCTGAAGAACCCCAGCCCGAACGACTGGCTGCAGATCCGCCGCACATATGACGGTCAGGCCTTCAGCCCGCTGAAGCAGATCACTGCGGCCAATGTGAAAGACCTGAAGCCGGTTTGGATTGCATCGACGGGCGTTTCCAACGGCCATCAGGCGCCGCCCATCGTCAACAACGGCGTCATGTTCGTCGCGACACCGGGCAATCAGGTCATGGCGCTGGAAGCCAAGACCGGCACGATGCTCTGGCGCTATCGTCTGGCTCTGCCGGAAGACGCGATTGTCCTGCATCCCACCAGCCGTGGCGTCGCGCTGCTGGACAACAAGGTCTTCTTCGCGGCCGGTCACGGCGTGCTGGTGGCGCTCGACGCCAAGACCGGCAAGGAGGTCTGGAAGACCAACGTGATGAACAACGAGTCCGGCTATTACATGTCGCTCGCGCCGCTCGTGGCCGACGGCAAGGTGATGATCGGCACGTCCGGCGGCGAGCGCGGCATCCGCGGCTACATCGCGGCCTATGACGTCAACACCGGCAAGGAATCCTGGCGCGTCTATACGGTTCCGGCTCCGGGCGAAAAGGGCAGCGAGACCTGGCCGCACGGCGAAGAATGGAAGACCGGCGGCGGTTCGGTGTGGGTGACCGGCAACTACGACCAGAAGACCAACATCGCCTACTGGGGCACCGGCAACGGCGGTCCGTGGATGGGCGGGGAGCGTCCGGGCGACAACCTTTATACGTCGTCAACGATCGCGATTGATGTCGGCACAGGTCAGATCGTCGGTCATCACCAGTATCACCCCAACGACTCGTGGGACTGGGACGAAGTCTCGCCGCCGATCCTGCTCGACTACAAGCGCAACGGAAAGACCATCTCGGGCCTGCTCGACTTCGCGCGTGACGGCTACATGTGGTTCCTGGAGCGCGGCGACAACGGCAAGATCAACTACGTGCAGGGTCAGCCGTTCGTGAAGCAGAACGTCTTCAAGAGCCTCGATCCGAAGACAGGCCGTCCTGACGTCGATCCCGATCGCAAGCCGGCGGTCGGCAAGAAGGCGTCGTTCTGTCCGTCCCTGTGGGGCGGCAAGGACTGGCCTCCGATCTCCTTCAGCCCGCAGACGCGCCTTGTCTACGTGCCGGCCAACGAAAACCTCTGCGGCCGCATCGAAGGGTTCAAGGTTCCCTACAAGCCGGGTCAGGCCTATACGGGGGCGATCTCGGAACTCTACATTGACCCGCCGAACGCCGACCACATCGGCGAAGTGCAGGCCTGGAACGTCGACACCGGCAAGAAGGTGTGGACGCACAAGTTCGAGACCTCCCAGAACTGGGGTCCGACGATGGTGACGGCGGGCGACGTCGTGTTCGCGGGCGGCACCAACGACCGCAAGTTCCGCGCTTTCGACGCCAAGTCCGGCAAGGTCCTGTGGGAGCAAGTCACCAACTCGGGCATCACCGCCATGCCGTCGACCTTCATGATCGACGGCAAGCAATACATTGCGATCCAGTCGGGCTGGGGCATCGACTCCCGCGCGATGCAGAACCGCCTGAACATGGCGCGTCCGGGCAAGTTCCCGGAAGTTCCTGAGGGCGGCGCGATCTGGGTGTTTGCGCTTCCGGGCAAGTAAGAAAAAGATCAGGTCCGATTGAAAGAATGCCGCGACCGTGTGGAAACACCGGTTGCGGCATTTCCATTTTTCAAGCCCTGCCCTCCTCTCGCGCCGCTCGCGGACTTGTTATTGCGAGCGCGCGCAATCATCGCGTCGCCTTCTTGTTTCCCTGTCGACGGTACAGCAGATTTCCATGCGTGAAGGGAACGGCGGCTTTGGCCGCTGCACGTTTGGTTGCCTCCGTTTGGAGGCTGGAGGGGAAAACGATGACTGATGAAGTGAAGAGCGGCGCCGAAGTTCAGGGCAGCCGTCGCGAAATTCTCGTCGGAACGGCGGCTTTGGCGGCTGCTGCCGTGGCGGTCGGCAAGTCCTCGCCCGCGCAGGCGCAACTTGCCGCCATCAAGGGCCCCTATCGCGCCCAGGAAGCCGGACTTGTCGAATTTACCGGCGCCGGCGGAGCCAAGGGCGTTGCCTATTATGCCAAGCCGGCCGGTGACGGGCCTTTCCCGTCTGCGGTGGTGATCCATCACCTGCCCGGCTGGGACGACTGGACGATGGAAGTGTGCCGCAAGCTGGCCCATAACGGCATCGCGGCGATTTCGCCGAACCTTTACTTCCGCATTCCGGGCAATTCGCCCGACGATCAGGCCGCCAAGGCGCGCGCCGACGGCGGCATCAGCGACGACCAGATGGTCGGAGACGTCGAGGGCGCGATGGCTTTCCTGCGCTCGCGCAAGGAGTCCAACGGCAAGGTCGGCGTCATGGGCTTCTGCTCGGGCGGTCGCCATTCGTGGATCGCGGCGGGCCGCATCAAGACCGTCAATGCGATGGTCAATTGCTGGGGCGGCAGCGTCATCGCGCAGCCCAACCAGCTCGATGCGAAGAAGCCGGTGAACCCGATCGACTACACCAAGGATATCAACTGTCCGATCCTCGGCATCTTCGGCAACGACGACCAGAACCCCAACAAGGAACAGGTCAACAAGATTGAGGAAATCACCAAGTCTCTGGGCAAGACCTACACGTTCCATCGCTACGACGGCGCGGGCCACGGCTTCCTGGCCTCGGACCGTCCGTCCTACCGGCCGGAACAGGCGTGGGATGCGTGGCAGAAGATCTACGCCTTCTATCACAAGACGCTGGTCTGACCGGATGTGCACCTACATCATCGAAAAGACGCAGGTCGTCGGCTCCGCCAAGGGGCCGAACGGCTGGATGAGCGTGGATTCGGCGAATGTCTATTTCGACCACCCGTTCCATGCACCGCTGGATCATTCGCTCAACATTGATTTCGTCAATGCGGCGTCCGGTTCGGCCGACCGCGTGGCGGTCGAACTGAGCAAGGAGTCGGCGCTGCGGCTGGTGGACGCCATCATGGCGGCGATCAAGCAGGGCGAAATGGCTCACGCCTGACCTCGCGCTGCAACAAGATCGAAAGCCCGGCCATTGGCCGGGCTTTCTGCTTTTTGGCGCATAATCGGCCGCATTGACAGACACGCGATGCGGGCCCTAACCAGTTGCGACATCTGATTGCGAGGAGGCCGCCAATGACCTGCCGAAAGTCCTGTCCGTCCAAAGCCGTGTCGCGCCGCGACCTGCTTGGAACAGCGCTCGGCGCTGCGGCGGTTGTGGTCGCCGGCGCACCTGCGGCGGCAGTTGAAGAGATCGAGGGTCACTTCAACCATAGTTACAAGATGCCTCAAGAGGCCGTTCATTATATCGACAAGGGGGTTCCCGGATCGCAGATCTGCGCCGGATGCCATTACTACATCGACCCGACCGAGTGCCTCGTGGTCGAGGGTTACGTGAGCCCTTACGGCTGGTGCGATTACTATAACGACTGACGCTTATTTGCGCTCGCCGAACAGCCCGACCAGACGGTCCACGGTCTCCTTCGGCGACGCATAGGTCTTTTCGATCACGTCCTGCACCTTCTCGCGCGACAGCGGATCAATTTCGAGCTGTTGTCGTGCGGCAGCCGCCTTCACTTCCGGATTGGCGAAGGCCTTCATCATCGCGTCGGCAATGATCGCCACCCGCTCCTTCGGCACGCCCGGACCCATCACATAGGGGCGGCCCAGAGTGCTGGGGGCCATGCCCAGATCCCACAACTGGCGGTCCGGACCCGGCTTCACCAGATCATCCGCATAGACGGCGCCGTCATAGGCTTCGAGTTCCGGGTTTTTCGGACCGCCGAAATAGGTCAGCAGCCGGACTTTGTGGTCGCGCAGCCAGTCGGCGCGGGATTTGATGACGCCCCAGGAGACGCTTGGGTGGCCGTGGACCTCCCCCTTCTCGGTCGCCAGAAGCGCGTCGGAGACGCCGCCCGTGTAGCCGTAGACGAGGCGAATCTTCAGCCCCAGCACCTCGGCCAGCAGACGGCCGTAGAGGCTCGACGACCCGGTGATGGCGTTGCTGGCGAGGATGAGTTCCGTCTTTTTGGCATCCTCGAGGGTCTTCACCGGCACCGTATGCCAGACGGTGAGCGCTGACGTGTCCGATCCCGGCGATGGCAGCCAGTTCAGTTTCAAAGCGTCAAAGCGGGCGGACTTCTCTCCCAGCAGCGGACCGAACGGCAGGGTAGCGCCGATGGCGGCGATCACTGTGCCGTCCTGCGGTGCAATGTTGACTGCAAAATTCAGCGCGGTGAGCGAACCCGCGCCCGGCATGTTCTCCACCACCATGTGCGGCTGGCCGGGAATGTATTGCGGAGCAAATTGGGCGATGACGCGGGCAAAGCCGTCGTAACTCGAACCCGGCGCATAGCCGACGATGATCTTGACCGTCTTGCCTGCGTAGAAGTTGCCGTCCTGCGCGCGCGCATTCTGAAACGGGAACAAGCCTGCGAGCGCCGTCGCGAAACACAAGACGCGCAGCGATGCGCGAGCATGCCTAAGCATTTCCTAACCCCGTCCTGTAGCGTTCCATTGAACTGCGACGTTTGATCCACTTAGCGCCATTGTCACCCCGTTTCAGGCCGGGCGCAATATCCGTTTTGCGCCTGCAGGGATCGGCAATCGTTAAGAGTTGTAATCAGCGATCACCGCATTCCGCCGCAAGCCCCGCGAAATACGCATGGCGCAGGAAGAGCTATGGGAATTGCCTCGAATTTTAGGGTTCGCCCAAAGGGACCGTTCACGGCTGTTCTCTAGAAGTCATTGTGAACGGGAGTCATTGCGGGGCCAAAAGTCCCGGAATGAGGGCGACTTTTCCGGATTCGAACAGACAAATCCCAGAAAGGGGTTTTGACAGTGGTCAAAGCACACCTGATCGATCTTGCGAAACGATTTGCCGCCGACAGGCGCGGCAACATCGCCATAACCTTCGCGCTTTCCTTCCTGCCCGTGATGGGCATGGTCGGATCGGCGATGGATTACGGGCAGTTGACCAATTCGCGTTCGGCCATGAAGCAGGCGTCCGATCTGACAGCGATTTCGCTCGCCAAGGTCGCGCCGACAAAGACGGCTGCTGAATTGCAGACACTGGGCGACGCCTATTATCGTTCAACGCTGGGGATTCCGGTCAACAACCTTGTTGTCACCACCACATTCAACAAGGATGAGGGCGGCGTGACTGTCGCTGCGACGGCAGATGTGCCGATGGCGGTCATGAAGGCCGTCGGCATCGACAAGATGTCGACGAGCGTGCGCAGCAAGGCGGGCGTTGGCGGCGCCCGCATGCGCGTGGCGCTGGTGATCGACGTCACTGGTTCGATGGGAAGCGATGGCAAGATCGAGGCGACCAAGACGGCAACCAAGGACCTGATCGACCAGTTGCAGCAGGCTGGTAGTAACAACGGCGACGTCTATATCTCGCTGGTCCCATTCAATCGCGACATGAAGGTCGGCACCGCGAACGTCAATGCTGCTTGGCTCGACTGGTCAGCTTGGGATGAAAAAAACGGCGATTGCTATGACTCGCGCGGTCGCCGAAAGAGTGGCTATCGCAAATCCTCGTGCCAGCGGGCCGGATACACTTGGTATGCGGACTCCCACAGCTATTGGGAGGGTTGCGTGATGGACCGCAACCAGAACTGGGATACCACCGCGGCCCTGCCGACGCCGACGGATGCCACCTCCTATTTCGAGCCGGAGTATTACGACGAGTGCAACAACCAGATCATCCCGCTCTCCAACAACTTCGCCGGGCTCAAGACCTCGGTTGACGCCCTCCAGATTGGAGGTGGCACGAACCAGGCCATCGGCTTCGTGTGGGGATGGCAGACGCTAGTGGGAGGCGCTGGGCTTTCGGTTCCCGCCGAGGAGTCCGGCGTCAAATACGAGCACATCATCATTCACATGTCTGACGGTTTGAACACAGCCGACCGCTGGTACGGCGACGCCGACAGCATCGATACCCGCCAGAAGATGGCCTGCGATAACGCCAAAAGTACGGGCATCATCGTCTACACCGTCCACGTGAACACCAACGGCGACCCGGATGCGGAAGCCCTCAAGTATTGTGCATCAGACGACAAGAAGTTCACGATCGCCAAGGACGGCGACCAGATCAAGGCGGCCTTCGACAAGATCGGCGGCGGCTACAACAGGGCGCGGCTTTCCGAATAAGCCGCGAGTCCACATTTCCCCAAAAAACGTCTAGCGTCGGGCTTCAACACGGAGCCCGACGCATGACTTTGCCCCTCGCCAACAGGATCGCCCTCGTCACCGGGGCGTCGCGGGGGATCGGGCGGGCGGTGGCGCTCGAACTGGCCCGCAACGGCGCCCATGTGATCGCCCTTGCCCGCACGCAGGGCGCGCTGGAAGAACTGGACGACGAAATCCGCGCGCTGGGCAGCGAAGCCACGCTCGTTCCCTGCAACATGACGGATTTCGAGGCGCTGGACCGGCTTGGGGCAGCCATCTTCGAACGCTGGAAGAAGCTCGACATTCTGGTCGGCAATGCCGGGCAGCTCGGGGCGATCTCGCCCCTCTCCCATATCGACCCGCCGAAGTGGGAGCAGACGTTCGCGGTCAACGTCACGGCGAATTATCGCCTCATCCGTTCGCTCGACATGCTGTTGCGCGCCTCCGATGCGGGCCGCGTGGTGTTCGTCTCGTCCGGGGCCGGAAACAAGGCGCAGCTCGATCCCTACAAGGGACTCTATGCCAGCACCAAGGCGGCGCTCGACGCCATCTCGCGCGTCTATGCCGCCGAGACGGCGACCACGTCGAACGTCAAGGTGATGTCCATCAGTCCTTCGAAGCTGCGCACCAGGATGCGCGCGGAGGTCGCGCCGGGCGAAGATCCCATGACGTTGAAGACGCCCGAGGATGTCGCACCGAAGATCGTCGCCATGTGCATGCCGTCATGGACGCAGACCGGCAAGATCTACGACTTCAACGATGACCGGGTGAAGAGCTTCCGTGAGCCTGCCTGAGAGCGGAACGTATGGTGCGTCGAACCGCGAGGCCGGACGAGGCGCCGGCATCGCCTTACCAGATCTTCCGGCCCTTCTTCTCGTAAGGGTTCTTGCTCGTCCGCTTGCTGATGCGGATCGGAACGCCCGGCAGATCGAAGGTTTCGCGGATGCCGTTGATCAGGAACCGCTCGTAGCTGGTCGGCAGATTGTCGAGCTGGTTCCCGAAGACCACGAAGGACGGCGGCCGGGCCTTGGGCTGGGTCATGTAGCGAATCTTGATGCGACGGCCGGACACGGCGGGCGGCGGCGTCTTTTCGATCACCGCCCCGAGCCAGCGATTGAGGCGGCCCGTCGAGATGCGCTTGTTCCAGACTTCGTTGACGCGAAGAATGGCTTCCATGAACTTCGGAATGCCGACGCCGGTGAGACCTGAGACGGGCACGACCGGCATGCCGCGCACCTGTGGCAGCAGGCGGTCGGCTTCCTCGCGCAATTCCTTGAGGGTCTTGTTGGGCTCGGCAATCAAGTCCCATTTGTTGAGGCCGATCACCAGCGCCCTGCCCTCGGACGCCACAATGTCGATGATCGTCAGATCCTGCTTTTCAAACGGGATCGTGGCGTCCAGCAAAACAACGACAACTTCGGCGAAACGCACGGCCCGAAGCGCATCGGCGGCGGCGAGCTTCTCCAGCTTGTCGACGACGTTGGCGCGGCGGCGCAGGCCCGCCGTGTCGAACATCTTGATCTTGCGACCGCCCCATTCAAAATCGATCCCGATGGAATCGCGCGTGATGCCGGCTTCCGGCCCGACCAGCAGCCGTTCTTCGCCCAGAATGCGATTGAGCAGCGTGGACTTGCCCGCATTGGGGCGGCCGACGACCGCGAAGCGGACCGGCTTGGTAATGTCGAGTTCGGAACCGTCTTCCTCGTCGCCCAGGATGAGCGGCGCTGTGGATTCGTCCGTTTCCTCGGCCACAGCCGTCTGCTCCGGCAGGGCCAGCAACAGGGCGCTGTAGAGTTCGCTGAAGCCGTCGCCGTGTTCGGCGGACAGCGCGACCGGGTCGCCGAAACCAAGGCCGAAGGTTTCGTAAAGTCCGGCGTCGCCAGCCTTGCCTTCCGCCTTGTTGGCGACGGCGATGACGGGCTTTCCGGCGCGCCGCACGAGGTCGGCGAAATGCTGGTCTGTCGGCGTCATGCCGACGCGCGCGTCGATCATGAACAGGATCGCGTCGGCATCCATGATGGCGGCTTCGGTCTGCGCCCGCATGCGGCCAGACAGGCTTTCATGCGTGCCTTCTTCAAGGCCCGCCGTGTCTATGATCTTGAACGTGAGGTCGCCGAGCTTGGCGTCCCCCTCGCGACGATCGCGCGTCACGCCCGGCTGATCGTCGACGAGCGCAAGCTTCTTGCCCACCAGCCTATTGAAAAGTGTCGACTTGCCGACGTTGGGTCGGCCTATGATCGCAACCGTGAATGACATGGGTTCTGTCCTGACGCTCAGGGCGTCGCGGCCTTCCCGGAACTGACGAGGCCCAACAGGGCTTCGGCGCGCTGGCGCAGGTCGGGCGGCGTCTGCTGATCGACGACCAGCATGTCCAGCCACTTCCCCGCAGCCTCGTAATCATTGGTCTTCAGCGCCGCGACGGCAAGCAGTTCGCGCGCGGTATACCGGAACGCCCCGCCCGTGGCCGACATGACTTCGAGACGGCGGCGGGCTTCGGAAGCGTCCGGACCGTCGAGCAGCAGCATGGCGGAACGCAGGCGCGCTACATCCTGAAGCACCGGATCGACCGCCGCATCGGCTGCCAGCAGGTCATAGGCCTTGGCCCCGGCCGCCGGATCGCGAACGGCAGTCGCGGCGGCGACCTTGAAGCGCGCCAGAAGCGCATAGCCGGGCTGGTCGACGCGGGTCAGTTGCGAAAAGGCGCGCTCGGCCTCGTCATTCTTGTTTTCGCGGGCGAGTTGCAGCGCAGCCTGATATTTTGCGCCGGTTTCCTCGGCGGCCTTCTGCCTCTGGTTTTCCCAGAAGCGCCAGCCCGCCGTCGCGACAACGACGATCAAGGCCAGGCCGATGAGGAGGTTCTGGTACTTCTTCCAGAAGTCCAGCGCTTTGTCGCGGCGGACTTCTTCGTCCACCTCGCGGAAGATATCGGCCATTTCGTGTCCCGTGCGGTTCCGCAACGAAGAAGCCGCAAAAGTGCGGCGCAATCGCGACAGCGGTTAGCATGGAGCGCAGGCAAAAGCCATCCCGGCGGTTTTTCTTCGTCGCAGGCCCTGTTTGGGATATGGTCACGCCGCAGGTGGAGCGTTGCGTGCGAATTCTGAATATTCTTCTGGTCCCGGCATTCCTGTCCAGTCTGGCGCTCGCCGGGTGCGGCGGACGACCCGATGGCGTCCTCTTGCCGGTCGAGAGCGCGGACGCAGGCGGCAAGCGCGTCGACATTCTGGTCGCCACGACCCGCAGCGATGCTGATGCAACGCCGGGCCAGATGTTCACCGGCGAGAGAGGCCAGGCGCTAGCCTTCGCGGATATTTCGGTGAACGTTCCGCCCGGCCACAAGGAGGGCGAGGTCGAATGGCCATCAGGCAAACCGGACCCGAAAGCCCATTTCACCACATCTCGCGCCGACCGTATCGACCTGAAAGAAGCGCTTCGGCGATTCCATGACCGGACGAAGAAGACGCCTCAAAAGCGCGTTCTGGTGTTTGTGCACGGCTACAACACGCGCTTCGAGGAAGCCGTCTACCGGTTCGCCCAGATCGTCCACGATGCCGGCGCGCCGGTCGTGCCGGTGCTGTTCACATGGCCGTCTCGCGGCAAGCTGCTGGCCTACAATTACGACCGGGAAAGCGCGAATTTCTCGCGGGACTCGCTGGAGGCGCTGCTGAGGGCCATATCGTCCGACCCGGCAGTCGGAGAAGTCTCCGTGCTGGCGCATTCCATGGGGAACTGGGTGACGCTGGAGGCGCTTCGCCAGATAGCGCTGCGCGACCGCCGTACGCCGGCGAAACTCAAATCCGTCATGCTCGCCGCGCCGGATGTGGACGTTGACGTCTTTCACCGGCAGATCGCGGTCATCGGGACGCCCAACTCACGCCCCTCGTTCACGCTTTTCGTCTCGCAAGACGACAACGCTCTGGCCGTCTCCACCCAGTTATGGGGCGGCAAGGCGCGGCTTGGGGCCATTGATCCGGCGCAGGAGCCCTACAGGTCGCAACTCAAACAGGCAGGCGTGCAGGTCATCGACCTGACCGAGGTTTCGACCAATGATGTGCTTGGACACGGCAAATTCGCCCAGAGTCCCGAAGTTGTGGCGATGATCGGCCGCCGTCTGGCGGCGGGCCAGACACTGTCGGACAGTCAGGGAGGGCTCGGCGACCGGCTCACCGGGATCGTCATGGGCGCCACCGGGGCGGTCGGTTCTGCGGCGTCGATCGCCGTCAATGCGCCGCTGGCCATCGTCGACGGCAGGTCTCGAGATTCGCTGGGAGACCATTTCGAGGCTTTGCAGGAAAGCGGCGGCCGGATGGTGCGGGCGCGTTGACCCGCATGATCCAGACAAGCAACGGGTGCGTAAGAGAAGCTATCCGTTCGTATCTTCCCGCAGCGGAGATCTCTGGCCCCCGTGCTCCGGCGCGGAGGCCTTTTTCTTGAAAAACCTGTTTAGAATACCAGACTAACTTACCGGAAGATCACACTATTTTTGCAAGGCGAAGATGCCGCTGCCGAAGTAGTTCTGGTTCGCTGGGGCGCTGATGATGGCCGCTCCAGCCATGGAGCCGACCGGGCTGGACGCGCTCGTGAAGAAGCCGCCGTTCAGGTACATGGTCGGGTTGACGGGGGTTGTCCCGCTGGCAGCAGAACCGGCCAACTGCATCTGGAAAGTCGTCGGCACGGCGCCGTTGGCGAGTTTCGTCCCGCCGTAGTTGAACCCGTCAAGGTTCGATACGGACATGCCGATCGACCCCGTGCCGAAGTTCACCTGACCGGTCATGTTCGCCGCTGCCAGATATTGAGCCGAACCATTCGCCATGGTGGCGATGACATGACCGTTATACGTCGCCGTTCCGGTCGTCGGCATGTCGATCTGCTTTGCCGCGATGCCCGCCACCCAGGTCATCATATGGCCCGGCAAGGTCGCGGTGTTTTGCGGATCGGACGGGTCGGTGAACCCGGCATTGGCGGACCAGAAGCCCCAGCGGGTGAAATCGCAAACGCAGAAATTGACGCCCGGGAAGAACGAAGCGGCATTCACGGCGTCGGACGACACCATGAAGAAATGGTCGTCTGTCGGCGACAACCGCGTCGTCTGGCCATCGTAAGTCAGGTTGATGGTGGAGGTCGGCGCGCCCTCTCCCACCTGCGCGCGTGCGCCGAAAATGCGCGAGTCGATATAGGCGCCGCGACCAGTGTCGGCATTTTCGGTATGGGCGCCAAAGCGGAAGTCGAGATCAACAAAATCGAACTGATACGGCTTGCCGTCGTAATCGGGGATGAAGACCTTCTGGTTGAAGGTCGCGCCGAGATTGCCGTTTGCATAGCCGGTGATCGAGACGGCGTTCGGGGCGCTCAGGGCGCTTGAGGCGATCACGAAATCACCCGCGCCGCCGATCAGCCCGCCCGCAAAGCCGGTCAGGGTCCGGGTTTCGCGAGTCGCGGCGGTGGTCGAGGATTGAGGCGAAACGGTCTGGGTGAACGTGTAGGGCGTGACCGGCTGACCGCTGATCGTGGCCGGATGGCGCTTGATTTCGATCAGCTTGGAGGAGCTCGCATCAATGGCGTTCTGCGTCAGCGCGAATGACCCGTTCGGGACACCGGACGCATCGGTCGGAACGAAAGACAGGGCGCCATCCTGCGTGGTGGACGAGAAATTGCCCCGTGCGCTTGAGGGCTCCCGCCGCGAGTCGAGACTGCTTGTGGCGTCGAACCCGCCGCCCATCAAATAGCCGGTGGCGTTTTCCAGCTTGCCGGTCATGCCTGTCGCCAAAGCCAGCGTGGATGTCTGGTTTGCGCCTGATCCGTTGATGTTCAGGCTCGCTTGCAGGACGTGGGAAAAGGAGCTGTTCTCCGGCTTGAACCCGTAGATCGGCGAGATGTTGAACCTGCCCGCGCCGACAATCGAGGCCGCCAGGAACGGCACGCCCGATCCGGCGCCGGCAGTGGTCGTCATCACGAAACTGCGGGCGGAGTTCACGACCGTACTCTGGACGATCTCCGCGGCGGACGTCGTGGCGGCCTGCTGTGCTCCCTGCTGCAGCGTGTTCTGAGCGGTCTGGGGATTGGCCGGAAGCCGGTTCTGCTGACCGGATGTGTTCTGCTGTTGAAGCGGAATGATGTTGAGCGGATTGGCGTTGGAGTTCGCCTGTCCGACGCCGCCCCTTTGCGCCTGCTGGTCGCTTGGCGGCCGGTTGACGCCGCCCCGCGCTCCGCCCTGACTGGAAAGCTGGCCGTTGTTGAGATTGATCTCCGTCTGGGAGACCCGCGTCGGCGACACCGGCGGGATGTTGAGGCCGGAGATGAAAGTGCCGAAGCCGGGGCGCGAAATGGTCTCGGTGCCGCCGCCGCTCTGCGCAGTCAGGACGCCGAAATGATTGATCGCGCGCGTTCCTGCTTGCTGACACCCTGCTCCGGCGGACGCGCAATGCCGGATGGTCGCGACGCCGCCGCGCACGCCGATCGTGGCCGCAGGCGTCTTCACTTCCGCGCCGCCCGTATGGGTCACCTGCCCGCCCACGATGCGCATGACGCCCTTGGCGAGCGTCGCCGCCATGCGTCCCGTGCCGGTCGCCGGATTGTAGACGAATTCATTGATGACCAGCGTGCTGTTGGGCCCGACATTCAGGGTGGTCTTGTCGATGAAGATGACGTGCAGGCTTCCGGTCGCGGACGTCTCGATTTTCTCGTTGTGGACGACCTGCGTACCGATCTCGATGGTGCGCGTTCCCTTTCCGGGCGGGGTGCCGGTCGTGCGTGTATTGGCCGCGCCAGCCGTGCCGATGGCCTGCTGCGCGTGGGCTGCGCCCGACAGCGAACCGGCAGCGGCGACGACGAGCGCGAGGCGCGAGACTTGCGAGATCATGGATATCTCCCGCATCAGAATTTCACCGTGGGACCGAGAGAAACGACCCAGTTCTGGGTGCGATAGTTCGGCAGGCTCGACAGGGTGCGCATGTACTGCACCTGCGCGGCGAAGCCGATGTTCTGATAGACATTCACGTCCACCATCGCCCCGATGCGATATTCGCGGTCGAACCGCCTGGTCGTCGGATCGACCAGCAGGTTCGGCTGATCGTAGCGTGTTTCGAAATAGCCCAATGACGGCGCGAAGGTCCAACGGCGGCCAAGACCGTCGAACTCGTAAGGCAATGCGCCCTCGATGCCGACCTGACGGTAGGAGTAATACCCAAGACGTCCCGTCGAGCGCGTCGTCGACACCTTCGTCTGCCAGCGCAGTCCCGGAACGGATTCGAAGAACCCGCTCGCCATCACATAGCCGATGGTCTGCCGGCCCGTCTGGTCGGCCACCGTGGGATAGAGATCCGAATTGCGATAGGCGCGCTCGCGGATCTCGATGCCGGGCTCGATGGTTCCCCAGGTCGCCTGGTAGCGCAGGCTCGCGCCGCCGCCGACAGCGGTCTGGAAGGTGCGGTCGCCGAGCGTGATTGCGTTCACCAGCGCATAGGGGCGAACCGAAACATTGGCGAGCGTCCCAAGGCCGAGACGCGGGCCGGTATCGAGTTCGGCGAGGCCGAGATTGAGGCGCCCGAACTTGAACTGGCGCGAGTAATAGCTGGTGAGATTCGTCTCCCACGTGTCGCCGCGCTGCGTCTCGAAGTCATAGACGTAACGGCCGGAGATCACCCCGAAGGCGTTCCAGTCGGGTTGCCGCTGGAATGCACTGCCGAGCGTTGCGTCAAAACCGAGCGCGCGCACCACCGCGCTGTTCGGACCGGCATTGGCGTTTGACTGATAGCGAAGCCCGACCTGTGCATAGAAGGCATACTGGCTGGGGCTCAGGCGCTTCTCGATTTCTCGCAGGAAGGCTTCGACGCGGGCGCGCACATCGGGCGGCGTCGCGGCATTGCCGGCGGCGCTTTCAAAATGGCTGCGGGCCATCTCGTAACTGCCAAGCCGGAAATAGAGCAGGCCGAGTTCCAGTTCCACGCGCGGCAGGCTGCGCGTGTAGAACAGCATACGCTCCAGCGCCCCGATGGCGGCTTCGTAATCGCCGAGGCGCGTCGAGATCTCCGCGTAGCGGAAGGCGATGTCGAAATTCTGCGGCTCGACAAGCGTGCGCTTGAACAGCACGTCCCATTCGGCCCGCAATTGGCCTTCGGACAGGTTCGCGACAGCCGCAGGCGCTTGCGCCAGCGTCGGAGACGCGCAGGCGAAAGCGATGCCCAGAGCCGCAAAAAAAGTGGCAGCCGTTCTGCGTCGCGCAGACGGCAATTCAAGCGTCATAATGGCCTCGATCCGAGACTCAAATTCAAAGCAAACGTAACCGCGCCCCCACGGTCCGGCAAATCCTAACGTGAAGAAGCGCAATGGATCAAGCAGCCGCAGGCTCGCCCGCGGTGAACACAATGGCCGCCCCCTCGCCGAATTCGGACGAAACGACGAGCATTCCGTCGCGCTCTATTGCGGCGATCCCCTCGTTCAGCATCGTCCTGCGCGCATGGTCAAGGTTGCGGACCCGGATGCGCAGGCCCGCCAGCCCCTCGGTCTCGGTCAGCGGCGTGATGTCGCCATACCGGAAACCGAAGGCCTGCGGCGTCAGCACTTCCAGCGCCTGTCCGTCAGCAAGTGCGATTTCGAGACCCAGCGAGGTCGAGCGCATCTCGCGCTGCCCGGTGAAGTGGGAGAGAAATTCGGCATGGGCGGAAGGGTTCTCGGCGATCATGATCACGCTCTCAAGCGCGATCGCGCCGTTCGGGTGTTCCTGAAAGGACGGATTCCAGAAATTGCCCGGATAGTGCTGCTCGCAGGCGAAGAAGCCGGAGCCCGGCAGCAGTTTCGTGCGCGCGAAGGCGAGCGTGAAGGCGACTTCGGCCTCCGATCCGTCCGGTCGCCGCGCGCGTCTGGCGAAATGGAACGTCTCGAAATCCCCGACCCCGGCCTTGGCAAAGACTTCGCGGTCGTGAGGCGCATCCTTTGAAGACAGCGCCAGCATGGCGAAACCCTCGCGGCGCTGCAGATAGTCATGGATGAACACCGGAAACGAAAGTCGCGTCGGCGGGCCGTCAGCCGGACGCCGGAAGCCCTGCCCGGTCGAGATCAGTTCGAGGAACGATCCGTCGAACTGGATGATATGGTTCTCGGTCCCCCAGGGGTGGCGGTTGCGGGCCCCGACCTGAAAACCGAGGCGGCGGTAAAGCTCCACCTGCCCGGACAGATTGCGGGAAGCCAGAACGGCGTGATCGATGCGGCGCGGTGCGAAAGACATGAGTCTCTCTTAGCCGCTCCGCGCGGCGAGCGGGAGACTTGACTTGTGCCAAGCGTGAAAAACGACGCCGGGCGGTCACGAATACGCTACGCCGATCCCGAAAATCCTTGCATTTCGCTCCCGGCCCCGTGGTAGAAGGCCGCTCCGTTGCGGGCCGCGCCCATCGCGCAAGCCTTGCCGAGAAATCGGAGTCAGTATGCCCGAAGTCATTTTCACCGGCCCGGCCGGGCGTCTCGAAGGACGGTTTCATCCCTCGAAGGCGCGTGGCGCGCCGATTGCGGTGATCCTGCATCCGCACCCGCAGTTCGGCGGGACGATGAACAACCAGATCGTCTACAACATGTACTACGCCTTCGCGGAGCGCGGCTTCTCGGTGCTGCGGTTCAATTTTCGCGGCGTGGGGCGTAGTCAGGGCTCGTTCGACCACGGTCAGGGCGAATTGTCGGACGCTGCCGCCGCGCTTGATTGGGTGCAGAGCTTCAACCCGGAAGCGCGCGCCTGCTGGATCGCGGGCGTTTCGTTCGGTGCGTGGATTGGCATGCAGCTTCTGATGCGCCGCCCGGAAATCGAGGGCTTCATCTCGATTGCCCCGCCCGCCAATCGCTTCGACTTTTCGTTCCTCGCGCCCTGCCCGTCCTCGGGCCTGTTCGTCCACGGCGATCAGGATCGCGTTGCGCCGCTGAAGGAAGTCATGGGCCTCATCGAGAAGCTCAAGACCCAGCGCGGCATCCTGATCGAGCACGCGACAATTCCGGGCGCGAACCACTTCTTCGAGAATTGCATTGATCCGCTGATCGCCGAAGTGGGCGCTTATCTCGACCGCCGCCTCGACAATCCGCCCAAGCGCCAGATCCCGACCCGCAGCAACGGCAGCCGCGCCTAAGGCTTCGCCAACACGCCGCCGGTCATGGCGACCGGCGCGCCCGTGGTGGTCGGAAAGGTCAGCGGCAAGCCTTGCAGCGACCGCACCGCCAGATATCCGAAGGCCTGCGCCTCAATGGCGTCGGCCTTCCAGCCATAAACCTCTGCGGCCTCGACCGTGCAGGGCAGCCGTTCCGCCAGCATCCGCATCAGCGTCGGATTGCGGACCCCTCCGCCGCACACGATGACGGCCTGCGGCTTTTCCTCAAGATGCTTCCACAAGGCCGCAACGCTGGCCGCCGTAAAGGCCGTGAGGGTCGCAGCGGCGTCCTCGGTTGAAAGGTGTGTGACCGCCGCGCGCGAGAAAGCGTTGCGGTCCAGCGATTTCGGCGGCTTCCGGTCGAAGTACGGATGATCCATCAGGGCCGCGAGCGCCGCCTCGTCAATGCGTCCGCGCGAGGCTGCTTCTCCGTCGCGGTCCATGGCGACGCCCGTGCGCTCCATCATCAGATCGTCAATCAGCGCATTGGCGGGGCCGGTATCGCAGGAGACCGGATCGCCGTCGCGCACCAGAGTCAGATTGCCGACGCCGCCAAGGTTAAGCACGCCTACCGGAAGCACGAGGTCCGCAGCTTCCACGAGCGCGCGATGAAAGGCCGGGACCAGCGGCGCGCCCTGCCCGCCTGCCGCCACATCCGCCGCGCGCATATCGTAAACAACCGGGCGGCCCAGCAGACGCGCCAGTTCCGGGCCATCGCCGATCTGAACCGTCAGCCGCTGCTCGGGACGGTGCAGCACCGTCTGGCCGTGAAAGCCGATCACATCGACGCTCTCCGGATCAACAGAATAGGCAGCCATGAATTCCATCGCCGCCGACGCATGACGCGCGGTGATCATCGCCTCCGCGCGCGCGACTGCGCCCGGTCGCTCGTGCCGGTCGTGGATGCCGACCGCTTCCGCCAAAGCCTCGCGCAACAGGGCGCGGTCAGCCTCCGCATAGGGACGAAAGCCGCAAGGCCCGAGCATGAGCCGGTTCTGGCCGTCGGTTTCGATCAACGCCACATCGACGCCATCCATCGAAGTGCCGGACATCAGGCCGATTGCGCGCAACAGGGTCATCGGTCGGCCTTGGGCAAGAGCAGCATCAAGCGAAAATCACCTGATCGTGCTTACACATAACTGGCGCGATCTTTCGGATCGGTTATCTTCCCGGACATGGGAGCCAGCATGTATCCATGGACCGAACGGAACGGCGAAATATCGTGGCTGAAACTGCCGTTCTTTTTGCTGACCCTCGGGCCCGGCCTTTGGATCATCGCGCAATGGCAGCTTGATCTGCTGGGGTCCAAACCGATCACGGAAGCCATTCACCAGACAGGCGACTGGGTGATCCACTTCCTGATGCTGACGCTGGCGATCACGCCGCTGCGCTTCACGGGCAGATGGGCGAAGCTGGTCAACGTGCGCCGGATGCTGGGCGTGGCGGCTGCCGTCTATGCGGTGATTCACCTGCTGCTCTATGCGATCCTCGACCAGAAGTTCGATCTGCTGACGGTGGCGAGCGAAATCGCGCTGCGCATCTACCTGACGATCGGATTCGTTGCGTTGCTCGGCCTCATCGCGCTTGGCGTCACGTCCACGGACGCGATGATCCAGAAGCTGGGTTCGGACAGATGGAACCGCCTGCACTGGCTGGTCTATCCGATCACGCTGCTGGGCCTCATCCATTTCTACATTCAATCGAAGCTCAATGTGTATGAGCCTGTCCTGATGACGGGACTGTTCCTGCTGCTGATGTTCTGGCGCGTGCTGCGCGCCTACCGGCTTCCGACCAACGCTTTCACGCTGGCGGGAATCGGCGTGGCGGCGGCGCTTTCGACAGGCCTCCTGGAAGCGCTGTGGTACTGGTCCATTCGCGGCGTCCCGATGGCGCGCGTGCTCTGGTCGCATCTGAATTTCGATTACGAGATCAGGCCCGCATGGTGGGTGCTGGCGATGGGGGCGGCTCTTCCCCTTCTCGCGCTGGCGCGGGGGCAGACTGCGCAGCGCAAGGCTAAGCAAGTCGCGACCGCAGCCCGATAGGTCAGGGTGAACGTTTCAGCGTTTGCGAACTGCGAGAAAAACGCCGCCGAGGATCAGCGCGAAGCCGCCGATGTGGAACACGTGCAGTTTCTCGCCAAGGATCGTGGTGGCCATCAGGGCCCCGTAAATCGGGATCAGATGCAGAAACACGCCGCCGCGGCTTGAACCGATGACCTCGATGCCGCGATTCCAGGCCGCAAAAGCCAGGATGCCGGAGAAGACCGACACGTAGGCGATGACCGACCAGGTCTTGAGACTCGAGACGAAATGCGCGCCGGTGGAGAATTCCCACACCGCGAAGGGCGCAGTCGTCACGGCTCCGAACACCGCAAGCACGAGCGTGAAACTGGTCCAGTGGATTGCAGGCCGCAGGCGCAGAAAAGCGGAATACACGGCCCAGACGCCCATGTTGAACAGGATGACGAGGTCGCCGATGTTGAAAGAGAGCGAGGCAAGTCGCGCCGGATCGCCCTCGGCGACAATCAGCATCACTCCGGCCAGCGACGTCAGAATGCCCAGCACCTGAATCGGCGCAAGGCGATCGCCGAAGGCCAGAGCCCCGACCGCAACCATGATGACCGGTGAAAAGGAATTGAAGACCGCCACATTGAGAGCGGTAGTCCATTGCAGTCCGACATATTGCAGCGCGCTGAAAATCGTTCCGCCGAGCAGCGACAGGAACAGCACCGCTTTCCATTTCTCGAGGACGCGCGGCCAGTCGCGACGCAGATGCGGCAACGCGAAGGGCGCAATCACCAGCGCGCCGATGAGCCAGCGCAGCGCCGACAGGAACAGCGGCGGCACTTCGCCCGCAATGGCGCGACCCGAGACGTGGTTCCCTGACCAGAGCAGTCCGGCCAGCGCCAGAAGGAAATAGGGATTGGCGACGAACGCCAGAACGCCCGCGCCGGATTTTTCTTGAGACATCGGAAGCCTTTCGGAGACCGGCTCTAATGCCCAAAGCCCTGGGGGGCAATGGGTCTTGCGTGCGCGCAGCGCCGGTCAGTCCTGTCCGAAAAGCTTGGCCCCGGCCTTGAGGAAGCGCGTCGGATCGACAGGTTCGTCATTGATCCGCACTTCATAGTGCAGATGGGGACCGGTCGAGCGTCCGCTTGAGCCCAGCTTTCCGATCGGTTCGCCGACGCGGATTGTCTGGCCTTCCTGCACGAGAATACCGGAGAGATGCGCATAGCGTGTGACGACGCCGTTGCCGTGATCGATGTCGACCATGTTGCCGTAGCCGCCGTTGTAGCCAGCCGATTCCACGACGCCCGCAGCAGTCGCGTGAACGATGGAGCCGTAGGCGTCGCGCATGTCGAGGCCGGTATGCATCGCCATGCGCCCGAGGAACGGATCGGGGCGCGCACCGAAGCCCGAGGTGGATTCGATCTTCGGCAAGGGTTTGCGCAGCGGCAAATAGGGCAACACACGCCGCAGGCTGTCGGCGGCCAGCATTTCGTCCTGCAGGCGCGCGACCTCGGCCTCGAATGGCGAAGCCTTCGGGTCCAGTTTCATAGGAACAAACGGACCGCCGAGCCCGGCCGACGGCTTCGCGGGCTTGGTCAGGCGCTCGGCGGGCAAACCCGACTCTGCCAGCACCGTCTTGAGACGCTGTGCGGTGCGGCGGGCCGCCCCGCCGATCGAAGACACGGCGTTCGTCTGCGACATTTCGAGACGATCAAGCGCCGTCGTGATCGACCCAAGCCTGAAGCGCAGCGGAAGATCGGCGTCGGCCGCATGATCAATGGAGCCGGCCGCACCAGAGGCCCGCAATCCCGGCACTGCAGGAGCCTGCTCGGCTTCCTTCCCAAGCTCCAGACCTTCCGGGCGAGGTTTGGCGTCGGCCTTGGCCCTGGGAGGCGACAGCGGGACGATGGATTCAGAAGGAGCGGGCGAGAGCGGAGCAAAACCGAGAGCCGGTGAGGCAGGCGCCGGCGCCGCCCTTGGGGTTCGCCTTGCCGGCGGCCTCGGCGGGCATCTTCATTTCGGTGCGCGGGATGCTGGCGGTGGCGTCGCGGAGAATGCCGGCGTTTTCCGCCAGCATCGCCATCAGGGTCGCCCGGTTTTCAAGCTGCGCCTGGCGCGCAACGAGGCTCTGGACCTTGCCTTCAACGGAATCCTGATCGAGCAACTGGCGGCTGGCGATGCGGTCGATCTGCGCCCGCATTCCGGCGATTCGATCCTCATAGGCGAACTGCATTTCGGTCTGGCGCTTCATCAGCGCAGCCAGCATGTCGTCGCGATAGACCAGATAGGCGGTTGCGGCGAGGTAGATGAAGGCAACCAGCGGGACCAGCGTTCCGAAGGTCCACATTTGCCAGGGCTTCAGGGCAAAGCAGCGGAGTTTTTCCCCACGCGACAGCGTGAGGAAATAATGCGAATCCGAAACCCGGGCCTTTGGAAACGCGTCGCGAACCGACATGGACAACTCCCGCTGCCCGGCGATTCCACCGGGCAAGTCCGGAGATCATCACACCCGATTAAGGTTAATGTTTCGAAAAAACCTGCGACTGTTGCTTAACAAGTTACAAGGATTGCGTGGCTTCGAGCACTTCCTTGGCGTGTCCGGGCACCTTCACCTTGTTCCAGACCCGGGCGACCTTCCCGTCAGTTCCGATCAGGAATGTGGTGCGCTCCACGCCCATGTACTTCCGCCCATACATGCTCTTTTCCTTCCAGACCCCATAGGCTTCCAGCATTGCCTTGGATTCGTCGGACAGGAGCGTCAGCCCTCCGAGGTCGTGCTTGGTCTTGAACTTGTCGTGGCTGGCGCATGAGTCGGGGGAAACCCCGATGACTTCGGCATTCGCCTTCACGAATTCGCTTTTCATCGCGTTGAAATCAATGGCCTCCGCGGTGCAGCCGGACGTGTCGTCCTTCGGGTAGAAATAGAGGACGATCTTCTTGCCCTTCAGGGCCGCCAGAGAAAGCTTGCCGCCGCCGTCCCTGGGCAGTTCGAAGGCCGGAGCCTTGTCGCCTGCCGCCAATTCTTTCGCCATTTGGTCTTCCTTTCGTCCCAATGGGGATCAATGTCAGATACGAAACGTTCCGGCCTGCGAATGCGAGCCTGAATTGGGCGCGCGCAGGCGCTTGAGCAGCGAAATTCCTATATTCTGGCTCGAATCGTGGGCTTCCCTCCGTGAGGCGACGGACAGCAGGCATTGGTCGACCAAACCTACACAAGCGACGGCGCCGATGAAAGCGCCGGGGAACAGCGCGCCGCGCACCCGCAGGGGGACGCGGTTGCGCTGCGTCGCGGTCGTCGTCCGAAGCTGCGCAAGTTTCTGATCGCCGCAGTCTCGACGCTGAGCTTTATCGTCATTCTGGCGCTGGCGGCGGCGGCGGTTTTCTGGGCGCGGCTCGATTCCGGCCCCATCTATTTCGAAGGCCTTGCGCCGAAGATCGCGACCGCGCTGGAAGACCGACTCGGCAACGGGTTCGCGGTCGAGGTTGGCCCCACCATCGTGGGCAAGAGCGAACGCGGACCGACGCTCGGCATCGAGGGCCTGCGCATCAAGACGCCATTCGGCCAGACGATTCTTTCCGCGCCCCGCGCGCAGATTGATGTGGACGCCATAGGGCTGATGTTCGGCAACATCCGTCCGGCGGGCATCGACCTGATCGGCCTCGATGTCCGGCTGGTCGTCCTGCCGAACGGTTCTTTCGCGATTGCTGCAGGCAGCGAGCCCATCGTGTTGACCGCACCTTCGCCCGAGGCTGCGGCGCCGGCCCTACCGGCCACGGCAGAATCGGAGCAGACTACTGAAGCGTCCCCGCCTGCCCCGCCGGCCGCAAGCCCGAGCGAGGTTCGTGCGCTGATCGAAGGGCTGCGCACGCTGCTCAACCTCGCGACCTCCCCGGAGGGTCCCGCAGCTGCGCTGCAAAAGGTCGAGTTGTCGGAAGGGCGTCTGGTTCTGGACGACCAGTTGAGCGGACGACAGACTGTTTTCGACAACCTCGATCTCGAATTTTCCCGGACCGGCGATACGGCCCGGCTGGCTTTCGCCACCAATGGCGTCGCAGGCCGTTGGCGCGCCACTGCGGCCACGACCGGCACGACCGGCGGGCCGCGCGATCTGTCCATCAGCCTTGATGATGTCGCGCTGGACGACATTGTAGCCCTCGCCGGACAGCGCGTCGCGCCGGTTGATTTCGACATGCCGATCTCGTTGCGCCTGCGCCTCAATCTGGGCGCGGAGGGCGAATTGCTCGACGCCAATACACGGTTCCAGCTGGGCGCCGGCTACGTCTATTTCCGCGACCGCGACATGGAGCCGATGCTGATCGAAGAGGTCAGCGGAGGCGCCTACTGGAACCCCGTTCAGAAAAAGCTCGTCATCGACCAGTTGACCCTCGAATCCGAGGGCACCCACATCAACCTCTCGGGGCTCGCGACGCCGCTTCCGAGCGAAGAAGCGTGGTCCATCTCGCTTTCCAGCCTGGATTCGGCGATCGGTGGCGATCGCCCCGGCGATCGGCCGTTCGGCCTGGGCAAACTGGGCATCGAGGCCAAGTTCCGGACAGCCGGAAAGGCCATTGCGATCGAGCGGCTGGAAGCTTCGGGGCCGGATGTGTCGCTTGCCTTCACAGGAGGTTTCTCGTGGGGCGAAGGCGGCCCCCGCCTGCAGCTGAACGGCAAGGCGGGACAGATGCAGGCCCGCAATCTGGTGCGTCTGTGGCCTGCCTTCGTGGCGGCTTCGGCGCGAGGCTGGTTCATCGACAATCTGGTTTCGGGCACTGTCGAAGAGGGTTCGGTCGCCATTGATTTCGACGCCGACGCTCTCGCCCAAATTCAGGCCGGACGACCGGCGCCTGACGCCGCTGCGCTTGTCGAATTTCGCCTGGCCGACACGACGGCTACTTTCCTCAAGGGCGTACCGCCTGTATCGGGCGTCGAGGGCATCGGCAAGATTACAGGGCGGACCGCCAGCTTCCACGCCAGCAAGGGACAGCTTTCTCTTGGTCCCAATCGGCGCATGGTGCTCAACGAAGCGAGCTTCGTCGTTCCCGATCTTGATCCAAACGTGGCGGTGTCGAAACTGCAGGCCCATGCAACCGGCCCGCTCGATGTCGTGGCCGACATTCTCTCGCGCGATGCGCTGAAAGAATTCGGCGGCCTCCCCATAGATGCGAAATCCGCGCGCGGTCAGGTGGATGGACGCATCAGTGTGGACCTTCACATGAACCCGGAGACGAACCCGGGCGATCCACGCGTGAAGGTGAACGCCAACGTCACCAATTTCACGCTGGAAAAGGTTGTCGGGGCCGAAAAGCTGGATCAGGGGAACATCACCGTCACGGTCGATCGTTCGTCCTTCAAGGCCACCGGACAGGGCCGCCTGTTCGGCGCTCCGGCGACACTCGACATTCGCCGTGACTCCAAGGGCGTCACGGAATCCACCATTTGGGCGACGCTGGACGATGCTGCCCGCGCCAAGCAGGGCTGGCCGACGGGCCATATGATCAACGGGGTCGTCGGCGCGAAATTCTCGACCGATCTTGCGCGCGGGGATCAGGCAAAGCCGCAAGTCGAACTGGACTTCACGCGCGCCTCCATCGACGGTCTCGTGCCCGGCTATTCGAAGGTTGCCGGCAAACCCGCGAAAGCCAGCTTTCAGGTCGCCACGCGAGCCGACGGGGCTGAACTTGAACAGTTCAGCTTCGAGGGCGGCGGCGGCACGATGGCCGCCGGAACCCTGTCGCTGGATCAGAACGGAAACTTCACGTCAGGCAAGTTCTCGCAGGTCCGTCTGTCGCCCGGCGACGACATGAAAGTAGATGTCGATCAGGGCAAGGACAGCGTAAAACTGGTCGTTCGCGCCAGCACGCTCGACGCCCGTCCCTTTGCGCGGAAAGTGTCGAACCCCGAGCCCGGCTCCGTCAGGGACGGTCCCGCCACTCGCGGCATCGACCTCGACCTGAAAGCCAATTTGCTCACCGGGGCCAACCGCCAGTCCATATCGGGCGCGGAGGTCCGCTACGTGGGACGCGGCAGCGCGATTTCCCAGTTCAACATCAAGGGACGCATCGGGTCGGCGCCCATCGGCGGACAGCTCATTCCCGGACAGACGCCCGGCACAACCGCGATCGCCATCACGACCAACGACGGCGGCGCCCTGCTCTCCTTCATGGACCTGTACCGCCGGATGGAAGGCGGCAACATGACCCTGTCGGGGCAGGTCCGTGACGGGACCATCGACGGCTACATCCATGTTCTGGATTTTCAGGTGCGGGACGAGCCGGGCCTGCGACGCCTGGTGACGGAGGGGGTTCAGCAGCGCGATCCGAACACCGGACTGGCGATCAATACGTCGGCTGTCCAGTTCACCAAGTTGCAAGCCTTCTTCACCCGCACACCCACGCGCCTCGACCTGCGGGATGCGGTGATCTATGGCCCCGACATCGGCCTGATGGCCGACGGGTCCATCGACTACGGGCGCGACCGCGTCGCCATCACCGGCACCTTCGTGCCCGCCTACGGGCTGAACAATCTGTTCGCCCGCATCCCGGTCGTGGGCCTGATCATCGGCGGCGGGACGAACGAGGGCCTGTTTGCGGTGAACTTCAACATCGGCGGCAAGGCGAGCGCGCCCGTGTTGAACATCAATCCGCTCTCGGCGATCGCGCCGGGCATCTTCCGGAAAATTTTCGGAGCCGGAGCCCCGCAGGCGCCCGCCCCGACCGCGCCGCCGGCGGCAGCGCAGGCGCGAGCACCCCCCCAGATGCCGCTGTCGATTTCACCCGCGCGGTGAAGCGAGCCCTATTCGGGCCGCAGCAGGACGTGCTTCTTCTTGCCGAGCGAAAGTTTGACGACCCCGTCCGTCAAGTCGTTCGGCCCGATCGAGGCGCGTTCGTCGGTGACGGCCGCGTCGTTGACCCGCAGGCCGCCGCCTTTCACCTGACGCCGCGCTTCGCCGGTCGAGGCCACGAGACCTGCGCGCACGAAGGCGGTCAGGACGCCGACGCCTGCCGCCAGTTCAGCCCTCGCAATGCCGATGCTCGGCAGGGTATCCGCCGTGACGCCTTCCTCGAAGGTCTTGCGGGCCGTCTCGGCGGCGAGTTCCGCCGCAGCCTCGCCATGCACGAGCGCGGTGGCGGCGGTCGCCAGTAGCTTCTTGGCCTCGTTGATTTCCGCCCCGCCGAGCTTTTCCAGGCGGGCGATCTCATCCGTCGGCATGGTGGTGAACAGGCGCAAAAAGCGGCCGACGTCGGCGTCTTCCGTGTTCCGCCAATATTGCCAATAGTCATAGACCGGAAGCATGTCGGCGTTCAGCCAGACTGCGCCCGCCGCCGTCTTGCCCATCTTGGCGCCGGACGCGGTCGTCAGCAGCGGAGCCGTAAGCGCGTAAAGCTGCGGCGTGCCCATGCGGCGGCCAAGGTCGATGCCGGTGACGATATTTCCCCACTGGTCCGATCCGCCCATCTGGAGCGTGCAGCCGTAGCGCTTGTTGAGTTCAACAAAATCATAAGCTTGCAGGCACATGTAATTGAATTCAATGAAGGAAAGTTCCTGGTCGCGTTCCAGCCGCATCTTCACCGAATCCATCGACAACATGCGGTTGACGGAGAAGTGGCGGCCCACGTCGCGCAGGAATTCGATGTAGTTCAGCTTCGCCAGCCATTCGGCATTGTCGGGCATGATCGCGTCGGTCTTGCCGGACCCGAAGGTCAGGAAGCGGGAAAAGACCTTCTTGATCCCCTCCTTGTTGGCGTCGATCTGCTCGATGGTCAGGAGCTTACGGCTTTCGTCCTTGCCGGACGGATCGCCGACGCGCGTGGTTCCGCCGCCCATCAGCGGCACCGGCTTGCCGCCGGTCTTCTGCAGCCAGTGCAGCATCATGATCGGCAGCAGCGAGCCGACATGGAGCGAGGACGCCGTGCAGTCGAAGCCGATATAGGCGATCAGATCCCCGGACTTCGCCTTCTGGTCGAGACCTTCAAGGTCCGAGCACTGGTGCAGGAAGCCGCGCTCGATCAGCGTGGCGAGGAAGTCTGATTTCGGGCGAAAGTCGGCGGACATAAAGAACATTCCTTTGCGGAAGCGGCTTTTCTACGGATTGATGCGGCGGCGCGCAATGGTCCGCACGCTCCTGACACATCCTGACAGCGCCCTGCCCCAATCTCCGCTCATCGCCGCTTCGGCGAACGGAGGCAAGGATGAACTTCAATTTTGTATTGCTTTATGTCGCAAACCCACCGGCCAGCGCGGCCTTCTACAAGGACCTGCTCGGCGCGCCGATCATCGAGGAATCGCCGACCTTCTGCATGTTGCCGATCCGTGATGGCGGGATGCTCGGCCTGTGGAAGCGGGACACTGTGCAACCCTCGGCGAGAGCCATCTCGGGCGCGAACAACGAGATCGCTTTTGTGGTCTCATCCGAAGACGTGGACGCCAAACATCAGGGCTGGAAAGCGCGCGGACTCACCATCGCACAGCCGCCGACCGACATGGACTTCGGCCGCACTTTCGTGGCGCTCGATCCCGATGGCCACCGGTTGCGGGTCTTCGCCCCGGGGGCGGCTCGATGAAATACTGGATGGCGGTCGCCAGCGCCGATCACGTCGCCATCGGGCGGCGAGACGGCATGATGCAGGTTTGCCATGGGAAGGCCGGACCGCTCCGGCGGATCAGGCCCGGCGATGCGGTGGCGTATTATTCGCCATCGCGTCAAATGGGGCGGTCCGACGGATTGCAATCTTTTACGGCGCTGGGCGTCGCGAAAGACTGCCCGTCCTACCAGTTCGACATGGGCGGCGGCTTCGTTCCGTTCCGGCGAGATGTGGAATGGTTCGAGACAACCGAGATTGCCATCCGGCCTTTGCTCGACGTGCTTGAGTTCACGCGCGGCAAAACGAATTGGGGCTACCAGTTTCGCTACGGATTGTTCGAGATCAGCGCCAGTGACATGAAGCGCATCGCCGACGCCATGGGCGTCGGCGCGCAGCGGCTTCAGTCCACGTCTTCGACGCTGACCGGACCGCCGCCCTCGATCTTCTGGGCGAGCGACGCCGCCATGAACTGATCGAGATCGCCGTCGAGCACATCGTCCGGAGTGCCGGAGACGACGCCGGTGCGCAGGTCCTTCACCATCTGGTAGGGCTGCAATACGTAGGAGCGGATCTGGTGGCCCCAGCCGATATCGGTCTTGGATGCGGCGGCGGCGTTGGCGGCCGCCTCGCGTTCCTCCAACTCCCGCTCGTAGAGGCGCGCGCGCAGCATGTTCCACGCGGTCGCGCGGTTCTTGTGCTGTGAGCGCTCCATCTGGCACGCCACCACGATTCCGGTCGGAATGTGGGTGATACGCACCGCAGAATCGGTCTTGTTGACGTGCTGGCCGCCCGCGCCGGACGCCCGATAGGTGTCGATGCGGCAATCGGATTCGTTGATCTCGATGTTGATGCGGTCGTCCACCACCGGATAGACCCACACCGACGCGAAGCTTGTGTGCCGCCGCGCATTCGAGTCGAAAGGCGAAATACGCACGAGGCGATGGACGCCCGACTCGGTCTTGAGCCAGCCGTGGGCATTGTGGCCCTTGACGATGATCGTGGCGGACTTGATGCCAGCCTCTTCGCCGCTCGTCTCTTCCATCAGTTCCACCTGGAACTTCCGGCGTTCGCCCCAGCGCGTATACATGCGCAACAACATCCGGGCCCAGTCGCAGCTTTCCGTGCCGCCTGCGCCCGAATGGACTTCCACATAGGAATCGTTGCCGTCGGCCTCGCCGGACAGCAGTGCCTCAAGCTGGCGGCGCGCAGCCTCCGCCTTGAGGGTTTTCAGAAGGTCGATGCCTTCCTGTTCGACGGCCGTATCGGCTTCCATCTCGCCAAGTTCGACAAGAGTCACCGCATCATCGAGTTCCCGCTCGAAGCGAGACAGCGATCCCAGACGATCTTCAAGTTCTGTGCGCTCGCGCATGATCTTTTGCGCGGCGTCCGCGTCGTTCCAGAGGTCTGGATCTTCGACGCGTGCGTTGAGTTCGGCTAGCCGCCGTGTGGCCGTTTCGACGTCAAAGATGCCTCCTCAGCAATCCCACGGATTGCTTGATGGCTTCGACGAGCGCTTCTGCTTCGGCGCGCATGTCATGTCTCGCATGAGAGGGATTCGGGCGCTGGCCCGGTGAGGCCGTTATGTAGAGAGGCGACACCCGCCTGTAAACAGGCGGGCCGCTTTCAATAAACGCCGCCGGTGCCTGAACCGATGGAGCGGTCGTTCGACGGACCGCCGCGCGGCGACTGGTCGCCGACAATCGAGTAGGAATCGGGCGGCGCCGTGCCGGGCTTGAAGCCTTCCAGGATCGAACCCGCGCCCGTGCCGCGCAAACCCGACTTCGAATCAATCGAAATCAGCTTGAGGCCCGGAGGAACGCGGAAGGGCGTATCGGGACGATCCTTCAGGGCGGTCTTCATAAAGTCGAGGAAGATCGGAACCGCATAGGTGGCGGCCTGCGCCGAATCGCCCAAGGAGCGTGGACGGTCGTACCCGAGATAGACGCCGACCACGAGATCAGGCGAGAAGCCCACGAACCAAAGGTCCTTCGCGTCGTTGGTGGTGCCGGTCTTGCCGGCGACATGACGGCCCAGAACCTTCAGGCGCTGGCCAGTGCCGCGCTGCACGACTCCCTCCATCATGGAGGTGATCTGGTAGGCGGTGAGCGGATCGAGAACCTGCTCGCGCTTGTCGACCAGAACCGGTTCGCTCTGGTTGTCCCACTTGGGCGCATCGCAGCCTTGGCATACGCGCTCGTCGTGGCGGTAGATCGTGTGACCCCAGCGGTCCTGAATGCGGTCGATGAGCGTCGCCTTGATGCGGCGGCCGCCATTGGCGAGCATCGAATAGCCCGTCGCCATGCGCATCATGGTGGTCTCGCCCGCGCCGAGCGACATGGACAGGACCGGCATCAGCTCGTCGTAAACGCCGAAGCGCTTCGAATATTCGACGATCAGCGGCATGCCGACGTCCTTGGCGAGGCGCACCGTCATCAGGTTCTTCGACTGCTCGATGCCGTAGCGCAGCGTGTGGGGTCCGCCGTTGCTCTTGGAAAAGTTTTCCGGGCGCCAGATTTCGCCGTTGCCCTGGTCGATCTCGATCGGATCGTCGAGCACGACGGAGGACGGCGTGTAACCGTTGTCGAGCGCCGTCGCATAGACGAATGGCTTGAAGGCCGAGCCGGGCTGGCGAAGAGCCTGCGTGGCGCGGTTGAATTCGGACTGGTCGAACGAGAAGCCGCCCACCATCGCGAACACGCGGCCCGTATAGGGGTCCATGGCGACAATCGAGCCGGAAATATCCGGGATCTGCCGCAGGCGATACTGACCGGGCTTGCCCTCAAGCGGTTCGACATAAACAACGTCGCCGACCTGCAGGGCGGTCCGGACGTTCCGGCCGGTCCATTTCACGCCCTCTGCGGTCAGGGTGCCGGTCTCGCGTTCGCGGCTTACTTCGCCGGACTTTTCGCGCGGCGGCTGAAGGCCGATGCGAGCAACGTCGGCGACGTCGAGAACGACCGCCAGACGCCAGGGCTTGACGTCTCCGAGCGCAGGCACTTCCGCCAGCGCCACGCCCCAGTCCTGCCGCGTGTCGATGGCTCGCATGGCGCCGCGGAAGCCGCGCGCTTCGTCGAAGCGAACGAGACCGTCGACCAGCACCTTGCGGGCCAGCAGCTGCAACTGCGGATCAATGGTGGTGCGGACCGAGAGGCCGCCTTCGTAGAGCTTCTTTTCGCCGTACCGGTCGAGCAGCTCGCGGCGGACTTCCTCGGCGAAATAGCCGGCCGCATAAGTGTTCGGCGAGAGGACGCGCGGGTTGACGCCCAGCGGTTCGGCCTTTGCCTTGTCGCCGTCGGCGCGCTTGACGTAGCCGTTCTCGACCATGCGATCGATCACGTAGTTGCGGCGGGCGGTGGCGGCTTCGCGATTGCGGAACGGATGCAGCGTGCTGGGCGCTTTGGGCAGAGCCGCCAGATAGGCCATTTCGGCCAGGCTCAGTTCATGCACCGACTTGTTGTAATAATTCAGCGCCGAAGCCGCGATGCCGTAATTGCCGAGGCCGAGATAGATCTCGTTCAGATAGAGTTCGAGGATCTTCTCTTTCGTGTAGGTCGCCTCGATACGGAACGAGAGAAGGATTTCTCGGATCTTGCGCTCGAAGGTGCGCTCCGGCGTCAGCAGGAAGTTCTTGGCGACCTGCTGGGTGATGGTCGAGGCGCCCTGCACCGAACGGCCGCCCTGCACGAGGATGAGCGCAGCGCGCACGATGCCCTCGGGGTCGATGCCGTTGTGGGTGTAGAAGTTCTTGTCTTCGGCCGAGATGAAGGCCTGCTTGACGAGCGGCGGCACGGCGCTGATCGGCAGGAAGATGCGGCGCTCGCGCTGATATTCGGCCAGAACCGAACCGTCGCCCGCGTGGACGCGGGTCATCACCGGCGGCTCGTAATTCTTCAATTGCGTGTAGTCGGGCAAATCCTGCTGGAAATGCCAGATAAGGCCGGCAGCGGCGGCTGCGCCCAGAACGAACACAATCGTTCCAGTGGCGAAAAGAAATCCGAAGAACCGGCCGATCGACCGCATGTCGTGAAAACCCCACTTCGCCCTTGGCCGGAACCCCTGCCCCGCCGACGGGCTGCCGCCTTAACGCATCAGACACCAAGTCAAGAGACGTCTTTTATGGTCTTTCTTGGGCATGGTCGCGGGGGAAAGCCTCGCAACAGGCCGGAATGCTGAAATTTCAATCTAGTGTATCACACGCGCAACGCCTGTTTCTGCCGGCTCGGGCGACCCGCCTGCCGTTTTTGCGGGCTGCACGGACGTGCGTCCGGCAAAAAACGAATCGACCGCCCGGGCGACCGACGTCGCCGCCTTCTCGCGCCACTCGGGATTCCTGAGTTGCGCCAGATCCTTGTCGCTGGACAGGTATCCGAGTTCGAGAAGCACGGAGGGCACATCCGGAGCCTTCAGCACCCGAAACCCTGCCGACCGTTGCGGGTTCTTGTTCAGCTTGGCGGTTTCCTTGATGTAGCCGACCAGCGTCCGGGCGAAGACATGGCTATAGGCGCGCGTCTCCCGGCGGGTAAGATCGAACAGGATGTCGGAAACTTCGCTCACGTCTTCCTTGCTTTCGAGGCCGCCGAGGGCGTCCGCCATGTTCTCGTTTTCCGCGACTCGGGCTGCTTCCGCGTCGGAAGCCCGGTCGGAGACGGTATAGACAGTCGCGCCCGACACGGACTGGGCGTCCGACAATGTGTCGGCATGGATCGAGATGAACAGCGCGGCGCCCGCATCGCGGGCGATCTTCACGCGCTGGGACAGCGGCACGAAAATGTCCTCGTCGCGCGTCAGCACGATCCTGTAGCGACCGGCCGCACCGAGTCGCGAGGCGAGCGCCTTTGCGAAATCGAACACGATGACTTTTTCCTGCGTATCGGCACCGGCGTGAGCGCCAGCGTCGATGCCGCCATGGCCCGGATCGATCACGATGGTCGGTCGCGCGTCATTGGCGGCGGCGGGACCCGAAACGGCGGCTTGCGTCTGGATCTCGGACGCCTTGCGGCCCTCGGTCGCAGCCACCGCGAAGGCGGCTGCATCGGTGCGGGCGAATTCCATCACCAGCCTGAAGCCTTGCCCATCGGGCGACGCCTCGGTTTCCAACCGGACGATTCGGGCGGCCTCGGCGAGATCGACCACCACGCGGGACTTGCCGGGCGCGAAACGGCCGAAGCGGAACGAGGCGACGACTCCGGCGAGCGGTCGCGATTCGGGCTGTGCGGCAGCCTTGGCCGGGCGGCGCGGGGTTGCCCTGCCCTTCGGGGCTGGTTCCGGGACAGGACGCCCGACGGCCGGATCGATCCGGAAATCCACTTCCGGAAGGTCGACGATGACACGATTGGGATCGGCAAGAACGAAAGCGCGCGGCGTCACATGTCCCGACAGCGCAAAGGAAAGCCGGGTCAGTTCGCCCGTCCGGGACACCAGCACATCGGTTGCCACAATGGCAGAGGAGGCGACGGAAGGCGTCGTCTCTGCGGCCGCCATCCTGACCGGCTGCTCGCGTTTCTGCACTCCGGCCGCGAGCGCCGATGTGGCGGCCACGAGCACGATCGCAGCGGCAGACGCCAGGGTCCGGGCGCGCAGGCGTTGTGTGGATGGCCGGGGGTGCTTGCCCATAAGTCCGCAAGAGCTTTGCGCCAAAGCGCTGACCGGGAACACCATAGGCATTACGCGACCCATGGTTAACGGGCCGTAACCTCGCACATTTTCGTTCACCGCAAGCGTGGCCCCGGCGCAACACAACGGACCTTTATGCTTGCCAAACCGGCAAGCATCCTCTTAAGTACCCCGGTCCCTGTCCGGGACTCAGCGTTTTGATCCTGCCGGTTCGCAAGCAGGATCGTCCTCCAGCGGCTGAACGCCTTTCCCGTCGGGAATTTTTGCGTTCCGGCCAAAAGAGCCCCAAAGGGCCCCGTTGGGCCCGATCTGTACGAGCCGGACCGGGACTTGGCCGCTTCAATCGGAAGCAGATCGAGCTAGGTCTTTGTCGATGGTCCAGATCGCCCCGGGCGGATTGCCCGAGAAGCGTCGAGCGCAGGTCACACAGGAGGTCGCCGCAGGGCGTTCTCTCTGCTTGTCCGCTTCGGTCGCGGGCGCATCGGCCCTCGCATTTCGCGGCAATTCCGCCGCTTCGCCGATACTCCTTTCTCTTGCCGGATACGCCGCGAACGGCGGTCCGTTGTGTCTGATTTCGCCTTTCCCACCCACAAACTGGCGCCCCTCGCCGCGCCGCGCATCCGTTGCGCGGGCGCTTTCGCGTTTCCCGCACCGGACGGTAGCGACGACCCGCGCCATGCCAAAAAGAGATACCTATGGCCAACAAGATGATCATCGACGCATCCCACCCGGAAGAAACCCGGGTGGTGGTGCTGCGCGGTAACCGCGTCGAAGAGTTCGATTTCGAATCCGCCAGCAAGAAGCCGCTTCGCGGCAATATCTATCTGGCGAAAGTCACCCGCGTGGAGCCTTCGCTTCAGGCCGCCTTCGTCGAGTATGGCGGCAATCGCCATGGCTTTCTGGCCTTCTCGGAAATTCACCCCGATTATTACCAGATCCCTGTAGCCGACCGGCAGGCGCTTCTTGAAGACGAAGCCCGCCAGCAGCGCGAGGAAGAGGAAGACGAAGGCCGCAGCCATCGCCGCCAGCGCCGCCCCCGCCGCAATAGCGGCGATCGGGCCGAGAAGCGCCGCAACGGCGACGACACCGTCGCGGAACTCGCGGACGAAGCCGTCGCGGCTGAAGTTGCGGCGACGAACTCGCTGGACTCTTTCGGCAATCCAGATGATCGGGAAGCCTCATCGGACGCGGGCGAAGTCGCGCAGACTGCAGCCAATGAGCCCCCCTCCCTTGGCTTCTACGACGAAACCCGACACGAGACGCACGAATCCCCGGCGCAATCGCAGCCCGAACACGCTGCCTCCATGCCGCCGGTCTCCGTCGCCGAATCGGCCGACCGGCCCGCAGATCAGCAGGCCGAAGGCGCTGCCGAACTCGCCGCCGGCGAGGAGACCCGCGAGATCTATGAAGCGGCCGCCGGCGACGTCGAAACGCCGGAAGATGTCATTGAGTCCCGCCAGCCTTCGGAAGGGGACGATGAGTCCGACGACGAAGACGAGGATGACGACGAGGAGCACGAGGAAGAGCACGTCGAGCAGATCGGCGGCGACGATATCGACGAAGTGCCGGTCCGTGCCTACCGCACCCGCAAGCAGTACAAGATTCAGGAAGTCATCAAGCGCCGTCAGGTGCTGCTGGTTCAGGTCGTCAAGGAAGAGCGCGGCAACAAGGGCGCGGCCCTGACCACGTACCTGTCGCTGGCAGGCCGCTATTCGGTGCTGATGCCCAACACGGCGCGCGGCGGCGGCATTTCCCGCAAGATCACGGACACGACCGACCGCAAGCGCCTCAAGTCCATGGTTCAGGATCTCGAAGTGCCGGAAGGCATGGGGGTGATCCTGCGCACGGCGGGCGCCTCGCGCACCAAGCCGGAAATCAAGCGCGACTTCGAATACCTGCTTCGCATGTGGGAAACCGTGCGCGAGGTGACGCTGCGCTCCACCGCGCCGACGCTCGTCTATGAGGAAGGTTCGCTGATCAAGCGGTCCATCCGCGATCTCTACAACAAGGACATCGAGGACATTTCGGTCGCGGGCGATGCGGGTTTTGCGGAAGCGCGCAACTTCATGCGCCTGCTGATGCCCAGCCACGTCAAGAACGTCATCCAGTGGAAGGAATCGCAGCCGATCTTCGCGCGGTTCGGGGTCGAGGCTCAGCTCGATTCCATGTTCTCCAATCAGGTGACGCTGCGCTCGGGCGGCTACATCGTCATCAACCAGACCGAAGCGCTGGTGGCGATCGACGTGAACTCGGGCCGCTCGACCCGCGAACACAACATTGAAGACACGGCGCTGCGGACCAATCTCGAAGCCGCAGACGAAGTGGCGCGCCAACTGCGCCTGCGCGATCTTGCGGGCCTCATCGTGGTCGATTTCATCGACATGGAGGAGAACCGCAACAACCGCGCCGTCGAACGCCGCATCAAGGAAGCGCTGAAGAACGACCGCGCTCGCATTCAGGTCGGTCGGATCTCGCATTTCGGCCTGCTCGAAATGTCGCGCCAGCGCATGCGCACCGGCGTGCTGGAAGGCTCGACTGTTCCGTGTCCGCATTGCGTGGGCACCGGCCTCGTGCGCTCGGTGTCGTCCATCGCCCTGCACGTCCTGCGCGTGCTGGAGGACGCCCTCATCAAGAGCTCGACCCACAACATGACGGTTCGCACCCGCATGGAAGTGGCGCTCTACATTCTCAATTCCAAGCGCTCGCACCTGCGCGAGATCGAACGCCGCTTCGGCGTCACGATCAATATCGAGGCGGACGAGACCCTCACCGGCACTGTCTTCCACGCCCTGGAGCGCGGCGAGCCCGCCGTGCCGCCGGTCGAGTTCGATCACAAGGCGAATGTGGTTCAGGTCGATTCCATCGACATGAGCGAGTTCGAGGACATCGAAGAGACCGAAGAGGAAGAAGCCGAGGAGCCTGTCGAGAAGGCCGAATCCGACGATGAGGACTCCGAGGACACGGAAGCGCGCGGCAGTGAAGAAGAGCAGCGCCGCCGCCGCCGCCGTCGCCGTCGTCGCGGCGGACGTCCTGAGCGCGATCAAGCTGCTTTCGATCCTTCGGCCCCGCAGCCTTCCGATGAAGGGCTCATGCTCGCGGCAGAACTGGGCGGCGACCTGCCCGCGCAACTCGCCCCTGAGCTTGCTCCCATTTCGGACGGTGAGGTTGACGAAGCCGATGCGGAGGCTGACGCCGCCGAACTCGAATCAGGGGACCAGAACGGCGCACGCCGCCGCCGCCGCCGTGGCCGTCGTCCGCGTCGGGACGGGGAGCGCAGCGATCGCAATGGCGATGTGCAGGCGGTCCGCCCGCCGGGCTTCTGGGTTCCGTCGAACGATGGCGCAGAAGCAGTCGAACAGCCTCTGAGCGTCGCGGAAGCGCCAGCGGTCGAGGTGCCCGCGCCGGTTCCGGCCATGACGTTCGCTGACTCTTATGCCCCGGCGCCGGTTTCCATCCAGACCAGCGAGCCGGTCGTGGCGGAAGCCCCTGTGGTTCCGGCCTCGGCGCCGGAGCCGGTCGCGCCGCCGCAGCCTGAGCCCACCCCGGCAACGCCCGAGCCGCCGCCGGCCCGGCTGATCGAGGAGCCGGAAGCGGCTCCGCCGTCCCAGCGCAAGACCGGCTGGTGGCAGCGCGCCAAGGCCACCTTCGGGGGCAATTAAGTTCAAGCAAAAGGGCGGCTCGAGAGCCGCCCTTTTCATATCTGGGTGGAAGAAGTCACCATAAACACCTGATGAGGAATATTATTTCCGCATCCAGTCCTTGATGCGCCCGAGCCCCTCGCGGACGTCCGCTTCACTCCCCGCAAAGCAGATGCGGAAGGCCCGATGGCCCTGCTCGCGGTCAAAATCGACGCCCGGCGTTGTGGCGACTCCGCCCTCGACCAACAGCCGCTTGCAGAAATCCATCGAGTCGTTGGTCAGGTGCCCGATGTCCCCGTAGACGTAGAACGCTCCGTCGACCGGGTGAAAATGGCCGAGGCCGAGGCGCGGCAGTTCCTCGACCAGGAGGGCGCGGTTGCGGGCATATCCGGCCTTCAGGACTTCCAGTTCCTCGCGAGCGTCAAACGCGGCTTCGGCTGCAATCTGGCTGAGGGTCGGGACGGAGATCGCGAGACTCTGGGCAAGAAGTTCAACGGGCCGGACCAGTTCTTCGGGCAGTACGAGCCAGCCGATCCGCCAGCCGGTCATGCAGAAATATTTGGAGAAGGAATTCACCACAACGGCTCGGTCGGACCATTCGGTCGCCGTGCGGGCAGGCTGATCGTAGGTCAGTCCGTGGTAGATTTCATCCGACACGAAGGCGATGCCCAGCCGGTCGCAGGTCCGGCAGATGCCGGCCAGCGTGTCCGGCGTCATCATGGTTCCGGTCGGGTTCGACGGCGACATGAGCAACACGCCGTCGAGCGGCTGGCGGGCATGTTCGGCCTCGATCATGTCCGCGTCCACCACGAAGCGGCTGGCGGCGCTCGTTTCGATCGGCACGACCTCGATGCCCAGAGATTCCAAAATCGTCCGGTAGGCCGGATATCCGGGCGAAGCCACCGCCACGCGGGCGCCCGCATCGAACAGGGCCAGAAAGGCCAGCAGGAAACCGCCGGACGATCCGGTCGTGACCGCGATCCGCGACGCCGGGACCGTCACTCCGTAGACGTCGCGATAATGCCGGGCGATCTTCTCCCGCAGGGAGGGGCGGCCGAGCGCGGGCGTATAGGCCATGCGTTCGGATTCGAGCGCGCGGGCCGCCGCCTGACGGATCGACAGCGGCGTCTGCGCGCCCGGCTCGCCGATCTCCATGTGAACGATATGCCGCCCTGCCCGTTCGAGCTCCCCGGCGGCGGACAGAACCTCCATGGCGTAGAACGGCTGGACGTGGCTGCGCTTCGAGCGCCTGGCTCGGCTGGTGAGCGGGTTTTGATCGTTCTGCATATCCGTTCCGTAGGGCCGCGCCATTTCGTATGGCCACGCCGCCGTGCTGTCGCCATAATGGGACGCGAAGCCGAGCCGACCGCGACCGCCTTCCGGAGACCCGATGCAAGACAGCGCCGCGTTGCCTAGCAGGACCCAGCACCGCCCGCCAGTCTGGCGGCGCGCTGCTGCGTTGGGGCTTGCGGCTACTCTTGCCGGCGCCCTGCCGACCCGGGCGCAGGAGGCTCCCAAGGGGGTGATCCGGGACGCCGAGATCGAGCAGCTGATGCGCGACTACGCTGCCCCGATTTTCAGGGTGGCGGGCATCAACTCGAAGGCGGCCAAGATCATCCTGATCGGCGACCGGACCTTCAACGCCTTCGTGGCGAACGGGCAAAAGATTTTCATCAATGTCGGCGCAATCATGGAAGCCAAGACGCCGAACGAGATGATCGGCGTACTGGCTCATGAAACCGGCCACATGGCGGGCGGGCATCTGGCGCAGTTGCGCATGGAACTCGCCAATGCACAGATCTATTCTGTCGTCGGCATGCTGGCCTCCGTAGCGGCCATGGCCACAACAACCCGCTCGCTGAGCGGCAAGTCGGGCGGCGTCGGCATGGACAGTCGCGCCGCCATGGGCGTCATGCTGGGACCGCAGGAACTGGTGGCGCGCTCCCTGCTGGCATATCAGCGCATCGAGGAACAGGCGGCGGATCGCTCGGCCGTCCGCTATCTGACCGCCACCGGACAATCCCCCAAGGGTCTGCTGGAAACAATGAAGCGTTTCCAGAGCGAAGGCCTTTTCCGCACGGCGGGCGTCGACCCCTACCTGCAATCGCACCCGCTCCCGACCGAGCGGATTGCGCTGCTCGAATCCACCGCGCGGGCGAGTTCGTCTTGGAACGCCGTCGATTCCCCTGCGCTTCAGGCGCGGCACGATCTGGCGCGCGCCAAGCTCGTCGGCTTCATCGGCGATACGGGCGAAATCAGCAGACGTTACCCGATCGCCGACAATTCCCTGGCGGCCCGCTACGCGCGCGCCATTCAGGCCTACAGGTTCGGCCGCATCGCGGACGCCTCAAGCCAGATCAATGCGCTCATCGCCGCGCAGCCGGGCAATCCATATTTTCAGGAACTCAAGGGACAGGCGGCGCTCGAAGCAGGCCGGGCGAACGAGGCCGTACCGGCGTTGCGCAAGGCGTCTTCCATGGCGCCGAACGGCACGCCCATCCGGCTCATGCTCGGCCACGCACTGGTTTCGACCAACAATCCGCGCGACCTCGACGAGGCGATCCGGGTTTTGAAAAGCACGATCAGCCGGGAAGATGACAATTCCGAAGCTTACCAGTTTCTCGCGATGGCCTATGACCGCAAGGGCGACAAGGCGATGGCGCAATTGAGCGCCGCCGAAGCCCTGTTCGGACAGGGCCGATTCGTCGAGGCCCGGACGCAGGCCGACCGCGCGCAGAAGCAGTTCAAGCCAGGCACGCCCGGCTGGCTGAAGGCGGACGACATTCTCAACTACCGCCCGCCCCAGCATTGAGCACGGATTTCATCATCGCCCGTGTCGAGCGCGGAGTGGCTGTGGGGGGATCGCCGCACGCGCCGCCGGTCATCTGGTGGAGCTTTACCAAAACGGTTCTGGCCGCCACCGTCATGGCGCTGGTGCGCGACGGGAAGGCGGAGCTTGATGCGGTTCTGCCGGGCGAAACCTTCACGCTGCGAAGCCTGCTGCAACATACGTCCGGCCTGCCGAACTACGGCGGGCAGCCAGCCTACCACGATGCTGTCGGGATGCGTCTCCCGCCATGGACCGACGAGGAGTTTCTGGCGCACACGCTCGCCCCGCAGGTGTCGCGCCCCGACCCCGGCTCCTTCGCCTATTCGAGCCTTGGCTACATGCTGGTGCGCCGTCTGATCGAAAAGCTGACCGGTGAGCCGATAGACGCCGCCGTGGACCGTCTGCTGCTGCGTCCGATGAACGTCGAGGGCGTACGATTTGCTCGCACGCCCGAAGATCTGGCGGGGACGCAATGGGGCAATTCCCAAAACTATCATCCCGGCTGGGTGGCGCATGGATTGCTGATCGGCCCGCCCGTGTCGGCGGCGCTCATTCTCGATCGCCTCATCATGGGGCCGACGATCCCGGCGCCGCTGCTCAAGGAGATGCGCCGCTCGATCGTGGTCGGAAGCCCGATCCCCGGACGTCCTTTCGTCGAACCCTCGTACGGGCTTGGAGTGATGATGGACCCGAAGGCGCCCGCCGGCCGCATGGTCGGGCATACGGGCTCGGGACCGTTGAGCAGCGCTGCTGTTTACCGCTTTCCCGATGCGAAGCCCGACTGCACGATCGCAGTCTTTTCTCCGAACCCCCATGCGGATGCGACCGAATGGGCCTGCGTAAACGCCGCGCGCGTCTGACTCACGCCATCGTGTTTGCGGCCTTTGGGAATTTTGCCTTATTTGCCTATAGTGATGCATATGGCGGCAGTCGGCCGTCTGGAGGAATTCTTGATGGCCCTGCTCCGCTTTCTTCGCCCCCTGCTGGCTACAGCAGCGCTCGGGCTTGCGGTTCTCGCCACCGCGCCTGCCAGCGCGCAGATGACGCCGGCGCAAAAGACCGAGATTCAGGGCATCATCAAGGACTATCTGCTGAGCAATCCGGAAGTCCTGCGCGACGCCATGGTCGAACTCGACCGCCGCGAGAAGGTGGAAGCCGAGAGCGCCCGCCAGAAGGCCGTCGCCGAGCTGAAGCCGAAGATCTACGAGTCGAAGAACCAGGCCATTGTCGGCAACCCGAACGGCAAGGTCACGCTCGTCGAGTTTTTCGACTACAATTGCGGCTATTGCAAAAAGTCGCTCGACGACATTGCAAACCTGATCAAGGAAAATCCCGACCTGCGGGTCGTGCTCAAGGACTTCCCGGTTCTGGGTCCGGGATCGGTTGAGGCGGCCCGCGTGGCGACAGCCGTTCGCAACCAGCTGACGGGCGCGAAATTCTGGGAGTTTCACCGCAAGCTTCTCACCGCCCGCGCGCCAGCCAGCAAGGCGACGGCGCTCGCCGCCGCCAAGGAGTCAGGCGTCGACATGGATCGCCTGAACAAGGATATCGACCGGCCCGACGTTCACGCCGCGATCGAGGAAGTGATGCAGATCGCCGACGGGCTCAGCCTCACCGGGACGCCGTCTTTCGTGCTGGGCGATGATGTGATCGTCGGAGCAGTTGGATATGACGAACTGAAGACGCGCCTTGGCAACGTCCGCAAATGCGGTCGCTCTAACTGCGGCTAATTCATTCCTGGATGGAATTTTCTTCACCGCTGTTCGTGGATTTCGTGTCCGTCCGGCTCGGCGCCGAAACGACACGGGCCTGCGAACTCAGGCTGGCTGACGGCGCATCGCCAGCGTCGCCGCCAGCGCCCCGATGGACGCTACGAAAGCCGTGATGAAGGCGATCCGGTAGTCGCCCGTCTCGTCAAAGATCCGGCCTCCGAGCCACGCGCCAAGCCCGCCGCAGATGTGGTGGACCATGGTGATGAGACCGGTCAGCGCGCCGAGATTCTTCAGGCCGAAACTGTCGCGCACGAACAGGACCGTGAGGGGCGCGGTGACGAAGAACGTCGCCCCGAAGACGAGCGCGAAGATCGCCACCGACCAGACGGACTGATCCACCACGATCAGCCCGAACACCGCAATGCGGGCCGCAAAGGACCATGCGGTGCCCCGCACCGGCCCGACCCGGTCGCTCCACGCGCCCGCCGCCACAACGCCGATCCAGGCGGTGAGGCCCATGGCGGCGAACAGGTTCCCGGCCAAAAAGGCGTTCACGCCCCGGTCCTGCGCGAAGGCCACCACATGGGTGGCGACGAAAAAGTCGTCGAAACCGCAGATGCCGTAAACGACCAGAAGCAGCCAGAAGGTGCGGGTCTTCGTCGCCTCGCGCAGCGACATTCCTTCGAGCGGGGCGGCGGCGCGGCGCTGCTGCGCCTCGCGCGCGCCCGGAATGCCGAACAACAGCAGCGGCACCAGCACGACATGCAACACGCCGAGCGAAAGGAACACCGAGCGCCAGCCGATCTGCACGAGAACGGCGGCCAGAATGGCGATCATCACCAGCTGGCCCATGCTGGTGCCTGACGTGACGAAACCGTTCGCAAGCCCCGTGCGGCCCGGAAAGGCCCGGGTGACCATGACGCCGACCGTGGTGGTCGAGGCCACGCCGTTGCCGATCGCGAAGACGATGCCGAACAGCAGCATGGCGTGCCACGGCTGACTGACGAGGCTCATGGCCCCGATGCCGATGCCGCTCGCCACCAAGCCCCAGCCGAGGACGAGGCGATGGCTCATGCGGTCCACCATGCGCCCGGCGATGAACATGCAGACGGCGGAGACGATCTGGAACACTCCCACCGTCAGGCCGATCTGGCTGCGGGGCCAGCCGAATTCGTCCACCATCGGCTTCAGCGTGAGACCGATGGCGAAGCGCGAGCCGCCGCCGACGAACAGGACCAGAAAGCCCGCGGCCAGAATGATCCATGCGGCGCGGGAGATGGGGGAAGACTCGGCGGGGCTCATCGCCGAGGGTCTAGCGGGAATTGACGGGCCCGACTACCGCGCCGGCTCGTCCTTCGCGCTGCCCTTGGCCTGACGCTCGATTTCCGAATTCAGTTCTGCGCCGATCATGATGACGGTGACGGTAATCCAGACCCATGTCATGAAGCCGATCGCGGCCCCCAGCGTCCCGTAGGTCTCGTTATAGGCGGCGAAATTGGCCGCATACCACGAGAAGGCCGCCGATGCCGCGATGGCCATGATCGATGCGAAGGCGCTGCCGACCGTGATCCATTTCCACTTGGGCTTCTTGCGTGTCGGCCCGAAGCGGTAGAGCAACGCGAGCGCCAGAACCAGCGCGAGCCAGAGCAGCGGCCAGCGCGCCCACGCCAGCAAGGTCTCGACGAAGGCGCCGAGCGGCAGAAACTTCAGCGCCACCGGAACCGCAATGGTCGCCCCGATCGCCAGCAGGGCGAACAGCAGCATCCCGGCCGTGAAGGCGAGCGACTGGAGATTGAGCGCGATGAAGCCGCGCGTCTCCTTCTCGCCATAGGCGACGTTGAGCGCATCGAACATGGCCTTCACGCCGGCGTTCGCGCTCCAGATGGAGAGTGCCAGACCCGCGATCGTCGCAAGGCCCAGCGCCGTGTGCTCCTGCCCGGTGACGCGCTGGACCTGACTGATGATGATGTCGAGAGCGCTGGCCGGCAGGAACATGCTCAGCGCATTCAGGTGGCCCTGAATGGCGCCGGTATCGGCGAACAGCCCGTAGATCGACACAAGCGCGGTGACGGCGGGGAAGATCGCCAGCAGGACGTAGAACGTGACGCCCGCCGCAACTGCCAGCACCCGGTCATTGCCGATCTCGTCCCAGACCCGTTTCAGGATCGCCCACCAGCCCGGCGCAGGAATATCGGTCGGGTCATCCGCGCCCCGCCCGGCCTTTTCCTTCGGGGCGGGCTTTCCACGCTCGTCGCGCTCCGGCGCCGGGCGAACATAGGCGGGATCGGGATAGCCCAGCATCCGCTGGGCCGCCCAAAGCGCTAGGGCGGCAAACAGCAATTGCCCCATGGGGGCGACCTGCGTTCCAGTCCCGATCTTCCGATCCATATCGTCTCCCGCCGCAATCTTGCGGGCTAACGTGGCCGGGCCGGGAATGTTTCATAAAGCCATCCACCCTTCCCTCCGGCCCCTAACACGGCTATGAGGACCGCCCGGAGGGCAGATCCGGCTGGATGCTGCCCCGTTGGCGCGCGCGGTTGCCTGATGAAAGCGGTCTACGTTCTGAACGGCCCCAACCTGAACCTGCTGGGCACGCGGGAACCGGCGACCTATGGGTCGGAGACCCTGGCGGACATCGAGACGCGCCTCGCGGCCACCTGCGCCCGGATGGGCATTGCGCTGACGTTCCGGCAGTCGAACCACGAGGGCGATCTGGTGACGTGGATCCAGGAGGCGGGCGCCGCCGAAATCCCCATCATTCTGAACGCCGGAGCCTATACGCACACGTCGATTGCGTTACATGATGCCATAAGGGGCGCGAAAGCGGTCTGCATAGAGGTTCATTTGTCGAATACCCATGCGCGGGAGACCTTCCGGCACCATTCCTTTATTTCGCCCGTCGCCCGGGGAGTGATTTTGGGCTTCGGGTCCTTGTCTTACGATCTCGCGCTGCAGGCATTGCTGTCGGGCGCGGACCAACCAAAGAGCTGACAATGAAGAAACCGGCCGCCAAGAAAGCCAGCGCATCGCGCCCCAAAGCCGACGACCGCCGTCCGCCGCCGCCGCCGCGCGGATCTGCGGGCCGGATCGATCCGGCCCTCATCGAACAGATCGGCGATATTGCGAACCGTCTGGGCCTCTCGGAAATCGAGGTCCAGCACGACGATCTACGGATCCGGGTTGCGCGCCAGACCTTCCAGGCTCCGACCGCCACCGCCATGATGGCGGCTCCGATGGCGGTTTCCGCCCCGGCCGCCGTCATCGCGCCGCCGCCGGTCGCCGCCGCACCGTCCGGAGATCATCCGGGCGCCGTGAAATCTCCGATGGTCGGCACCGCCTATCGCCGCCCGAGCCCCAACGACAAGCCCTTCATCGAAGTCGGCAGCGTCGTGAAAGCCGGCGAAAAGATCCTTCTTGTCGAAGCCATGAAGACCTTCAACGAAATCACTGCGCCCCGCGCCGGCACCGTCACGAGCATCATGGTCGAGGACGGCACGCCGGTCGAGTATGGTCAGGCACTGGTGATCATCGAGTGACGTCAGCCTCTGCGAGCCCCCGGATGTTCGACAAGATCCTGATAGCGAACCGAGGCGAGATTGCGCTGCGCGTGTTGCGCGCCGCAAAGGAACTCGGCATCGCCACCGTCGCGGTTCATTCCACCGCCGACGAAGAAGCGATGCACGTCAAGCTGGCGGACGAAAGCGTCTGCATCGGCCCGCCGACCGCGCGCGACAGCTATCTCAACATCCCAGCGCTGCTGGCCGCCTGCGAGATCACCGGCGCGGACGCCATCCATCCGGGCTACGGATTTCTCTCCGAGAATGCGCGCTTTGCGGAAATTCTCGCCGATCACAACATCGCCTTCATCGGCCCCAAGGCGGAACATATCCGCATCATGGGCGACAAGATCGAGGCCAAGCGCACCGCCAAGCGTCTGGGCATTCCGTGCGTGCCCGGCTCCGAAGGCGGAATCACCGACGACGATGAAGCCATGCGTGTCGCGCGCGATATCGGCTTTCCGGTTCTGGTGAAGGCCGCTGCGGGCGGCGGCGGACGCGGCATGAAGGTGGCGCGCACCGAAGGCGATCTCTCGCAGGCGCTCTCCACCGCGCGGCTCGAAGCGAAGGCAGCATTCGGCGACGACGCCGTCTATCTCGAAAAATATCTTGAGAAGCCGCGCCACATCGAGATTCAGGTGCTGGGCGATGGACGCGGCAAGGCGATCCATCTGGGCGAACGCGATTGTTCGCTGCAACGTCGCCACCAGAAGGTCTGGGAAGAAGGTCCCTCGCCTGCTCTCAACGCTAACCAGCGCTTCGACATCGGTGAAGTCGTGGCGAATGCGATGCGCGAGTTGCAGTACATCGGCGTTGGTACGGTCGAATTCCTCTACGAGGACGGCAAGTTCTATTTCATCGAAATGAACACGCGCATTCAGGTCGAACATCCGGTGACGGAGATGATCACCGGCATCGACCTCGTCAACGAGCAGATCAAGATCGCAGCAGGTTCGCCGCTGACGATCACGCAGGACGACGTTCGCTTCGAAGGTCATGCGATCGAGTGCCGCGTGAATGCCGAACACCCGGCGACGTTCCGGCCTTCGCCCGGCAAGATCGCCTATTATCATCCGCCCGGCGGACTTGGCGTGCGCGTCGATTCAGCCGTGTACCAAGGCTATACGATTCCGCCGAACTATGACTCGCTCGTCGGCAAGCTCATTGTGCATGGACGCAACCGCACCGAAGCCCTGATGCGTCTGCGCCGCACGCTCGACGAGTTTATCGTGGACGGCATCGACACAACGTTGCCGTTGTTCCGCACTCTCGTGCGCAACGCCGACATTCAGAACGGCGATTACGACATTCACTGGCTGGAGAAGTTTCTGGCCACGGGCGGAATGGACCCGGTCTAGTCAGAACGACTTGCAACGACAAAGCCCGCAAAGCTAAATCACAGCTTTGCGGGCTTTTGTATTACGGCGGACATACCAGTCTTCGACGCATTGCGGTCATCTTGATGCCGCTTTCGGGGATTGCGATGCACATGCGGGGGCTTCATATCCAAATGGGAGCGCCACCATGTGTGACTATTCGCTCGAAATGTATGCGTCGCGTCCTGCGCGCGAAAACGAGAAATATGTAACCACACGCTTTCCAACCGGCAGCATCGGCCTCGCAACAGCACAGGACCCGCGCACAGCCGTCTGCGTGATGTGCGATACGCCACTCGCGCTCGACAAGATCAGCCCGCAGATACAGGCGCAGCTTGGAATCGGCGAAAGCGAGAAGGCCGTCTTCGCGCAGATCAAGTATGGCGGCTATCGCGATGGAGTGCGCTTCGACAACGGCAACGAAATTTCGTTGCAGCAACTGGGTCCCGGCATCGAAGTGTCGGTCGGACCTCTGCTTGAACGCGCAGAGCCGTTCCGCACCGGCGAGAATGTCGAAATGGAACAAAACCAGCGCGAAGCCGTTAGCGTGCGGGAAAGCGCTTTCGGAGCCCTGACGGCAGCAGCGTCAGCGGCGTTCCGCTTCGTATGATCCTCCTCTGACGCGAACAGATGCGAGAGACCCGGATAGCCATGCTGAATGAAATGATCGATTCCAGTAACCCCGACGCCGCGTTGCTTTCGTTGGGAACGCGATTCCAGATTCTCTGCGATGCAGCGGCCGGCGGCGATCCCGTTGCGGCTGAAGCGTTGCCGGGCGTTGCGGACAAGATCGTGAAAATTCCAGCACGGACTCTTCCGGGCCTCATCGCAAAGGCAAAAGTTGCGATGGTGCTCAAGGTGGAAGGCCAGGACTGGTCGCTCGTGGAAGCTTTCGCGATGCTCGACCACGAAAGCGAGTCCGTCATCATCAATCAATGATCAGACCAGCTCGGTGTGTCTGGCCTTCGCAGTCTGACGCACCTCGATCGACAGCCTTTTGAGATCTTCGGGTCTGGCGCTGACGCCGATGTAGATGTCGATCCGCCCGTCGTCCAGACGGGGCTCCATGGCGAAGTCCGGATAGGTCAGCTGCGCTGCGCTGAGCGTGAACCCGACGCGTTTTGTTTCACCCGGGCGAAGAACCGCCTTCGCGAAATCCTTCAGTTCGAGCACAGGCCGCGTGACCAGCGCCACAGGATCGTTCACGAACAGGAAGAGCGTGGCCTCTCCTTCCGGACCAGCCGCGTTGGTGACGTCGATCGCAATCTCGGTCACGCCGTGCTGGTCGATGATTTTGTTGTCCGCCTGCGGTTCGCCAAGCTGGAAGGTTGAATAGGACAGGCCGTCGCCAAAGCCCCAGCGCGGGGCGATCGTGCTATCCAGAAATCTCGTCGAGAAGCCGTTGTCAGGATCGAACGGACGCCCGGTTGTGCGCATGTTGTAATGCACCGGAATTTGGCCGACGCGCGTCGGCCAGGAAATGCACAGGCGTCCCGACGGATTGTAGTCGCCCGCCATGACGTCTGCGATCGCATGACCGCCCTCGGTGCCGCCGAACATGGCCAGCATGACCGCGCTCGCGCCATCGACCATCCAGTCCGGCAGGATCCATGGGCGGCTCGTCGCCAGAACCAACACGACCGGCTTGCCCAGCGCCATGATCGCGCGCGACAGTTGCATCTGCGCGCGCGATGGACGCGGCGTTGTGCGGCTGGCGGCCTCGCCGCAGTGCTGGCGCAGTTCGCCCAGGCACAGGACCACGACGTCACTGGCCCGCGCGGCTTCGACGGCTTCGGCAATCAATTCCGGTTCGACCTCGTCGGTGCAATGGGCGCCGATCGAGTGGATCACTTCGGACCCTGCGAACGATTCCCGGAGGCCCTGCAGAATGCCGATGGCCTCGCGCTCGTCGCCCGCCATGCACCAGGGGCCCATCATCTCGCTCTGCGCATCCGCCAGCGGACCGATGGCCGCCATGCGCCTTGTGGTCCGCTGCAGCGGCAGGATATTGCCTTCGTTCTTCGCAAGCACGAGAGAGCGCCGTGCGGCGTCGCGGGCCGAGGCGCGATGGCCCGGCATATTGTCGGGCGTCGGGCCGACCTTCTCCAGTCCGCGCAGCGGATTGTCGAACAGGCCCACGTCATGCTTCATTCGCAGGATGCGCGTGACGGCTTCGTCGATCTGCGCCATGGTGACGAGGCCGCGCTCCAGCGCTATCGGCAGACCGTTCTCGTAAGCGCCCGCCATCATGTCGATATCGACGCCGGCATTGAGCGCCAGCGCTGCAGCTTCCGCCAGATCCGCCGCGACGCCGTGGTTCATCAGTTCGGCGATGGCGTTGTAGTCGCTAATGACGAGGCCGTTGAAACCCCATTTGACGCGCAGCAGATCGTGCAGCAGTTCCTTGTTGGCCGTCATGGCGACGCCAGCGATGTCCGTGAACGAGGGCATGATGCCCGCGACCCCTGCATCCACGGCGGCCTTGAACGCCGGCAGATAGACCTCGTGCAGCGCGCGGGGGGACACGTCGACTTCCGCATAGTCGCGGCCTGCCTTCACCGCCCCGTAGGCGACGAAATGTTTGGCGACGCCCAGCAGGCGGCGGTTCGGATCGGGATTGGCGCTCTGGAAGCCGACCACCTTTTCGCGCGCATATTCGGCATGGACGTAGCCGTCCTCGCCGGCGCATTCCGCAATCCGTCCCCAACGCGGGTCGCGGCAAACGTCCAGCATGGGCGCGAAGGTCATCTGGATGCCGTCGCGGGTGGCCTCCTCGGCGGATTCCCGCGCAGTGCGGCGCCACAACTCGCGATCGAACGCGCAAGCCTCGGCAAGCGGGATCGGATGGATGGTCCGGTGGCCGTGCAGGATGTCCACGGCGAAATAGAGCGGGATCTTCAGCCGCGTTTCTTCGAGCGCGACACGCTGAGCTTCGCGGATTTCGTCATAACCCCAGGTGTTTAGAATTCCGCCCACCTTGCCGGTGCGAACGAGCGTGACCGGATTGTCGGGTCCGGGCGGCCCGGTGACGACAAGCGAAGCCGCCAGCATCGTCATCTGGCCCAGCTTCTCGGTCAGATCCATTTCGGCGATCAACCGCTCGATACGTCCTGCGGACAAGCTGCCGTGCATGTCTCCCCCCACCCGGCGCAATCAGTGTATGACGGTCTTGTGACATATAAGCTTGGCATTGCAAGCCTTTTGACGTCATGTTGAGCAGGCAGGAATACTGCTTTCAGGCAGTAAACGGGAACCGGAAAACCGAATGGTCAGGCTGACGCATCTGCAGGCTGCGATCGCAGCAGGACTGCTCTACGCAGCATTGTGCGTTTTTCTGTACTTCACGGAAGGCCTGTTCTGGAACACCATCTTCATCATGGCGATGAGCGGCGCGATCATCGCGGCGCTGACGTTCCTGAGCCGCAGGCCGCTTTTTTCCGTCTGGGTCTATGCATCTTTTGTGGCGGCGATCTCGATCATTGCCGAAGTGAAATTCGAGAACCAGACCTTCACGCTGCATGCGTGGGACTTCATCCACTATGCGCGATCATGGGCGTCGGTGGCCGAATGGTGGTCGGGGCGACCGGAGGCGGTTGCCATGCTGGCGGGGGCCCTCGCATCGCTGTTGCTGGGCGGATGGATCGCGTGGCGCGCCGACAGGCCGTTCGGGGTGCGCCCATGGGCGGCGGCAGCCTGCGTGGCGCTTTCGATCGGCGCCTATGCGGCAGTGCGCGAGCGCGGCGAGCGCATGCACATGCAGTTCAATTTCCCCGACTGGCATCTGACCTCCTTTCTGGTCTCGTGGGTTGAGACGGCGCAAACGCTCTGGCGCGGCGGGCTGATCGACGCGGCGGCCACGAGCGAAGCGCCGCCCTTCCAGCAGAACTGGACGTGCGCGCCGCCCGTCGCCAAGCGTCCGCACGTCATCATGATCCACCAGGAATCTGTTGGTCCGCCCTTCTTCTTTCCTGAAGTGACTTACGATCCGGGCTTCGTGCCGCTGTTCAATTCCTTCGACGGCAAGCTTCACAAGATGAATGTGGAAACCTTTGCCGGAGCTTCGTGGATCACTGAATCCGCCATCCTGATGGGCCTGTCGAGCAAGTTCTTCGGAGGCATGAAGGATTTCATTCAATTCTACATGGCCGACCGCGTGAAAGATGCGATGCCGCAGGTGCTGGAAAAATGCGGCTACCGGAACGTGATGTTCTACCCCTACAATTTCGGGGTTTTCGGCAATCGCAAATTCTTCGAATCCATCGGCATCCGCGAGGTCTTCGACAAGAAGGCGATGGGCGCGCAGTACGACTGGGACCGTGACCGCTTCTATTACGACCATATGCTGAACGAGATCGAGCGGCACCTGAAGACGTCGGACAAGCCGCTCTTCAGCTTCGTTCTGACGATGTCGGCTCACTGGCCCTACACATGGACTTTTGCACCCGAAATGAATGTGCCGACGGGCGGTCCCAACAATCATCCGGAGATGAACGAGTATCTTCGTCGCCTCGCGATGGTGAAGATGGATCTGGATTACCTCAAGGAGGAATTAGGTCGGCGCTTCCCGGGCGAACAATTCCTGCTCGTTCAATACGGCGACCACCACGCCCTGCCCGCCTCCTATCTGTGGGGCTACACCTACGAGACCGGCGTGCAGGATATGACACTGCCGGAGGGCTTCCCGCTCTACACGACCTATTTTTCGGTCGACGGCGTCAATTATACGCCGCCGCGATTGCCTGCGCTGGATTCGGTAGACACTGCTTTCGTGCCCGCGATCTTTCTCGACGCGGCCCGCTTGCCGTTGCCGGAGAGCTGGCGCGAGCGACTTCGGCTGATGCAGCTTTGCGAAGGTCTGGCGTGGCAATGCAAGCAGCGCGATGAAATTCTCAAATTTCATCGCCGCCTGATCGATTCAAAATTAATCCAGACCAATTAGGCGGTCAGTCGCTGCTCGCTCTCGCCATGCGATTTCAACAATTGCGTCAACATGCGTCGCATCACCAGACCCGGCTTGTCGGACATCATGTGCAACTCTTCATCGTCCACGATGGAGAGCGGCACGTCCGCCTCGCAGCTCTCAAGGATCGTCTTGTCCTCAAAGGTAATGGCGCGGTCGAATGCGATCACCTCGGCGGTTGAGACATCGGCTTCCGTATCGTTGCGATAGACCCATTGCAGGATCATCGACGTGTCGTCGGTCATCGGCGTGGCGCAGGTGACGAGGACATGGATCAGTCCGTGCGGGTAATGAATGGAAGAGCGGCGCACGAAAGGCATGTACCATTCGGATTCAGTATGCCGCGTGGTCTTTCCGTCGGATGTATGGACGGCCTTCTGGGCCAGATCGCCACGCACCTTCACGTCGTTCGACTGACGCGACACGAAACCCCAGGGCTTTTCGTCGATGGAACGATCGCCGACGCGCGGGCTCTGCACATCGCCGAACGTGCCGCGATGCACGAAGGCCACATGCGCCGCATCGAATGAGTTTTCCATCAGCCGAAGCGCGCCGATGTTCCACGTTTCATAAAATTGGTGGACCTGCCGGAAGCCCGGCTCGCTCGCTTCGGGAATGACAGGAATGTCGCTGAGCGGTTCATCCAGTGCAACCCAGACATAGCCATATTTGATCTGCGTCCTGTAGGCCGGGACCTTGGCCTTTGCGGGCACCTTTTGATCGGGCTGCTGCGGGATGCGGATGCACGCTCCTGTCGCATCGAAGGTCCAGCCGTGATAGCCGCAGACGACCGCCCCGTCTTCAATGAACCCTAGCGAGAGTTTCGCCGTCCGGTGGCAACAGCGGTCCTTGAGGCAGGCGACGCCGTCGGCGGTCTTCCAGAGGACAATGTTTTCGCCGAGAAGCGTGAAGGGCATCGGCTTTTCTCCGAGCCTCGCGAGTTGAACGACCGGATACCAGAACTTCCTCAACACCGGCTGTTTCGAAACGATCATCGCTCTTCTCCACCTTCCCGCTGCGGAATGACGCCGGGCGCATGGAAAAAGAAAAGCAACCCATATGCCAGTGCCTGCGCCCGATGGCATATCGCTTGCAAATTCCGTGAGCAGACGAAGGAGCAGAGCAACAAAAGGATTGCAGGCGCATAAGCGATTTCAAACGCCTGCGGCTTCATCACGGGCGCTGCGGGAATCGGCACATGATCAAAGGCGCGGCACGATTGTCGCTGCGCGCAAATGGAGGCAGAACCTTGAATCTCAAATCGCACTGGTGGTGGGATCTTACGACAAAGGAATTCGCCGAACTCGATATGTCGAAAATTGTGGCGGTGCTGCCGGTCGGGGCTGTCGAACAACACGGTCCCCACCTGCCGGTTCGGGTCGACGCAGCCATCAATGCCGGCATCGTCGCCAGGGCGGTGAGCCAAATGACGCCTGACTTTCCCGCCCTTGTGCTTCCCGCCATGCCTGTAGGAAAATCGAACGAGCATCAGGCCTTTCCGGGCACTCTCACCCTGACGGTCGCGACGCTGTCGCACCTCTGGTACGAGATCGCCGAGAGCGTTTACAGGGCGGGCTGCCGGAAGATCATCCTGCTGAATTCCCACGGCGGCCAGCCGCAGGTGATGGAGATCGTGTGCCGCGAACTTCGCGTGAAGCTCAACATGTTCGCCGTATCGGCGTCATGGTTCAAGGTAACGGACACGAAGGATCTGTTCAGCGCTTCGGAGAGAGAATTCGGCATTCACGGCGGCGAGTCCGAGACAAGCGTGATGCTGCACCTTCACCCCGAACTCTGCATGATGGAATATGCGGAGAACTTTGCGCCACGCTCCATCGACATTGCGCGGGACTATGAATTTCTGTCGCCCGAAGGCGCGGTCGGGTTCGGCTGGCAGACGCAAGACCTTCATCAGGCGGGAGCTGCGGGCGACGCCACGAAGGCCGATGCAAAGCGTGGAGAGATCACCGTGGAACGCGCCGCGAATGGCCTTCTGAAACTCATCGAGGAAGTGGCGCGCTATCCGCTCGACGCCCTCGTCAACAAGACGCGCTATTCGGCCTGAAAGTCAGACCTTATCGAGGCCATCGCTGCGCCGTCGTTATGGCGCAGCGATGACTGCCGATCAGCGGCGGAACTAAAGATTACGGAGATGAACCATGTTGCAGACGCGCCAGAATGTATTGAGGCGTTTCTGGTATTCCACGATGCCGACGCACATGCTGAAGGATGGCCCCAAGCCCTTTACGCTTCTGGGCGAAAAGATCGCGCTCTTTCTCGACGCGAAAGGGAAGCCTGCCGCCTTGCAGGACCGGTGCTGCCACCGAACCGCGAAACTGTCGCGCGGCTGGGTCAAGGGCGGCGAGATCGTGTGCCCCTATCACGGATGGCAATATGATGCGTCCGGCAAACTCACCGCGATTCCGCAGTTCCCCGCGGATACGCCTGTCCCGGACGCCCACGTTCCATCCTACCATGTGCAGGAACGCTACGGTTATGTCTGGGTCGCGCTGGATGAGCCGCTTGCTCCTCTCCCGGATGTGCCGGAAGAACATGATCCCGGCTTCCGGCGCATTCATCAGTTCTACACACGCTGGGAGACGTCGGCATTGCGGCTGATGGAGAACTCGTTCGACAACGCGCATTTCTCATTCGTTCACAAGGGCACGTTCGGCGACCTCACACAGCCCGCGCCGGAGAAATACGAGATCAACGAAACGGATTACGGATTTGAAGCCGAGTCCATCGTCCGGATCGTCAACCCGCCCCACGCAAAGCGCATCACCGGCACAAGCGAGGCCTACACGACCCGCCACATGCGCAACAAATGGTACATGCCGTTCTGCCGCCGCCTCGACATGGAATATCCGTCGGGCATTCGCCACATCATCATCAATTGCGCGACGCCCATCGACGACGGGTCTATCCAGATCACCCAGCTGCTGTTCCGCAACGACAAGGAACAGGATTGCTCGACGCAGGAATTGATCGACTGGGATGCGGCCATCCTTGCAGAAGACCGCGAGGCTCTGGAATCGACCGACCCGGACGCCATTGTCGATATGGGCCGCAAGATCGAGATGCACATGCCGTCAGACCGGCCGGGCATGATCATGCGCCGCCGCCTGCTGGAACTCCTGAAACAAAATGGGGAGACGGAAATCGTCGCTTGAAATGAGAAGCCCGGCGTCGATGGGCGCCGGGCTGGATTTTAGTGAGCCGGTCCGATTTCTTCGGCCGCAGAGGTGACGCTGACCAGATCGAATGGGCGCATCCAGGCGCGATAGACGAGACGATCGTATTTCGCCTCGTCGTAAGCCGAAGCCTTGTGAACGGTGCTGAGATCATTCCAGATGAGAATGTCGTCAGCCTTCCACTTGTGGGTATAGACGAAGCGATCCTGTATGGAGAAGGCGATCAGTTCGTCCATCAGCGCCTGCGCCTCGTTTTCCGGCATTCCAACGATGCCCATGAACGAGCCCTTCGTTAGAAAAAGAGCCTTCCGCCCGTCGACAGGACTCGCAATGACCAGCGGATGAAGCACTTCCTTCATTGCCGCCATGTCTTCGGGCGCGACGCCAAGCTGGCTGTATTTCTTGAACAGCTTTGCGCGGCTGTGGATCGCTTGCAAGCCTTCGATCTTCTCCTTCATTGCCGGTGGCAGCGCCTCGTAAGCGCCGGCTGTGTCGGCAATCACCGTATCTGCGCCTTCAGGCGGACATTCGACGCCATAGAGCAAGGTGATCAGACCGAGCTTCTCATAAGTCGTGCCGTCAGTATGCCAGTTGCGGCCGACCTCATGCGCGCCGATATATTTCCCGTCGACCTTCTTGTTCGACAGAATGGATATCTGCGGATATTGCGGGTGCGGTCCGGTGCGGTGTTGCGAGCTGATGCGCCCGAGCCGGCCCGCCAGCTCCACCACCTGCCCTGCGTGGAGCTTCTGGCTGCGAATGACCACGACTGCATTTTCCCTGCAGATGCGGTCGAATTCCGCCAGATCGGCTTCGCCGGCGTTGGGTACGTCCATGCCGACGATTTCGAGTCCGAAGCCGGCCGGCAATGCTCTCGTCTTGATGTTCGTTGCCTTGCTGGCCTCTGCGAGCAATGTCATCGGCGTCTCCTGCACATGCGAGCCTGGAAAGGCCTCAACGTCACACTTCGCTCAGCTGTGCGGCTTCATCGAAGGACAGCAGGGGCGTTGCGCGAGTGACTTCCGCTTCGCCGTGATCCTTCAGGAGCTGAAGCAACTTGCGGCGCATGATGATGCCCGGGCGGTCGGACGGCATATGCGCTTCGGCCTTCATGGTGAGGTCGAGGGGTGCGTCAGGGTCTGTGGCTTCCAGCATGCCCCGGTCTTCCTCGATGATCGCCGCATCCCAGTCGATCAGTTCCTGCGTCGAACAATCCGCTTCCGTGTCGTTGCGGAACAGGATCTGGGCGACCAGCATCGTGCCGTCATCAATCGGCGTTGCCGAGTTGAAGATGATGTGACGAATGCCCGACGGATATTCGATGTCGAGCTTGCGGCAGAACGGCATGAACCATGCGCTGCGCATGTGGCGGCGGGTTTCCGGATCGGCGGTGCCGGTGATGCGGAGCGCATGGGGCGGGTTATTGACGGGCGCGATCACTTCGCCCTCAAAACCCCAATCTGTTTCATCGAGCGTATATTTCTCGGGCTTCGGCCGGTCGAGTTGCCCGAACGTGCCCTTGTGGACGAAGGACAGATGCGCAGTGTCGAAGGAATTTTCCATCAGCCGCAGCGGCGCGGATTTCCAGACTTCGTGGAACTGGTGAATGCGGCGGAAGCCCGTCATGTTTTCCTGCGGCACCACTGGGATCGGCTGCAGCGGCTCGTCGAGACAAACCCATGCGTAGCCGTACCGCGCCTCGCAATGATAGGCGCGCACGCCGACCTTCGGCAGGGGCTGGTTCGCCGGAAACTGCGGAATGCCGGTCAGGATGCCGCTGCGATCGTAGGTCCAGCCGTGATAGCCGCAGACTATCTTGCCCTCGTTCACCCAGCCCTTGGAGAGCTTCGCGGTGCGATGGCAGCAGCGATCCTGTAGTGCGGCAGGTTCTCCTGCCTCGTCCAGAAACAGAACGATATCCTCACCCATCAACCTGAATGGCTTGGGGCCGGACTCGAGTTCGCTCAGCTTGTGGGTGGCGTACCAGAAACGCCGGAGAACCTTTTGCTTTGTCGTCAGCATGCCCGAATGCTCCCGCTATTCTTCCGGGAGGCTAAAGCAGCCCTCCTCCTTTTCGGAAGCGCGAACATTCGGCGGGTCGCCCAAACAGCGAAACTCCTGCTGGCATATTGTGCAACTGAACCAGAAATTGATCGGCCGCGAACAGCGTCCGGCCGGGATCGTCCTATCTGCCCCGGCGCGCGGCCAGTTGCGCGGCCATCTGCGGCGCTCGCCTCTGGTCGACGAAGATGTATCCCTTGGAACGCATGCAGTCCTCGGATTCGTCCGTCACCTCATCAGCGTCGCCGACGCATGCCGCCTTGTCGGCTTCGAATTTCGCCAGAAGCGCTGGCGACGATGAGGCTCGCTGGCCGTCGGTGCGGAGCCAAACCTTTTCGGAGGACGGCGCCGCCGTCTCGACGACGGTTGTGCGGACAGGTGTCGATACGGTGGACTGGCATCCGCCAAGCGCCACCGCCAGAAGCAACAGGCCGCGTTTCATTCAAACCTCCCGTGAAAGCGCAGATGGAACGCGGCTGCAGCGCGGCGGTTCCGTGAGGAGAGCCATTCAGGTTTCGCGGGTGTGCCATGCGATGCAAGCAGGGGGTTTTCAACGCGGTGAATTGCCAATGCAATGCAGTCGCCTGATAAGACATCTGCGAGACACAACGAGTCCCTTTAAGGCCCCGAGCGTCTCGGCAGTCAGGAAAACCCGGAGTCCAAGCGTGAAATACATCGTTTTCGCATCTCTTGTCGTTGCGGCGGCGGTTCTGTCCTCTTCCCCCAGCCAGGCCGGCTGCGTGAATTGCCAGATCCAGACGAAGGCCCCTTCGGCCACCGCTGGTAAATTCGACTTCCGCGTCGTCTGCATCGACGATTCCAGCGGTGACGAGCTCGCCGCCAACATCACTGCCGGCAGCGACGAAGAAGCCCTGCAGCTCATGGAAAAGACCAAGTGCTGATCGGACATCAGCGCAGATCTTCGATCCGTGCTGAATTGATCGCTTGAAGAATCCTCCGGCCGGACAAAGCGGGACGTGCCTGCGTCCGGCCGGATGAACTGCTCTCTCGCCTGCGTCAGATATCAGGCTCCCCGGCAGATGCGCCGAACGGCGTTTCCGGGCTTCATGCGGGCGTCCTCGACCGGGCTGAACCGGTCGCAAGCCGGGCGCCGTCCGAAAACGCGCGCAGATTCTCCCATGGGTGGCGAGAATGCGTGTGCGATCGCTGCGCTGCATGGGAGGCTTTCGGACGGGGACAAGCTCGGCCAATCTAGGCTTCAGTCACCCCGGCCTCAAGAATGCTCGCCGCCGTCGGACTTGTCGCCACGCCAGAGAGACTTGAGCGCATCCCATTTCCACCATGCGAATGCAAAGACGAAACAGGCAAAGAGGCCCAGCCACCCGAGCGGCGTCTCCGGCGGGCGGAATGTGCCAGCCGCCAGAATGAGATGATCACGCATCCAAACCTCCCGCCCGTATGCGAGGAAAGCCGAAGCGCAACCTTACTGCAACTGCTGGAAAAAAGCTTCGGGGCGCATCGGGTTGGTCTGCGCCGCCGTCTGGAAGCGCTGGTGCATTTCTTCCGTCACGCGGACCAGCTGAACAGCGCCGGCCGAGCCATCGACAAAGACGCGCATGCCGGCGGGCGGTACGAAATTCGGCAGGAACACATCTTCATAAGGATCGACGTGCTTCATCCAGGTTCGCTCGTCCTGATGGCCGTAAAGCGCGGCTGCATCGGTATCCTTGATAAGCCCCGAAACCATTCCGTCGCGCGAATTCCAGACCCATTCCACGCGGCCCGTTCGCTCGTTCTGATATTTCATCAGAAAATAGGCTTCCGCATGTCCGAAGTCCGTGACGCGCCGCATGGTCTGGCTCCGCTCATGTTGCTCCAGCGGTATATTCCGACGGATTATCAAAGACTACGGCATAGGGTTCGGATTTTACCGCCTGTTGCGCTTTTACAGCGTAAGCGAAGCTTTTGATTTGTCGCGACCGTTCCCCAGAATAATGCGGCGGGCTCACCCCTTGAGGCGCTGCCTTTCCATTTCACGCAACTGGTTGCGCTGTGTCTTTCCGGTGAGCGTCTTGGGAAGCGCGGCGACGAATTCGATCTCGCGCGGATATTTGTAAGGCGCAGTGATCGCCTTGCAATGGTCCTGCAGGGTGCGGATCATTCCGGCGTCGCCCTCCTGGCCGGCACGCAGCACCACGAACGCCTTGACGATCTCGCCGCGATGGGGATCGGGCTTGCCGACGACCGCGCATTCAAGGACAGCCGGATGATCGAGCAAAACATTCTCGACCTCGCCCGGGCCGATGCGATAGCCGGCAGAGTTGATGATGTCGTCGCTGCGACCGCGATACCAGAGATAACCATCAGCATCGCGCACTGCGCGATCGCCGGTCACATACCAGACGCCCTGCGAGCCCTTGAGAAAACATTTTGCGGTGCGCTCGGGTTCTTGCCAGTAGCCGAGCATCAGTTGCGGATGCGGCGTCATCATCGCCACCTCGCCCTCGACGCCGTCGGCGACGATCTCGCCGTCGTGGTCGATGATCTCGATGCGCGATCCCGGAATGGGCCGACCCATGGAGCCCGGATGCACCGCCTCGCCCGGATAGTTCAACACCATCATGAGAGATTCAGTCTGTCCGTAGGCTTCGGAAATCGGCAATCCGGTCACCTCGCGCCAGCGATTGGCGATTACGGAACTCACCGCCTCGCCCGCCGAAACAGTCTGGCGCAGAGCGCTCAAATCATACTTGCGCGGATCATGATCAATGAGCCTGAACAGTTCTGTCGCAGGGGCGCAATAGACGGTGACCTTGTATCTTTCCAGCAACTGAAGCCGGGTCACCGGATCGAAAGGCCCGTCGTAAAACAGCGAGCAGGCGCCCTGACTCCACGGTCCGAACAGAATGCTGGTGCCGGCCTTGCTCCAGCCCGTGTCGGCCGTACACCACATCGTGTCGCCGGGGCGCAGGTCGAGCCAGTATGCTGCAGAAACACGCCACGAATATAACCCGCGCGAGCAATGCAGAACGCCCTTCGGGTTTCCGGTCGAGCCGGACGTGTAATACATGATGGCCGGGTCTTCGCCCATAACGCGCGGCGGCGTGAAGTCCGCGCTGGCCTGTTGCGTTTCATGATCGAAAGACAGCCAGCCGGGCGCCTCCCCGACAGAGATGCGCACGTTCAGAAGATCGAGCAGAGGATCGAACTTGGACGCATGATCGGCGCGGCAAATGGCGGCCTTCGCGCCGGAATTGCGCACGCGATATTCGATATCCTTCGTGGTGAGCATTTCTATGCACGGGATCGGAACAGCGCCGAGCTTCAGGGCTCCCAGGATCGCGATCTGCCATTCGGGAATGCGCGGCAGCATGACGAGAACGAAGTCGCCTTTCTTCACGCCCTGCGCGGCCAGCACGTTGGCGAAACGGCTGGACAGTCGCGACATATCGGAGAAGGAAAATCGCCGCTCCTCGCCCAGATGATTGGCCCAGATCAGCGCGGGGCCATCGGCTTCGCGGGCCATGCGGTCCACAACATCCACGGCGAAATTGAATTCAGTCGGAATGTCCCAGCGAAAGTCGCGGCAGAAGCCGGCATAGCCGCCGCTCATATCGGGAGCCATGATGAAGGACGGGAGATTCATGCTGCTTCCTCGTTCGGTCCGGCTCAGGCGCGGCCTCGTGCGACATGGCGGGCGAGCGACCAGCGATGCACTTCGGAGGGACCGTCGTAAACGCGAAACGCGCGTGCGTCGCGGAAGAAGCGGCCCACCACCGTATCTTCCGTCAGGCCCAGACCGCCGAGAATCTGCACGCAACGATCGGCGACGCGGAAGATGGCCTCCGAGCAGATGACCTTGGCGCGTGAGCTTTCAATGTTGCCGCGTCCGCCCTGATCGAGCACCCAGCAGGAATGCCAGATGGTGAGACGCGCCGTGTAGATATCCATGTCGTTGTCGGCCAGCATGAAGCCCACGCCCTCGTGGTCCGCCAGAGGCTTTCCGAAAGCCGTGCGGCGATTGGCGAACTCGCGCGCAATGTCCTGCGCTCGCACGGCGGATCCCAGCCAGCGCATGCAATGAGTCAGGCGTGCGGGCGCGAGCCGCACCTGCGCATACCGGAAGCCTTCGCCAACCGCGCCCAGCACGGAGTCGTCGGGCACAAAGAGATCGTAGAAACTCACCACCCAGTGTCCGCCGCTGAAGCTCGAATCCATCGAGTCGAGCTGGCGTTGCAACGAAATGCCGGGCTGGTCCATGTCGCTCAGGAACATGGTCGCCTTGCCGTCGTGATCGCCGCCCTGCATCTTCGCCATGATGATCGCGAAGGACGCGCCCTGCCCGCCGGTGATGAGCCATTTCAGGCCGCTGATGCGATAGCCGCCGTCGACCTTGCGGGCCATGGTATTGAGCAGCGAGGGATCGGACCCCGCGCCCATCGGCTCCGTCATGGCGAAACAGGAACGGATGCCGCCGCGCGCGAGCGGCGCGAGCCAGCGCGCCTTCTGCGCTTCCGTTGCGACTTCGCTCAGCAGATGAATGTTGCCTTCGTCGGGGGCGGCGCAATGCAGCGCAATGGGCCCCAGCATTGAATAGCCCGCCGCCTCGAACGCGATGGCGCGTCCGAAATGCGACAGGTTACGACCGCCGTAGGCTTCCGGTACATGCGGAGCCAGCAGGCCCCGCGAACGCGCAAGTCCGACCAGCTCCTGCCGGAAGTCTTCCGTCGGGCCATGGCTGGTCCAGCGCTTGTCCTTTTCAAGCGGAATGATCGAGTCCCTGACGAAGGCGCCGATGTCGTCGCGCAGCTTTTGCAGATCGGCCGGAATGTCGAAATTCATCTTTCAGCTTTCACATGTCGTCGCGGACGCATCGGGCCGCATAATCGAGAATATCCGCACCGAGCGCCCCGAAGCCGCGATCCCCTTCGCCGCCCATTGCGCCGCGACGCCAGTTGCGGTCGAGCTGCAGGAACACTATTGCGAGTTTCAGCAGCGCCAGAATGCGCCACGCGGGAAAATCCGACACGTCTCGGCCGGATATCTTGCCATACAGGTCCACAGCTTCGCGCCGTGACAGAAAGCCCGGCGCGGCGGTCGGCATCTGGGCCAGCCGGTGCATGCAGGGCGGATCATCGGGCTCCGTCCAGTAGCTCATCAGGATGGCCACATCCATGAGCGGATCGCCGCGCGTTCCCATGTCCCAGTCGAGCACCGTGGCGACCCTGCGCTCCGGCGAAAGCATGCAATTGTCGAGCTTGAAATCCGAATGCAGCAAGGTGGGCGCGAGCGGCGCGGGCGCATGGGCGCGCAGCCAGTTGCAGATCGTCTCCACCGCTTTCAGCGAAGAGTCCTGCTCGATCACCGCAGCCCCGCGCTTGCGCCAGCCTTCCGTGGTTCGCTCGAAAAATCCTTCCGGCCGTCCGAGGTCGCCAAGACCGATCGCGTTGGCGTCGACGGCGTGAATCGCCGCCAATGTGCGCACGAGTTCCCCCGACAGGTCGCGGCGAGAGTCCGTTGTGGCAAATTCCGTCGGCAGCCGGTCTCCCTGCACGACCAGTCCAGTCCGATAGTCCAGCAACTGGAACGGCGCGCCGATGACCGACACATCTTCGCAGAGATGAAAGCTGTCGGGCGCCAGAGGCAGCGCCCTGGAAAGCCTGCTGAGGACGCGATGTTCGCGGGCCATGTCGTGCGCGCCGGGCGGGAGCGGCCCCGGCGGAGGCCGCCGCAGCACCGCAGGCCTTCCGTTGACCCGCACAAGATAATTCAGGTTCGACAATCCGCCCGAAAGCCGCACCGCTCCGGCGGCCAGATCGAGTTGCAGCCCCGCAGGCGACAGATGCCGGGCCACCGCATCCAGCGAAAGTCCGTCACCGGGCTGTGGAACCGGATCAGGCATGATGTTCGGGGAGATCTGCACAAGGGCGCTTCATGCCCGCCATTGAAACGGGAAATGCGAAAAGCGCAAGTTTCCGGTTCAGCCGCGAAAAGAGAAATCCAAGCGCGGCGCGCCGGCGCGGCAGTCCATACGGCGCAGCAAATTCTATCGAAATTCGCGCCCTATTAATGAGCCCCGACGCCGCGCGGAAAATACAATCCGGCCAATGTTGGGTGGCGCGAGTCGCGCAGGGTTCGGCAGAGACGTTCCAGAGGAAGCATCGGAGATAAAATGGCGGACAAACTGAAACTTCACACCCTGCTGCAGGACAAGCCGTGGAACATGCCGCTGAAGACCGGCCAGATCGCGTCTCCCCTTCTGGATTACGACTTTTTCCCCTGCAAGGAAGCCAGCGACCATTTCAAGCCGCTGGTGCGGGACCTTGCCTTCGACTGCGGCGAACTGGCGATCGTGACCTATCTGCAGGCCAAGGCCTACGACAAGGAACTGGTGCTGCTGCCTTACGTCGTCTCCGGCAATTTCCACCACAAGAGCATCGCCTATAACGCCCAGGGCGGCGACATGGCGCCGGGCGAACTGACCGGAAAGCGCGTGGGCGTGCGCTCCTATGCGCAGACCACGGGCGTGTGGGTGCGTGGCATCCTGCAGAACGAATACGGGGTCGATCTGGATCGGGTCACCTGGGTGACGTTCCAGGACGCCCATCTGGCCGAATATACCGACCCGCCGAATTGCCAGCGCGCTCCGGCCGGCAAGAAGCTGGCCGCCATGCTGCTCGACGGTGAGGTCGACGCCGGGCTTCTGGGCGGCGCCATGCCCAAGGACGACCGCCTCAAGACGCTCATCCCGGACGCCAACGCCGCCGCCAAGGCGTGGGGCCAGAAGATGGGCACCTACCCGATCAACCACATGTTCGTGGTCAAGAAGTCGCTCTGCAAGGAGCGTCCGGATGTCGTGAAGGAAATCTACCGCATGCTCGTCGCCACCCGCGCGGCCGGTCCCCAGCCGGAGCCGGGCGCCATCAATCTGGCGACCTACGGGGTGGAGGCAAACCGCAAGTCGCTCGAACTCGTCATCAAGTACGCCTACCAGCAGAAAGTCATTCCGCGGGAGTTCTCTGTGGACGAACTCTTCGACGACACCACGCGCGCGCTGGGACTTTAGGCAAACGCATCTTTTAAAAAGGAAGAGCGCGGCCAAGGCCGCGCTCTTTTGATTCACAGGGCCGGAAGTCCGAACGCCAATGCGCCCGTCAGGCGGGCAGCACGACGACCTTGGTGTTCACAGGCGTGCGGTCGTAGAGATCGAACATGTCCTGCGTGAGCAGGCCGGTGCAGCCGCTGGTCAGGTTGGTGCCGATCGTCTCGGGGTCGCTCGTGCTGTAGAGCGTGTAGAGCGTGTAACGGCCTTTCTGGTAGAGATAGAGCGTACGCGCACCGAGCGGATTTTCGGGGCCGCCCGGCATGCCGCGCGCATATTTGGCCGCCTCGGGCTGACGCTTGATCATCTCCGGCGGCGGCGTCCAGACGGGCCATTCGGCCTTGCGGCCCACATAGGCGTCGCCGTGCCACAGGAAACCCTCGCGCCCCATATTTGCGCCGTAGCGCGTGGCGTTGCCGTCGCCCTCGATGCGATAGACGTAATAATTGCCGGGATCGACGATGATGGTGCCGGGCGCTTCCTTGCTCTCGTAACGCACCTTTCGGCGATAATATTTCTGATCGACCTTGCTGATATCGGCCGCCGGGATCGGAAACTTCTTGTCGGGTACCGGCCCGTAAAGCGCCGTCGCCTCCGCAAGACTCATTCCGTCGGTCGTCGCGCAGCCGCCAAGCCCGAGCGCACCGATCCCGGCGGCGGATCCAAGCAGGAACGTCCTTCGGTCAAGCGTGCTTCGCGCTGCGCGCGAGGGGTTCGGGCTTCCGCCCGCGGCAGTCGTGGTGGTGCGATCGAACATCATGGCTGGAACTTCTCCTGTCACGTAGTCGACCAGAGAACGCTCCGGCGCACTAACGCTCAACACTAGAGGCCGCAGATTGCCGCCCGGCGGGCGGATTGGCAAGCCGCCCGGATTGACGGCGGCCGGACACGCCTAACGGTTCGCGGCTGCTTCCAGATCGAACAGTTTCAGCAGCGCGCCCGGTTCCTGCATGTCGCGCACATCCTGCATTCTGACAGGCTGGCCGCGCGCGACGAGCAGCACCGAAAGCGATCGCGGATTTCTGACAAAATCCGCCACAGCCTGCGCCAGGGCCAGCGAAGATGGATGGCCGCCCATCATCATCGGCCCCATGCCGGTGATCAGCGCGGCGAATTCGCGCTTCACCTGTTCCGGCGTGCGGTTTTGCTTCCGGCCATAATAATCAATGGCCTTCTCGACCAGCCCGCTGTTCGAAAAGCGCAGGCTGAAGCGCGCAATTTCCGTGCTGAGCATTCGTGTGAAACGTTGCGGCCCTCCCAGCAGGGCTTCCGGTTCGACGCCCGCAAACGACCCCTTGAATTCCAGTGCCGCTGCGTCCGGCGACCGCAACGTGAAGTCTTCCAGGGCGTATGTCTTCTTCGCCGGATCATAAACGCCCGATGCTGTCGCGCTGAAGCCGATCGACTTGTAGCCGAAGTCCTCGAGGTCGCGTTGCATGGTGGAGCCGGGTGGCGCCGTGACGCTGAGATTCTTCATCTCGAACCGGCTGCGGAGCGGAATGTCTCCCTGATACGCATTGGCGGCCGTCACGCCGTCGAGATGAATCCGGTAGAGCAGATCGCTCTTGGTTCCGGGGCCGCCGTCTGGAATCTCAAGATCAAGTCCGGCAAATTCAAACTTGCCGAAACGCCACGCAACGCGCGCGGCTCGCTCGACTTCGAGCGCCTGCAGGAACTGGACGAAATCACCGTCCTCGACAAGAAGCGCGCCCAGTCTGATCGAGCCGTTCGGCGCATCATTGAAACGAAATGCCCCGTCGGCGCCTGCTGTCTCGAAGCGGCCAAAGCGCCCCCGCTTTACGCCGGTGATCTCGAGGCTGCGCACAAGCAGGCCGCCTGATTTCGTCTCAATTCGCAATTCGGGAATGCGAATGCGCGCCGCATCAATCCTGCCGAGCACATCGGCCTTCTGGCTGCGCGCATTCATGGAAAAGAGCGATGAAGCTTCAGACCGCGACAAGTTCGTGTCGACGAAATCGACGCGCGCAATGATGATCTTGCCTTGCCCTTGTTCGATCGTGATGGGATCGAGCGTAAAGCTTTCGAGCGCCGAAGCGCTGCTCGCCGCAATTCCGAAAGCTACACCGAAAAGGACAAGCGCGCGCATCCACAGCTCCGTTCAAAGTCGAGCGGCAGCATGATCCGCAATTGTTGGGCCTGCAAGTGCGCAGGCGCACTTGGTCTGCGGCGCCTCATCAGGGTAAACAGACTCTAAACAGACCCTGACTTGTCAGCCTGATTGCGCATCTGACGCGCAAGCGCATCGATCTGCGGCAATATCCATTCGTCGAGCGTTCTATCCTTCACGGTTTCACTCCACGCGCGCATGAAGCACACGAGCCAACCGTCGATCTCCTCCTGCCCAATCGGCACGTGCAGATGCCGGCGACGCAGCATGGGTGGACCATGCCGCTGGATGAACAGTTGCGGCCCGCCGAGCCAACCCGTCAGATACTCGAAAAGCCTTTGATTGCTGCTCGAAAGATCCGGTGGATGAATGGCGCGGCAGGCGCTCGCCTCGGGCAAAGTGTCCATGAGTTCATAGAAGCGATTGACGAGCGCCCGAACGCCCGCATCGCCGCCGATTTCTTGATAAGCGCTCTGGTCTTCAGTCATGCCTGCGTCTTCCGGGCGAACGTTGCGCCGATCCACCACGACGGCGAGCGCAGCGTCAACTCCGATCGACAAAAAGCATGCGAAAATCAGGGCTTCTGGAATTTCACCACGAATTCGTCGTTGCGTATGCCGGAGCGATGCACAGACACCGTGCGCGGATCATCGGGATTGCGCAGAAAATCGCCCGTTGCGACATGCTTGAATCCCGCTGCGACGATCTCCGCAACAAGCGTCGATTCCTCGATGCGATGCGTGGTCTTGCCAACCGTCGCGCCTTGGCCCGGACGCGCGGAATGATCCGCAACAACGAGGATTCCGCCCGGCTTCAAGGCGTCGAACATGGCGCGGTTCATCCTCGGACGATCGACGTCCATGAAGGTCGTGTCGTGATAAGCGAAGAAGAAGGAAATCAGGTCCAGCTTCGGCGCATCTGCGGGAAGCGGCTTGTCGAACGGCGCGACGACAGCGGTCGTATTCGCCATTGCGGGCGTCTTGAGCCTGGCGGCGAATTTTTCGGAAGGCTTGTCGTTCTGTCCGAACACCTTGCCGGTCTGGCCGACCGAACGCGCCATCAGCTCTGTCGAATATCCGGCGCCTGCCCCCATATCGAGCACCGTCCATCCCGTCTTCGCGCCGGTGAATTCAAGCAATTTGAGCGCTTCGCGCTTCTTGTCATTTTCGACGTCGGAAGCCGCGCGGTCCGGGGCGGCCAGAACCGCCTTGTAATCCTGCGCGAGAGCTGCCGGCGCCCGTGCTGCAAAAAGCCCGACCGTGAACAACGCGAGCGACAGTGTGACGGCAAACCGATTGCGCAATCCGCGATTCAAAAGCATGGCGACCTCCCCATTGTTGACGAAGTATCGCACGCGGCTCGTCCTCGATCAAACAGGCCCGCCAAACGAAAACCCCGCCGGCATTTCTGCGGGCGGGGTTTTGATGTTTGGTTGCGGGAGCAGGATTTGAACCTGCGACCTTCAGGTTATGAGCCTGACGAGCTACCGGGCTGCTCCATCCCGCGTCAAGGATTTGAGTTGGTCTGGTTCAGCCCGGATTTTGGTCCGTTGCGCTGTTCCATTCCGCGTCGAGGATGTTTGTGCGTGAGGTTTGGCCTCAAACACGAACGGCGGCTGGTTTTTGAGACAGCCGCCGTTTGTTGTGTTGTGTGAAGAGGATGATTTCTATGACTTTTGCAGGCCTGGCAGCGACCTACTCTCCCGTGTCTTGAGACAAAGTACCATTGGCGCTGAAGCGTTTGACGGCCGAGTTCGGGATGGGATCGGGTCCTGTCACTTCGCAAGGGCCACCAGGCCGGCAAAAGTCAGAGAAGAAGCAAAACTGGGTTTCTGGCGGTTGTTACAACCGCTTTCGATGCTCCATCTCGAGCGAACCGAAGGTTCGCCTGCCGACCTTCCGGTCGGCGATGGACATTGATTAATGAGGGCGATCAAGCCAATCGAGCTATTAGTACCGGTAAGCTACACAGGTTACCCTGCTTCCACACCCGGCCTATCAACGTGGTCGTCTTCCACGGCTCTCGAGGGAGAACTCGTCTTGAGGTGGGTTTCCCGCTTAGATGCCTTCAGCGGTTATCCCGACCATACATAGCTACCCTGCACTGCGGCTGGCGCCACAACAGGTCCACCAGAGGTATGTTCATCCCGGTCCTCTCGTACTAGGGACAAATCCTCTCAATTCTCCTACGCCCACGGCAGATAGGGACCAAACTG
>CANJNI010000017.1 GCA_947475995.1 Beijerinckiaceae bacterium | reverse complement strand
TGCCGCCAGCGTCTGATGACGCTCAACAACTCCATGCTGATCACTCCATTGCCCCCCGCTCAACTCGCGGGGAAGAGGTTCGAACATGGGTCAAATCTCGATGGAAAAATCCCGCCTTACCGGGTCAGTTCTCAGTGGAAATCAACAGCCTACGGGGTGGACGGCATCGAGTATTACGGCGCCATCGCCTATCTGAAGGGCGGACTGCAATTCGCCGATCGCATCACGACCGTCTCACCCACTTATGCGGAGGAAATCTGCACGCCCGAGTTCGGCATGGGGTTCGATGGACTCCTGCGCGCGCGAGCCAATGTGTTGTGCGGCATTCTCAATGGCATCGACGACGCCATGTGGGACCCGGCGCGAGATCCCCACATTGCGGCGCCCTTCTCGCGGTGGCGTCTCGATACGCGCGTGCAAAATCGCCTCGCTTTGCAGCGAAAGCTCGGACTTGCGACGGATTCAAAAGCGCTGCTGCTCGGCGTCGTCAGCCGTCTGACCTGGCAGAAGGGGCTCGACATGCTGCATGCGGCCTTGCCGCCGTTTCTGCAACACGACATGCAGCTTGCCCTGCTGGGCACGGGCGATGCCGATCTCGAGGCGGCCTATGCCGATTTACAGGCGCGCTTTCCCGGGCGCGTCGGTTGCCTGATCGGCTATGACGAGAATCTCGCGCATCTGGTGCAGGCCGGATGCGATGCGCTGGTGGTGCCTTCGCGCTTCGAGCCATGCGGGCTCACGCAGCTTTACGCGCTGCGCTACGGGGCGCTGCCGATTGTGGCGCGCGTGGGCGGGCTCGCCGATACGGTCATTGACGCGAACGAAATGGCGCTGGCGTCGCGCGTCGGCACGGGAATTCAATTCGCGCCGCCCAATGCAGAGCGGCTCACCGGTGCGCTGCGGCGGGCGCGCAACCTCTTCGCCCACAAGCCGAGCTGGAAAACACTGCAAGTGAATGCGATGGCGAGTGACGTTTCCTGGCGCAGGCCCGCGCAGAGATACGCTGCGCTCTATCGCGAACTCGTCGCATCGCGCGCCTGACGCGCAAGCCGGAGTGCCCATGCTGTTCACCACGGGAGCAGGTTCACCCGAACCATTGGGCGTTACGCTCACGCAGGACGGCGTCAATGTGGCGGTCTGGGCCGCCAACGCGGAAGCCATCGACTTCTGCCTGTTCGACGAAACCGGCGAGACTGAAATCGCGCGCATCCGCCTTCCCCAGCGAACAGGCGATGTGTTCCACGGCTTTGTGGCGGGCGTGGGCGATGGCGCCCTGTACGGCCTGCGGGCGCACGGGGCTTTTGCGCCCGAGCAGGGCCATCGTTTCGATTCTTCCAAGCTGCTGCTCGATCCTTTCGCGCTGGAAATCGACCGACGCTTCGATCTGACAGAGCCGCTTTCCGTCAAGTCCGTCGACAGCGCACGCCAGATGCCCAAGGCGCGCGTGCGGTGCGAGCCGCCCCTTGCGAGGCCGTTCGATAACAGGACTGCGTGGTCTGAAACCGTGCTTTACGAAATGCACGTGCGCGGCTTTACGATGCTTGATCCCGACGTGCCGGAGCATCTGCGCGGCACATTTGCGGGGCTTGCACAGCCTGCGCCGATTGCGCGGCTGAAGCGCCTCGGCGTCACGGCGATAGAGTTGATGCCCTGCATGGCGTGGATCGACGAGCGCCACCTGAAGCCGCTGGGGCTGCGCAATTACTGGGGCTACAATCCGGTCGCGTTCCTTGCGCCCGATCCGTTGCTGGCGCCGGGCGGCTGGGATGAGGTCCGCAACAGCATCGCGGCGCTTCACGAAGCCGGAATTGAAGTCATTCTGGACGTGGTGTTCAACCACACCGGAGAGGGCGACGAGCTTGGTCCGACGCTGTCGCTGCGCGGCTTTGATAATGCCGGCTATTACAGGCTCAATCCGGACAATCAGGCGCTTTATGTCAATGACATGGGCTGCGGGAACTGTCTGGCGCTCGACAGGGCGCATGTCATCCGCCTTGTGATGGATTCCCTGCGCGCATGGGCGCGCTATGGCGGCGTCGATGGTTTCCGGTTCGATCTGGCGACTGCGCTCGGCCGCCGACCATGGGGCTTCGAGGCGCATGCTCCGCTCATCACGGCGATCGAACAGGACCCGGTTCTGCGCGATCTGAAGATGATTGCCGAGCCCTGGGACATCGGGCCGGGCGGGTATCAGGTCGGCGCTTTCAGTCCGCGCTGGGGCGAATGGAACGATAAATATCGCGACGACATGCGCCGCTTCTGGCGCGGCGATCACTGGATGCTCGGCGCTTTTGCGACCCGCTTTGCGGGGTCTTCCGATCTCTTCGCCCGGAAAGGCGCGCCCTCGCGCGGCGTCAACTTCATCACCGCGCATGATGGTTTCACACTGGCGGATCTGGTTGCGCACGAGCGCAAGCACAATGAGGCCAACGGCGAGAACAATCGCGACGGAACCGACGCCAATCATTCATGGAATAACGGGCAGGAAGGTGCGACGGGCGATGCGTCTGTGCATTCCGCGCGCGCGCTCGACCAGCGCAACCTGCTTGCGACGCTGCTGCTGGCGCGCGGAACACCCATGTTTTGCATGGGGTCCGAGACAGGGCATTCACAGGGCGGCAACAACAACGCCTATGCGCAGGATAATGCGATTTCGTGGATCGACTGGTCGAAGGCCGATGCTTCCCTCGTCGATTTTACTGCCGGGCTCATTGCTCTTCGCAAGAATCGCCGCGTCCTGCACGATGATCATTTTCTCACCGGGCAGGCGCAGGATGACAGCGGCATTCCTGATGTGGCGTGGCTTTCGCCCAGCGGCGCGCCGCTCAGGGAGCAGGACTGGAATCGTCCGGATGCGCATGCTCTTCAGATTGCCCTTTATGCGGCGGCGGATGAGGAGCGACCCTCTGAGCGCATCCTGATTGCCGTGAATGCAAGTCGTGAGCCGCAGCCATTTGTGACGCCAACGCCGCGCGATGACCATGAGTGGCGATTGGAGCTCTCAACCGTCGGCTCGCTGGAGTTCGATGGAATGGCGCCGGCGCGCAGCATCATTGTTCTGGCCGAGCATGTTTCGGCGGCTGGCCGCAAGCGGATCAATGACCGCTCGACCGATCGGCTCATGGATCAGCTTGCTGCGGCGGCGGGCATTGCGCCGACATGGTGGGACATCAGCGGCAAGGAACATGTGGTTCCGATGCAGTCAAAACGAGCGCTGCTTACAGCGATGCGTTTCGATGTGAGCAGCGAGCCGCAAATCCGGGAGAGTCTGCGGCATATCAGCGACGACCGCTGCCGCAGAATCCTTCCGCACGCACATCAGGTCCGTGCGGGCGCAGCCGGTTCTGTTCCCTATCGGGGTGAAGCGTTGTCACGCATCGATCTTGAAATCCGCGACGAGTTCGGTTCGATGAATCCGTTGCGCATCGACGCCGCGCGTTGCCGCGCCGAGCAAGCGACGGCGCCCGACGGTACAGCGTATCGCAACCTGTTCCTGCCGCTGCCGGACCTGCCTGCAGGCCGTTACAAGATCGCCTTGCGGGACAGGCCTGATATGCAGTGCTGTCTGACAGTGGCTCCGTCCTCCTGCCACGTTCCCACCTATCTCCTGCGGGGAGAAACACGCTTCGGGATTGCGGCGCATCTCTATACGCTTCATGACGAAGGCGCGCAGGGCATCGGGGATTTCGGCACGTTGCGGCAATTTGCGGCGCGGGCGGCCCGGCATGGGGCATCTACCGTGGGACTCAATCCGCTGCATGCGATGTTCGGCGCACAGCGTGATCGCGTCAGTCCGTATCAGCCGTCGGACCGCAATTTCATCGACCCGATCTATATCGACCTGCGGCAGTTGACGGAGTTTCCGGAAAGCGCGGAGATGCCGAATATTCCTTCCGCAAGCGCCGGGGCATTTTCCTGCGACGGCGCATCTATCGACTACGGGGCCGTCTGGGACGCCAAGAAAGCCGCTTTGGAGGCTGCTTTCTCCGCCTTTTTCGCGGCCAGCATTTCGGGCCGTTGCGATCCGCTGACGGATGAATTCAATGCGTTCGTGGTTCGCTCCGGCGAAAGTCTGGATCTGTTCGCGCGGCATGAGGCGATAGCCGAAACACAGCAGGGCAGATCGTGGCTCGACTGGCCGCGCGAATTGCAGGATTGCCGAAGCGATGCAGTGCGTCAGTTCGTTCATCAGCATCGCAGCCGCCACCGTTTCAATCTCTTTCTGCAGTGGTTGTGCGAGCGCCAATTGACGGATGTTGCGCGGCGCGCCCGCCGCGAGGGGCCGAAGCTTGGTCTGCTGGGCGATCTGGCGATTGGAATGGCGCCGGACGGGGCAGAGGCCTGGCGCAATCGCGATTTGCTGGCGCACGGCGTATCGGTCGGCGCGCCTCCAGATCCGCTCGGGCCGGAGGGCCAGAACTGGGGCCTGCCGCCGCTCGATCCGCTGCGGCTGTCGCAGAGCAATTATGCGCCTTTCATTCAGCCGATTGCAGCGGCGATGAAATATGCGCGCGCCCTGCGCATCGATCATGTGCTTGGGTTGGCGCGGTTGTTCTGGATTCCTGACGGCGGCAAGGCGGAAGATGGCGCTTATGTCGCCTATCCAGCGCAGGAGCTGATCGGACAGATCGCGCTCGAAAGCCAGCGTGCGAAATGTCTGGTGGTCGGCGAGGATCTCGGCACAGTGCCGGAAGGTCTTACGGAGCGTTTATCCGACGCCAATATCCTCAGCTACCGGGTGCTGTGGTTTGAACGCGAGCATGATGCCTTTCGTGCGCCGCAGACCTATCCGCAAAAGGCGCTCGCCTGCGTTTCAACACATGACCTGCCGACGCTCAACGGATGGTGGTCGGGCGCGGATATTTCGGAGCGGCGCGATCTGGGCTTCGTATCCGATGAAGATTATCCGCACGCGATGCACAGACGTGAAGATGAAAAGCGCGCCGTGGTCGACTCGCTGCGGCGCAACGGATTTTCGTGCAATCGGGACTTCGGCGCGCCGCTGGATGTTGAAACGGCCGCTGCGCTGCACGGCTTTCTGGCGGCCTCGCCGGCGTGGCTCATGCTGACGCAGGCAGACGATCTGGCGGGCGAGATGACGGCGGTCAATCTGCCCGGCACCGACCGGGAGCGGCCCAACTGGCGTCGGCGCATCGGCAAGAGCGTCGAGCAGCTTTTCGATAGCGAACTGGCGGCGAAGATACTTGCCGCCATGGCGGCCCGCGCAGCTCCGGCGACGGTTAGCGCGCCGGAACGTTGACGTAGACTTCGCCGTCGCGCACCGACACATTCACCGGACGCAGACGTGCGCGGCCGTCGGTCGGATGCTTGCCGGTGCGTATATCGAATTCGTAGCCGTGCCACGGGCAGATGATGTTCATCTGCGTTTTTGAAAACACGCGGCCCATGCTGGTGCCGTCGGGCTGCACGTCTTCGGTCGCGCAAGGGAGAATCTTGCCCTGGCAGGCCGGTCCATCCAGATGCGGACAAATGTTGTGATAGGCGAAGAAGTCGTCGCCAAGACGAAACACGCCGATTTCCGTGCCGGAAATATCCACGACCTTGCGGCCGGGATCGGCGAAGTCCGAAGCTTTTCCAACGCTGACGTCGGGCATGGGATTCCTCTCAGGTCATTTCTTGGGGCGCGGTCGCCCGAACCACATGGACAGATCGAACATATTCACATCCGCGACGCGGATCATTTCGCAAACCGCGACGAGAATGTCGGTTGCGGTGACGCCGCCGCGATCAACCGGCGGCGGAAAATCCGCCGTGGCTTCGGCGCGCGCCGAATAAAGTCGCACAGCAGCCGTCATGACGCGCGCGAGGTCCTCGTCGCTGATCGTTTTCGTTTCCGGATCGGCGCAATCTTGCCCGGCGAGCCGGACAAAATCATCGACGATGCGCGCGGCGTCGCTCACCGATGCCGCTCCGCTTCCTGCGCGAGGAAGTCAGCAGCCCGCGGGCGCAGTCGCTTCACGGGCAGGTTGAAAACCTTCGCGGCGTTGAGGCCGAGAATGTTCCGCTTCGCCTGATCGCCCAGGAAGGGCAGGGTGGTGATGCTGCTCGGCGGATCGAAATCCCAGTGCGGCCAGTCGGACGAATAAAGCAGTTGCGTCTCGGCGTTGATCGCCTTGAAGGTCGCCTGCAGAAGTTCGAGATTGTTCCGCTCCATCGGCTGCGAGGAGTAAAACATTTCCTTCATGTATTCGCTCGGCAGACGCTTCAGGCCGGGGGCCTCGTTTTGCCGCATCATCACCTCATGGTCGAGGCGCTGCATCAGGAAGGGAATCCACGCGAGGCCGCTTTCGACCCACACGGTCTTCAGCTTCGGGAAGCGCTCGGGCAGGGCATTGATGACCCAGTTTGTCATGTGGATCAGATTGTAGTGCACGAAGGAGAGCGCGTGCATCGAGATGAAGCGGTTGAGCTGCGAGAAGGACGGATCGTCCCAATGCGGGCCGGCGTGAAAGATCAGCGGTTTGCCGGTCTCTTCGATCATCCGGTAGAGGCGCATGTACTGGTTCGAGTGAACCGGCTTGTGGCGCACGGCGCAGACCGTGAAGCCGACGATCTGCGGATTGTCGGCATATTGCTTGACGAGCTTTTCGCATTCATCCGGCGTGTTGAACGGCAGGTATGCGAGGCCGATGATCCGCTTGTCCTGCGGCATGATGACTTCGGACAGCCAGCGGCAATAGGCGCGCGCCAGATAGATCTCGATGTCTTCCATCGGGTTCATCCCGAGGTGCAGCATGGAGGTGGGGAAGATCACCTGATAGTCGCAGCCCATCGCATCCATGGTGCGGCGGACGATCTGCACGAAGCGGTGGCCGGAGATGGCCGGGTCGTCGGTCTTCTCCTGCGGGCCGGACTGGTGCGGCACGCGGCCGGACATGGACTGGAAGGACATGCCGGGCTGCATGTTGATCAGCGGCATGCCGCCGCGCCCGCGCATCATTTCCTCGGCGGTCTGCTTCAGGACGTCGTTTTCCAGCAGGCCGATGATCTCGCCCCAGAAGCCGCCTTCCTGAAGATGCGCGTCCATATCGACGATGAGTTCGTAATCGTCGTATTTCAGCGCCTGCTTGGCGGCGTGGGCGAGGTAGTCGCGCGTGTCGGACGCAACGGTGATTTCAGGAAGCTCGCGAATGTTGCCGGCGCGCGGCGACGTTTCCAGCGGCATGGGTCCCTCCCGGACAGGCGACGTGATGCGTCGCGGACTTTGACGGGAGAATTATATCATATTAATCCGCTGTCAATTGCGGCGTGACCATTTCGCGGGCAGGGCCTGCGTCGAGGCGATCCTTGCGGGCTGTCGCTCGACTCCGTAGGTTGCCGGTCGAGCAAACAACGAACAAGCGAGGAAACCCCCGATGGACCGTTCGCGACGGATACTGTTCCTGAATCAGGCGCCCAAGAATCCCGGCTATCAGATCGACGAGATCGAGGCGCTGCTGAACTCCTACGGGACGCCCGGCACGAAGATCGAGATCGGTTTCCCCGATGAATACGAGGGCTCGGACGTTCGCGAGAAGATGAGCGACCAGTCCTCGATGAACGGCCTGCATCACATGATGGAAACGCCGTCCATCGTGCGCAAGATCTTCTGGGCGGCCCAGAACGGCTACGACGCCGTGATCGGCAGCAATACGTTCGATCCGGGCATCGACGGGGGCCGGCTGGCCGTGGACATTCCGGTGCTGGGCCCGTTCCGCACCACCATGCACGCCGCCACAACGCTGGCCGACAAGGTGGGCATCACGGTGCCGGTGGAAGGTCATGTGAAGTACGTGTGGCGTCTGCTGCGCACGATGGGGATGGACCGGTTCGTGACAGACGTTCGCCCCATCGGGGTCTACGGAAAGGGCATGAAGGCCCGCAAGGCCGAGCTTTTCGGCGTCACCGAGAAGCTCATCAACGGGCTGGTGCGCGACGGCGCGGAAATCATCGTGCCGCTGGGCGGCGCGCTCATCCCTTACGTGGTCGATCCGGACGATCTGGCGGCCGCCACCGGCGCGCAGGTGCTCAACACCAAGGCGATCACCATCCGCTTTGCGGAGCTTTGCATCGACATGAAGATGACGCAGAGCGCCATCACCTATCCGCGCGCCAAGCTCAATTACGCAGACTTCACCAACAAGCTGTGAGGCAGGACGATGCTTCGCCCCGAGGACAATGAAAGGCTGGTGCGCGTCGGTCCCGGAACACCGGGCGGGGCGTTGCTGCGCCGCTACTGGATGCCGGCGGCGCTCTCTGCCGAATTGCCCGAGCCGGACGGAGCGCCGCTGCGCGTGCGATTGCTCGGCGAGGATCTGATCGCCTTCCGCGATTCAGCAGGCGCTGTCGGTCTGGTCGATGCTTATTGTCCGCACCGCCGCGCGCCGATGTTCTTCGGGCGCAATGAAGAGTGCGGGCTACGCTGCGTCTATCACGGCTGGAAGTTCGACCGGAACGGCGAATGCACGGACATGCCGTCCGAGCCTGCCGGCACGCCGCTGCAGGCCAAGGTCAAGATGAAGGCCTATCCGGTGCATGAGGCGGGCGGCGTCGTCTGGACCTATATGGGGCCGAAGGACCGCATGCCCGCGCCGCCGGATTACGAATGGATGCGCGCGCCCGCGACCCATCGCATCGTGTCAAAGACATTCGAGCACTGCAATTACCTGCAAGGGCTCGAAGGAGGACTCGACACCGCGCATTCGTCCTTTGCGCATAACAACGATCTCGGCAACAAGCGCAACACGCGCCTGCTCGACACGGCGCCGCAGCTCGATATCGAGACGACGGATTACGGTTATTCGTATGTGTCGACGCGGCGCATCGGCGAAGGCAAACGCTATGTGCGCGTGTATCAATATGTGATGCCGGTGCAGCAGATGCGCGGCGCCATTTCGGCGCTCGACGGAACGCTGCGCGATATTCCCGAAATCGACGGCCACATCTGGGCGCCGATTGATGATGAGACGACGTTTGTCTACAACTGGGCATATCCGTACGATCAGTCTTATCCGATTGATCCCGAGCATGCCGAGATGCGCGAGCATTATGCGGGGCGCGGGAAGGTCGATCTCATTCCCGGCACGTTCAAGCTGAAGGCCAATGCGTCGAATGATTATCTCATCGACCGCCATGTGCAGAAGACGAAAACCTTCACGGGCATTCCGGGCGTGAACACGCAGGACTTCGCGTTGCAGGAAGGCATGGGGTCGATTGTCGATCGCTCTAAGGAGTTTCTGGGAACGTCCGACAAGGCCATCGTGGCGATGCGCCGCCTGATGCTGGAAGCCGTGCGGGACGTCGAGGCCGGGCGCGATCCGCGCGGAGTCGATGCGCAAGCTTCGCGCGACATTCGCCCGTATGACAATATTATTGCGGGCGATGCTGACTGGCTGGAAGCCTTCCGCGAAGGGCTTCGGGCAAAATTCTGATCGAGGATGCGAGATGTCGTTCAGCACCCGTAACGGGCACGCGATTTATTACGAGGTTTCAGGCGATGGACCGCCGCTGGTGCTGGTCCATGCGAACCCGTTCGATCACCGTTTGTGGATGTACCAGGTCGCGCATTTCTCGGCCTTCTACAAAGTCGTCGCGATGGACCTGCGCGGCTATGGCCGTTCGGACAAGCCCGAGATCGAGTTCTCGCTGTCCGATCTGACGGAGGATGTGCTGGGCGTTTGCGCCGACGAGGGAATCGAGCGCGCGATTTTCGCAGGCGTGAGCGTTGGCTCCGGCATCTGCATGCAGATTGCGCTTGAACATCCAGAGATGGTGGAAGCCGCGATCCTTGTCGGCGGGTCAAGTCGCGGCCCGCGCAATGTGGATGATCTGGTGAAGGGTTTCGAGACACCCGATCTCGGCGGCTACATGATGAGCCTGATGCGCCGCTATGTGGCGCCCGGTTTCGCCGACACGCCGCGTGGCCGCTGGACGCTCAACATGTTCGTCGAGCGCGCCGGCACATTGTCGGCGAAGTGCATCGCGCAGATTTTCCGCGCGCGCGGCTCGTTCGACATGAGCGGCAGGCTGGGCGGGATGACCCGCCCTGTGCTGGTCATCAACGGGGAGCATGACGGTTCGCTGCCCGCCGGCAAGGAGACCGCCCATCTCATTCCCAATGCGCGGCATGTGACGCTAAAAAATTCCGGTCATGCCTGCTGCATCGAGGAGCCTGCGGCTTTCGATGCGGCTGTGGTGGACTTTCTCGACTCGAAGGGCCTGTGGGCCGGGCACGGCTGAACCGGCGCTCTCGACTTTGCCTCAAAGCTCGGGCAGGGATTGGGGATGTCCGACCAGTTCATCAGCCGGTTTCGCGCGTCGCCTTACGGGGCCATGGCGGCCCAGTTGCGGGAAGCGGCCCGCGATTTCGGCGCGCGCTGGAAGCGTTTCGGTTCGCGGCCAGCGAGTCCGCACCGGCATCTGGAAGCGGCCGGCGTTCTGGCCGCCATCGTGGCGATTGCAGTCATCGGCTACAATTACGACGATATCGGCGCCGCCTGGGGGCGGTCGCTTTCGCCAGAAATGGCGCGCTGGTTCTATGAGCCGATCACCCGACTCGGGCTTTCCGGTTACGTGTTCGTTCTGTCAGGCCTGACGGTCATCCTGGCTGTGCTGGCGCGCGGGCCGTCGCTGAACCGCGCCCAGAATGCGGCGCTGGGCCTGCTGGCCGGACGGGCTACTTTCGTCTTCGGAGCCACGGCGCTCTCGGGGCTGCTGTCGCAGATCATTAAGCATCTGCTGGGACGGGCGCGGCCGAGCCTGATCGACATGGTCGGTCCCTTCCATTTCGACACATTCGCCCTCTCGGCCCGCTATGCGAGCTTTCCATCGGGCCATACGGTCACGGCGTTTACGGTCGCTCTCGCGCTGGGCTGGTTCATGCCAAGATGGCGGCTGCCGCTTTTCGGACTCGCGGTGCTGGTCGGAATTTCGCGCGTGGCGCTGGGCGCGCATTATCCCAGCGACGTGCTGGCGGGGGCGCTGCTGGGCGTCGGGGCCACCTATGCGCTGCGCAAGGCCTTCGGGTTCCGACGCATTGTGTTCCGCGCCACGCAGCATTCCTACAGGCCGCGCCGCGCCCGCCCGGTCTGGAGCGCGTTGCGGCGCTTGCGTTTTTCAGCCTGATCAGCAGTTTCGGCGATAGATTTCGAAGCCGCGATCGAGGTCGGCCTTCAGGTCGGCCGTGTCTTCCAGACCAATCTGTAGCCGTAGCGCCGGGCCGGGAGGGCTCCATTTCGTCGCGGACCTGTAGGGACTGCAATCGAACGGGATGACGAGGCTTTCGAAGCCGCCCCACGAATAGCCCATGCCGAACAGTTCGAGCGAGTTCAGCATGGCCGCCACCGCCTTTTCGGGGCCGGGCTGGAGGATGATCGAGAACAGGCCCGACGAGCCGGAAAAATCCCGCTTCCAGATGTCATGACCGCGATGTGAGGGCAGGGCGGGGTGCAGGACCTGCTGCACCTCGGGCCGGGTTTCCAGCCAATGGGCCATGTCGAGCGCCTGCTTTTCGGCTTCCTTGAGCCGGAGTTCCATGGTCCGCAGGCCCCGCAGGGCGAGGAAAACGTCTTCCGGACCGGCGCACATGGCGAAAATGTCGAAGGTTTCCCGCAGGCGCGGCCACCAGTCCTCGTTGGCCGAGACGAGGCCGAGCAGCAGGTCCGAATGGCCCGACAGATATTTGGTGCCGGCCTCGATGGCGAGGTCGACCCCGCGTTCGTGCGGCGGGAAAAACAGCGGCGTCGCCCAGGTATTGTCCATAATGACGCAAAGACCGCGCTTGTGGGCGGCCTCGGCGATGGCCGGAACGTCCTGCATCTCGAAACTCTGCGAGCCGGGCGCCTCGACCACCACGGCGGTCGTGTTCGGCTGGATCAGGTCAGCGACGCCCGCCCCCAGATAGGGATCGAAGTAGGTGGTGCTGACGCCCATCTTCTTCAGGTAGCGATCACAGAAGACGCGGGTCGGCCGGTAGGCGCTGTCGGTGACCAGAATATGATCGCCCGCCTTCACGGCCGTCATCATGGCCAAAGTAATGGCCGCCAGACCCGAGGGGGACAGAACCGTCCCGGCTGCGCCGGACAGTTCCGACCAGGCGGTTTCGAGCGCCTCGGTCGTCGGGGTGCCCTTGGTCCCGTAAGTAAAATGCAGCGAATGATCAAAAAGGGACTCGTAGGTCGGGGCCAGAACCGTGGAGCCGCGATAGACGGGCGTGTTGATGAACCCGTGCTGGTCGAACGGCTGGCGGCCTGCGTGGACGAGTTTCGTGCGGCTTCTCAGGACGTTGCGGGTTTCGTTGCTCAGTTTGCTCATACGATGGCTTCCTCGGCGAGGCTTCACCGTGTGGGGCGCGGGGCCGTATCGTCAAGTGGCATCCTTCATGCAACCAAATACGGAATGGAACGTATAATGGTTGCGCTTGACCTCTTGCGCCAAACCGCATTCGATAAAAGCCAGTCCATCCGTCCGGAAGGGTCGGCAGGATGGGGAACTTGCAATGACCGGACAACCAGAGTCGGGAGTTCAACCGAGATGAAAAGACTAGTCGCCACTTTCGCCATAGCCGCCGCAGGCATGATCGCCGCCGGATCGGCTTCCGCCCAGTCGGGCAAGACGCTTGAACAGATCAAGCAACGGGGTTTCCTCATTTGCGGCACCAATCCGGGCCTCGCGGGCTTCGGCCTGCCGGATTCGCAGGGTAACTGGACCGGTATCGACGTTGATCTCTGCCGCGGCATCACGGCGGCGATCTTCAACGATCCGACCAAGGTGAAGTTTGTTCCGATGACCGCCAAGGACCGTTTCACGGCCTTGCAGTCGGGCGAAATCGACGTGCTGGCGCGTAACGGCACCTGGACACAGTCGCGCGAAGCCGATCTCGGTCTGCTGTTCGCCGGCGTGAACTATTACGACGGTCAGGGCTTCATGGTGCGCAAGAAGCTCGGGGTGAATTCGGCGCTCGAACTGAACGGCGCGTCGGTCTGCGTGCAGCAGGGCACCACGACCGAGCTCAACCTCGCGGACTTCTTCCGCTCCAATAACCTGAAGTACGAAGGCATCGCGTTCGCGACTTCGGATGAAGCCCTCAAGGCCTATGACTCGGGCCGCTGCGACGCCTATACGACCGACGCTTCCGGCCTCTATGCGGAGCGCGTGAAGCTCGGCGCCGTGGACGACCACGTCGTACTTCCGGAAGTGATCTCGAAAGAGCCGCTTGGACCGGCGGTGCGTCAGGGCGACGCCCAGTGGTTCAACATCGTGCGCTGGACGCATTTCGCAATGATCAATGCGGAAGAGCTCGGCGTCACCAAGGCCAATGTGGACGAGAAGGCGAAGACGAACTCGCCGGAAATCAAGCGTCTGCTCGGCTCGGAAGGCGATTTCGGCAAGGGTCTCGGCCTGACGCCGGACTGGAGCTACCGCATCGTCAAGCACGTCGGCAATTACGGCGAGGTGTTCGAGAAGAACGTCGGCGAAGGCTCGCGCCTGAAGATCCGCCGCGGCCTCAACAACCTGTGGACCAAGGGCGGCATCCAGTACGCTCCGCCGATCCGCTAAGGGCTGAATTCAGGGGGCCGGTAACGGCCCCCTGATCTTTTTCGCCGGAGGGGGAACGGTGTGAGCGATATCCAGATGCGTCAGCCGCATGTTCCGTGGTGGAACGAGCCGAAAAATCGCGGCTTTGTCTATCAGAGCCTGCTTTTCATCGTTCTCGCCTTCCTGATCTGGTCCGCCGTCGACAACGCCAGCACGAACATGCGGGCGCGCGGCATTCCCACCGATTTCAGCTTCTGGAACCGCACCGCCGGCTTCGACGTCAACCTGACGCTCATCGAGTTTTCCGCCGCCGCCTCCACATACGGGCAGGCGTTCTGGGTGGGCCTTCTCAACACCCTGATGGTTTCGGTCGTCAGCATTATCTTTGCGACGATCCTCGGCTTCGGCATCGGCATCGCGCGTCTGTCCTCCAACTGGATCGTGGCGAAACTCGCCACCGCCTATGTGGAGACGCTGCGCAACCTGCCGCTGCTGCTGCAATTGCTGTTCTGGTACAATGCGGTCCTGAAGCCGCTGCCGGGGCCGCGCGACTCCGTCAGTGTACCGAACATTAGCTTTGTAACCCCGGACATCGTTCCGACCATAGTCTGCGCCTTCATCGGCGGCGTCGGCTATGCGGCGACCCGCTATGCGCGGACCATTGGCGGCGTAGCCGTCATTGTCGCCAACGCGATCGGCGCCCTGCTGATGCTGACTGCGGTGGCGATCTGGCTGTCTGGCGTCGTGCGCTTTTCCGGCAAGGCGGGCATTTACCTCAACAATCGTGGACTGATCTTCCCCGAGTTCGTCGAGACGGCGGACACCTGGCCCTTCGCGATCGCCCTTGTTGTCGGCATTGTGGGCTCGCTGGCGTTCCGCCACTGGGCGCGCGGAGTGCAGAAGGAGACGGGCGATCAGATGCCGGTGGCGCTCGTCGCCATGGGGCTGATCTTCGGCCTGCCGCTGTTGACCACGCTGGTGTTCGGCGCCCCGTTTGATCTGGCGCGGCCCGAACTGCGCGGGTTCAATTTCGTCGGCGGAACCCGCATCCTTCCCGAATTCGCCGCCCTCATGTTCGGGCTTTCGCTCTACACGGCGTCATTCATAGCCGAGATTGTCCGTGCGGGCATTCTGGCCGTGAACAAGGGTCAGACGGAGGCGTCCAGCGCGCTGGGCCTCACGCGCGCACAGGGACTGAAACTCGTCGTGGTGCCGCAGGCCATGCGGGTCATCATACCGCCGCTGACGAACCAGTTCCTCAACCTGACGAAGAACTCCTCGCTGGCCGTGTTCATCGGATATCCCGATCTGGTGCAGGTCTTTGCCGGAACGGTGCTGAACCAGACGGGCGCGGCGGTGCAGGTGATCGCCATCACCATGGCAGTCTATCTGGTCATCTCGCTGGTGACCTCCTTCGTGATGGACATCTACAACAAGCGCATGGCGCTGGTGGAGCGCTGACATGAGCGATCAGGCCATCGGTTCGCGCATCGCCTACGTCCGCCGGGAAGCGGGGCCGACCCGGCCGGCGCCCATCATGACTCGCGGCGTCTTCGCATGGGTGCGCGAGAACCTGTTCTCGACGCCCATGTCGGGCGTTCTGACGATCGGGTCGCTGCTTTTTGTCCTGTGGGTGGCGCCGGATACATTCCGCTACCTGATCTCCGACGCGGTCTGGCAGGCGCCGGATGGTGTGGCTTGTCGCGCGCCGGGGGCGGGCGCCTGCTGGGCCTTCGTGGCGGCCAAGTTCGAATACTTCATGTACGGGTCCTATCCGCGCGGAGAAACCTGGCGCGTCGACGTCACGCTCGTGCTCGGACTGGCGCTCATCCTGTGGCTGCTGATTCCGCGACTGCCGCGCAAGGGCATGGCGGCTTTTGCATTTTTCGTCGTCTATCCGGTCGTCGCCTTCTTCCTGCTGCGCGGACTCGAGGGCGTCCTGCCAATCGTGGAGACGAACCTGTGGGGCGGCGTTTTCGTCAGCCTGCTGGTTGCGGCTGTGGGCATCGTGGCGTCGCTGCCGCTTGGCGTTCTGCTGGCGCTCGGGCGTCGCTCGCAACTTCCGTTCGTGAAGTTCTTCTGCGTCGTGTTCATCGAATTCGTGCGCGGCGTGCCGCTGATCACGGTGCTGTTCATGGCGAACACGATGCTGCCGCTGTTTGTGCCGCAGGAATGGACGCCGGACCGGCTGCTGCGCCCGCTGATCGGCGTGTCGCTGTTTGCCGCCGCCTATATGGCGGAAGTCGTCCGCGCCGGTCTGCAGGCCATGCCGAAAGGACAGTTCGAAGGCGCGATGGCGCTTGGCCTGCCTTACTGGAAAATGATGCGGTTGATCATCCTGCCGCAGGCGCTTACGACCGTGATCCCCGGCATTGTGAATTCCTTCATCGCGCTGTTCAAGGACACGACGCTCGTCGCCATCGTGGGCATTTTTGATTTCCTGCGAACGGTGGAAACCGCGCGTCTCGATCCTGTCTGGGCCGGACCGACGATCTCGACGACGGGATACGTGTTCGCGGCGATCTTCTACTGGGTGTTCTGCTTCGCGATGTCGCGATACTCGCAGATGCTGGAACGTAAACTCGCCGCCGGCCGGCGGCGATAGGAGCATAGAATGGCAGCCTCTCCTCTCGTCAAGACAACGCCTGTGACGAACGATATCGCGGTCGAAATCGTCGGCATGCACAAGTGGTACGGCGAGTTTCACGTTCTGCGCGACGTGAACCTGACCGTGCGGCGTGGCGAAAAGATCGTCATCTGCGGGCCGTCCGGTTCCGGCAAGTCGACCATGATCCGTTGCATCAACCGGCTGGAGGAACACCAGCAGGGGACGGTCGTGGTGGATGGCGTGCCGCTCACCAATGATCTCAAGCGCATCGACGAGATTCGCCGCGACGTCGGCATGGTGTTCCAGCACTTCAACCTGTTTCCGCATCTGACGGTGCTGGAGAATTGCACGCTCGCGCCGATCTGGGTGCGCAAGATGCCGCAGAAGCAGGCGGAAGAAATCGCCATGCACTATCTGACGCGCGTGAAGATTCCCGATCAGGCGCTCAAATATCCGGGGCAGCTTTCCGGCGGCCAGCAGCAGCGCGTGGCGATTGCGCGCTCGCTCTGCATGTCGCCGAAAATCATGATGTTCGACGAGCCGACCTCGGCGCTCGATCCCGAAATGGTCAAGGAAGTGCTCGACACGATGGTGCAGCTTGCGCAGGACGGGATGACCATGCTGTGCGTGACGCACGAGATGGGCTTCGCGCGTCAGGTGGCGGACCGGGTGGTGTTCATGGATCGCGGCGAAATCGTCGAGATCAATACGCCGGAAGAATTCTTCAAGAATCCGCAGCACGAGCGCACAAAGCTGTTCCTCAGCCAGATCCTGCATTGACGCAGCCGCGTGCTGTCGTTGCCGGTTATGCGATTGTCTCGATGGACGATCGCATCAACGATGCGTCCGGAAACATGCCGGAAGCATTGCGCAACGAAGGCGACTGGAGACGTTTTCAGGCCGAGCTGGATCGGGCGCAGCTTGTCGTGCTCGGAAGGCTCGGACACGAGGCGCATTCCAATCCGCGCGAGCGCAGACGGGTGGTGGTCTCTTCTTCCGCCATGAGCCTCGAACAGCGCGATGGAACCTGGTGGTGGAATCCTGCCGGGCTCGCGTGGGGCGCCGTCGCGGCGGCGCTCCTGCCGTCAGGCGGCCGCGTTGCGGTTCCGGGCGGGCGCGGCGTGTTCGATCTGTTTCTTTCGATCGGCTTCGACGAATTCCACCTCACACGCGCCACGGGCGCACGGCTGGGGGCAGGGCATTTCGTCTTTTCAGCCTGCGCCGGAGGGGCGTCGGCTGAAAGCCTCCTGACTTCCGCAGGCCTTGCGCCATCCCCGGTCGAATTGATAGATGCCGCCGCCGGCGTGACTTCTACAGTCTGGCGCAGGACGTCCGGGGCATTGACGGAAAAGTGACTGCCCGGGCCCCGCAGAAGCGGGGCAAACAGCCTATATTCCGTTCGGTTCGCAAGGGAGAGTTGCGCATGAGATCCATCGTCGGGGCGATCTTGGTCGTCGGATCGACGGTGCTGTCCGGAGTTTTCAGTCCGGCTCTGGCCGAGCGTCCGAATGCGGCGAACATGAGTTGCGAGGCGGCGGCCAACAGGGTCCTGTCGAGCGGCGCCGTCACCATGCAGATCGCGCCTGCGACGTCCGACCGCTTTGTCGCGTCCCGCGCCTTCTGCAACGGCAACGAGACCACGGAGCCTGCGATCATTTCGACCCGTGATAAGTCCACCTGCCAGGTGGGATACCGCTGCAGGGAAATGCCGGCGGGCGGTCGGCGCTGACAACGGATTGCATCGTGGCCGAGGTTCTGACTTCAACGCAGGCGCATCAGTGGGCCGCCTCAAGGCCTGACCCTGTGGCCGATCTCATCGCCTTGCTGGCGCGGCTGCGCGGCTACGAGCGCGTTGACCGCCTCTATTATGGCGAAGAGGAGCACCGTTTCGCGCTGGAGAGCGTCGCCGACGTTGCTGTCGCGGACGACGCCGAATGGGCGCGCTTCATTGACGACGCCGTGCGCCAACTGGGCGAGTTCCGCTGGGTGCTGAACCAGTTCGAGCGTGCGGCGGCGCTGGCCTATGGCGCGCCGCCGCACGCCAATGCGCTCGATTACGCCAATGCGCGCCGCCACGCCCTGTTCGAGATGAACGGGCTGAAGCCGCTGGAAGGCGGCTACTAGCCCTTCTGGCTAAGCCGCCAGATCGCCCATGCGGCCGGCCCTGAAGTCCTCCACGGCCTGACGCAACTCGGCCTGCGTGTTCATCACGAACGGCCCGTAGTGGGCGATGGGTTCGTTGATGGGCTCGCCGGTCAGAACGAGCAGCTTGGCCTCGCGGGTCGCCTCAAGCGCAACGGCATCGCCGTCCTCGCTGAGGAAGACCACATCGCCCGCCTTGAAGCTGCGCCCGCCGATCCTCACCTCGCCGTCCAGTACGGGGATCATCGAACGGTGGCCGCGCGCGAACGGGATCTCGGTCGCCCCGCCGCCGTTCAGCCGCACGTCCCAGACCGACACGGGGGAGAACGTCATCGCGGGGCCCTTGTGTCCGGCAAACTCGCCCGCAATGACCCGCAGGGTTCCGTCCTCGCCCAGCGCCACAGTCGGGATGTCTGCCGCCAGCAGCGTCTGGTAGCGCGGGTTCGACATCTTGTCCTTCGCGGGCAGATTCACCCAGAGCTGCACCATGCTGACAAGGCCACCCTTCGCGGACTGCTCCTTCGAATGGAACTCGTCGTGGACCACGCCGCGCGCAGCCGTCATCCATTGAACGTCGCCCGCACCGATCTTGCCGGAATGGCCGGCTGAATCCCGGTGCTCGATCTCTCCCTGGTACACGATGGTGACGGTCTCGAAGCCCCGGTGGGGGTGAGGGCCGACGCCGGGCGGATTGCCGGGGCGGGGCGGGAAGTTCACCGGCGCCGCATAGTCCAGCATCAGGAAGGGGCTTACCGCAGGCGTAAAGGCCTTGCCGGCAAACAGCGGGCGCACATGAAAGCCGTCGCCGACCCAATGGGCGGGCGGGGCATGCTCAACCGAAGCGACTGTCTTGTGGGTCATGGAATCCTCTCCTCGTTGGTCAAGCATATGGCCCGCGAGCGCGCATTTCGCCACTTCGGCGCCGCAGGCGGGCGCTTGCGCGCGTGCAAACGATGGCGTTTCATGGGCGTCCGGATTGCCAGCAGGCGGGTACAATGCTGAAACTCGACAGTCTCGTGCATTTCACGATCCCGGTGAAGGATCTCGACCGCTCCGAGGCCTTCTACACCGGAATCCTCGGTCTGGAACGTCTGCGCCGCAACAGCCAGATGGTCTTCATGCGCGCGCCGGACGGCAATCATTTCGTGCTGACATTTTCCGAAACGCCGGTGGAGCCGAATGTGGGCGACAAGCACGAGATCCATACCGCGTTTGGCGTGTCTGCCGACGAATATGACCGGGCGAAAGGCTATCTGGCCGGCAAGCGCGTGCGGATTTTCAAGGAAGAGGATCGGCGTACGGGCACGTTCCGCGGCCGGAGCGCCTATTTCCACGATCCGGACCGCAACGTCATCGAGATCATCGATCTGGAGCAGTCGGACGGGAAGGATCACGACTGACGCGAAAGGGCGAATTCGGGCCGCTTTCCCTCTTTCCCAGGCCTGCGGCGGATTGACCTTGCAGGGCCTTACGTGGAATCTACGCCCACCCTTGGCCGCAGGCCGTTCGAAAAGCTCCGGGAGTGACGCGTGTCCAGACTGTCCACCTCTGACCTCATGAAGATTCCCGGGTTCCAGATGCCCGCGAACATGGTCGAGACCGCGCCTTCCGAAGATGCCATGCGCGCGGCCGCCCGGAATTCCTATCTGATCGTCGGCGCCAACATCGTCTGGCTGCTGATCCCGCTGATCGGGCTGATCACCAATGCCGGGACGCATGTGATGTTCGGGGCCATGGTGCTGGCCATGATGGTTCTGTTCGGGGCGAACGTCTACACGGGCCGCAAGTGGTACTTCTATGTCGACTTCGCGAAGGGAACGCCTCTCGAAGCTCATTATGCGCGCATCGACCACCTTGGTTTCCGGGCCTTTTTCGGCACGCTCATCAGCGTTCTGCTGTTCCTTATCGCCTCCGTGATGGTCACCAACCTGATCAAGTCCGAAGCGGGCGGCTGGATCGTGCTTGGCCTCAACGTCGCCCTGACCGTGTTCATGACGGGTCTCGGCGTCTGGATCGGGCGCGAAGTCGTGAAGGGTCTTGCGGCCCTGAAAGCCTGACCTTTTCGACCCCGCCCGGGCTTTCCAAAGCTGGCCCGAGGCCATATGTGCAGGCCTGCCGGAACGGCAGGCCTTTTTTGCGCCCTGAGATATTCTGACAGGAGTTTGGGATGAAACGCACGACGCTCGCGATCTCGGTTCTGGGAGCGATCACCGCCGCAGCGGTTCCGGCCATGGCCCAGCAATCCGTCGAGGATTTCTACAAGGGCAAGAAGATCGACATGATCATCGGCTATACGCCGGGCGGAACCTACGATCTCTACGCGCGTCTCGTGGCCCGGCATCTGGGCGAATACATCCCCGGCAAGCCCAACATCGTTCCGCGCAACATGCCGGGCGGGGGAAGCCGCGTGGCGGCCAATTTCGTCTATAGCGCCGCCCCGAAGGACGGCACCGTGCTGGCGACAGCCGACCAGTCGCTCTCGGTCGAGCAGGCGATGGGCGACGACCAGCTCAAGATCGACGTCAACAAGTTCATCTACATCGGCAATCCGAACGCCGACAACAACACGACGGTCGTGTGGCACACGACCGGCGTTAAAACGATCCAGGACGCCATGCAGAAGGAAGTCCCGATGGGGGCGACGGGCGGCTCCACCTCGTCGCAATATCCCAAGGCGATGAACGCGCTGCTCGGCACCAAGTTCAAGGTCATCCTCGGCTATCCGGGCGGCAACGACATCAACCTTGCGATGGAGAAGGGAGAGGTCGGCGGGCGCGGTTCGAACTCCTGGGCCGCGTGGAAGGCGACGCGTCCGAACTGGCTGCGCGACAAGCAGATCAACATTCTCGTGCAGATCGGCCTCGAAAAGGCGCACGACCTGCCGGACGTGCCGCTGATGATGGACCTCGCCAAGAACGACGAAGACCGTCAGGTGCTGAAGCTGCTGTCGGCGTCGACCACGATCGGCCGTCCGATCTTTACATCGCCGGGCGTGCCCGAGGACCGTGTGAAGGCGTTGCGCGCCGCCTTCGAAACGATGGTGGCCGATGCGAAATTCCTCGCCGAGGCCAAGAAGGAAAACTTCGATATCGACCCGGTGTCGGGCGAGAAGCTCCAGCAGATCGTCGCCGAAATCGTCGCAAGCCCGAAGGCCGTCACCGAAAAGCTGAAGGTCATCATCGGCGGCGTCGAACAGAATACGGGGCGGTAAGAGCCGCTCGTTGGTTTAAAGGCGGGCCGCGTCGCGGCCCGCCTTTTTCTTTGCGAATTCTTAATTGCCGCCCCGTGCGCGTGTCAGTTCAAAGCGGCTTGATGGCCACCTTGCGGAACTTCACAGTGCCTGCGCCGTACTGGAGCCCGATGGGGCCTTCCGCGAAGAGCGCGTTGCGCACTTCGGCGGTTTTCTGTCCGTTCATGGTGACGGTCAGTTGGCGGCCTTTCGCGCTGAACTCGATCGTGTTCCATTTGCCGCCGGCTTTCGGCATCGGACTGACTTCCGCATAATGCACGATGCCGCCTGTGCCGTAGGACGGGTCAGGGCGCGTGTCGAAGATGTTGGCTTCGTAGCATGTGCGGTCTCCTACATTGGCGAGGTCGGAGCAGCGGATCATGAGGCCGCTGTTGGCGTCCTCGCTCACCCACACTTCGACCAGCAGCGAGAAGTCCTTGTACTTCGCCTTGCTGAGAAAATAGGAGGGCGCATTGCCGGTGCGCTTGTCGACCACGATGGCCCCGTCCTCGACGCGCCAGTTGCCGTCGCCGGTCTTGACGAAGTCCGGCAGGGTCTTGCCGTCGAACAATGGCGTGTAGCCTTCCTGCGCGATTGCGCCGGAAGACAGGATTGCGCCGAACAGAAACGCTGCTGCAGTTGTTTTCATGTAACCTCCCCCTTTATGCGAGGGAGCGTAGCCGGTCGCCCGTTCAGGTCAAGCAGACCCGGCGACCTCGTTTCGCGGCACATTTTCGCCGCCGAGGAAACGTCGCGTCAGGTCGCTCAGCAATTCCGGCTGGTCGCCCCAGATCGTGTGGCTGGAGTTCGGCACTTCGTAAAGCACGCCGTGCTTGAGTTCGCGTTCGAGGCGCAGCGCGTTCGCCTTCGACAATACATGGGATGTCGATGCGCGCAGCACCAGCACCGGCGCCTCGATGCGAGCCACCTGATCCCATTGGTCGACGGTGAGCTTGCGAAAACTTTCCAGAATGCCCGGCAGGTAATAGCACCATTCATAGCGCCCGTCGGGAAGTTGCTTGAAGTCGCCTGCTTCGGCGAGTTCATGCATCTCGGTTGAAAGCTTCGCGCGCTGGGGCAGGGCGTGGCAGTAACCTATGGCGTCTTCCCATGTGTCGAAGACGCGGGCGCGCGTTTCGTGCAGGCGCACATAACCCGCGATGGCCTTTTCATCGATAGCCAGACTTGGGTCGGACAGCACGATGCGGTTGACGCGCTCGGGATGCCGCGAGGCGAAGTCGACTGCGACCTGCGTGCCCAGCGAGGAGCCGATGAGATCGACCTTCTTCAGGTGGAGCGCATCGAGGAAGTGCAGCAGGTCCTCGCCATATTCGGCGACCGAATAGCCGGTTTCCGGGCGGTCGGAGAATCCGTGGCCGCGCATGTTCAGCGCAATGACGCGCCATCCGTCCTTCAGATCGCGCGCAAGCCGCGTCCACGCATTGGCCGACATGGACGTGCCATGCAGGCACACCAGAACGCGGTCGCCGCTGCCCCATTCTAGGTAATGCAGCATGAGACTGCCGGCCTGAACGCGGTTCTGGTTGTAATCCGACACTTGCTTGCGATCTCCTCAGGCCAATCCGAGCAAGCGGCTGAAGCCCTGACGCGGCGTCCACGCCTTCAGGGTTTTCAACTGGTCGCGGATCATCGCCGTCTGGTTGCAGACTACCGGCTTGCCGTATTGCTGCTCAAGCTCTTTCGCGACGGGCTCGGACAGCCAGGCGCCGCCGCCGATATAGATGGCGTCGCAATCGGGGTGATCGTCGAACGCCTTGCAGCCGAGTTCATACGCGAGCTTCATGTTGTCGCGTGTGGAAAGCTTGACGAATTCGGCAGGCGAGAGTTCTTCCACCGTCTTGCCCGTGACCGTGACGCCTTCGCGCGCGAAGAATTCGGCTAGCGAGGCGTTCATGGAGTCGTTCCACTTGTTGACCACGACGAGCTTCCTGACCCCCAGATCGCGCGTGCCGCGCGCCACCGCCAGAACCGTGGAGGAAGCAGGCAGGCCAGTATGTTTCGCCATATGGGCCACCATGCGGTCGTGGGCTTCGACGCCGATGAGGATGGGCAGCGGCACGCCATGCTGGGCGACGAGGTGGACGCCGCGCTCGAAGAGTTGATCGAGGTAATTGTCGAGCGGCGCAAACACGCGCTCGACATCTTTCGCTGAAAATTCCGACAGGCCGACCGGGATCATGACGGACATGACGCCGGGCGGCGCAAGGCGATAGAATTCGTAGGCTGCGTTGTCGATGATGGGCAGGGGCAACAATCCGCCGAGCTTTATTTTCGGCACCGCATCTTCGAACATCGCTTTTCCTTTTTGTCAGCGCGACAGCTTCGCGCCCTTGGCGAAGACCTTCTGGGTCAGTTCGGTCCAGGCTTCGAATTCCTCGACATATTTCGGCCGGTTGCTGAGAAACAGCTTCTGGATGCCGGGAATCTGGTTGTCCGCCAGTTCCCTGTGCGAGGAATAATAGCCAAGGTCCTTGTAGATCAACTGGCCTTCCTTCGAGGCCAGAAAATCGATCAGCAGCATGGCCGCATGAGGATGCGGGGCCTTGGTGGCGATGGCTGCCGCCGTGTCTGTCACCGGAACGGGCCCCGGGAGATTCCAGGCTATCGCCGCGCCTTCCTTGCGGCTCGCCTCCACATGCGACTGATAGGTCGTGGGCACAAGCGGCGCTTCGCCCGAGATGGTGAGATTGGCGAGCGCCCGCCCGGTGATGTTGTAGAGACGCACGTCCATGTCGGAGAAGCGGCGCACGAATGACTCGCCATAAGTCACCAGCATCGCCCCGACCCAGTTCGACGCCGTGGAGGCGGAACTGGAGATGGCCATCTTGCCCTTCCATTTCGGGTCGAGAAGGTCCTGATAGGACTTGGGCGCATCCTTTTCGGGGATCACCTTCGTGTTGAAGCCGATGCCGATGTAGCCTTCACGGACGCTGATCCAGCGCCCGCCGGGTTCGAGCGCGCTGTCGACGTAATTGGCGGCTTCCGGCGTCTTGAACGGCTGCAGGAAGCCCATGTCGCGGATGGGCACGAGACCGTAGGAGGAGAGCTCGAACGCATCGACGTTGTAGACGCCCGCGCTGTATTCCTCGTAAATCTGGCGCGCCGTGTCTGCCGAAGAGGCGCGCGGCATTTCGACCTTTATGAAGGGATACTTCTGCTTGAAACGGTCGAGCAGCGGCTGGATCTGCGTGCCTGTTGCGTAGAGCATTATGGAGCCCTCGCGGCGCGCACCGTCTTCCAGAATTTTCTGGCGGTCGGGGCCTGCGTAATTGGCGACTTCCGCGACGCTCTTCAGTTGCGCAGCAGCAGGGGCGCTTGCACAGACGGCCAGCGCGCCCAACGCGAGCGCGGCAAGCACAGGAGTTAACGACTTTGCCATGATGATCTCCCTTCGGTTTGCCTCCGGCCTTTCTTGGATTCTCAGGGCTTCGCCAGAAGCTTGTTGTGGCCCGGAATGGGCTTCCAGTCGTTGAGGATGTGCATGATGTCCCAGATCTGCGCCGTCTGGTTGCAGATGATGGTCTTGCCGGTTTCCTTTTCGAGATGGCGGGTCACCGGCTCCGACAGCCATGTTCCGCCGCCGATATAGAGGCCGTCGCAATCGGGATTTTCGCGCAAAGCCTGTTTGGACAGTTCGTAGCAGAGACGGATGTGATCGCCTGTCTCGATCTTCACGAAGTCGGCGGGCGCCAGTTCCTTTGTGGATGCGCCGCAAACGGAAATGCCGTCGCGTGCGAAGAACTCGGCCAAGACCTTGTTCATCGGCACCGACCACTTGTTGACCAGCGCGACATTCTTGAGGCCCATCGCCTTTGCGGAGCGGACGACGCCCATCGTGGTCGAGGTCGCGGGTTTGCCGGTGCGCTTTTCGATATGCGCCAGAAGCCGGTCATGAGCGTCGACGCCCATCAGGGTGGCGAGCGGCGTGCCGGCCTGAAGGGTCAGTTCGATGCCGCGTCCCATCAACTGGTCGAGAATGGAATCGATCGGGCCGAAGACGCGATCGACGTCCCTGGCGGAAAATTCGGACAGGCCGATGGGAATCATCACCGCCATGTAGCCGGGAGGCGCGAGGCGGTACCATTCGTAAGCGGAGTTATCGATGATCGAGAGCGGAGACAGATAGCCGATCTTGTGCCTTGGAACGTCCGCTTCGAACATGTTTCCCCCTGGCCGCCGTCTCACGGACGCGGCGAATTTCGTTGCTTCCCGCCATCCAGGCCGCCAAGCGTTGCTTTTCGGTCGCGGATCGTCCGAACATGCTATTGGAACCACCCCTCGAGTCAATGTCGGGGCCGGTCGGGGTTTTGCTCTTGCGCGTGTTTGCCTTCAGGGCGAATGGCTATAAACTGGCCCTGGTCGCGGGACACTAAACCGTAACAACAACAGTCGGATGGGGAGACGGAATTGTCGGCTCGGATGTATGTCGGAATGTGCTTGCGGACGCGGGGAGCGCAAAGGCGCTGCGGGGGCTTGAGCATATGACGCAGCAGGCTCTCGGCGCGGGCGAACGCTCGCACCATCAACGCGGCTGGTTTCCGCATGTGGATTTCGGCGTTCCGGGCGTCTGGATCCTCATCCTCGTCGCCGCGAGCATCGTCGTTCCGCCGTTCTTCTTCCTGCTCAAGAGCAGCTTCAGCGTGCCGCTGCCCGGATTCCGCACAGAGCTTGGCCTGACCAATTACGTGCGCGTCATCAACCTCAGCGGCTGGGGACTTTGGAGCATCACGATTTTCTTCGCCCTCGGGTCATCGGTGGTGGCGATCTTTCTCGGCTTTTCGGTGGCGTGGTTCGTGGCGCGCACCAACGTGCCGTTCCGGCAGGCGGTTTATGTCGGCGCGTTCCTGTCGCTGGCCGCTCCGCTGATCGTGAAGGGCATCGGCTGGATCCTGCTGCTGGGCCCCAACAACGGCCTGATCAACGTCTGGCTTCGCTCGGCCTTCGGGATTACGGGCGTGCCGATCGAGCTGTTCAGCCTCGGCGGCATGATCTTCATCGAAGGCATGCTGTGGACGCCCATCGCGTTCCTTCTCGCCCTGCCGCCGCTGACCGCCATGGACCCGGCGCTGGAAGAAGCTGCCGCGATGTCGGGCGCGAAATGGTGGCAGACCATGCTGCGGGTCACGCTTCCGCTGGCGCGCCCGAGCATTCTGGCGGTGATGCTTCTCTCCTTCATCCGCACGCTGGAATCGTTTGAAGTGCCGCTGCTGATCGGCATTCCGGGCGGCATCACGACGGTGACGACGGCGCTCTACCGCAGCATCCATTCGGGCTTCCTGCCGCGCTACGGCGACGCCAGCGCCTATGCGGTGCTGCTGATGGGCGCGGTCGCGCTGCCGCTTTACTGGTATTACAGGCTGACGAAGGAAAGCGGTCGTTACGCCACCGTCACCGGCAAGGGCTTCCGGCCTTCGCGCATTGATCTGGGCTGGGGCCGGTGGCCTGCGGGGATTTACATCCTGCTCATTCCGGTTTCGCTGGCCGCCCCGCTGATCATCATGTTGTGGGCCTCGTTCCTGCCGATCTACACGTCGCCGTCGCCGGATGATTTCGCCAAGCTGACGCTGAAGAACTATACGGCGCTCTGGTATCGCGAGGACACGCATGCGGGTCTCTATAACTCGCTGGCGGTCGGCATCATCAGCGCCACGGTCGTCTCGCTGCTCACGCTGGTGATGAGCTGGGTGGTGGTGCGACGCAAGGAGCGCGCGCGCTGGACCATCGACGTTCTTTGCTCGTTGCCGCTGATCTTCCCGGGCATCGTGCTCGGCATCGCGATTCTGGTGCAGTTCCTCAACATGCGCTTCATCCCGATCTATGGAACGATCTGGATTCTGATCTTCGCCTTCCTGGTGCGCTTCCTGCCTTACGGGATGCGCTTCAACTATTCGGGCATCGTGTCGATCAGCAAGGAGCTGGAAGAAAGCGCGCGCATGTCAGGTGCTGGCACATGGCGCATCCTGCGTTCCATCGTGCTGCCGCTCACCATGCCGGCGGTCGTGGCGACATGGATCTACGTGTTCATGTATGCGATCCGCGACCTGTCTGCGGCTGTGCTGCTGTCAGGTCCCAAGAATGCGATCATCTCCATCGTCATTCTCGACCTGTGGAACAACGGCGAGGTGCCGCAACTGGCGGCGATGAGCATTCTGATCGCAGGCGGAGTGACGATCCTGGGCTTCGTGTTCATGAAGCTCAGCATGCGGCACGGCTTCAAGGCGTGATGCGTTTCCCTCTCCCCGCAAACGGGGAGAGGGAAGCTTCCTACTTCTTCACCACATCCGCCGTCTGGCCGAACAGAACCTTCTTGTCGGCATCGCTCATGGGAGCGGGCTGCGCCTGCACTTCCTTCGCCTTCTCGTAGGCGCGCACAACGGCCGGCCGCGTCGCCATGGCTTCAAACCAGCGCTTCAGATGCGGGAAGTCCTCGAGCTTCTGCCCCTGCCGCTCGTAAGGGACGATCCACGGGTAGGAGGCCATGTCGGCGATGGAATAATCGCCCGCCATATATTCGTGGTCGGCGAGCTGCTTGTTGAGCACGCCATAGAGGCGGTTGGTTTCCTTCACATAGCGATCGATCGCGTAGGGAATCTTTTCCGGCGCGTAGATGTTGAAATGGTGGTTTTGACCCGCCATCGGGCCGAGGCCGCCCATCTGCCAGAACAGCCATTCGGTGACTTTCGCCCGCCCGCGCGCGTCCGAGGGAATGAACTCGCCTGTCTTTTCGGCGAGATAAAGCAGGATCGCCCCGGACTCGAACACCGACAGCGGCGGGCCAGCATCCACAGGCGCATGATCCACAATGGCCGGCATACGGTTGTTGGGCGCTATTTTCAGAAAATCCGGGCGGAATTGCTCGCCCTTGCCGATGTTCACCGGGTGAATCCGGTAGGCCAGCCCGGCTTCTTCCAGAAATATCGTAATCTTGTGCCCGTTGGGCGTCGGCCAGTAATGCAGGTCGATCATCGCAGTCCCCATGATTGATGCAGCGCATTATGGACCGCGCTGCGTTGCATTCAATCCCGATTTTTGCAGTCGACTTATGCGTGGGCGGTCGGCTTCCAGCGCCGTAGCAACAATGCATTCGTGACGACGCTGAAGGATGAAAGCGCCATCGCGCCGCCCGCGAACATCGGGTCGAGCATGCCGAACGCCGCCAGCGGAATGCCGACGATGTTGTAGATGAACGCCCAGAACAGTCCCTGCTTGATCTTCTTGTAGGTCGCGCGGCTGATCGAGATCGCGTCCGCCACGAGACGCGGATCGCCGCGCATCAGCGTCACTCCTGCGGCGCTCATGGCCACATCCGCGCCGGTGCCCATCGCCATTCCGACATCTGCGGCGGCCAGCGCGGGCGCATCGTTCACCCCATCGCCCACCATCGCCACATGTTTGCCGGCCTTGCGCAGTTCTTCGACCACATCGGCCTTTCCGGCAGGCAGGATTCCGGCGCGAATGTCGGTGATGCCGACCTGCAGGGCGACCGCGCGCGCGGTGCGCTCATTGTCGCCCGTTGCGAGAATCGGGTTGACGCCTTCGCGTTTCAGCGCCGCGACGGCCGCGACGGAAACGGGCTTGATGATGTCGGCGGCGGCCACGAGGCCCAGCAGCGCGGCGGGTTGCGCCTGCGCGACGAACATCACGGTGCGGCCCTGCATTTCCAGGTCCTCGGCGCGCTTGGCGAAAGCCGCGATGTCGATAGCGTGGCGCTCCATCAGGCGGCGATTGCCGATCAGGATGCGGCGACTCTCCACATTCGCCTCGACGCCTTCGCCGGTGCGGCTTGTGAACTCCGTCGCGGGCGGAAGCGCCGCAGCGCCGGCGGCTTCCAGAAAGGCGCGCGCCAGCGGGTGCTCGCTGCCTTTCTGCACGGCAGCCGAGAGGCGCAAGACATTCGCATCGCTGTCGCCGGCCGCGACGATCTCGGTGATCGACGGCTTGCCTTCCGTGAGTGTGCCGGTCTTGTCGAGCAGCACGGTGTCGATCAGGTGAGCGCGTTCCAGAGCTTCGGGGTCACGGATCAGGATGCCCGCGCGCGCCGCAGCGCCAGTTCCGACCATGAAGGCAGTGGGAGTCGCCAGTCCGAGCGCGCAGGGGCAGGCGATGACCATCACCGACACGGCTGCAATCAATCCGCCTGCTGCATCGTCCTTGAGGAGCCACCAGCCGAGAAATGTCGCGAGTGCGCAGAGCACCACAATGGGCACGAAGACCGCCGCAACCCGGTCGACGAGTTTCTGCACCGGCGCCTTTTTCGCCTGCGCGCTCTCGACCAGCGCGATGATCCGGGACAGCGTCGATTGCGCCCCCACTGCGCTCGTGCGGATGCGCAGAAGCCCCGACCCGTTGATCGCGCCTCCGGTGACGCGATCGTCGGTCTTTTTTTCGACCGGAACGCTTTCGCCCGTCAGCAGGCTTTCATCCACCGAACTGTGACCGTCGATCACCACGCCATCGGTGGGAAGACGCTCGCCGGGACGGACGATCACCACATCGCCGACGGATACGGCGGAGGCGGGGACTTCCACTTCCTGCCCGTCGCGTTCGATGCGGGCGCGTTCGGGGCGCAGCGCCATCAGGGCGCGGATGGTTGCCGTGGTGGATCGTTTGGCGCGCCCTTCGAGCCATTTGCCCAGCACCACCAGCGCGATCACGACGCTGGCCGCTTCGAAATAAAGATGCCCCATATGGTGCGCGCGGCCGCTGAGCAGCAGCCAGACCGAATAGATGTAGGCTGTGGAGGTTCCCAGCGCGACCAGCAGGTCCATGTTGCCCGCGCCATTGCGGACGGCATTCCAGGCAGCGACATAGAAGCGCCAGCCGATGATGAACTGGACGGGCGTCGCAAGCGCGAGTTGTAGCCAGGGATCAACGGCGATGCCGAACATGGGCAGCGTCAGCGGCGCCGCCAGAGCCAGTGCGACGACCATGCGGATCGTTTCGGCACGGCGGCGCGCTTCTTCCTTGCGGTCGATTTCGGCGTTGCGCTCGGCGTCGCCGGTGAGGAGTTCGGCGCTGTATCCGGCGTACTCGACGGCCAGAATCAGATCGGCGGGCCGCAGAACGCCGGAGACGCCTTCCACGAAAGCTTTCTCGGACGCCAGATTGACCTCCGCCTTCACAACGCCCGCCACGCCGCCCAGCGCTTTCTCGACGCGGCCCGAGCAGGTGGCGCATGTCATGCCGCCGATCTGCAGTTCCAGCTTCTCATGCGGCACCGTATAGCCCGCGTTTTCAATCGTCTCCGCGAGCCGGGCAGGGGTCACGCGCGTCGGATCGAAGGTAATGCTGGCAGTTTCGGCAGCCAGATTCACCTCGGCCTCGACGCCCGGCAGCTTGCCCAAAGCCGTCTCGATGCGTCCCGCGCAGGTCGCGCAGGTCATGCCCTCGACCGGGAGGACGACGGTGGATTTCGACGGGGCAAGGTTGGGGGAGGACATGGGGGTACTCGAAGGGAGCCTCAAGATAGGGGTGCGGGCGTCCGATTGCCAATGTCGGTCCGTCGCCAGAGCATTGAGTGGAACGCATCCCACATCGCAGGACCCAACGAAAACGTCCTTGTGACGCCCCGCCGCCGTGGTGTACGCAAACGCAACCACGGAGGAATTCATGAACGCCCATGACACGCCCGGCCCGACCGTCGCCGAAGCCTATATGTCGGCCCTGAAGGCCTGCGGCGTCCGCTATGTGTTCGCCAATGGCGGAACGGATTTCGCGCCGATCATCGAGGGCATTGTCCACATGACCGGGCAGGGCGGCGATATCCCGCAGTTCCTCACCGTCCCGCACGAGAATGTCGCCATCGCGATGGCGCAGGGCTACTCGAAAGTTTCGGGCGAGCCCTCTTGCGTGATGGTGCATGTGAACGTCGGCACCGCCAATACGATCTGCGGGTTGATGAACGCCGCTCGCGACAACGTGCCGGTCCTGCTGGCGGCTGGCCGCACGCCGGTCTCCGAGCAGGGGATGCATGGCTCGCGCGATGTGCCGATCCATTGGGCGCAGGAAAATTTCGATCAGGCCGCCATCGTGCGCGAGCATGTGAAGTGGGATTACGAACTGCGCCACGGCCAGCCGGTGAACTCGCTCGTGCAGCGCGCCATCGACATTTCGATGAGCGAGCCGCAAGGTCCAGTCTATCTGACACTGCCGCGTGAAGTTCTGGCCGAAAGTCACAAGGAACATGGTCCGGTTCCGCGTTCGCGCCCCATGGGGTCGATGGCGGCTGCGCCCAATGCCAATGCCATCGAGATGGCTGCCGACATGATCGCGAAGGCCGAAATGCCGCTGATCATCGCCGGGCATCCGAGCAAGTCCGCCGCTGCGTTCGGCAAGCTGGGCGAACTGGTGCTCGATAACGCCATCATGATCGTCCAGAATGGCGCGTATAATAATCTCTCGTCGTCCAATCCGATGAATCTGGGATTGATGACGCAGGCGCTGCTCGACAAGTCCGATCTGGTGATCGTGCTCGACTCGGCGGTGCCGTGGGTGCCGTTGCGCATGTCGCCGCGCCGCGATGCGAAGTTCATCCATATCGCGCATGATCCGATGTTCGCCCGTTATCCGTTCCGCGGCTTCGAGATGGACCTCGCGGTGGCGGGCGATCCGGGCGCGGCTGTCGGCATGTTGTGCGAAGCCCTCAAGGGCAAGCTCAAGGGCAATGCGGCGATCGAGACGCGCCGCAAGACCATCATGGACATGCGGGCGAAGCAGGACGAGGCCTTGCGCGCCGCCATCGTGCAGGCTTCCACCATGGCCCCGATCTCTCCGCTGTGGGTCGCGGCCTGCCTCAACAAGGTGAAGGCCAAAGACGCGATCATTTGCGACGAACTCGGCGTGCCGTTCCCGGTGATGGAACTGGAGTCGCACGACTCGTGGGTGTCGGGTTCCTCGGGGGCGCTCGGCATGGGCATCGGGCAGATGCTCGGCGCGAAGGTGGCTGCTCCCAACCGTCAGGTGATCGGCATCGTGGGCGACGGATCGTACATGTTCGGCGTTCCGACGGCGGCGCATTTCGTGGCGCGTTCGGAAAATCTGCCGACACTGACGCTGGTGATGAACAACTCGCAATGGTTCGCGGTGCGTCGCGCCACGATGAGCATGTATCCGACCGGCCACGCCTCGAAGGCGAACCAGTTGCCCATCGTCGAACTCGCGCCGTCGGTCGACTACGAGAAGATCGTCGAGGCCTGCGGCGGCCATGGCGAGAAGGTGGAAGATCCGGCCAAGCTCGAAGGCGCGCTGCGCCGCGCGCTCGAAAAGGTCGCGGCCGGCACGCCGGTGACGCTGGCCATCACCACCCGGCCGCGCGGGTAACAGAGCCCGCAGAGATTCTGCGGGCTACTTCTTGGCTTTCTTGGCCGCCGCCTTGGCGGCCTTGATGGCCTTGGCGGACGGAGGCTTTCCGAACGGCAGCTTGTCTTCCGCCGGAGCGGCTGCTTCGGGTTCGGCCTGTTTGGGCGCAGCGGCCTTTGGCTTGGCGGTCCTGGGCGCAGGCGAGTTGCTCACGTCCACAAATTTGATTGCCATGATGGTTCCTCTCGCGACTCGCGGGCCGCTGGCCGCAACCTAGGGGGTGGCGGCTGCGACGCCAAATATAACCTGAGGGCCCGCAGGCGGATACTGCCCGGGCTCAACGGCCGGGGCGCATTTCGGCGATGAGATTCTGCATTTCGCCGATTTCGCGCTTCTGGGTCTCGATGATGCCATCGGCCAGATGGCGAACCCGCGGGTCCTGTATCTTTGCGCGCTCGCTGGTGAGGATGGCGATGGAATGATGGGGGATCATGGCCCGCATCCAGGACACGTCATCCACGGCGACCTGCGAGCGGACCATATAGAGAGACCCGCCGAAGAGCAGGGCGCTCACCATGAAGATCGCCACGTTGAGGCCGGTGCGCGGATACATTTTCCACATGGATAACAACATGATGACCGCCATAGTCGCGCCCATGATCAAGGCCATCCAGGCGCGCGTCTGACTCCAGAAGATGTGGTCGGACGACCAGACGTTCAGGAACATCAGGGCGTACATCACGATGGTCGAGATCGCGATGGTGAGGCCGAAGCGTATGTAAGAGCCATGCATGCCGATTCTCCCGAAATGTGCTTCGGGGAGAACCTGAACGGTCCATTCCGGTTCCGGGCGAGGCCGTCCGGAGCGCTCCGGCTGCGGGCTATGCGCTGATTCTGCGGTTTTTCGCCGAACTATTAAGAGAGGCTTAATATGCCATGCGCCAGACGCATGGCTTCTGCGTCGAAATTCTGCTGCATGTGCGCCGCAGCAATCTGTATATTGCGTTGCATCAATTCCGGCCGTCCGGCGCGCGGAATTCAACGAAATCAGGATCTGAACCGTGACCATCAAGTCGATCTCCGAACGTCTCAACGCCTGGCGCCGCTACCGCGCCTCGGTGCGTGAACTCTCCCAGCTTTCCGACCGAGAACTGGCCGATCTCGGCATCAATCGCGGCGATATCGAAATCGTCGCCCGCCGCAGCGTCGGCTTCTGAGGTCTTCCGCGAAGGATAACTCCTCCCTTCCGATCCTTCGCGATGAGCGCCCGCCGGTCCTCCCCCGGCGGGCGCTTTCGTTTTGCGTTGCGCCGGCCCTCGCTCGTCCATAGGTTGCCGGCCATGTCAGCCAGCACACGATCCATCGCGCCCGTTCAGGTCATCGGCGGCGGCCTCGCCGGAAGCGAAGCCGCCTGGCAACTGGCCCGGCGCGGCGTGCCGGTCGTGCTGCATGAAATGCGCCCGGTGCGGGGCACCGAGGCGCATCAGACCGACCAGCTTGCCGAACTCGTCTGTTCCAATTCCTTCCGGTCGGACGACGCCGTTTCGAATGCGGTGGGCCTTCTGCATCAGGAAATGCGGCGCATGGAATCGCTCATCATGCGCAGCGCCGACGCCAATCAGGTTCCGGCCGGGGGCGCGCTTGCGGTGGATCGCGACGGATTTGCGGCGGCGGTCAGCGCCGCCATCGAGGGCGAGCCGCTGATTACGCTTTCGCGCGAGGAGATCAGGGACATTCGGGCGCTGGAGGCCGACAACGTCATCGTCGCCACCGGCCCGCTAACGTCGGCGGATCTGGCGCAATCGATCCTGGCCCTGACGGGCGAGGCGCAACTGGCGTTCTTCGACGCCATCGCCCCCATCGTGCATCGCGATTCCATCGACATGGACAAGGCCTGGTTCCAGTCGCGCTACGACAAGGCGGGGCCCGGCGGTTCGGGCGCGGATTACATCAACTGTCCGCTGGATCGCGACCAATACGGCGCCTTCATCGATGCGCTGATTGCGGGCGACAAGACCGGTTTCAAGGAATGGGAAGGCACGCCCTATTTCGACGGCTGCCTCCCCATCGAGGTCATGGCCGAACGGGGCCGCGAGACCTTGCGGCATGGGCCGATGAAGCCGGTGGGGCTGACCAACCCGCACAATCCGACCGTGAAGGCCTATGCGATCGTCCAGCTTCGGCAGGACAATGCGCTGGGCACGCTCTACAACATGGTCGGCTTCCAGACGAAGCTGAAGCATGCGGAGCAGGTGCGGATTTTCCGCACCATTCCGGGGCTGGAGAACGCCGAATTTGCGCGGCTCGGCGGCCTGCATCGCAATACATTCCTCAATTCGCCGCGTGTGCTCGATCCGCTCCTGCGGCTGAAGGCCGATCCGCGCCTGCGTTTCGCCGGGCAAATCACCGGCTGCGAGGGCTATGTGGAAAGCGCCGCCGTCGGGCTGATGGCCGGCCGAATGGCGGCGGCCGAGCGGCTGGGCGAGACATTTGTGCAGCCGCCGTCCACCACCGCCATCGGGGCGCTGCTCAACCACATCACCGGCGGGCATATCGAGACCATCGACGCGGGGCCGCAGAGTTTTCAGCCGATGAATGTGAATTTCGGCCTGTTTCCGCCCATCAGCGGAGCGCTGGTTTCGCCCGAGGGCAAGCGTCTGAAAGGACCCGAGAAGGGGATGGCCCGCAAACGCGCGTTGACCGAGCGGGCGCGGCGGGACCTTGGAGTGTGGCTCGAAAGTCGCACGAGCTTTGCTATTTGAAGCGAAATTCGCCCGCCGTAACCATTGCCTACCTTATGGTCTCGACTCCGCTTTCTGCATCGGCCAAGCTTACAAATGTAAATTTTGAGTGAACGGGCAGGCTGGCCTGACACCTGTTTTGGAGGGGTCGCGTTGAAAAAGCAGTACCTGAGTGTTTCGGTCGCGGCTCTGGTCGGCATGGGCGCCCTGACCATGGGCGATGTCGTGAATTTCCGTCTGTCCGCGCCTTCGGCACAGGCGCAGGCTGCGCTTAGCCAGGCGCAGATCAACGCATTGCAGGGGGCGGTTGTGAATGCGACGTCGCCCGCCGCGCGGCAGGCAGCCGCTACTAACCTGCTTCGCGCCGTTCTGTCGAGCAACCTGCCAGGCTTTCAGGTCGGCCAGCAGGTTCAGGACCTCATTGCCGGCAATCCGGCCTTGGCCGGGCAACTCGCGGTGGCCTTCTCGGCGGCGGCTTCCAACCCTGCGCTCGGTGCTATCCGTCCCGATTTTCCTTCTTCGCTTGTTGCATCCCAAATGCAGGTGGGCATCAGCAATGCGGTGCAGGCCAATCCGGGCCTTGCGACCGGCATCGCGAGCGCGGCTGCAGCTTCGCCCAACGCGGCCGTGAAGGCCACCGTCGGCGCGGGCCTCGGGCTGGCATTCCTTGGTCTGAACAATGGCGGTAATGCGGCTTCGGCCAACCAGATTGCCAACGCTGTTCTGGCGGCCGAACCGGGCGGTACCGGACAATTGGCGGCCGGCTTCCAGACCGGAACGTTCAACACGTTCAATGTGAATCAGGCCGCCTCTTCGACCGGGGGGATCACTGGTGGGACTAATGCCGCACAGCAGGGGGCAGATCCGCAGCAGAATGGGAATCCGCCGGCCGCGCAAAGCCTTCCGGGCGGCAGCGGGTCGGGCAGCGGTTCTTCGAACAGCAACGGCTGAGCAGCAAGCATCGCTTATCAGTCGCGGCCTTTCCGAAGGCCGCGATTTTTATTTGGGTGGACGTCGGCTTACGGCGCTGCGCGCAAGGCGTCTGAAAGCTCCCGGAATGCCTTCTGCGACTCGGGGGGCAATCTTTTGATCTGCGCGAGCACGGCGGCCTCGCCCGCACTGTTTCCGGCCTGGCGATAATTCCAGTGCACGTCTGCAAGCAAAAAGCCGATCATTTCGTTCAGCCGCACCGGAAGCTTCAACGGCACGAGCGCATCGGCGATGTGGTTCACCGCAACCGGATAACGGTCGAGATAGAGCCAGAGGTTTTCAGCGAGTGCGGGATTCGCGCGCTGCGTGTTCAGCATCAGGCGCAGATCGGCGAAGGATTTCGCCTTCATCGCAAAGTCGTCAGCACCCTGCGCCCGGGATTGCACAGGAACAAACAGCGCGCACAGAAGCATGGAAATCGCGGCGGCGATGCTCGGCAACCTGACGTTTGATCGCTTCATCGGCGGATATCCTGCCATCCGGAAAGGGCGCAGACCTGTCGTGGCGAAGTCACGGCAACAGCACCCGGCCGCCGTTCATGGCGACTGCCTGACCGGTCATATAGGCGGCGTCGGGGCTGGCCAGAAAGGCCGCAAGCCCCGCCATATCCTCCGGATAGCCGACGCGGCCGAGCGGGATGGACTTGCGCCCGCGCTCGATCACCTCTTCCTCGGTGGTGTTTTCGAGCGGCTGCGCGGTCAGCGACACGCCCGGAATGATGGCGTTGACGCGAATGTTGTGCCGCGCCCATTCGAGCGCCAGCGACTTGGTGAAGGACAGCAGGGCAGCCTTGGTGGCCGCATAGCCGGAGCCGCCGGGCGTTCCTTCCACGCCGCGCCCCGAGGCGACGTTGATGATGAGTCCGCGCTTGCGGGCAATCATGCCCGGCCCGAAGGCTTTCGAGATCAGGAACGGCGCTGTGACATTGACCCTGAACGTTCGCTCCCAAACACCGGGATTCATGTTCAGCACATCGAAACGCGGATAGATGCTGGCATTGTTGATCAACAGGAAGGGCGCGCCGAACCGCTCCAGCGTGGCGGCGACGCATCGGTCGATATCGACCTGATCGGCCAGATCGCCTTCATAAAACTCGGCCTCCGCGCCGAGATCGCGCACCTGACGCAAGGTCTCCTGGCCAAGGTCCGCCTTCACGTCCCAGATTGCGAGGCGTGCGCCCGCTCTGGCGAAGCGGCGGCAGAAGGCGCGGCCGAAACCGCCGCCGCCGCCTGTCACCACCACGACGTCTCCGGGCTTGAAACCGTCGCGGAAAATGCCGTCGTCGTTCATGCCAGATGTGTCCGCAGGAAAGCCAGCGACAGGGACCAGGCGTCTTTCGTCGCCGCCTCGTCGTATTTTGCCGTGCCGGGGTCCATGAAGCCGTGGCCGACGCCCGGATAGGTCTTGAACGTGTGCTCGACCCCCAGTTGCGTGAAGGTCTGCGAAATCATGCGCACGTCCTCCGGCGAGGGATTCTTGTCGTCGCCGCCGAAGAAGCCTGCGATGGGGCAGCCGATCGCTCCCAGTTGCGACCAGACCGAGGGCGCATTGTGGCGCGATGTCATGACGCCGCCGCCATAATAGACAATCCCGCAGCGAATACCCGGCACATTGGCGGCGCCCATCAGCGTGCCGCGCCCGCCCATGCAATGGCCCAGAATGCCGGTTGCGGCCGGATTCACCTTCGGCAGATTGCGCAGGTAGATCACCGCCTCCAGCATGTCGTTGATGCAATGCTCGTCGGTCATTCCGTCCTTGGCGACCGTATCGTCGGGCGCATCGGGCGTGTGGTGATAATGGTTCGGCGCGACGACCGCGAAGCCTTCCTGCACGAGCCGCTCCGCCGTCGCGTAGGTGAAGGGACTCAGGCCGTAGCGGTGATGGGACAGCAGAAGGCCGGGAAACGGCCCCGCACCCTCCGGAACGCCGACAAGCATTTCCATCGGGCTGTGGTCGACTTCAAGAAAGACGGATTCGAGCATGTAACCCCCATGTTGGACCGATTATGGCCGCGTCGGGCGCTCCCTGTCGATGGTCCCCGGGGCGCGCATGGGGGATTTTCACCGCTTGACATGCGGAGCGTTCCGACGCCCATTGAATCTTCGAACTTTCTCTCGCGGCGTCCCTGGAAAGGCGCCTGCCCAGCATTCGCCAACGGACGGCTGTCGAAGTTCGAAATCGCATTCGCGCAGGCCCCTTGCTCCCGCGAATTTCAAATTCTCACAATCGCAAGCATAGGGAGAGCAGCATGGCAGTCCTGCCCGTTTCGGATCTTCAGAGGATTCTCGGGGAAAATTATCGCGCGAAGCAAGACGAGCTTGATGCTGCGAGCGGCATCGACGACGCGACCCGCAACGCCAAGGCCCGGATCGATGCGCTGCAGATGCGCAAGTCGTTCATCCTGTATGTGTGCGCGGTCGGCCTCGTGCTGACGTTCGCGTCGCGCTTTGCGTCGAACGACCGGGCGATGTGGATTCAGATCGGCATAGCGATGACCGTCTCGGTCGCGGCGGCTGCCTACTACCTGTATCTGCGCTCGGAAGTCAGCAAGGGCGTTCCAGGGATCGTCAAGGCCTGAGACCATATCTTCAGGCGGCGCAGGAGTTCACTCCGCCGCCTGTTTTCCCTTCGGGATTTGCAGAGGCCGTCTGGCCAGCACTTCCTTCAGGAAGGCGCCCGTATGCGAGCGCGGGTTTTTCACAATGTCCTCGGGCGTCCCGGCCGCGACGATCTCGCCGCCCCCGTCGCCGCCTTCCGGTCCCATGTCGATCACCCAGTCGGCGGTCTTGATGACTTCCAGATTGTGCTCGATCACCACGACCGTATTTCCCTGATCGACCAGTTCGTGCAGCACTTCGAGAAGTTTCGCGACGTCGTGGAAATGCAGGCCGGTCGTGGGCTCGTCGAGGATGTAGAGCGTGCGGCCCGTCGAGCGGCGCGATAGTTCCTTCGACAGCTTGACGCGCTGCGCCTCGCCGCCTGAAAGCGTGGTGGCCTGCTGCCCGACATGCACATAGTTGAGGCCGACGCGCGCCAGCGTCTCCATTTTCTCGCGGATCGATGGCACGGCCTTGAAAAGCTGCCCGGCCTCCTCGACGGTCATGTTGAGAACGTCCGCGATGGACTTGTCGCGATATTTCACTTCCAGCGTTTCTCGGTCGTAGCGCTTGCCCTTGCAGACATCGCAGGTGACGTAGACGTCCGGCAGGAAGTGCATTTCGATCTTGATGACGCCATCGCCCTGGCAGGCCTCGCAGCGTCCGCCTTTCACGTTGAATGAAAAGCGACCGGGCTGATAGCCGCGCGCCTTGGCCTCCGGCAGGGCCGCGAACCATTCGCGAATGGGCGTGAACGCCCCCGTATAGGTCGCGGGATTCGAGCGCGGGGTGCGTCCGATCGGCGACTGGTCAATGTCGATCACCTTGTCGAGGTGTTCGAGTCCCTCGACGCGATCATGCGGGGCAGGGTGTTCGAGCGCGCCGTTGAGCCTGCGGGCGACGGCCTTGTAGAGCGTGTCGATGACGAGCGTCGACTTGCCGCCGCCCGAGACGCCCGCAATGCAGGTGAACGTGCCGAGCGGAATCTCGGCAGTGACGTTCTTCAGATTGTTGCCGCGCGCTCCGACGATCTTCAACTTGCGGCCCGGCTGCGGCTTGCGCCGCGCGCGCGGCAGGGCGACCATCTTGGCGCCCGTCAGATACTGGCCGGTGAGCGATTTCGGATTGGCCATAATGTCGGAAGGCTTGCCCTCCGCGATGATCTTGCCGCCGTGAATGCCTGCGCCGGGGCCGACATCCACCACATGATCGGCGGTGAGGATCGCGTCCTCGTCGTGCTCCACCACGATGACCGTATTGCCCAGATCGCGCAGGCGGCGAAGCGTGTCGAGCAGTCGGGCATTGTCCCGCTGGTGAAGGCCGATGGAGGGCTCGTCCAGCACGTACAGAACGCCCGTCAGGCCCGATCCGATTTGCGACGCCAGCCGGATGCGCTGGCTTTCGCCGCCTGACAATGTGCCGGAATTGCGCGCCAGCGTGAGATATTCGAGGCCCACATCGTTCAGGAATGTCAGGCGCTCGCGGATTTCCTTCAGGATGCGCGCGGCGATTTCATTACGCTTCGTGTCCAGATGTTCAGGAAGGTCGGTCGCCCATTTTACGGCCTTCCTGACCGACAGTTCCGACACTTCGCCGATGTGCTGGCCGTTGATCTTCACCGCCAGCGATTCGGGCTTGAGGCGATAGCCGTTGCAGGCCGCGCATGGCGTGGCCGACATGAAGCGGCCGATTTCCTCGCGCGCCCATTCCGATTCCGTTTCCAGATACCGGCGTTCGAGATTGCGTACGACTCCTTCGAACGGCTTCTTCACGTCGTAAGCGCGCAGGCCGTCGTCATAGGAAAACTTGATGGCCTGTTCGTCGGATCCGAACAGAATGACGTCGCGGGCCTTCTTCGGCAGATCGTCCCAGGGCGTATCGAGCCGGAACTTGTAATGCTTGCCGATGGCTTCGAGCGTTTGCAGATAATAGGGGGACGATGATTTCGCCCAAGGGGCGACGGCGCCCTTTTTCAACGTCTGCTTGCCGTCCGGGACCACGAGTTCGGCGTCGATCTTCTGTTCGGAGCCGAGACCCGAACAAGTGGGGCAAGCGCCGAATGGATTGTTGAACGAGAAAAGCCGCGGCTCGATTTCGGGAATCGTGAAACCTGAAACCGGGCAGGCGAACTTCGACGAAAAGACGATGTGGCCGGGCGCGTAATGCGACGAGACGTTGGCTGCTGCTTTCGACTTTCCGGTTTGGGCTGGCGCAGCGTTGGTCTCGCCAGTCTGGGACGCGGCGCCGTCCGCAAATTCGACGACCGCGAGTCCGTCCGACAATTCCAGCGCTGTCTCGATGCTTTCAGCAAGCCGTGCGGCAATGTCGGGGCGCACCACGATGCGGTCCACCACCACGTCGATGTCGTGCTTGAGTTTTTTGTCGAGCGTCGGCGCGTCGGCGATCTCGTAATACTGGCCGTCGATTTTCAGGCGCTGAAATCCGCGCTTCTGGAACTCCGCGATCTCCTTGCGATACTCGCCCTTGCGGCCGCGAATGACCGGAGCGAGCAGATAAAGACGGCTGCGCTCCGGCAGGGTCAGGATGCGATCGACCATCTGGCTGACCGTCTGGCTTTCGATCGGCAGGCCGGTGGCGGGCGAGTACGGAATGCCGACGCGCGCCCAGAGCAGGCGCATGTAATCGTGGATCTCCGTCACGGTGCCGACGGTGGAGCGCGGATTTTTCGACGTTGTCTTCTGTTCGATGGAAATGGCGGGCGACAGGCCGTCGATCTGGTCGACATCCGGCTTCTGCATCATTTCCAGAAACTGCCGCGCATAGGCGGACAGGGATTCCACATAGCGTCGCTGCCCTTCGGCATAGATCGTGTCGAAGGCGAGCGAGGATTTGCCGGACCCCGAAAGGCCCGTGAAGACCACCAGCTTGTCGCGCGGGATCGTCAGATCGACATTTTTCAGATTGTGCTCGCGCGCGCCCCGGATCGTGATGAAGCGATGATCGGGCCGCACGGCCTCCAGTCCCGGCAGGGACGGAGAGGCAGGCTTTGCGGCGCGTGAAGTCTTCGCCCCTTTGGGGGGCTTGGCGGTTGTCATGCGAAAGGGCTCGGTGCGGGGACGGGAGTTTCCACTAACTTAGGCCAATGCGGCGGGATTGCCACGGCAGGCGGTCGAAATTCACAGGCTTGGCCGCGCGGGGCGCCAGCAGACGGCTTGCCAGACCGACTCGCCTGCGTTAGAACAAAGATAGAACATTTGTTCCGGACGCGCAATTGCAGGCGTTTGCCGTAGTCAGTGGTGGACAAGTGGAAATTGGTGGCGGCGGGCGTCTCAACCGCGGGGCGTTGCGCGTTTAAGGTATCGACAATTGCGCCGGGAGACCGGCTTTTCCTTGGAGGTTCCGGTGGCTGGCAGCGTCAACAAGGTCATTCTGATCGGCAGGCTGGGCAAGGACCCGGACGTCCGCACCATGCAGTCGGGCGACAAGGTCGTGTCGTTCGGCCTGGCGACATCGGAAACATGGCGCGACAAGGCGTCCGGCGAGCGCAAGGAAAAGACCGAGTGGCATAACGTGGTCATCTTCAACGAGAACCTTGCGCGCGTCGCCGAGCAATATCTCAAGAAGGGATCAAGCTGCTACGTGGAAGGGCAGTTGCAGACCCGCAAATATACCGACAAGGACGGCAATGAGCGTCAGACGACGGAAGTCGTTCTGCAGCGTTTCCGGGGCGAACTGACCCTGCTCGACAGCCGCGGTGCGCGCGAAGGCATGGGGGATGAGGGCGGCGGCTCCTACGGGCGCGTGGCGTCCGGCGGCGGCGCCAGCAGCGGAAGCGGCAATTTCGGCCGGACCTCGCCGATGGAAAAGCGCCCTGCAGCGGGCGGGCGCATGGCCGAGCAGATCGACGACGATATCCCGTTCTGATTTCAGCCGGAGACGTGCGGGCGGCGCTGTTTCGGGCGCGCCTGCGGGCGGGTCGGCGCAGGCTGCTCCGGCGGCGCTTCGGGTTTCTGGTCGGGTATTTTCAAATCATTGAATTTCAAGGGGTTATTCCCGGCCCGGGATGGCCGCTTTTCTGGCGTTTCGGGCCCCGATGGGCTAACCTTCGTCCACTGATTCTTATCCCGGAATTGCAGCCCCTTGGCCAACGAAACAAACAACGACCAGCCCGGGTCGCCTGACTCGGACATCCGCCCGGTTTCGATTACCGACGAGATGAAGCGCAGCTATCTCGATTACGCCATGAGCGTGATCGTCAGCCGCGCGCTCCCGGACGTGCGCGACGGCCTGAAGCCGGTGCATCGTCGCATCCTCTACACGATGTACGAGAGCGGCTTCACGCCGGAGAAGGGCTACGTCAAGTCAGCCCGTCCGGTCGGCGACGCCATGGGTAAATATCACCCGCACGGCGACCAGTCGATCTACGACGCGCTTGTGCGCATGGCGCAGCCGTTTTCGATGCGCCTGCCGCTGGTGGACGGGCAGGGCAACTTCGGCTCCGTCGACGGCGACCCGCCTGCGGCCATGCGCTACACGGAATCGCGCCTGGCCCGCGTGGCTCTCTCGCTGCTGCAGGACATCGAAGAACAGACGGTCGATTTCCAGCCGAACTATGACGGCAAGGATCAGGAGCCGACGGTTCTGCCGGCGCGCTTTCCGAACCTGCTGGTCAATGGCGCGGGCGGCATCGCGGTCGGCATGGCGACCAACATTCCGCCGCACAATCTGGGCGAGGTGATCGACGCCGTCGTCGCGCTGATGAACAAGCCCGAGATCACCATCGACGAGCTGATGGAAATTGTGCCCGGCCCGGACTTTCCCACCGGCGGCAACATTCTGGGGCGCGGCGGCGTGCGCGCCGCCTACCACACGGGCCGCGGCTCGGTTCTGATGCGGGCCAAATGCTCGGTCGAGGAAATCCGCAAGGAACGGCAGGCGATCATCGTCACCGAAATTCCCTATCAGGTGAACAAGTCGAACCTGATCGAGAAGATGGCGGAGCTCGTTCGCGACAAGAAGCTCGAGGGCATTTCGGATCTGCGCGACGAATCCGATCGCGACGGCATGCGCATCGTGATCGAGCTGAAGCGCGATGCTGTGCCCGACGTGGTGATGAACCAGCTGTGGCGCTACACAGCCATGCAGACGACGTTCGGCTGCAACATGATTGCGCTGAACGGCGGTCGTCCGCAGATGCTCAATCTGAAGGACTTCCTGCGCGCCTTCCTCGACTTCCGCGAGGAAGTCGTCACGCGCAGGACCAAGTTCCTGCTCGGCAAGGCGCGCGACGGCGCGCATGTGCAGGTCGGTCTCGCCATCGCGGTCGCCAATATCGACGAGGTGATCCGCCTCATCCGCACGTCGCCCGACGCTGCGCACGCCCGGGCGGCCCTGATGGATCGCGATTGGCCGGCGCGCGACATGGCGCCGCTGATCACGCTGATCGCCGATCCGCATCACACCCTCAACGACGACGGCACCTACCGTCTGTCGGAGACGCAGGCGCGCGCGATCCTCGATCTGCGCCTGCAGCGCCTGACGGCGCTCGGCCGCGATGAAATCGCCGAAGCCCTGAACAAGCTGGCCGCCGAGATTGCCGACTATCTCGACATCCTGCGCTCGCGTGCGCGCGTCATGACGATCATCACGGACGAGCTGATGGCCGTGAGGACCGGCTTCGCCACGCCGCGCAAGACCGAGATTCTCGACACCGTGTCGGACATGGACGACGAGGACCTGATCCAGCGCGAGGACATGGTCGTCACCGTCAGCCACGCCGGCTATGTCAAGCGCGTGCCGCTTTCGACCTACCGGGCGCAAAGGCGCGGCGGCAAGGGCCGCTCCGGCATGACGACGCGCGATGAAGATTTCGTGGCGCGCCTCTTCGTCGCCTCGACGCATCAGCCCGTGCTGTTCTTCTCATCGCTCGGCCACGTTTACATGCTGAAGGTGTGGAAGCTGCCGGAGGCCGCCCCCAATGCGCGCGGCAAGGCGCTGGTCAATCTGCTGCCGCTCGATCAGGGCGAGCGCATCACCAATGTGATGGCGCTGCCGGAGGCCGAGGCCGAGTGGGAAAAGCTCGACGTCGTTTTCGCCACCAACAAGGGCAGCATCCGCCGCAACAAGCTCTCCGACTGCCGTCCGCGCACCAGCCTCGGCAAGCGCGTGATGGAATTCGACGAACCCGACATGCAGATCGTCGACGTGCAGCTTGCGACCGATCAGGACGACGTGCTGCTGACCACCGCCAAGGGCCAGTGCATCCGCTTCTCTATCGACGACGTGCGCGTCTTCGGCGGCAATGGTTCGACAGGCACCTCGACGGGCGTGCGGGGCATCTCGCTCGCGCCGGGGGACAGCGTCATCTCCATGGCGGTGGTGCGCCATGTGGACGCCACGCCCGAGGAGCGCTCGGCCTATCTCAAGATGCGCCGCGCCGTCATGGGCGAATCCGGCGCGGAAGAAACTGTGGACGAGACGCCGGAGACCGAAGAGGGGGCTGACGGCTCTTCCTCGGAGGCGCTGTCTTCCGAGCGCTATGCCGAACTGTCGGCGCGGGAGCAGGTCATCCTGACCATTTCGGAAAACGGATACGGAAAGCGCACGTCATCCTATGAATATCGGGTCACCGGCCGCGGAGGCAAAGGCATCGTGGCCATGGCGGTCAATGCCCGCAACGGCATGCTGGTCGCGTCTTTCCCGATCGAGGATTCGGATGAAATCATGCTGGTGACGGACGGCGGGCAGCTCATTCGCTGTCCGGTGGACGGCATACGTGTGGCCGGTCGCTCTACGCAGGGCGTCATCGTGTTCAAGACAGCCGAAGACGAGCGCGTGGTTTCGGTCGAGCGGATTTCAGAGGAAGACGAAGGGGAAGTCTCTGACGAGGCGGCCGGCTAAAAATCGAAGAAGACTGCATAAAAAACCAGCAGAACAAGCGTCAATGCGATGCCTGAAATCAGGCCGATGATGAAATTGAAGTCTGCGGAACTGTTTTCCCCCAACTGCGAAGCATCTTTTCCTCATTACGGCGGGCGATCTTCGCGGAGCGTCGGGACTGTTTGCTATTCTCTTTATCCAAAAAAGCCCCGCCATCCATTGGCGCATTCTCCACTAGGATTGCCACGAAAACCGCAGGTGTGACGTCAGCGCGAAAAAGTAAAATATAGAATTGACGAACTGGATGCTAAACGATGGTGTTCGCTCCGGCAACCACCTTTCCGGGTGATAATGTTTTCCAATAGTCATGCAAGAATAGCTTCGCCCAAGGTTTGGAAAACGCAGCAACGAAGCCGGCGCGCTGCGCCTTTAGACGCCGATCATCCGCCGCCGGCAGTTGCAAGCCTGGTTCGGGAAGCGCATGATGCCTCCGGGCTTCGGTTGATGAAGATGTTTTCTGTTGTGGCTATTCTGGATCGCCAATCTTTCTCGAGGCCGCAGCGGGCCATGTTCGTTTTGACGACTGCGAGATGAATTTCAGCCGACTGAACAAGGATGGTTCTGACTTTTGCGGTCGCATCCTGCTTCTCGGCAATGGTTCGTCGATTCACCTCGTGCGCCTTGCCAACGGGCTAGCGGCTTTGACGTTCACCTGGCTTCGCAGCACGGCTTTCTGACGTCTCTGGACCCGGCGGTGGGACAGCACGCGGCGCCGCATCGCGGCGGGGCCGGCTATTTCCTGAATGTGGCGTGGTTCCGTCGACTGGCGCGCGCCATCGAGGCCGATATCGTCAATGCGCATTATGCGGGCGGCTACGGAACCATGGCGGCGCTGAGCAGGGTGCGTCCACTGGTGATCACCGCCTGGGGCTCGGACGTGTTGACCACACCCTGGTCATCGTGGCTCAAGCGAATTCTGGTGCGGGGCAATCTGCTGTTTGCGGACCGCGTTGTGGTCATGGCCGAGGGAATGCGCGAGGCGGTCCGGAAACTCACCGGGGGGGACGCATGGATCATTCCCTTCGGGGTGGAAACTGATGCGTTCCGGCCGCAGCCCGCCGGGAGGGCGTGGGCATTTCCGGCGGATGCCTTCGTGGTCGGGATCTGCAAGGCGCTTGAACCTGTTTACCGGCAGGACGTGGCGATCCGGGCGGTCGACATTTTGCGCCGCGAGCGGCCGGACCTGAACGTCTTTCTGGCGATTGTCGGCGAGGGCGGGGAGGCGGCCAGGCTGCGCGCCCTGATCGAGGAATTGTCCCTCCAGGACAGTGTCCTGATGGCCGGACCCCGCGAACATTCGGAATTGCCCGCATTCTACAACGCCATTTCCGCCTATGCGGTGACGTCGGAATCCGAAGGACTTTGCGTCTCGGCGCTGGAAGCGGCCGCCTGCGGAAAGCCGGTGATTTCCACGCCGGTCGGCGCCATGGGCAAGCTGGCGGAGGCCGGCGCCATGGGCCTGTCGATTGATGTGGGTGACGCCAATGGCCTCGCGCAAGCGATCGCCCGGCTCGCAGATCATCCGGACGAGGCGGCGCGATACGGGCAGGCCGGCATTGAACAAGTGCGCGCCCATTACGACTGGGAGGTCACCATTCGCAAGACGGTCGATCTTTTCGAGGGCGTTCTGCGGGTCCGTCAGCGGGACTGAGCCCGGGCGGTTGCCATCGGGCTTTCGAGATGAAAATCTGGCGGTCCGATTCAGGCCGTCATCGGGCCAGCACGCAGAGAAGCATCCCATCATGTCTGCACAGACCGGCGCGACCGGCCTTTTCACCGGCTCCTTCGATCCGCTCACCAATGGTCATGTTGACGTGATCCGGGGGGCGGCGGCTTTCTGCGCGCGGATCGTCATCGGCATCGGGGTGCATCCGGGAAAGACGCCCCTGTTCACGGTCGAAGAGAGGCGGCGCTTGATCGGGGCGGCCTGCGCCCCTCTGGCCGCGACAGGTGTGAAGATCGACGTGACGACCTTTGCGGGGCTGGCGGTCGAGGCCGCGCGGGCCAACGGAGCGGGGTTGCTGCTGCGAGGCCTGCGGGACGGGACCGATTTCGACTACGAGATGCAAATGGCGGGCATGAACGGCCGAATGGCCGGCGACGTGCAGACCGTATTCCTCCCGGCTTCGCCCGGCGTGCGCCACATCACCGCCACCCTCGTCCGCCAGATTGCCGCGATGGGCGGCGACGTTTCGGGCTTCGTGCCTGCGGAAGTGGAAGCTGCCCTCAAGGCCAGGTTCGCTCCGAAAGTGTGAAGTCCGCTCGCAATTGCGTGCGACCGCGCCGCTTGTCACAACTCCCGCCGGGGAGGCTGATTCCCGGCAGAACACAAGGATTGCTCCATGACCATTGATCGCCGTTCTCTCGTGTTGACCGGAGCCGCTGCGGCGCTCGCGGCTGCGCCTGTCGCGTCCGCTTTCGCGCAGGCCGCCGACCCGCAGAACACCCTTTATCTCGACACGAAGGATGGCCGCATCACCATCCGCCTGCGGCCGGACCTCGCGCCCAAGCACGTGGCGCAGATCAAGACGCTCGTGAAGCAGGGATTCTATGACGGCATCGTGTTCCACCGGGTCATTGCGGGCTTCATGGCCCAGACCGGCGATCCTACCGGCACGGGACGCGGCGGTTCGAAACTGCCGAACATTCCGGCGGAATTCACCCCTACGCCCTTCAAGCGCGGCACGCTCGGCATGGCGCGCGCCGGCGATCCGAACTCGGCGAATTCGCAATTCTTCATTTGCTTCGCCGAGGCCAGCTTCCTGAACAACCAGTACACGGTGTTCGGCGAAGTCACGTCCGGGATGGAGATTGTCGACAAGATCAAGAAGGGCGCAGCGGACCGCAACGGCGAAGTCCAGGGCCCGGACAAGATCGTCAAGATGCAGCTCGCGGCGGATGCCAAATAGGATTGCGGCAGTCCTGTTGGCGGGGGCGCTGGCGATCTCGCCAGCGCTTGCCGCAAGCCCGGAGCGTCACGGGGCGAAATCGCCCCGCGCGCCCTATCCGCATGCTCATGCGGCCGCCCAACCGACGCTGCCGCGTCTGCATCTGAAGCCCCATGCGGCTTCACCGCACACGCCCTATCCGGGCGCGCTCTATCCGCAAAATCCAGTTTTGCAGCCGCAGGGCTTCACCATGACGGTGGAGCGGATTGCCGGTCTGTTGAACGGCAGGGATGCCCGCAGCATCGGGCGGCCACGCGACATTGCCGAGCAACTGGCCGATTGCTGGTCGCCGCCCGCGCCCGGGGAAGGCGAGACCTACGAGATTTCCCTGCGGCTCGGGTTCACCCGCAGCGGCGGCGTCATTGGCGCGCCTGCCGTCACATATATCAAGGCCGGGGGCGGGGACCGCGAGGCGCTGCGGCGCTCCATTCTGGCGGCCATCTCCGCCTGCGCGCCCCTGCGGTTTACGCCGGACCTCGGTTCGGCTATTGCGGGGCGTCCTTTCGCCATCCGGTTCGTGGCCACGCGCGCGCAGCCGGCAGACCCTCTCTCACACTAGGAAAATTCATGTCCGAGGCAGGCAATACGCTCACGCTCGAAACCACGCAGGGCCCGGTCGTCATCAAGATGCGCCCCGATCTGGCGCCCGGCCACGTCGATCACATCAAGAAGCTGGTCGGCGAAGGCTTTTACGATGGCATCGTGTTCCATCGCGTCATCGAGGGCTTCATGGCCCAGACCGGCTGCCCGAAGGGCACCGGCACCGGCGGCTCCAGCTATCCGGACCTGAAGGCCGAGTTCAACGCCCAGCCGCATGTGCGCGGCACCTGCTCGATGGCCCGCGCCCAGAACCCGAATTCTGCCAACTCGCAGTTCTTCATCTGCTTCGGCGATGCGCGCTTCCTCGACCGTCAGTACACGGTGTGGGGCGAAGTCACGTCCGGCATGGAGAACGTCGACAAGATCAAGCGCGGCGAGCCCGTGCAGAATCCCGACAAGATCGTCAAGGCGACGTTGAGCTGAGACGAGCGCTTTACTGAGTGCAGCCTTTTCAAAAGCCGGAGCGAAAGCTCCGGCTTTTTTGTTGCCTGATGCGCTTGCCCGTTGATGACTCAAATCGGGACTTTCCGCACACAAGCGGCACAAAGAGAGTCCGAATCGCGACTGTTCGATTCGCGCGTTTCAGCGCTTAACAAATGCCTAGCGGGCGGGCTTTTTTTGAAGGCCTCGCGAGGTGAATCAAAGCGGGATTTGCGGAACGGCGGGCGAACCAAACGAGTCCGAATCGGGAGTTCCAAAATGCGCGCGACGCCATCTGAATCATTCGTTCCGGCGTCATCCGGCGAACTGTGCCGGATCGACAAAAATCGGACAGGGCGAGAACCAAACGAGTCCGAATCATGTGTTCTTGAATCGGATCGGCGCTGTCTGAAAACTTCGTTTCGCAACACGCGCGCATGCTGTGCCGGATTGGCGAATTCCGCACAAGGGGCGAACCAAACGAGTCCGAATCGGGATAGACGCGATTCGCGTTCCGATGTGTTGCGGCAGGGTTAATTGCAAAAGGCGCAGGAGCGAATTTTCTGCGCGCCAAACTCAATCCGGCTCGGGCACAACAAGCCGTCGCTCGCCGCCGTCTTTCGCCGCGCCGACGACGCGGTTGCCGTCGATCCACACGCGCTCGCTGGTCGCCAGTTCCAGCGCCAGCGGATAGATGATGTGTTCCTGCGCCAGCACGCGCGCGCCGAGCGTGTCGGGTGTGTCGTAGTCGAGCACCGGCACGGCGGATTGCGCGATGATCGGCCCGGAATCCATTTCGGGCACAACGAAATGCACCGTGCAGCCGTGGATCTTCACGCCGTCTGCAAGCGCACGCTCGTGCGTGTGAAGGCCCTTGTAGGAGGGCAGGATCGCCGGATGGATATTGATCATGCGTCCGCGCCAACGCTCGACGAAACTCGCCGTCAAGAGGCGCATGAAGCCGGCGAGGCAGATGAAGTCGATGTAGTGCGCGTCTAGCATCGCCTGGAGCGAACCCTCGAAGGCTTCACGGCCCGCATAGATCTTGTGATCGACTGCGGCGGTGGCGAGCCCTTGCGACTTTGCGGTCGCAAGCCCCGGAGCGTCGGGCCTATTGGATAGAACGAGCGCGATTTCCGCCGGGAAGTCCGGGCTGCGCGCCGCCGCGATCAGCGACGACATATTCGACCCGCGCCCGGAGATCAGGATAGCGGTGCGCTTGCGCCGCACGATCACAGCGCGAGCTTTCCCGCAAGCGCCAGCTTGCCAGAATAAGTGACGGCGTCTGCACCGCGCGCGCCCGCCACGCCGAGCCGGACCGGCGCAAGGCTCGCATCCGTCAGCGCCTTTTCCACTTCGCCGGCCTTCGCCTGCGAGGCGACGACAATCATGCCGATCCCGCAATTGAAGGTGCGCAGCATCTCCTGTTCGACCACGCCGCCTTCCTGCGCCAGCCAGCGGAAAACCGGCAGGACGGGAATTTTCGTCAGGTCCAGTTCGACCCCGATGGTCTTTGGCAGGACGCGCGGAATATTGTCCGGAAACCCGCCGCCGGTGATGTGCGCCAGCGCCTTGATGCCGTCGGTGGCTTTCAGAGCCGCCAGCAGCGGCTTCACATAAAGCTTTGTGGGCGTCAGCAGCGCGCGGGCGAGCGTCATGTCCGGCGCAAACGGGGCAGGGGCGTCCCATGTCAATCCGGCGCGGGCCACGATGCGGCGCACCAGCGAAAAGCCGTTGGAATGGACGCCCGAGGAGGGCAGGCCGAAAATCACGTCTCCGGCCACAACATCCTCGCGCGGCAACAGCCGCCCACGCTCGGCGGCCCCGACTGCGAAGCCCGCCAGATCGTAATCGCCTTCCGAATAGAGGCCGGGCATTTCGGCGGTCTCGCCGCCGATCAGGGCGCAGCCGGATTCGATGCAGCCCTGCGCGATGCCCTTCACCACAGCCGCGCCGGCTTTCGGATCAAGTTTGCCCGTTGCGTAATAGTCGAGGAAGAACAGCGGCTCCGCGCCTTGCACGATCAGGTCGTTGACGCACATGGCGACGAGGTCGATTCCGACCGTATCGTGGATGCCGCTCTCGATGGCGATCTTCACCTTGGTGCCGACGCCGTCATTGGCGGCGACCAGAATGGGGTCGGTGAAGCCCGCCGCCTTCAGGTCGAACAGGCCGCCGAATCCGCCGATTTCAGCGTCCGCCCCACGCCGGCGGGTGGCCCGGACGAGCGGCTTGATCTGTTCGACCATCTCGTTCCCGGCGTCGATGTCGACGCCAGCTTGAGCATAGGTGAGGCCGGAACCGGTGGGGTTTGTCATCGCGAAATCCTGTTGGGACCGGGTTATCGCGCCGGTTCGGGTCGCGCAAGGCGGGCCGTCTGCTCATCCCCGCAATGCAGCACGAAAAAATCACGTCCGGAATGGCCCTGAGCCTATAGCCGCACTTGGCCTGTGACGCTTGGTGAGACTAAAGTAGTTTATTGGCGTCCGGAGCAACGGACGGACGTGCCCGGATGAGGGGCGAGGGAGGAGCAGGGACAGAATGGCCGAGATTTTTGTTTGTCCGGAGTCCGAAATGAAGGACGGGGATATCCGGATCGTCCGGCAGGGGCGTACGGAAGTCGGCGTATATCGCCACAAGGGCGCGTTTTACGCCTACCGGAACCATTGCGTTCACCAGGGCGGCCCCGCCTGCGAGGGCGTCGTCAAGGGCAAGGTCGTGGACCTGTTCGGCGAGGACAAGACCTTCCTGGGGCAGACCTACGATCACGATGATCCGCACATCGTTTGCCCCTGGCATGGCTGGGAATACAAGCTCCTCACCGGCGAATGCGCGCCCGATCCGCGCATCAGGCTGAAGAAGCATGAGATCGTGAAACGCGACGGAGGCGTCTTTGTCCTCATCTGACGACGTTATCGTCACCGAGATCGACACCAGCGTCAGCGACGCCATGAAGGTCGTGGCCGAAAAGCTGCGCGCCGCCATGGCGAACCCCGACACGGTGTCGGACCTCTCCTTGCAGGACATGATGGCGGCGGTCATTCGCTTCTACGCGAAGAAGGCCGAGATGGGCATGGCCTCGCCATTCCCGCCGCGCGGAGGCGACCTGACCGCGACCGACGTGATGCTGTCCACCACCGACATGCTCCATGCGCTGAACGTCCAGATGTTCGAACTCAGCATGTGGCAGGCGATGACCGGCAATTGCGTCGCCCCGCAACACCGCGCGCAGGCTGCCGAATAGGCTGCCGCGAAATCTTTCATTCAACCGCATGAATCGACCGGATGGCGCGGTCTTCATGCAGAGGGAGAAACCAATGAACGTGATGAGCCCGATCGTCAGCGATCCCGCCCGCGAAACCTTTGATACACGCAGCCTGCTCGCCCATGCGCAGCAGCAGGCCGAGGATCGCAAGTACGAAGACTTCATGATCATCGACGTGGATGCGCACCACTACGAGACGGATTCCTACCGCGACATCTGGGAATATATCGAAGACCCGGTGATGCGCGACCAGTTCAAGTACACCAAGGGCGCGACGATGATGCAGCGCTCGACGGGCGGCTATCAGGAAATGGCGGGGCGCATCACCCGCTACGCCCACCGCCGCACCGAGCAGGCCCCGGGCGCGGTGCATCGCGACATCGGCCTGACGCGCAAGTGGATGGATTCGATGGGCGTCGATGTGGCGTGCATCTTCCCCACGCCGATGCTGGGCCTTGGCCTCAACCCGGTCGTTGAAGTCGAGGTGCAATATGCACGCGCCTACAACAAGTGGCTGACGGAGAAGATTCTGGCGCAGGACTCGCGCCTCGTGTCGATGCTCTATCTGCCGATGAACGATCCGGTTGCGGCCTTGAAGATGGTCGAGGATTTCGCCGGCAAGAAGGGCGTCTGCGGCTTCCTGATCACCACCGTCCGCTACAAGGGCCTCTACGACAACGCCTATATGAAGCTCTATCGGGCTCTGGAAGAACGCGGCCTGCCGCTCGCCTTCCATGCGGCGACGAACTGGGGCGACCAGAGCATGCACATCACCAATCGCTTCATCGCGACGCATGCGCTCGGCTTCTCGTGGTTCAACATCGTCCACATGACCAACTGGGTCGTGAACGGCATTCCGGAGCGTTTTCCGGGCCTCAAGTCGATCTGGATCGAAAGCGGGCTCGCGTGGATTCCGTTCCTGATGCAGCGCCTCGACAACGAATACATGATGCGCTCGTCGGAAGCGCCGACGCTGAAGCGCCTGCCGAGCGACTACATGCGCGAGATGTTCTACACGACGCAGCCGATGGAGATGGTGAACAACCAGTCCATGCTGCAGGAGACGTTCAAGATGATCAACGCGGAGACGCAGTTGCTCTATTCTTCGGACTATCCGCACTGGGACATGGACCTGCCGTCGACGATCTACGACCTGCCGTTCCTGAACCTTCAGCAGAAGAAGAACATTCTGGGCGAAAACGCCCGCAAGCTGTTCAAGCTGGACACGTTCATTTCCGAAGAGAAGCGGGCTCGTCTGGCGGCGCGGGGCGTGCGGGCCTGACGCATTCGTTCAGCTCTATCGAACATCCGAATGCCCGGCCCCCGCCGGGCATTTGACGTTTGGAGCTTATCCGAGAAGCGTATCGACAATCAGCTTCACATTGAGACTGACGATCACGGCCGCGATCAGCGCCGCCGCGATGGTCATGGCTGCGGGCGCGCGCAGTTCGCCCATGATCTTGCGCGACGCGGTGAACCAGACCAGCGGGATCATCGCGAAGGGCAGGCCGAAGCTCAACACGACCTGCGAGAAAACCAGCAGCTTTCCGGTTGAGTCTTCGCCGCCCGCGATGGTGGCGGCAGCCGCCGGAACGATGGCGAGGCTGCGCGTGGCGAGCCGGCGCACGGCCGGCTTCAGCTTCAGGTGAATGAAGCCTTCCATGACGATCTGGCCAGCCAGCGTTGCGGTGACGGTCGAGTTCAAGCCGCAGGCGAGCAGCGCGATGCCGAAGAGATGCGCCGCCAGCGTGGTGCCAAGCAGCGGGCCGATCAGTTCATGCGCGTGCTGAAGCTCAGCCACCTCGTGCTGGCCGGCCGTGAAGAAGGTGAACGCCGCCAGCAGCAGGATGGAACTGTTGATCAGCAGCGCGAAGGCGAGCGCAATGGTGGAATCCAGCACTGCAAAACCGATGGCTTCGCGCTTTTCCGGAATGGTCGGGCCGATCTGCCGCGTGAGCACGATCCCTGAGTGCAGGTAGAGATTATGCGGCATCACGGTGGCGCCCAGAATGCCCAGCGCGACGTACAGCATTTCCGTATCGGTGAAGAGCTGGGTCGTGGGTATGAGGCCTTTGGCGATGACGGCCATGTCGGGCCGGGCCAGAATCATCTGGCCGGTGAAGGCCACCGCAATGATGATCAGCAGCGCGATCACGAAGGCTTCCAGCTTGCGGAAGCCGAGCGACTGCAGCGCCAGAACCAGGAAGACATCAAGAGCCGTCAGCAGGACGCCGATCGCCAGCGGTACGCCGAACAGGAGCTGGAGTCCGATCGCGGTGCCGATGACCTCCGCGAGGTCTGTGGCCACGATGGAAGCTTCGGCGATGATCCAGAGCACGAAGGCGACAGGGCGGGGGAATCGCTCGCGGCAGACCTGCGCGAGGTCCTTTCCGGTGGTGATGGCGAGCCGGGCCGTCAGCGCCTGCAACAGGATCGCCATGAGGCTGGAGAGAACGACCACGCTCAGGAGGGCAGCGCCGAACTTCGATCCGCCGGCAAGCGCCGTGGCCCAGTTGCCGGGGTCCATATAGCCGGTGGCGACCAGATAGCCTGGCCCGAGGAACGCCGCAAAGCGGCGCAGGCGCGAGCCGCTTACGGCAATGCTGGCGTGCGATTCGGGAAGGGAAACGCGATCGTTTTCCATGAATTCCGTCGGGCGAGACATCCGCATTCTGACACCGTCGCGAGCTGGATTGACGGGGAAAGTGTAGCATTGGCTACACTCCCTATGATTGGCATCAAACTCGTGTATCTGCAACATTACTCGCGCGGATTTGTTTCCCCCGAGGCGTTTTCCGGCCAGCGCCAGGCATGTCCGGTTACGCTTGTGACATTCCCGCAACAGCCGGAAATTCATTGGAAATCCGCCGCTTCGCCGGGCTGAATGCGCCCCGATTGTGCCATAAACGCCGAGCTAATCTGGTTGCTGTGGGATCGTGGGGCGGACCTCTCGGGGTCGCGATCAGAGTTCGGGAATATGGTCGTTCAGGTTTTTGCAAGGCCTTCGCCGCTAGGTTGCGCGCGCAACGTTCAGCTTCCGCAGTCGGAAGCTTCGGGAGTGGCGGGCGTCCATGCGGGCTAGTTGCGTCAAGGTTGCGGCCTTCTGCGGGCTGGTGTCATGGGCCGGATTCGGCCCCGCCATTGCGCTCGACGGCCAGCAGGCGCCGGCGACCGCCAAGGCCCCGCTGCCGCTCTTCAAGAACCCTCACGAAGCTCAGCGCAAGGGGTTCGATCTTTACCGCTCCGGCGATCGCGCCTCCTCGGTCGAGGCGCTCAAATTTGCCGCCGACGGCGGCCAGTCCGCCGCCCAGTGGAAACTTGGCCGCATGTATGCGGACGGCGACGGCGTCGGGCGCGACGACATCAAGGCCTACCAGTATTTTTCCCGCATCGTCGACAATTACGATGAGGACGAGGTCCATCAGCGCGACATTCCCTTCGTGTCGAGCGCCTTCGTGGCGGTGGGGATCTACAGCCTGAGCGGGATCGCGAATTCGGGCGTGCGGCGGGACGTGCAGCGGGCTCTGGAGATGTTCCAGTACGCGGCGATGAACTTCGGCGACCCGGCGGCGCAATTCAATCTCGCCCGCATGTATCTCGACGGCAACGGCGTCCGGAAGGACGAAGTGCAGGCCGGCAAGTGGCTCGCGCAGGCTGCCGAAAAAAGCCATCCCGAATCGCAGGCGTTGCTCGGGCATCTCCTGTTCAATGGCCGCGCGGGACTTCCGGCGCAGCGCGCCCGCGGTCTGATGTTGCTGACGCTCGCCCGCGAGGCCACCGTCAACGACCCCAAGAAAACATGGGTCTCCGACTATTATCAGGCAGCCATGGATGCGGCCGGACGTCAGGATCGCGAGATGGCGATTCAATATCTCAAGGATGGCGCCGAGCCGCGACGTGCGCGGGCTCCGGCCCGCTAAGGCTCAGGAGCCGCCGGCCTGAATGGCCTCGGCAATGGCGGTCTTCTCTCCCTTCAACAGACGGGCGTAAAGCCCCGCGTAATGGGCGCCGGTCGGCGTCCCCTGCGCCTCTGCGACCAGCCTTTGCAATTGCGATCTGTCGGAAGGCGAGGCCGACATCACTGCCTCGTGCCTCGCGCAGAAGGTTTCCCAGTCGGGCGCGGCGTCTGTTTCGGCGCAGTGCAGCGCGAACAGACGGGAGCGGGCGGCCTTGCCCTTCAGGTCCGCCGGGCCCAGATCGACGAACAGGAATCCCCTGGCGGCTCTCCGGGTCGATTCCGAAACGATGATGGGCGCCAAGAACTCCTTGGTGGCGGCTTCCAGCCGCGCCGCGACGTTCACCGGGTCACCGACGATCGAATAGTCGAATCGCTGCTCCGATCCCATGTTGCCGACGAAGGCGTCCCCGGTGTTGAGTCCTATGCCGATGCGCAATGGTCGATGCTCGCGTCCTTCCGCGAGCGCTTCGGCGCGCAGCTTCGCGTCGATGGCTGGAACGGCGGCGGTCATCGCTAGGGCTGCACGACAAGCTGCGGTGGCGTGATCAGGCGTATCGAGCGGCGCGTTCCAGAAGGCCATCAGGCCATCGCCAAGATATTTGTCGATCGTCCCGCCGCTCGCCATGACGATATCGGTGAGCGGCGTATGCAGCGCGTTGAGAAATCGCACGACGCCGGCGCCCGTCATGGTCTCCGACCGCGCCGTGAAGTCGCGCACGTCGCTGAACAGGATCGTGACGTTGCGCATCTCGCCGCCAAGACGCAGTTTCGACGGATCGGCGGCGATCTGCTCGACCACCACGGGGGAAAGATAACGGCTGAAGGCGGTGCGCACCTCGCGCCGCTCGCGGGCCGTGCGGCGGAAGACGCCGACCGTGGTGATCGCGTGAACCGCCAGCCATGTGGCGCCGGGAATGATCGGATCGAACAGGAGATCGGCCTGCGCAAAGGCTTGCCAGCTTGCCGCGAGGCCCGCGCCGAGCAGAAGCGCGGCTGCGCCCGCCGCCAGTACCGGCGGCAGGGAACGCACGAGCAAGGCGATCAGCAAGCCGCCGAGCACGACCGCCATAGCTTCTGCGCCCCAGGCCCAATCCGGACGCACGAGCTGGGAGCCCGACAGGACGTGTTCGAGAAATTCTGCATGGACCTCGACTCCCGGCACAGCCGATTGCAAGGGCGTGGCGCGCAGATCCGCCAGAGCCGCAGCGCTGGAGCCGATGAGGACGATGGTGTTTTCGAGATCTTTCGGGGATGCTTCGCCGCTCAGGATTTTCCATGCCGGAATGCGCCGTCCCGGCTGCGCGCCGGCGAAATGAACCCGGACGTTTCCGTCAGCTTCCGTCGGGAAGGCTGCATCGCCGATGCCGACCGCCACGATGGCCTTCTTGTCGTTGAAGGTCTGCTCGCCTGACGCATTGGTGGACTTGATGATCGGCGTCGTCGTCCGCAACGCGACGCGCAGCGCCTCGACGCCGAGCGAAGGCGCGATGATTTCCGAACCGCGCGGTCCCACCGCGAAAGCTGTCGGTACCCGGCGCACGACCTGATCGAGATCGGGAATGTAGTTGATAACTCCCAATCCCTGCACGACTGCGCGAAGTTGCGGCAGGGGCATCACCATGTTTTCGAAGTGCGGCAACATCGGACGCGGATTGTCGCCGAGCGTGACGAAACTCGCCTTCACTTCCGGTCTGTCACGCACGGGCAGATCGGTGAGGGCCGCCGCCGCCACGACGGGGGCCCGGGCGAAGGCGGCCGCGAGCGGGTCAGCGTCGAGCAATCTCTGCTCCTGCATGGCGCGCAGCAGCGCATCGCGCTCTGGCAGCGGCGGCAGGTGAGTCAGCAATTCGCGCGGGGCGTAGCGGTCCTGTTCGGAAAAGAGGGCGTCAAACACGATGGCGGCTGCGCCTGCCTGCGCGAGCTTGTCCGTCAGTTCGGCGATGCGCTGGCGCGGCCACGGCCATTGGCCGATGCGTTCCAGCGTCGTGTCGTCGATATCGGCGACGCGCACCTGCATGTCCGGCGTCCAGACGCGGGGCTTCCAGCGCTGGTACTGGTCAAAAACAAGATTGTTGATGCGCTGGACGATCTCGCTTTCATGCAGCGCGGAGGCGAGGAGAAATCCTGCCACGATGACGGCGAACATACCGGCGCTTTCGCGCAGCCTGCGCACCCAGCGCCTGCGGCGCGCGCCGTCCCGGACGAGTGTCCGGTTCGCGTCGCTGCTGGCGGGATGGTTTGCCACGGGCGGCTCCGGACGTCAGGTCTTGATGTCTATCCGTATGGGGACGTGATCGGAGGGCTTTTCGGCGGCCCGCATGTATTTGTCGATCGTCACCGATTGCAGCCGGTCAGCCGCCTGCGGCGACAAGAGCAGATGGTCGATGCGGATGCCGAAATTCCGCTGCCATGCGCCCGCCTGATAGTCCCAGAACGTGTAGAGATCTCCGGCGTCCGTCGTGGCGCGCAGCGCGTCCGTCAGCCCCAGATGCAGCAGGGTGCGGAAGCGCGCGCGCGTTTCGGGCAGGAACAATGCGTCGTTCGTCCAGGCGGCGGGATCTCGCGCGTCGCGCGGTTCGGGTATCACATTGTAATCGCCCGCCAGCACCAGCGGTTCTTCCAGTTTCAGAAGCTCGCGCGTGTAGTTGGTGAGCCGCTCCATCCACGCGAGCTTGTAGGCATATTTGTCGGTGTTGATTGGATTGCCGTTCGGCAAATAGATGGAAGCGACGCGCACCACGCCGCCGGCTTCGGTCGGCACGATGGCTTCGATATAGCGCGATTGCGTGTCCTGGTCGTCGCCCGGCAAACCTAGCGTTACCTCAACCGGACGCTTCGACAAAATCGCCACGCCGTTGAAGGTCTTCTGGCCGTGGACGGCGGCGTTGTACCCCGCCGATTCGATCTCGGCGCGCGGGAAGGCCTCGTCCTGACACTTGATCTCCTGCAGGCAGAGCACGTCGGGCTGCTGCTCCTTCAGGTAGCCCAGCAGATGTTCGAGCCTCTGGCGGACGGAATTGACGTTCCAGGTCGCAATGCGCACGCGCGGGAATCCTTCGTTCGTTGGCGTCAGTCTAGTGGCCCACGCGGGGGCTGACCATGCCTAACCCCAGCGCCGGTGCGCCCACATCCATTGGTCCGGCTGCTGACGGATGAAGCCCTCAAGCATTTTTTCAAGATTGGCCGTCGCAACCCTGATGTCGGCGTCGCGGTCGCCGGTGCGGGGAACGTCCACCAGACTGACCCGAATCGTAAACCGGACATCGGGATGGCGGATCACTTGCACGGCCACGAGGGGCTTGTCCTGCGTACGAGCCACCATGGCCGGGAAGGTGGTGGAGGGGGCGGGCGCGCCGAAGAACGGCACGGGCAGGCCGTTGCGGTCGCGCAAGTCAGCGAGCATCACGAGCGCGCCGCCGTTGCGTACATGCCGGATCGCCTTCAGCCCCGTCGCGGGTTCCTTGGGCAGCAACCCGGCTGGATAGAGCCGCGCCCGCATGGCCCGCACCCGTGCGTCAACATGCGGGTTCTTGATGCGCTGGTAGATGCCGAGCGCCTCGATGCCGAGTTTTTCCGCGAGGCTGGCGGCGATCTCCCAATTGCCCAGATGGGCGCTGCACCCGACGATTCCATGCTCGGCAAGTCCGCTGGCGGCCATTTCCTCGACGCCGTCAAAGGTGATGCGGCCGCTGTCGAGAATGGCGTCGAGATGGAAGGCTTCCGCGAAAACGCGGCCGAGGTTGCGCCACATGGCGAGTGCGATCGCGCTGCGCTCGGATTCGGTCTTTTCCGGGAAGGCCAGTTCGAGATGGCGGAGCGCGCGGCGGTGGCGCTTGAGGAGCGGCGCAATCCAGCCCCACAGGGCGGCGCTGACGTTCGAGGCCGTCTCGACAGGCAGGCTCGCGGCAATCCACGCTACAGCGCAGAAGACCGCATATTCGAGCCTGTATTGTAGATCGCGCAGAGACAAGAAAGCGGGTCCGGATGCGGCCCGGACGCCGCTGTGTTTGATTGCGGTCGCCCGCCGGGGGAGTCAAGACGCGCTGGCGGTAAGCCCACATCTATGGCGCGCGGGCAACAAAAAGGGGCCCGGAGGGCCCCTTTGAAAAGCTCGTATGAGAACCTTCAGCGCTTGTCGGGCTGCAGGTAATCGCGGCGCGGGGAGCCGGTGTATAGCTGACGCGGACGGCCGATCTTCTGGTTCGGGTCCTCGATCATTTCCTTCCACTGGGCGATCCAGCCGACCGTGCGGGCGACGGCGAACAGCACCGTGAACATCGAGGTCGGGAAGCCCATCGCCTTGAGGGTGATGCCCGAATAGAAGTCCACGTTCGGATACAGCTTGCGCTCGATGAAATATTCGTCGTTCAGGGCGATCTTTTCGAGTTCCATGGCGACGTCGAGCAGCGGATCATCCTTGATGCCGAGTTCCTTCAGAACCTCGTGACAGGTCTGGTGCATGATCTTGGCGCGCGGATCGAAGTTCTTGTAGACGCGATGTCCGAAGCCCATGAGCTTGAAGGGATCGTTCTTGTCCTTCGCGCGGGCGATGAACTGCGGAATGCGGTCCACGGTGCCGATTTCGGCGAGCATCTGCAGGCAGATTTCATTGGCGCCGCCGTGCGCAGGTCCCCACAGGGCTGCGATGCCGGCCGCGATGCAGGCGAACGGATTCGCGCCCGTCGAGCCCGCGAGGCGGACCGTCGAGGTCGAGGCGTTCTGCTCATGATCGGCGTGCAGGATGAAGATGCGGTCGAGCGCGCGCGCGATGACCGGGTTGATCCGGTACTCCTCGCACGGCACCGCGAAGCACATGCGCAGGAAGTTCGACGCATAGTCGAGGTCGTTCTTCGGATACACGAAGGGTTGGCCGACGTTGTACTTGTAGGCCATCGCGGCGAGCGTCGGCATCTTGGCGATCATCCGCATGGACGCAATCATGCGCTGCGTCGGATCGGTGATGTCGGTCGAGTCATGATAGAATGCGGCGAGCGCGCCAACGGCGCCGACCATGACGGCCATCGGATGCGCGTCGCGGCGGAAGCCCTGGTAGAACCGTGTCATCTGGTCGTGCACCATCGTATGGCGCGTGACGCGATAGTCGAAATCCGACTTCTGGGCTGCGGTGGGCAGTTCCCCGTAGAGCAACAGGTAGCAGGTTTCGAGGAAATCCCCCTGGCCGGCGAGTTCCTCGATCGCGTAGCCGCGATGCAGCAGAACGCCTTCGTCACCGTCGATATAGGTGATCTTCGACTCGCAGGCGGCGGTGGACAGGAAGCCCGGGTCGTAGGTGAACGCGCCGGTCGCCCCATACAGCTTGCCGATATCGACCACATCCGGGCCGATGGTCCCGCTTCGGACCGGCATCTCCACCGATTTGTCGCCGATCTTGATGGTGCCAGTCTTTGCGCTCATACAGAAATCGCCTTTGATCTTGTGGCCGCCCGGGCCCCCCTGCGGGGTCCCGCTGCGTCAAATTGTTGCGCCGCGATATAGCTATCCCATTGAACCGGGAGGTTCAAGCGCAGCAGCCCTCGCCTTTAGCAGGACAGCGCTGCGGCAACGCAGTCCTGCATCCGTCTTTCGGCGCCGTACGGGCGCGATTTTCAGGCTTTCGCCTGATCGTGCAGACGCCCAAGGGATTCCTCGCGCCCCAGCACCTCCAGAACATCGAAAATCCCCGGAGATGTTGAGCGGCCGGTGAGTGCGGCGCGCAGCGGTTGCGCCACCTGGCCCAGCTTTGCCCCGTTTTCCTCGGCATAAATCCGAACTGCCGCCTCGGCGGCGGCAGCCGTCCAGTCGGGCAGGGCTTCCAGCTTCGGCAGCATGGCTGCAATGTGCTCCCGTCCGCCCTTGGCAAGAATTTCGGCGGCTTTCGGGTCGAGCGGCAGGGGACGCCGGGCGAAAAGGAATCCTGCGCCGTCGACCAGTTCGATGAGAGTCTTGGCTCGTTCTTTCAGTCCGGGCATGGCGGCGAGGAGTTGCGCCTTTTTGTCCGGGTTTAGCTGCGCTGCAACATGCTCGCCGTTCGGCAGGTAGGGCAGGGTGCTTTCGATCGCCGCGACCAGCTCAGCGTCGGGCGTCTGGCGCATATACTGGCCGTTCATGTTTTCGAGCTTGGCGTAGTCGAAACGCGCCGGCGACCGGCCGATCTGCGGCAGATCGAAAGCAGCGATCATTTCCTCGGTCGAGAAGAATTCCTTGTCGCCCTGGCTCCAGCCCAGACGCACCAGATAGTTCCTCAGGGCGGCGGGCAGGTAGCCCATGCCCCGGTAGGCGTCGACGCCCAGCGCGCCGTGGCGCTTGGAGAGCTTGGCCCCGTCCGGGCCGTGGATCAGCGGGATGTGCGACATGGAGGGAACCTTCCAGCCCATCGCCTGATAGATGTGGGTCTGGCGGGCCGCATTGGTCAGATGGTCGTCGCCGCGGATGATGTGGGTGACGCCCATGTCGTGATCGTCCACCACAACGGCCAGCATGTAGGTGGGCGTGCCGTCAGAGCGCAACAGGACGAGGTCGTCCAGATCCTTGTTGGGGAACACCACGCGGCCCTGCACGCGATCGTCCACGACCGTTTCACCTTCCTGCGGGGCCTTGAGGCGCACCACCGGCTTGACGCCCGCCGGAGCGTCGGAGGCGGGGCGGTCGCGCCAGCGGCCGTCATAGCGGGGCGGGCGCTTTTCGGCGCGCGCCTTCTCGCGCATTTCTTCCAGTTCCTGCTGCGACGCATAGCAATGATAGGCCTTGCCCTGCGCCAGCAGTTCATGGGCGACTTCCGCATGGCGGGCGGCGCGGGCGAACTGGTAAATCACGTCGCCGTCCCACTGGAGGCCCAGCCAGGACAGGCCGTCGATGATGGCCGCAATGGCGGCGTCGGTGGATCGCTCGCGGTCCGTATCCTCGATGCGCAGCAGCATCTTGCCGCCGAAACGGCGTGCATAAAGCCAGTTGAACAGCGCCGTGCGGGCGCCGCCGATATGCAGGAAGCCCGTCGGGGACGGGGCGAAACGGGTAACCACCGGCTCTGACATCAATGCGTACTCTGGACCTGTGAGGAGAAGTTCGCCGCCACGACGCCCGGTTGAGGCCAAGCCGGCATCGTGTAGCATGGAGCCGGACAGGAGCGGCGTTGGGGCGTTATCACGACCCCGTTTGCAGGAAAAGCATTTCCGCAGACAAAGCCGGCAGGCGGGCAGTCTGGACGATGGCGGTCGGGGGATCAGGCGCGAAAGTCGCGGGCGCAGCCGCAGCGCGTCCGCTCGCGCGGCCGGGCGCCGGGTTCGGGGACTGGCTGACGGGTTTCATTGGCGCGGCGCGCGGCAAGCTGGATGCGGCCGTCGCGCAGGAGATTGACCAGCGCAGGCTTTTCCTCTGGCTTCCTGCTTTTTTCGGGGCGGGCATTCTCCTTTATTTCGCTGCGGATCGGGAGCCTTCCCTTTGGGCGGGCGCGGCGACGACGGCAGTTTTCGCGGCCGGCGCGCTCTGGGCGCATGTCCGGGAGCATGTCAGGCTGTTCCGGCTCGTCCTGTGCGCGACGATGGCGTTCGGCGGCCTGACGCTGGCGACCTTCCAGACCTGGCTGGCGACTGCGCCGGTCGTGACGCGGACCATCGTCGGAAAGGCCGTCGCCTATATCGAGACCGTGGACGATCATCGCAGCGGCGGGCGCATGTTGCTGCGTCTGGTCTCCATGGAAGGGCTGACGACCGAAACGACGCCGGTGCGCGTGCGGGTCACGACGCGGGCGCGTCCGGAATTCCCCGCAGGAACGACCGTGCAGGCGGGGCTGCGGCTGATGCCTCCCCCGCAGGCCTCGGAGCCGGGCGGATACGACTTTGCCCGCGACGCCTGGTTTGCGCAGATCGGCGGCATCGGCAGCGTGACCGGCCGGATGGAGCGCGCGCCCGACGCGCCGGTGGTCTGGACCGCGCGCATCAATGCGGCCATCGACCGGGCCCGCAACAACCTGACGGACCGGATCGTCGGCGTGGTCGGCGGCGGCGTCGGGGCGGTCACGGCGGCTCTGGTCACCGGTAAGCGCGGGCTCATCCCGGAAGACATGAACGATGCCCTGCGCGGCGCCGGAATCTATCATGTCGTGTCGATTTCGGGGCTGCACATGGTGCTGGCGGCGGGCCTTTTCATGTGGAGCGTACGCGCGCTGCTGGCCCTGTTCCCCGCCGTCGCGCTGCAATATCCCATCAAGAAATGGGCGGCGGGCTGCGCGATCTTCGGGGCCATCGCGTACGACATTTTCGCGGGTTCGGAAGTCGCCACGGAGCGCTCGCTGGTGATGACGCTCGTCATTCTGGGGGCGATCCTTTTCGATCGGCCGGCGCTGTCGATGCGCAATCTGGCGATTGCGGCCTTCATCGTCCTGATCCGCGAGCCGCAGACGCTGATCGGTCCGAGTTTCCAGATGTCCTTCGCGGCGGTGGCTGCGATGGTCGCGGCCTTCGAGCGCGGTCCCTCAAGGGATTTCAGCAGAGTCGAGCCTGCTGACGGCTGGCTCGACCGGATGCGCATCGTGCTCGTCGCCATGCTGGTGACGACGCTTGTAGCGAGCCTGGCGACGGACCCGTTCGCGACCTTCCACTTTCACAGGATCAATCCCTACGGGCTGATCGGCAACAGTCTGGTCCTGCCGGTTGTCGAGTTCATCATCATGCCCATGTCGGTGCTGGGCGTGGCGGCGGGGGCCTTCGGGCTGGACGCGCCCGCCTGGTGGGTCGCCGGGCAGGGCGTCGGACTGATGATGCAGGTGTCGCACTGGGTGGCAGGTCTGTCCGGCTCGGTCCGCTACATTCCGGCCTTCGGCGGCGGTGCGGTGCTGCTGATGGCGCTGGCCATTCTGTGGATCGCCATCTGGCAGACGTGGATTCGATGGGCGGGCCTGCTTTTCGCGCTGACCGGGATCGGACTGGCTGCGGTGCATCCCCGCCCCGACGTGCTGGTCGATGCGCGCGGGCAGATCGTCGCTTACCGGGCAGCGTCGGGAAGCCTGGAGGTGATGAATGCGCGATCGAATCTGTTCGGTGCGGCGCAATGGCTGACGGCGGATGCGGACAGCCGTTCGCCCCGCGATCCGACGCTCGGCGGCGCGTCGCGATGCGACCGGTCGGGCTGCGTCGGCGAGGCGGCGGACGGACGAATCATCGCGCTGGTCTTCGACCGTGCAGCGCTGCCGGAAGATTGCGGCCGGTCGGACGTCGTGATCACGCGCCTGTGGGTCGGCAGCCTCTGCAAGGGGCCGGACGTGGTGATCGACGGGCAGTTTCTCGACGGGTTCGGGGCGACCGAAATCAGGTTCGGCCCGGAGGGGGAACTGATCCGCAAGACACACCGGACGCCGGGTTACGACCGCCCATGGTCGCATGCGAAGCTTCCGTCCCCGGCGCCAGAGACGCCCGCCCCGGCGGCCGAAACCGATGAGGACACGCCCGACATCGCGCAATACATGGCGGTAACACCCTGAGCGACGTTACGGACGCCCCTGATGGTCGCGGCCGGTGGGGAATGTGCTATCCTGTCCGCCTGATGAGCGCCTTCCCGCTGTTTTCCAGCCTTCCCAATCTGATCAGTCTGGCCCGCCTGGCGCTTGTGCCGGTGGTGATCCTGCTCATCATCGATCAGGAATGGACCAAGGCGTTCCTGATCTTCCTCGCAGCCGGGATTTCGGACGCCGTCGACGGCTTTCTGGCCAAGCAGTTCAACCTCACGAGCGAACTGGGGGCGTATCTGGACCCTCTGGCCGACAAGGCGCTGCTCATCACCATCTATGTCGTGCTGGCGGTCGTCGGCGCGCTGCCCGCATGGCTGACGATTCTCGTGGTGTTTCGCGACGTCCTCATCATCGGCGCGGTCATCATGTCGTGGCTGCTCGACAATCCGGTGACGATCCGGCCATTGTGGGTTTCGAAGCTCAACACGGCGGCGCAAATCACGTTGGCGGGGCTTGTGCTGGGGGCGCGCGGCTTCGAACTCCAGCCCGGCCCGTGGCAGACAGGACTGGTCTGGCTGGTTGCGCTGCTGACGCTGGCCTCCACCATCGCCTATCTCACCCAGTGGATGCGCCACATGGAAAGCGATGCCGGAGACCATTGACGGCTCCGGCCGGCGCGGCCATTCATCGTCGAAGCAAGGCGGCCCGAACAAATGATGCGGCTCGAACGACAGGTTGGCTTCTGGCTCGGCGCGCTCGCCGTGCTGATGCTCGTGCTCTACGCGCTGGGCGGCGTCCTGATGCCGTTCGCGGCGGGGTTGATCCTCGCCTATCTGCTGGACCCGGTCGCGGACCGGCTGGAAGCGCGGGGCATGAACCGGCTCTGGGCGACGGTAGCGATCCTGACCTTCTTCACGCTCATTTTCGTGCTGGTGCTGATCGTCCTGGTGCCGGTGCTGGTCACGCAGCTTGTCGGTTTCGCCGAGAAGCTGCCGGGCTATGTGACGACGCTGCGCTCGCTGGCGACCGACCAGGGCAGCCTGCTGTTTGAAAAATATGCGGGAGGAATTTTCGAGCGTCTCGGGATCGACCCCGCCACGACCTCGCCGCCCGATCTGCAGAACATCCAGAGTTCGCTCGGCGATATCCTGAAGCAAGGCGCCCAGTGGATCGCGGGCTTCCTGAAATCGCTGTGGTCCGGCGGGCAGGCGCTCATCAGCGTGTTTTCGCTGCTGGTGATCACGCCGGTCGTGGCCTTCTACCTGCTGCTCGACTGGAACAAGATGATCGACACCGTCGACGGCTGGGTTCCGCTCCAGAATCGCGATGTGGTGCGCAGCCTCGCCCGGCAGATCAACACGGCCATTGCGGGCTTCCTGCGCGGGCAGTCTCTGGTCTGCCTGTTTCTGGGCGCGTGGTACGGGATCGGCCTGTCGATGATCGGTCTGCATTTCGGCCTGCTCATCGGCATATCGGCCGGATTGCTGAGTTTCATTCCCTATGTGGGCTCGCTGACCGCACTCGTTCTCTCGGTCATCATCGCCATCGTGCAGGGCTGGCCGAACTGGAGCCTTGTCCTGATGTCTCTCGTTGTGGTCGGCACGGGACAGTTTCTGGAAGGAAACGTGCTGACGCCGCGTCTTGTGGGGCAATCCGTCGGGCTGCATCCGGTCTGGCTGATGTTCGCCCTGATCGTGGCGGGCTCTTTCTTCGGATTCACCGGGCTTATTCTCGGCGTGCCGGTGGCGGCCGCCATCGGGGTGCTGATCCGTTTCGCCCTTGCGCAATATCTGGCGAGCGCCCTGTATCACGGCGGTCGGCCTGAAGCCTTGACCGGGCCCGAGCGGCTTCCGTGAGCGAAACGCCGAGGCAATTGACGCTGGACCTGCCGCTGGAGCCGCGGTTCGGGCGGGAAGACTTTCTCGTCTCGCCGTCGAACGAGCGCGCCTGGGAGATGTTCGAGCGCTGGCCCGAATGGCCCGGGCGCGTGGCGCTTCTGGTCGGGCCGACCGGCGCGGGCAAGAGCCATCTGGCGGCGATCTGGGCGGCGCGCGCGGGCGCGCGGGTGCTGGCGGCGCGGGCGCTGCCGCTGGCCGACCTGCAGGGGCTGGCGCATTCGGGAGCCATCCTGCTCGAAGACGCCGACGCTGCGCGCGGCATCGAGAAGGAGCTGTTTCACCTGCTCAATCTGGCCGGCGAATGCGGCGCATGGCTGGTCATCACTGCGCGTAACTGGCCGGATGCGTGGGGAGTGCAGACGAAAGACCTGCTCTCGCGCCTGCGGCTGGCGCCCGCCATCGAGATCAGCGAACCCGACGACGCGCTTGTCGGGGCTGTTCTCGTCAAACTCTTCGCCGACAAGCAACTCGTGATCGACACGAGCGTTGTCGAATACCTGAAGGTGCGGATCGAGCGCTCGCTCGACGCCGCCCGGCGCATCGTGGACGCGCTGGACCGGGAGGCGCTGGCCCGCGGCAGACCGGTGACGCGACCGATGGCCGGCGAGGTATTACGCCGCATCGAGGGGGGCCGTTAACCCGCTCCGTCATGTTTGTGTCATAGATTAAGGGCTTCCGTCACGGCGGAACGCTTAACGGATGGAGACTGTTGTGGCCCTGAAGACCCGGGAGGCCCGCAAGGCCGTGGAGATCGCGCCGCCCGCGCAGGTGGATGAAGCTCTCGCCCAGTCGCCGCAGCGTTTCATCAACCGTGAGCTTTCCTGGCTGGAGTTCAACCGGCGGGTCCTGCTCGAAGCCAGCAACCAGAACCATCCTCTGCTGGAGCAGGTTCGGTTCCTGTCGATCTCCGCCAACAATCTCGATGAATTCTTCATGGTGCGCGTCGCCGGCTTGCGCGGCCAGTTGCGCAGCGGCGTCGTGACCCCGTCCGACGACGGGCTTTCGCCTGCCGAGCAACTTGCGCGCATCACGGAGCGCGTCACCGAACTGGCCAACGACCAGCAGAAGCGCTGGACGGAACTGCGCGGCGAACTTGAGAAGGTCGGCATCTCCATCGTCGAGCAGGCTGATCTTGCGCCCGAGGAGGCCGGGTGGCTCGATGATCATTTCATGCTGCATGTGTTTCCGGTTCTGACGCCTCTCGCAATTGATCCCGCGCATCCGTTCCCGTTCATTCCAAACCTGGGCTTTACGGTAGCGCTGGAACTGCGCCGCATCCGCGACGGCGAGCGGCTGAATGCGCTGGTGCGCCTGCCCGCGAAGATCGAGCGTTTCGTGCGTCTGCCGGATGCGCTGAAGCCCGGACATGTGCGCTTCTTCGCGCTCGAAAACCTGATCGCCATGCAGAGCCGGCGGCTTTTCCCCGGCTATAATGTCGACGGGCAAGGCGCTTTCCGCGTGGTGCGCGACAGCGATCTGGAAGTCGAGGAAGAAGCCGAAGATCTCGTGCGCTTTTTCGAATCCGCCCTGAAACGTCGCCGTCGCGGCCGGGTCATTCGTCTCGAAATGGACGCCCGCATGCCGGATTCGTTGCGGCAATTCGTGGCGGAGCAAATGGACGTCACGTCCGATCAGGTCTTCGCCGATGAAGGCATGCTGGCGCTGAACGAACTTGCCGAAATCGTTTCGCTCGAACGTCCCGAACTGAAATTCGTCCCTTACAATCCACGCTTTCCGGAGCGGCTGCGAGAGCATGGGGGCGATTGTTTTGCTGCCATCAAGCAAAAGGATCTGGTGGTTCATCACCCCTATGAATCCTTCGACGTTGTGGTGCAGTTTCTCAATCAGGCGGCGCGCGACCCGTCCGTCGTGGCCATCAAGCAGACGCTCTATCGCACGTCATCCGACAGCCCCATCGTGCGCGCGCTGATCGAGGCGGCCGAAGCGGGGAAATCCGTTACGGCGCTGATCGAACTCAAGGCGCGTTTCGACGAGGAAGCGAATATTCGCTGGGCGCGCGATCTGGAGCGCGCGGGCGCGCAGGTCGTGTTCGGCTTCATCGAACTGAAGACGCACGCCAAGCTTTCCATGGTGGTGCGGCGCGAGGGCTCGGCCCTTGCCACCTACTGCCATGTCGGCACTGGCAATTACCATCCCGTGACGGCGCGCGTTTATACCGACATTTCCTATTTCACCGCCGACCCGGTGATTGCGCGCGATGTGTCGCGCATCTTCAACTACATCACCGGCTATGCAGAGCCCGGCGGGCTTGAGCGCATGGCGGTCTCGCCGATTACCTTGAAGAAGCGCATCCTGACGCATATCGACGAAGAGATCGCCCATGCGAAAGCCGGGCGGCCTGCGGCGATCTGGTGCAAGTGCAACGCGCTTGTGGACGCCGAGATCATCGACGCGCTCTATCGCGCCGGGCAGGCGGGCGTGAAGATCGAACTCATTGTGCGCGGCATCTGCTGCCTGCGCCCGGGCGTGAAAGGCCTGTCGGAAAACATCCGCGTCAAGTCCATCGTCGGCCGCTTTCTCGAACATGCGCGCGTCTATGCATTCGGCAACGGCCACGGCCTGCCGCACGCCAAGGCGCATGTGTATATTTCGTCCGCCGACCTGATGCAGCGCAACCTCGACCGGCGCGTGGAAGTCATGGCGCCGATCACCAATCCGACTGTGCATGATCAGGTTCTGGACCAGATCATGGTAGCCAATTTGATAGATAATCAGCAGAGCTACCGGGTCTTGCCCGACGGATCGAGCCAGCGCATAGTCCCGCGCGAAAATGAAGAGCCTTTCAACGCGCACAATTACTTCATGACCAATCCGAGCCTGTCGGGGCGCGGCAAGTCGCTGAAGGTGTCGAGTCCGAAGAGCCTTTATCTGCGACTGGAAACCGATTGAATTCGATGCAAGCAGCAGACAGCAAGTTTCTCGCGCCAGGACGACTTCCCGATCTGGAGCCGCTGGCGATTGTCGACATCGGTTCGAACTCCGTGCGTCTGGTGGCCTATGAAGGCCTGACGCGCGCGCCGACGCCCATCTTCAACGACAAGGTGATGGCGGCGCTCGGCAAGGGCGTTGCGACGAGCGGCAAGCTGAACGAGGAAGGCGTCGATCGCGCGCTTGCAGCGTTGCGGCGTTTCCGCGTCCTGTGCTCCACCATGCGCATCAGGGATGTGCGGGTGATCGCCACCGCCGCTGCGCGCGACGCCGCGAACGGCCCCGCCTTCCTGGCCGATGCGCAGAAAGCCATCGGGGCGCCGATCGAACTTCTGGCGGGACGTCGCGAGGCGGAACTCGCCGCCATGGGGGTCCTGTCGGGTTTCTATCAGCCGGACGGCGTCGTGGGCGATCTCGGCGGCGGCTCACTGGAACTCAATGATGTGAAGGGCGTGCGGATCGGCAAGGGCGTGTCGTTGCGCCTTGGCGGCCTGGCCCTGATGGATCTTTCGGGCCGGTCGCCCAAGAAGGCGCTGAAGATCGTCCGCAAGGCGCTCGAAGACGCGCCGCAGATGGAACGCCTGAAGGGCCGCACGTTCTACGCCGTGGGCGGCACATGGCGGGCGCTCGCCAAACTGCACATGCGCCAGCGCGACTATCCGCTCAACGTGATGCACGGCTATGTGATTCCCGCGCGGGACGCCGCCGACTTTGCGGCGCTTGTGGAGCGCGTCAACGCGGATGCGCTGGTGAACATTGCATCGGTCTCGGCCGCGCGCCGTCCATTGCTGGCCTACGGGGCGGTCGTGCTGGAGGAAATCATCCGCCGCGCCAAGCCGAAGGAAGTCGTGGTTTCGGCGTCCGGACTACGCGAGGGGCTTCTGTTCGAACGGCTCGATCCTTCGGCGCGTGCAATCGACCCGCTGATCGAATCCGCGCGTGAGCTGAACCTGCTGCGCTCGCGCGATCCACGCCACGGCGAGGAACTGTGCGACTGGACGGACGAGTTCATCCGCACCAGTCATCTGGACGAGACGCCCGGCGAAAAACGCCTGCGCCATGCGGCTTGCCTGCTGGCCGATATCGGCTGGCGCGCGCATCCGGACTATCGCGGCGAGCAGTCGCTCAACATCATCGCCAATGCGGCTTTTGTCGGCATTGATCATCCCGGACGCGCCTATCTGGCGCTGGCCGCCTCCTACCGGCACATGGACGGCGACGACGACGTGAGCCCCCATGTGCGCACGCTCGCCTCCGCCCGCATGCTTGACCGCGCGCAGGTGCTGGGCGCTGCGACCCGCGTCGCCTATGTGATCAGCGCCGCCATGGCGGACGTGCTGCCGCGCGCGCCGCTGATCTGCACGAAATCGAAGATGACGTTGACGCTGCCGCGCGAATTTGCCGATCTGGCGAGCGAGCGCGTGGCGAGCCGCATGAAGCATCTGGCGCGCATCATCGGCCGCGAACCCGAGATCAAGATCGTCGACTGACGGGCGGAGACAGGCGTGGAGCAACCGCTTCTGGTGTTCGGCGCCGGTCTGCTGGCAGGCGCGATGAACGCCGCTGCGGGCGGCGGCTCTTTCGTCACCGTGCCGGCGCTGATCCTTGCGGGCGTGCCGGCCGTCTCGGCCAACATGACCAGCACGGTTGCGCTTTTCCCCGGCGCTTTCGCCAGCGCCTATGCTTACCGGCACGATTTCGAGAAGCTGAACGGCGTGTCGGTGAAGACGCTTTTGCCCGTCAGCCTTGCAGGTGGAATCGCGGGCGCGATTCTGCTGCTGGTGACGCCGTCCCGGGCGTTCGACGCGATCATTCCATGGATATTGCTTCTCGGCGTGAGCGCCTTCGCATTCGGACGGCAGATCGGCGAATGGCTGAGCCGCCGTGTGACGCTTGGGCTGCGCGGCCTGCTGGGGCTGCAATTCATCATTGCCGTCTACGGCGGTTACTTCGGCGGCGCGGTCGGCATCATGATGCTTGCCATGTGGAGCCTGTTCGGCGTGCATGATCTGCGCGCCACGGCCGGGCTGCGGTCCATATTGGTGGGGTCGCTCAACGCCTGCGCGGTGGCGTTGTTTGCATCCGTCGGGACTGTGTTCTGGCCGCAGGCGCTGACCATGCTGGCGGGCGGCGTGATAGGCGGTTACGTCGGCGCGCGCATAGCCCGGCGTGTTCCGCAAAAGCTCCTGCGCGCCGGCATCATTGCGCTGAACAGCGCGATCACGGCGGCCTTCTTCTGGCGCGTTTACGGCTGAGTTTCTTCGGCAGACGCCTGAAGCTCCTGCCATTCGAGCGTGACGACCTTGCCGCGCTCCACCGTCAGCGCGAGACGCCCGCGCTTGAGTTCGAGCGCCTTGATGCCGAACAGTTCCTTGCGCCAGCCCGAGAGCGCCGCAACAGTCGCGCGGTCGTCGACCGCAATGGCTTCGAGATCGTCCACCGTGGCGATCATCTTGGCGGCGACGCCATGCCGTTCGGCGACTTGCCGCAACAGGACTTTCAGCAGTTCCACCGTCGCTCCGCCGCCGCCGTTGCGGCGGTCTCGCTCGATGGGCGGCAATGTCTTCGGGTCGCGGGCGAGTCCGCGCTCGATGGCGGCCAGAATGTCGGAGCCGGCGCGCGAGCGTTCCATGCCGCGCGGAAAGGCGCGCAGATTGCCGAGCGCCTCGACCGTGCGGGGCGCGGCCAGCGCGATCTCGATCATCACGTCGTCTTTCAGGATGCGCGAGCGCGGCACGTCCTTGGTCTGCGCCTCGCGTTCGCGCCAGGCGGCGACTTCCATCAGCACTGCGAGGTCGCGCGGCTTGCGGGCGCGGCCCCGGAAGCGCTCCCAGGCATTATCGGGATGCTGCTCGTAGGTGGCGGGCGAGGTGAGAGAACCCATCTCGTCGGCAAGCCAGCCGATGCGGCCGGACTGTTCGAGCTTGGACAGCAGGGCGCGGTAGATGTCGCGCAGATGGGTCACGTCGGCGAGCGCATAGGCGACCTGCGCCTCGGACAGCGGGCGGCGCGACCAGTCGGTGAAGCGCGAGGACTTGTCGACCGCCACCTTGCAGATCGACTGGGCGAGTTCGCCATAGCTGACCTGATCGCCGAAGCCGCAGACCATGGCGGCCACCTGCGTGTCGAACAGGGGCGCGGGAATCATTTTGGCCAGATTCCAGACGATTTCGAGATCCTGCCGGGCGGCGTGGAAGACCTTGGTGACGGCCGGATTCGCCATCAGATCGAAGAAGGGCTGGAGGTCGATGCCGTCGGCCAGAGTATCGACGGCCACCGCCTCGTCGTCCGAGGCGATCTGGATGACGCAGACCTTCGGCCAGAAGGTCGTCTCCCGCAAAAATTCCGTATCCACCGTGACGAACGGGTGGCGGGCAAAGCGCGCGCAGGCGGCGGCGAGGTCTTCGGTAGAGGTAATCAGGCTCATTGAATCGCCCTATAGCGGGTTCGGTGCGGCGATGCGAGCATGCTTTATGCCTATTCAGGTTTGCCGGGGGGATGGTCTTTCCGCTCCAGCATCTTGGCGATCCGCAGAAAACGCCCGAAAGCCGTGACGACCGCCATGGTGAAGCCGTCCGCGCCGCCCAGAAAATATCGGCGAAGGAAGTAGAACTTGATGAAACTCCACGGGAATTCAATCACCAGCCGCATCAGCAGCAGGGCGCGGGGCCGTTCCTTCTGGGTGTCGGCGGCGAGCTGGGCGACGTAATTCCACTTGGCGACCGCGTGGTTCCAGTCCCGGACGCTGAAATGCCAGAGCGGGGCGCGGATCAGGTGCGGCCTGTCGCTGATGCTGATCTCCAGCTTGTCCCAATTGGGGTTGGGGCCGGTGCGGGCGATGCGCCGGTCGTAGATCAGGATCTGGTCGTGGCAGAAGCCGAGCGGCGGCGGATGTTTCCAATGCGGGAAGATCATCGCCTTCCGGATGGTCATCAACCGTGGCGGGTTCGGGCGCGCAAAGACCTCGCGGATTTCCGCCGCCATTGCGGGCGTCACGATCTCGTCGGCGTCGAGCGAAAAGATGAAATCATGGGCGCATTGCGCCTCGCCGAAATGCCGCTGCGGCCCGAAGCCGGGCCACGGATTGTGAATCACGCGCGCGCCCAGCCGGGTCGCGATCTCCACGGTGGCGTCGGTCGAGCCCGCGTCGATGACGACGATCTCCCCGCCAAGCGCCTGCGCGGCCTCAAGGGTCGCGGCGATCCGGTCAGCCTCGTTCTTGGTGCGGATGAGGGTGCTGAGCGCGATCGGGGAAGGGGCGGCCATCAGAACGGCTCTTTCCGCAGGCCCCAGTAATAGAGCTTCTTCTTGATGGCCCGCAGCCATTTGGCGGGTCGCGACTTCGGCCGCGCCGGCATGGTGGGGTCCACCACATTGCGCCCGTGGCCGATGTGGCGGGCGACGCCGGGCAGCAGGAAGGCCTGCGTCAGGCCGTCCTTCTTCATCAGCCCGGACATCTGGTCCGGCATGACGCGCGAGAAGGGCGCGTAGCGGCGGTACATGTCGATCGAAATGAAGCCCGGATTGGGCGACCACGCGAAGAATTCGGGATGGGCGTCCGGCCACATGACCAGAAACTGCGCCCCGTCGCGGGTGAGGACGTTCGACCTCTTGCGGTATTTCGGGCGGATTTCCTCGATGGCGCGCACGCAGACATTGGCGATGTCCATGTTGGTGCGCAGCAGGCCGAGGGCGCCGGCGAAATCAATAGGTCCGTCGAATTCCCAGTCGTCCTCCAGATGCAGGATGAAGGGCGTCTGGACCGCCTCATAGAGCCGGTCGATGGACTTCATGATGCCGGTGCGGCCGGTGCTCGACAGGATATTGGCCCACGGATAGGCGGCGCGCACCTGTTCGACCACGGCCTGATCCGCAGAATCCTCGGAAATCAGGAATTTGCCGCCCGTGTGGTAGCGCCGGAAGGAGGCCAGCGTCCGCTCCAGCAGGTCCAGCCGTCCGCAGGAAGTGATGCAGACGGTCACCTCGTCGGGAATCGGTACGGCGGCGGCATCGGTGGCGGACATGGGGACCTCGGCTGCGCGGCTTTTAGGGGAGCCGCGCCATGTCCGCAATCGCCGCAGCATTTTGCGCTTGCCCCGGAGGGCTGCGGCTCCAAATCCGTTGGGCACAGCGGCCAAGCCGTGTAAAACGAACTTTCTGCGCTGCAACATCAGCGCCCGACCCGCTTCTGTCAGGAGAGGACCCGATGGCCTCCGTCATGTCGGACGATCTGCGCACCGGCGCGCTCGTCTATCACCGGCTTCCCAAGCCCGGAAAGCTGGAAATTCAGGCCACCAAGCCGCTCGGCAACCAGCGCGACCTGGCGCTGGCCTATTCGCCCGGCGTGGCGGCGGCCTGCGAGGCCATCGTGGACGATCCGGGGCAGGCGGCGGAACTGACAGCCCGCCAGAATCTCGTCGCCGTCATCACCAACGGAACCGCCGTGCTGGGACTCGGCGATATCGGCCCGCTCGCCGCCAAGCCTGTGATGGAAGGCAAGGCGGTCCTGTTCAAGAAATTCGCCGGCATCGACGTGTTCGACATCGAGGTGGCCGAGAAGAACATCGAGAAGCTCGTCGATGTGATCGCGGCGCTGGAGCCCACCTTTGGCGGCATCAACCTTGAGGACATCAAGGGGCCGGAATGTTTCGAGGTCGAGGCGCGCCTGCGCGAGCGCATGGCGATTCCTGTCTTCCATGACGACCAGCACGGCACCGCCATCATCGTCGGCGCCGCTGTGACGAATGCGCTGGAACTGTCGGCCAAGAAGATCGGCGATGTGAAGATCGTCGCGTCGGGGGCAGGCGCGGCGGCGCTCGCCTGCCTGAACCTGCTCGTGCAGCTCGGTGCAAGGCGCGAGAACATCTGGGTCACGGACATCAAGGGCGTGGTCTACAAGGGCCGCAACGAACTGATGGACCCGTGGAAAGAGGTCTATGCGCAGGAGACGGACGCGCGCACGCTGGCCGAAGTGATTTCCGGGGCCGACGTGTTTCTGGGCCTCTCGGCGGGCGGCGTTTTGAAGCCCGAGATGGTGAAGCAGATGGGCCGGCGGCCTCTCATTCTCGCCCTCGCCAATCCCTATCCGGAGATTTCGCCCGACGAAGCGCTGGCCGCGCGCCCCGATGCGCTGATCTGCACCGGGCGTTCGGACTATCCCAATCAGGTCAACAACGTCCTGTGCTTCCCGTACATCTTCCGCGGCGCGCTCGACTGCATGGCGACGGCCATCAATGAGGAAATGAAGATCGCGGCCGTCAACGCGATTGCCCAATTGGCGCGCGAGGCGCCGTCCGATGTTGTCGCGCGCGCCTACGGGGGCGAAGCGCCGACCTTCGGCGAGCATTCGCTGATTCCGTCGCCGTTCGATCCGCGCCTGATCCTGCGCATCGCGCCCGCCGTCGCGAAGGCCGCCATGGAGACGGGCGTCGCCCGCAAGCCCATCGAGAACCTCAAGGCCTACGAGGATTCGCTCGTGCGCTTCGTGTTCCGTTCGGGCTTCATCATGAAGCCGGTTTTCACACGGGCGAAAGCGAATCCGAAGCGCGTCATTTATTGCAATGGCGAGGACGAGCGCGTGCTGCGCGCCGCGCAGGTGGTGATCGAGGAAGGACTCGCGTGGCCGATCCTGATCGGACGTCCGCTGGTGGTCGAGGCGCGCATTGCGAAATTCGGCCTGGCGCTGCGGCCCGACAAGGACTTCGATCTGCTTAATCCGGCCGAATATCACCGTCACAACGATTACGTGAAGATGCTGCTCGACGTTACGGGCCGCAAGGGCGTGACACCGACGGCGGCGCGCGCGCGGCTGCGCGCCAGCATGACGACCATCGGGGCCATTGCGGTGAAGAGCGGCGATGCGGATGCGGTGCTCTGCGGCCTCGAAGCGCGCTTCGACCAGAGCGCCGACATTTTGCGCGACATCATCGGCTATGCGCCGGGGGTCAACGACTACGCGGCTGTGAGCCTGCTGATCTCCTCGCGCGGCGCATACTTCCTCGCCGACACTCATGTGCGGCCCGACCCCTCGCCGGAAGAGATCGCCGATACGGCGGTCTATTGCGCCAACCATGTGCGGCGCTTCGGCCTTGTGCCCAAGGTGGCGCTGCTGTCGCATTCGGATTTCGGCAGCGCCGACACGCCCTCGGCGATCAAGATGCGCGAAGCGTTGAAGATCATCCGCGCGCGCAATCCGGAACTTGAAGTCGATGGCGAGATGGCCGCCGATACGGCGCTGGTGCAGGCGATCCGCGATCAGCTTCTGCCGAATTCGACCCTGAAGGGCGAGGCCAACGTACTGGTCATGCCGAACCTCGACGCCGCCAATATCGCGTTCCAGATGATCAAGGTGGTGGCGGATGCGCTGCCTGTCGGGCCGATCCTCACCGGACCCGCGCTGCCGGCGCATGTCCTGACACCGAGCGTCACCGCACGAGGGGTCGTGAACATGACGGCGATTGCGGTGGCGGAGGCGCAGGAGGCGGGGAGGTAGGAGGCATAATGCCTGCTGCTGCTCAGCGCACGACCCTGAACCGGCATTCTCCAGATGAACGCGGGTCCGAGTTCCAATCTGCCGTGACTTCCGGATTATGGCAAGCCCATGCAGACGAGGCCGGCACTCGAACGTTGTCCGGACACTCGCTGGGATTGTTCCGTGGG
>CANJNI010000016.1 GCA_947475995.1 Beijerinckiaceae bacterium | reverse complement strand
CCACGGAACAATCCCAGCGAGTGTCCGGACAACGTTCGAGTGCCGGCCTCGTCTGCATGGGCTTGCCATAATCCGGAAGTCACGGCAGATCGGAACTCGGACCCGCGTTCATCTGGAGAATGCCGGTTATCGGCGGTATGGAAACTGTTCAAACAAACCGAGCCACTTCTGGTACCTTTGCGCAACCGACAGTTAGAGTCGCTAGAGAAATAGCAATTATTATTTTCAAACGAACCTCCCGTTTAGTAAATCCGAGAAATTTAATATTACGGGCGGGCTTTTTTAATTGTCAAGCTTTCATTCTTCGCGCCCGAATTCAATCAGCGGCGTGAAGGTCAGCACCGCGCCCGGCGGTGGCTTCGGGAACGGCGCCGAGCGCTTCACCATCGCGATGGCCTCGGCGTCCAGATCGCCGTGCCCGGTCGTGCGCAACAGGCTCGCCCCCGCCAGATTGCCCGCCGCATCCAGCACGAAGGACACGACCGCAACGCCGCTCGCGCCGCGTCGACGGGCGGATTCTGGAAACTGCCGATTGCTGATCACGCGCTGGAACACCACGCTCTTGTAGCTGTCGAGCTCTTCCTTGGACGCAGCCGGGCCCGGCGTCGCCGCCATCCGGAATGTTTCGGGAAGGAACAGGATTCCCGCAACGCTTGGCGGCGGCGCGGCAGGCGGGGGCAGGCCATCGTCGGCGCGGGTGGCGCCGTCCGGTCTCGTCGGAGCCGCGACTTCGCGCGCACGCGGCGGTTCCGCCAGCGCCTGCCGCAACGGAGGTGGCTCTGCCGGAACTGGCGGCGTCTGCACAGCCGGTGTGGGGGGCTGCACGGTCGGTAAAGGCTGTGGCGTCGGAGCTGGCGGCGCCGGGGGTTGCTGCGGGGCGGGCGGTTGGGTTTGCGCGGGGGCAGGCTGCTGCCGGGCTGCTTGCGGCGCGGGCTCCGGAGCCTTGGGCGGTTCAGGCCGTGCTTGCGCCGCAGCTTCCTGCCGAGGCGCAGTCTGCGCGGCCTCGGCCGGAGACGCCTCCGGCTTTTGTTGTTCGGCTCTCTGTTCCGACGGAATTTCGTCGACGATTTCGACCGGAATCTCTTGCTCGGACGTCTGCCCTGGTTCGCTCACCAGACGATCGAACCAGTCCAGCCCCACCGCCAGCAACCCGTGCAGGGCGATGGAGGCGACCAGAATGGCAGCCAGCGAAACCGCATTCCGCCGCGCAGCCGATGGACCCGGCCACCGCAGATCAAGTGGGGGCTGCGCCACCGCGACGCTGCCGCCAGCTGCGTCAGCGTTCAACCGGACCAGTTCGACGTCGGGGGCCTCCAACCGCAAATGACTCCACTTTCAAGCGCGGCGATGGACCGCGCAACGCCGGGCCGCCGCATCGTGACAGCCCACCCGTTAGCTGCAATAGATCGGGCCGGGACGGAAACAACATCGGGCCGCGTCATGCGCATCGGAACTGCCGAACACAATAGCACCTTTATGGCGCAAGGGCTTGCGTTGAAGCAGGTACTCGAAAAGCATGGTGTGAACGGCCCCGTCGAAATTCTCCGGTCCGAGACCGCCAGCATCCAGAACGCCGGCCGCCTGGATCGTGGCGACATCGACTTCGGCTACATGCCTGCGAACTGGATCGGCAAGGCCAAGCGGGGCGAGCCGCCGTTCGAACAGCCCATCGACCTGCGCATGGTCGCGCCCATGAATGCGGGGCCGATGTTCTTCATCACGCTGAAAGATTCCCCCATCCGGACGGTCGCGGACATGCGCGGCAAGCGCGTCAGCGTGGGAGCGGAGCGCAGCGGCGTGCACCAGCACGCCAGGTCGATCTTCGGCGCGCTGAAGATCGGGTTCTCGGATTTCACGCCGTTCTTCATGGATTTCGCCACGGGCGCGCAGGCGCTCGCGACCGGTCTGGTCGACGCGCAACTGCAATGCCCGATTCCCAACGAGGTGATGACCGCTCTCGACCGCGACGCCGACATTCGCGTCGTGCCTTATGCGCCCGAAGATCTGGCGACCGTCCTGCGGGAATGTCCGATTTATCAAAAGACCATCATGCGCAAGGGCGCGCTCCGCGGCCTGACGGAAGATATTGCGCAACCCGCCGTGGTGAACCTGCTGGTCACGCACGCCCGCGCCGAAGCCGAAATGGTGCGGCAGGTCGCTTCCATCATCCAGCAGCACGCCGACGAACTGGTGAGCCTGAACGCGCTCTACACCGGCCTGCCGGATCTGTTTTTGCCGATGAAGACAGACGGGCAGGGCGCGCTCGAGTTTGAAGGCGTACCGCTCCACGAAGGCGCGGTGCGGGCCTATAGGGACGCGCATCTGATCTGAGTGTGGAGCCTTCAAAGCACGAAGGCCCCTCCCTAGCCCTCCCCGCTCGTCGGGGAGGGCCAGGGAGGGGACCATCCGCGCCCACGTTCGACGAAAATTAATCCCAAACCCGGCATAAGAGGCTAAACCGTCGCGTTCAAAGGCCTCCCGATGACCTATCCGACCCCCGCCGCCTCCCTGAAGCCCAATACGTTTGCCTATGAATCCGCCCCGATGGTCAAGGCGACCGGGTTCCGGGAATATGACGCCCGCTGGCTGTTCGGCGAGGAAATCAACCTGATGGGCGTGCAGGCGCTGGGGCTGGGCCTCGCGACCCTGCTGCACGAGATGGGCGTGGAGCCCAAACTCGCCACCGGCCACGATTACCGCTCGTACTCGGCCTCGATCAAATACGCCATGGTGACCGGCCTGATGGCGGGCGGCGTGAAGGTCCACGATATCGGCCTCGCCCTGTCGCCCATGGCCTATTTCGCCCAGTTCGCGCTGGACTGCCCGGCGGTCGCGATGGTGACGGCCTCGCACAACGACAATGGCTGGACCGGCGTCAAGATGGGCGCGCAGCGCCCCGTCACTTTCGGGCCGGACGAGATGACCCGCCTGAAGGAGATCGTTCTGGGCGGCAAGTTCCGCTATGCGGACGGCGGCGGCTATCGCTTTGTCGAGAATTTTGCCGACATCTACATCGCCGACCTGCTGGACCGGCCCAAGCTGAAGCGCAAGCTGAAGGTCGTGGCGGCCTGCGGCAACGGCACTGCCGGGGCCTTTGCGCCGAAGATGCTGGAAGCGCTCGGCTGCGAGGTCGTGCCGCTGGATGTCGAGCCCGACTACACGTTCCCGCGCTACAATCCCAATCCCGAAGACATGGAAATGCTGCACGCCATCGCGCATGAGGTGCGCAGGACGGGCGCAGACGTCGGCCTCGGCTTCGACGGCGATGGCGACCGTTGCGGGGTGGTGGACAATCACGGCGAGGAAATCTTCGCCGACAAGATCGGCGTCATGCTGGCGCGCGACCTGTCGAAGCTCTATCCGGGCGCGCAATTCGTGGTGGACGTGAAGTCCACGGGCCTGTTCTCGTCCGACCCGGCCCTGCAGGCGCTGGGCGTCAAGACGGATTATTACAAGACCGGCCATTCCTACATCAAGCGCCGGGTGAGCGACCTGAAGGCGCTGGCGGGCTTCGAGAAGTCCGGGCACTTCTTCTTCAATACGCCCGTCGGGCGCGGCTATGACGACGGCCTGCTGACCGCCATTCATGTGCTCGAAATGCTCGACCGCAATCCGGACAAGTCGATGGCCGATCTCTACACGGCGCTGCCGAAGACCTGGGGCTCGCCCACCATGTCGCCCCATTGCGGGGACGAGGTGAAATACGGCGTGGTCGACCAGATCGTGGCGCATTTCCAGAAGATGTTCGCCAGTGGCGAAAAGCTGATCGGCCAGAAGATCATCGACGTGGTGACGGTGAACGGCGTGCGCATCACGGTCGAGGACGGCACGTGGGGATTGGTGCGCGCCTCCTCCAACAAGCCCGAACTGGTCGTGGTGGTCGAAAGCCCGGCCGCCGAGGCCCATATGCGCGCCATGTTCCACGCGGTCGACGCCGTCATCCGCCGGCATCCCGAAGTCGGCGCATACAACCAGACGATTTGAGCATATCGCAGCGCAGCAAGCCGCATGGACAATGGGCGAGGGGCGGGCCTATAAGCCCGCATTCGCACATTTGCAGGACTGCGGCCCATGACAGATTCCGCGACATTCGCCCGCCAGCGCCAGACCATGGTGGATTGTCAGGTGCGGACCTTCGACGTGACCGATCAGGTGCTGATTGACCGCATGGGGCATGTGCCGCGTGAATTGTTCGTGCCCGATCGCCTCAGGCCGCTGGCCTATTCGGACGCCGTACTGACCATTCCGGGCGCTTCGCCCCGCAAGTTGCTGGTCCCGCTGGTGCTGGCCCGGATGATTCAGGCTCTGGCTCTCAAGCCGACCGACAAGGTTCTCGATGTGGGTGGCGGCTGCGGCTATTCGGCGGCCGTCATGGCAGGCCTCTGCGCCCATGTGACGGCGCTGGAGTCCGATCCTGCCATATCGGACGCCGCCCGGCGCAGTTTTGCGGATGGCGGCCTGTCCAACGTGACCGTCGCGACCGGCCCGCTCGCTGCCGGCCACCCGGCCAATGCGCCCTACGACGCCATCCTGATCAACGGCGCGGTGGCCGCCGGTCTTGAGCCGCTTCTGGCGCAGCTTGTCGACCGGGGCCGTCTGGTCTGCATCGAAGCCGCGAGCGGTCAGGCCATCCGGTATGACAAGGTCGGCGACGACCTCGGCTCCCGCCGCCTGTTCCCGGCCGGCGGCGTCGTGATGGCGGAATTCGCCGAGGCCCCGGCCTTCGCGTTCTGACAGTTCGGCTAGGCCGCAAAAGCATGTCGCGCGTTTGACGGCATGTTGATAGGATTCGCCCACGAGCCGCCAGAGAGCGGCGCAGGGAGGAATTGATGGCGACTGGCTTCAGCAGGATTCGGAATATTGCGGCGCTCGCGCTGGTCGCTATGGGCGTATGCGCATCCGCGCAGGCGTTGACGTTCGAGGAAGTCGCGAACCTGCAAGGACCAGACCGCCAGAAGATTCTCGAAGAGGGCGCGAAGAAGGAAGGCAAGGTCACCTTCTACCACACGATGATCGTCGATCAGGTCGGTCAGCCCATCATTGACGGATTCCAGAAGAAATACCCCTTCGTGAAGGTGGAATCGATCCGAGCGGCGGGTCAGCAACTGCTCCAGCGGATCATGCTCGAACAGCAGGCGCGCAGCATCTTTGCCGATGTGGTCATGGCCGACAATGTGTCGTCCTTCCAGAACGCCAATGTGGCCGCCCCCTTCAACTCGCCGCTTCTGGCCGAGATGGGAGAGCAGAATGTCGGCCCCGGCCGCATCTGGGTGGCGCAGCGCAATTCCTGGCAGGGAATCGCGTGGAACACCTCGATGGTGAAGGACGCCGAAGCGCCCAAGACGTGGGAAGACCTGCTCGATCCGAAATGGAAGGACAAGCTCACCTGGTCGGATTCGTCAGAGACCGGCAATGTGCGCGTCATCATGCATCTCACCCGCCTGTGGGGCGAGGAGAAGGCGGTCGCCTATCTGAAGCGGCTCGCCGCCCAGAACATCAAGATCCTCCCCGGCAGCGTTCGCGCCGTGCTGGATCAGGTCATTGCGGGTGAGTTCCCAATCGGGGTCAGCATGTCGATGCATCATATTGCGCTCAGCAAGGCGATGGGCGCGCCGGTCAACGGCATTGCGACCGATCCGGTGATCTCGAAAAGCACGGTCTATGGCCTCGTGAAGGGCGCGCCGCACCCGCATGCGGCCATGCTCTTGATCGATTACATGATGGACAAGGACGGCGGTCAGGCGATCCTGCGCGACCGGCAATATCCTCCGGGCCATCCGGCGCTCAAGGCTTCCCCCGAACTCGACTGGATCGTTCCGGCGCGCAGCGGCAAGAAAGAGCTGGTTCTGACTGCGGAAGAAGAAGAGAAGCTGCTGGTGCGCGGCGCTGAACTCAACCGCGAGATCTTCCGCTAGAATTCTGCGATGGCTTGGGCGCTGCGGCGCCCGATTCGCTGCCCGCACAGGCCCCGCTGTTGCACAAATGCTGTGGGTAACTCGAATCGCTCTTCGAGAAAGCTGTGTGAAATTTTCCGCGCGGGTCCCAATTGCTAAACGCTTCGTTAAGATCGCATATGTGGATCGGCGAATCGCCTCCATCGTACGCGTGTTCCAGTGCGTTTGACCCAGTCGGTCGTTTTTCTGTGACGAGGTTGAGTGATGCGGGAGTCCTGCGCGTTCGGTCGCGCGTGTGACGTTGCGTTCGTGTCTGCGCGTTTTGCGCGGAAACCCGCAACTTTGGCACGCAATCTATTGCTCGGCGCGACCATGCTGGCCGGTCTGGTTCCGGCGACGGCGGTCGGCGAAACAATTTCCGGCGCTTTGGCCCGAGCCTATTCGAGCAGCCCGGACCTCAATCAGCAGCGCGCCGGCACGCGCAGCGTGGATGAGAACATCCCCAAGGCCACGGCTGGATTTCGTCCCACGATCACCGCCACGACCGATTTCGGCATGCAGTTCAATGATGCGCGCGTGCCCGGCCGCATCAGCCGGACCCACACGGACCCGGGCGGCTACCAGCTCGCCATTGTCCAGAACCTTTACAACGGCAACCGCACCGTCAACGGCATCCGGCAGGCTGACTCGCAGGTCTTCCAGTCGCGCGAAACCCTGAGGACGAGCGAGCAGAACGTGCTGAACGCCGCTGCCGTCGCTTATATGAACGTGCTGCGCGACACCGCCATCCAGAACCTGCGCCAGAACAACATTCAGGTTCTCCAGCAGCAATTGAAGCAGACCACGGATCGTTTCCGCGTCGGCGAAGTGACGCGCACCGACGTGGCGCAATCCGAGGCCGCGCTCGCGCAGGGCCAGTCGGACGCATTCGTGGCGCAGTCGAACCTGCAGAATTCGCTGGCCGTCTATCGCCAGTTGATCGGCCTCGATGCGAAGAGCCTCGAAGCCGCTCGTCCGCTCGAAACCATTGTGCCGAAGACGCTTGCGCAGGCGACCACCCAGGCCTTGCGCGAACACCCGCAGGTGCAGGCCGCGCTTCATGCCGCAGACGCCGCCGAACTGGCCGTGAAGCTTGCTGAAGGCGTCCTGCTGCCGACCGTCAACCTGACCGGTCTCATCAACAAGCGTTACGAGGGCAACAACACGCCGAACTCGCGCGCCCTGACGTCGTCGATCGTCGCATCGCTCAGCATGCCGCTCTATGACGGCGGCACCGCGACCACCAACGTGCGCCAGTCGAAGGAAGTTTACGGTCAGGTTCGCCTGCAGGCCGATCTGGCGCGCGAATCCGTGCGCGCCACCGCCGTTTCGGCCTTCAACACATGGTCGAATTCGCGTCTCATCATCGAGGCGACGCAGGCCGCCGTGCGCTCCAACGAAATCGCGCTCGCCGGCATCCGCGAGGAAGCGAAGGTCGGCCAGCGCACGACGCTCGACGTGCTGAACGCTCAACAATTGCTGCTGAATGCGCGTGTGAATCTCATCACCGCACAGCGTGACCGCGTGGTGGGCTCCTACGCGCTCGTGTCGGCCACCGGTCGCCTGTCGGCAGGCACGCTCGGCCTCAAGGTCGACCGCTACGACCCGACGATCCATTACGATCAGGTCAAGGACAAGTGGTGGGGCATCGGCACGCCGGACGGGCGCTGACGACTGTCAGCGTCCCGCAAGCCGCTTGCATTCGTAATCGCGCTGACTCAGTCTTTCTTGTGTAAAGGCAAATCACTTGCGTTGATTTGCGGCGCGGCGGAGCGCATGTCCGCTGTGTCACCTCGGATCTCGCTGAACGACTGGAAGCGCCAGCGCCATGAATGCACCCGCAGCAATCCCGTCGCCCAAGGCCGAGGCCGACCGTCGTTCCGACGCCGATCGCCATGAGCCATCCATGGACGAGATTCTCGCCTCCATTCGCCGCATCATTTCCGAAGATCAGGGACAGATGGTCGCCAAGGCGGCGGAAGCCGCCGTCAATCCCTTGCCTCCCCCACCGCCGCCCCTGACCGAATCGGTCATCACTCGCCGGCCGACGTCTCCGGCCGATCTGGGCAACGCGGTGGAACGCCTCCGCCGTGCGCTGGAGCCGTCAATCGAGAAGGCCCCCGAGAACGCCTTCGCACCGCCCGAACCCAAACCCTTCTTCCCCCCGCCGCCCGTGCGGCCGGTGATTCCGCCGGTGCGGACGGAAGACAAGTCCATGCCTGCCGCCATCCCGGTTCAGCCGCCCGTCGCCGAGCCGCCGCCGGATGTAGCGCCGCCCGTGGCGGTCGCGATGGAGGATATCGAGTCCGCTGCGCCCGAAATTCATGTCGTGGCGGAAGAGAATATCGCCAGCGCTCCGGTTCAGCCGCCCGTCAGCCCGTTTCCCTCGCTGGAGCGCGCGTTTCCCGCCGCCGCATCTGTGCTGGAGCGTGTCGCCGCCATGCCGTCGCCCGCGCCCGTCGAACCGGAGGCGCAGAGCCCCGCATCCGACGCTTTTCAGGCCCGCGCCATTGCAGCCGACGCCTTGCTGTCGCCGACCGCCGACGCCAGCATCGCCTCTTCGTTCCAGACGCTCGCCACCACCATGCTGTTTCAGGACAAGAGCCTGATGGAAGACATGGTGCGCGAAATGCTGCGCCCCATGCTCAAGAACTGGCTGGACGACAATCTGCCCGTCATGGTCGAGCGGCTGGTGCGCGCCGAAATCGAGCGCGTCGCGCGCGGCGGCCGGGCTTAAGTCCTTCATCGCTTTCCGCCGATTGACTTGCCGGCTTGCCTCGGCTTTTTAGCCGTCAGCGCCGCTTGCCGGCATTTTTCCGCTTTTTCACACGGTTCCGCCCCATGATGGACAACAGATTCGATCCCGCCGCCGTCGAAAAACGCATCGCGGCCGAATGGGAAGCTGCCGAAGCCTTCCGGAGCGGGCGGCCCGACCGGGCAGGGGGCGAGCCTTTCAGCATCGTCATTCCGCCGCCGAACGTCACCGGCTCGCTTCATATGGGCCACGCGCTCAACAACACCTTGCAGGACATTCTCTGCCGCTTCGAGCGCATGCGCGGCAGGGACGTGCTGTGGCAGCCCGGCACTGACCATGCAGGCATCGCGACCCAGATGGTGGTCGAGCGCCAGCTTGCCGAACGCAAGCTGCCCGGCCGACGCGAAATGGGCCGCGAGAAATTTCTTGAGCGCGTCTGGGAATGGAAGGCCGAATCCGGCGGTACGATCATCAACCAGTTGAAGCGCCTCGGCGCCTCCTGCGACTGGTCGCGCGAACGCTTCACGATGGATGAGGGCCTGTCCCGCGCGGTGCTGAAGGTTTTCGTGCAGCTCTATCGCGACGGGCTGATCTACAAGGACAAGCGCCTCGTCAACTGGGACCCCAAGCTGCTCACGGCGATCTCGGATCTCGAAGTGCAGCAGGTCGAGGTGAAGGGCCATCTGTGGCACTTCAAATATCCTATCGTGGACGATGCCGGCGCAGAAACTGGCGAGTTCATCATCGTGGCCACGACGCGGCCCGAGACCATGCTGGGCGATACGGCGGTCGCGGTGCATCCGGAGAACGAGCGCCTTGGCCATCTCATCGGCAAGCGCGCACGGCTGCCGCTTGTCGGCCGCTTCATTCCCATCGTGGGCGACGATTATGCCGATCCCGAAAAGGGAACAGGCGCGGTGAAGATCACGCCCGCCCATGACTTCAACGATTTTGAAGTCGGCAGGCGTCACGATCTGCCGCTGATCAATATTCTCGACATCGAAGGTCGCATGGACCTCGCCGACAATGCGGGTTTCCTCGATGGCGTCGCTGAATCGACCGAACTGGAAGCCACCATTGCGCTGTTGCATGGCGTCGATCGCGCGGCAGCCCGCAAGCGGGTTGTGGAAGCCATGGAACGGCTGGAACTGCTCGACAAGATCGAGCCGCACACCCACATGGTGCCTCACGGCGACCGGTCGAATGTGGTGATCGAGCCCTACCTCACCGACCAATGGTATGTGGACGCCAAGACGCTGGCGCAGCCCGCCATCGCGGCGGTCCGCGAGGGCCGCACCAACTTCATCCCGAAGAACTGGGAAAAGACCTATTTCGACTGGCTGGAGAACATCCAGCCCTGGTGCATCTCGCGCCAGCTCTGGTGGGGCCACCAGATCCCCGCATGGTATTCCGCCTGGGGCGGCGTCTATGTCGAGGAGACTGAGGAAGAGGCCATTGCGGCCGCGCTCGCCGACGCTGTGACGCGTGAGATCTACGACGATGTGGAAGCCGGTCGCATCGCCCAGGACCCCGATCTCGCTGCCGCGCTGCTGACGCGCGACGAGGACGTGCTCGACACATGGTTCTCGTCGGCCCTCTGGCCGTTCTCGACGCTCGGCTGGCCGGATGATGCGCCCGAAGTTGCGCGCTTCTATCCGACATCGGTGCTGGTGACGGGCTTCGACATCATCTTCTTCTGGGTTGCCCGCATGATGATGATGGGCCTGCATTTCCAGAAGGAAATTCCCTTCAAGGACGTCTACATCCACGCGCTCGTCCGTGACGAGAAGGGCGCCAAGATGTCGAAGTCGAAGGGCAACGTCATCGACCCGCTCGACCTGATCGACAAGTACGGCGCAGATGCGCTGCGCTTCACGCTCGCCGCCATGGCCGCGCAGGGCCGCGACATCAAGCTCGCCACGCAGCGCGTCGAAGGCTATCGCAATTTTGCGACAAAGCTCTGGAACGCCGCGCGTTTTGCGGAAATGAACGGCTGCGCCCGCACGGAAACATTCGACGCCACCATCGTCCGCGAGACGCTCAACAAATGGATCATCGGCGAAGCCGCGCGCGCCACGGGTGAAGTGACAGCCGCCATTGAGGCCTACCGTTTCAACGACGCCGCAAACGGCGCTTACCGCTTCGTCTGGAACATCTTCTGCGACTGGTATGTGGAACTGACCAAGCCCATCCTGCAAGGCCCGGATGGCGCGGCGAAAGAAGAGATGCGCGCCACCACGGCGTTTGTGCTCGACCAGATTCTCAAGCTGCTGCATCCCTTCATGCCGTTCCTCACCGAGGAACTCTGGGCCATCAAGGGCGAGGTCGGCCCCGCGCGTCAGTCGCTTCTGGCGCTGGCGCGCTGGCCGATGCTGGCAGGACTTGAGAACGATGACGCAGAAGCCGAGATCGGCTGGGTGGTGGATCTCATCACCGAGGTGCGCTCCGTGCGCTCGGAAATGAACGTGCCGGCGAGCGCTCAAATTCCGCTCGTTCTTGTCGGCGTCAATGCTGATGTGCGCGAGCGCGCCCTCGCATGGGACGAAACGCTGCGCCGTCTCGCGCGCATTTCCGAGATCACCTTTGCGGACGTGGCCCCGTCGGGCTCGGCGCAATTGCTGGTGCGCGGCGCAGTCGCGGCCCTGCCGCTCAAGGGCGTCATCGATCTCGACGCCGAGCGCGTGCGACTCACCAAGGAAATCGGCAAGCTGGAGAGCGAGGTCGTCAAGATCGACCAGAAGCTCAACAATGCCGATTTCGTGAAGCGCGCGCCGGAAGAGGTCGTCGAGGAAAACCGCGAACGTCGCGACGACGCGCAGGCCCGCATCGCCAAGATGCAGGTCGCGCTGGAGCGTCTGGCTTCCGCCTGATCAGCGGAAGTAGTCGTTCAAGATCTTCTGCGAGGAATCTGCATAGTTCTGCAGGTCCTCCGGGGTGATGAACATGTCCTTCATGCCCTTTGCGCTCGGCACGATCGGCGCAAGTTCCGGCAAAGCCGGAACATCGGGCCGCGACGGGAAATATTGCGACTTGGCCATGATGTCCTGTCCGTCCTTGGACAGGATGAAATCGACCAGCAGCATCGCCGCATGGGGATGCGGGATGTTTTTCGCCACCAGCATCACGCCCGCCGCGCTCGCCACCGGATCGAACAGAACCGTATCGACCGGCGCGCCCTTGGCCTTGCTGATGAGCGGATGGTGCGCGTAGATCGCAAGCCCAAGCGCATATTCGCCCGCAATCGTGCGATCCACCACGGTACGCGCCGTCTCGGCGAGGTTGGCGATCTTCTGCTTGCCGAGCTTCTCGAAATAGGCGCGCGCCTTGTCCTCGCCCATCACCTTGCGGATCGTGGTGATCATCAGGCCCGCGCCGGTGGCCGGACCGAACGACCATGCCATCTTGCCGGTCCATTCCGGACTAAGCAGGTCGTCATAGCTCTTCGGAATCTTGTTCGGCGGCACCAGCTTGGTATTGTACGCGATGCCGAAATAGGAGAGGCGCGTCGGCGCCCAGAACTTGCGCGGATCGCGGAACTGTTCGGGATATTCATTGATCGCAGGCGTCGTAAACGGCTGAACGAGGCCCGCGCTCACCGCCAGTTCGCCGACGCCGGTGCCTTCCAGAACGTCGCCCACCATATTGTTGGCGCGCAATTCGGCCTGCATCTTGGTGACAATTTCTTCCGAATCCGCGCGCCAGTAGTTCAGCTTCACGCCCGGATATTTCTTCTGGAATGCTTCTGCCAGCGGCCGCAGCGTCTGGTTCGGAATCATGCCCGAATAAAAGACCACCTGGCCTTCTTTCCTCGCGCCTTCCAGCAGAACCTTGTCGCGGTCCGGGCCTGTGTAATTGAGGATTTCCGCCTGTGTCAGCGCTTGCGCCGAAAGCGGAAGGGCGAACCCGACAGCAGCGATCATCGTAACGCAGGTGCGACGCATTCATTCCTCCCGACAAGCGCGAGTTTTTCGCGCGATTGCCGGAAGGCTATTGCGGCTTCGCCCGATGAGCAAGCGGGGCGGCTAAAGAACCACGATGCGACATGGATCGCCGGCTTTCGCAGCGGGCGCATGGGCGGGCCGAACCAACAGACATTGCGAGTCCGCCAGCGTGCGCAGCATGGACGAATCCTGACGCCCGAACGGCGTGGCCACCGGCAGTCCGTCGCCAGTTTTCAGCGTTGAACGCAGATAGTCCTGCCGCGAGTCGTTGGGGCCGAGATCGCAGCCGAGAACCGCCGCAGTCGACGGGTCGCGGCCGGCTTCCGGGTCGCCCTGTAAGGCCCGCACGAGCGGGATCAGGAACAGGACCGCGCACACGATGGCCGAAACCGGATTACCCGGCAGGCCGAGGATTCGCATGTCGCCGATCTGTCCGTGCATCAGCGGCTTGCCGGGCCGCATGGCGATTTTCCAGAAGCCGAGTTCCATGCCCTCACGGGTCAGGGCTGTTTGCACGAGATCGTGGTCGCCGACGGACGCGCCGCCCACCGTCACCAGCACATCGACATTGGCCTCGCGGGCGCGGCGGATCGCTCCTTCCAGCGCCGCAAATGTGTCGCCCACGATCCCGAGATCGATCACCTCCGCGCCTGCAGCCTCCGCATAAGCGGCGACCGCATAGGTGTTGGACGCGACGATCTGGTCGGGTCCGGGCTCCTGACTTGGCGCGACAAGTTCATCGCCCGTCGCCAGCAGCGCCACGCGCGGCTTGCGGGCGACCGGCAGGGTCGCGTGATTCATGGCGGCCGCCAGAGCCAGTTCCGGCGCGCCGATCTTGCGGCCGCGCGGCAGCAGGACTTGTCCGGTCACGAAATCCAGCCCCGCCTTGCGGATGTTGCGCCCGCGCGCCTCGTTCTCGACAGCGGTGACGCGGGAGCCCTCAGCCGTTGTGTTTTCCTGAATCAGCACCGTGTCGGCGCCCTTCGGCACGGGCGCGCCGGTGAAGATGCGCACCGCTTTGCCGCGCGTCACTTCGCCCGAAAAGCCGTGGCCCGCCGCGGATGCGCCGATCACCTCCAGAGTGGCCGGAACCTGCGCGATATCGTCGAAGATCAGCGCATAGCCGTCCATGGCCGACACATCGAGCGGCGGCTGCGTCCGCCGAGCCGCAAGGTCTGCGGCCAGCGTGCGGCCTGCGGCCTGCGCGAGCGGCGCGTTTTCAGACGGCAAGGCCTGCGGGGCGCTGGCCAGAACGCGCGCGAGAGCTTCGGGAACGGGGAGGAGCGGGGACGGTGCCATGCCCGATTTATGGCACGGGTTGGGGGCTGAGTGAATGCGCTCCGTCATCGCGAACGCAGTGAAGCGATCCAGTTTCCTGCGACCCGGCTGGATCGCTTCGGGGCCAAAAGGCCCCTCGCGATGACGTCGGGAAAGCCTACTCGTCCCGCTTCCAGTGGCCCGACTTGCCGCCCAACTTCTCGACGAGGCCGATCCCCTCGATCCGCATGAAGCGGTCCACTGCCTTCACCATGTCATAGATTGTCAGGCACGCGACCGTAACAGCGGTCAGCGCCTCCATCTCGACGCCGGTCTGTCCGGCGACCTTGCAGAGCGCCCGCACCCGAATCCCCGGCAGCGCCTCGTCAATGTCGAGATCGACCTGCACTTTCGAGATCAGCAGCGGATGACACATGGGGATCAGTTCGTGCGTCTTCTTCGACGCCATGATGCCCGCAATCCGCGCCGTGCCGAGCACGTCGCCCTTCTTGGCGTTGCCGGATTTCACCAGTTCCAGCGTCTCGCGCAGCATCACCACATGGCCTTCGGCGATGGCGGTGCGGGACGTCACGTCCTTTTCGGACACGTCCACCATGCGGGCTTCGCCGGACGACGAGATGTGCGTGAGTTCGCTCATCTCACGCCTTCTGCTTTCTGGCGACGATCGGGCCATGCAGCAGATCATGCGTCGCCTGCACAACGTCGTCCTGACGCATCAGGCTTTCGCCGACGAGGAACGCCCCGACGCCCGCGCCCGACAGGCGCAGGCAATCCTCGTGATTGCCGATGCCGCTTTCTGACACCACCAAGCGATTCTTCGGCACGAGCTTCAGCAGACGCTCCGTCACTTCGAGCGACGTCTTGAACGTGTGCAGGTCGCGGTTGTTGATGCCGATCATGCGGGTTTCGAGAGGCAAGGCGCGCTTGAGTTCATCCTCATCGTGAACTTCAACCAGCACATCCATCTTGAGATCATGCGCGGCCTTGTTGAGCGCGCGCGCGGTATCGTCATCGACAGCAGCCATGATGATCAGGATGCAATCCGCGCCCCACGCGCGCGCCTCGAACACCTGATAGGGATCGTACAGAAAGTCCTTTCGCAAAGCCGGCAGATGCGTCGCGGCCATGCGCGCCTGCGTCAAAAACTCCGGCTTGCCCTGAAATGACGGCTCGTCTGTGAGGACGGACAGGCAGGCGGCGCCGCCCTTCTCGTAAGCCTTGGCGAGCTTCGGCGGATCGAAATCGGCGCGGATGACGCCCTTGGACGGGCTGGCCTTCTTGATCTCGGCGATCAGCGCGAAGGAATCTGAATCGATCTTGGCTTCCAGCGCATGCACGAAGCCGCGCGGCGGCGTCTGCTTGTCGATCTGCCGCTCCAGCGCATGAAACGGCATGCGGACTTTCGCTTCGGAGATTTCGCGGCGCTTGTAGGCTTCGATCTTGCGCAGGATGTCGGGCATCAGAAACTCCGGTTCGAGACGGCGACGAGCTTTTCGAGCGTCGCTTTCGCGCGACCGGAATCGATCGCCTCTTCTGCCATGCGGGCGCCTTCCGTGAGCGTCCGCGCCTTGTCGCCCACCACCAGACCGGCTGCGGCGTTGAATACCGCAATGTCGCGGTAGGGCGACTTCATGCCGTCCAGCACCGCGCGCAGCGCGGCGGCGTTGTGGGCCGGGTCGCCGCCCTTGAGGTCAGCGGAAGTGGCTCGCTTCAGGCCGGCTTCTTCGGGCGTCACCTCAAAGGTCTTGATCTGCCCGTGTTCGAGCGCCGCAACGGAAGTCGGGCCGGTCGTGGTCAGTTCGTCGAGCCCGTCGGAGCCATGCACGATCCAGACACGCTCGGAGCCGAGATTCTTCAGCACCTGCGCCATCGGCTCCAGCCACGCGGGCGAGAACACACCGACGACCTGCCGCAGCACGCCCGCAGGATTGGACAGCGGGCCGAGTATGTTGAAAATGGTTCGCGTGCCGAGTTCGACCCGCACCGGTCCGACGTGCCGCATCGCCGCATGATGCGTCGGGGCCATCATGAAGCCGAGGCCGGATTCGTTCACGCAGGCTTCGACGCCCGCCGAGGGCAAGCCGATCTTGACGCCCAGCACCGACAGAACGTCGCTCGCGCCCGATTGCGAGGAGGCCGCGCGGTTGCCGTGCTTGGCGACCGGCAGCCCGCAGGCGGCCGTGATGATCGAAGCCAGCGTCGAGACATTGTAGGAGCCCGATCCGTCGCCTCCCGTGCCGACAATGTCGATCGTGCCCCTGGGGGCGCTCACCCGCATCATCTTCTCGCGCATGGCCGAGACCGCGCCAGTTATTTCCTCGACCGTTTCGCCCCGCACCCGCAGCCCCATCAGGAAGCCGCCCATCTGCGACGGAGTCACTTCGCCCGACAGCATGTCGTCGAACGCCTGCTTGGCCTCGGCGCGCGTGAGGCTGGCGCCGGTGGCGACTTTGGCGATCAGCGGCTTGAACTCATCCATGAATCGTCTCTCTCAGGGCTTGCGCGGATGGGCGCGGTTCCAGTCTTCGGCCAGATCCAGAAAATTGCGCAGGATCGCGTGGCCGTGTTCGGACTGGATGCTTTCGGGGTGAAACTGCACGCCATGCACAGGCTGGGTGCGATGCGAGACCGCCATCACCAGACCGTCATGGGTTTGCGCGGTGATCGTCAGGTCCGCCGGCATGGTGTCGCGCTTGACCACGAGCGAATGATAGCGCGTCGCCTGAAACGGCCCGTTGATGCCGCGAAAGATCGTCTCGCCCTGATGTTCGATCTCGGACATCTTGCCGTGCATGGGCTCGGGCGCGCGGATCACGTCACCGCCGTAGGCGTCCCCGATTGACTGGTGGCCGAGGCAGACGCCAAAGATCGGCACCTCGCCCTTCGCGTCCCGGATGAGATCAAGGCAAATGCCGGCGTCCTTTGGCGTGCAGGGGCCGGGAGACAACACGATGGCGTCCGGCTTTGCGGCCAGCACCTCCGCAGTCGAAATCTGGTCGTTGCGATAGACCGTGACGTCAGCGCCCAGCGACCCCAGATAATGAACGAGGTTCCAGGTGAAACTGTCGTAATTGTCGATCAGCGTGACGCTTGGCATGGCGGGCCCGGTTGTTGCGGCACTTTTGGGGTTTGCAGGCCCGAAGGTCAAGTTGGGGGAGGGTGCGTCTACTGCCCGCGCCGTGCGCTCGTCGCAAACCGCACCGCTTCTTCAGCCGCCTTGAAAAGGGCCTGCGCCTTGTTCACGCATTCGCGGTGTTCGGACAGGGGGACGCTGTCGTAGACGATCCCCGCGCCTGCCTGCGCATGCATCATGCCGTCCTTGACGATGGCGGTGCGCAGCACGATGCAGGTGTCCATCTCGCCGCTTGAGCCGAAATAGCCGATGCAGCCGGCGTAAATGCCGCGCTTGTCGACCTCCAGTTCGTCGATGATTTCCATCGCCCGCACCTTCGGCGCGCCCGAAACGGTTCCGGCCGGAAAGCCCGCCGCCAGCGCGTCGATGATGTCGTGCTTGTCGTCCAGCACGCCCTCGACGTTCGACACGATATGCATGACGTGGCTGTAGCGCTCGATGAAGAACCGGTCGGTCACGTTGACGGTGCCGATCTTCGCCACGCGGCCAACATCGTTGCGGCCGAGATCCAGCAGCATCAGATGTTCCGACCGCTCCTTCGGATCGGCCAGAAGCTCGGCCGCCAATGCCTCGTCTTCGGCGACGGTCTTGCCGCGCCAGCGCGTGCCGGCGATGGGGCGGATCTGCACCTTCTGGTCGCGCACCCGCACCAGAATTTCAGGGCTTGAACAGACGATCTGGAAGCCGCCGAAATCCAGATAGCACAGGAACGGCGCGGGATTCACACGGCGCAGGGCGCGATAGAGCGACAGCGGTGGCAGATCGAACGGCGCGGAAAAACGCTGCGACAGAACGACCTGAAAGATATCGCCCGCCGCGATGTATTCCTTCGCCTTGTCGACCATCGCCAGAAAGCGCGCCTCGTCGGTGTTCGACCGCGAGGGCTGCGCCAGCATGTGCGGGTCAGCCTCCGGCGGCACATGCGACAGCGGGCTTTCCAGCACGGCGATGACGGCTTCGAGACGCGAAAGGCCGGACTCGTATGCCGCTTGCGCGCTGACGCCCGCTTGCGGGCGCACCGGCGTGATGACGGACATTTCGTCCTTCACCGAATCGAACACGACCATCACGGTCGGGCGGATCATCACGGCTTCCGGCACGCCGATGGGGTCCGGCTTGGCGGGCGCCAGACGCTCCATCTGCCGCACCATGTCGTAGCCCAGATAGCCGAAAACGCCCGCCGCCATGGGCGGGAGTCCGGGCATCGGATCAATCGCGGATTCGGCGATCAGCACGCGCAGCGCATCGAGCGGCTTCTCGTTCATCGGCGTGAAAGCATTCACGTCGCTGAGCGCGCGACGGTTGATCTCCGCCCTGTCGCCGGTGGCGCGCCAGATGATGTCGGGATCGAGCCCGATCATCGAATAGCGGCCGCGCGTTGCGCCGCCCTCCACGGATTCGAGCAGGAACATGTTTCCTGCGCGGCCCTGCGAGAGCTTCAGATAGGCCGACACGGGCGTTTCGAGATCCGCCACGAGCTGCGCCGAAATCAGCACGGGCTTGCCGGCCTGATAGCGGGCCGAGAAATCCTCGAACGAAGGAGAGAACATGTCCGGCCTTCAGAACAGCCCGTTCGGATCAGCCGCGCCGATCGCGATGCGATAGGCCGCATCGTTGATCTTCACGCCGAGATCGTTCTGGAGTTTCAAAATGTATTGGGAGAGCAGTTCTTCCGCGAGACCGGCGCGAAGCTGTTCGCTGACCTGCTTCATCACTTCGGCGTCTGCATCGAACTCGGGCACGACGCTGTCGTTCACCTTCATGATGACGCGGCTCAGCCCTTCGCCCGCCGCAGCCCCGACGCCGCCCACCGGCAGCGCGAAGGCGCGCACCACGACGCCGGGCGAGACGCTCGTCGTGCCGATGCGCTTGACGTCGCTGGCCTGCTGAACCTCGAAGCCCGCTTCCTTCATGACGGCCTCGAAATCCGCGCCGCCCTTCACCTTTTCGACGAGCTCATCGCCCTTCGCCACGAGGCGCTTGACGATTTCGTCCTCGCGCCAGGCGCGCTCGACTTCCGCCTTCACTTCATCCAGTGAGCGTTCGCGGGCAGGGTCGATCGAGGTGACTTCGAACCACACATAGGTGCCGTCGCGGCCCGAGATCGTGTCGTTGTCGACACCGATGTCGGAGGCGAAAACGGCCTTCAGAAGCGCGTCGCGTTCCGGCAGGTTGGCGACCGGCTGCCCGTCGCGTCCGATGCCGTTGGCCGTCACTCCGTCGATGATGCTCGTCTGGAAACCGACTGCCGCTGCCGCGTCTGCGAGCGACTTGCCCGAGGTGCGCTCGTCCTCGACCTTGTCGCGAATGTTCGAGGCCTCGCTGCGGGCGCGCTCCAGCGCGATGTCCTTCTTCAGATCCGCCGCAACATCCGCAAAAGACTGGACGCTCTCGGGCGTCACGGATTCGGCCCGCACCAGCACGTAACCGAACTGGCCCTTGATGGGTTCGCTCACGGCCCCGGCTGCCAGCGCAAAGCCGGCTTCAGCAACCGCAGGGTCGATCACTTCGCCGCGACTGATCGTGCCGAGATCGACGTCGGCTTCCGTCAGCTTGCGTTCCGCCGCGACGGCCATGAAGCCCTCGCCGCCCTTGATCTTCTGGCTGGCGGCCTTGGCCTCGTCCTCGGTCGGAAACACGATCTGCTGGAGATGACGCTTTTCGGGCGTGCCGTATTTCTCGCCCTTCACGCGATCGTAGCGAACCCGTGCGTCTGCGTCGCTGATCTTCGACGGATCGGCGACCGAAGACGGGGTCACGGCAAGAAGCACGATCTTGCGGAATTCCTCGGCCCGGAAGCTCGATTTGCGCAGGTCATAGAAGGCTTGCAGCGTCTCGGTGGAAGGCGCCTCGATTTCGCCCGCCGCCGTTTCCGGCAGGACCGCATATTCGATGGCGCGGGTCTCGTAGCGATAACGATGGATGGTCTCGACGTAGGACTTCGGCGCTTCCAGGCCGCCGATCAGCGATTCCGACAATTCCTGCCGCAGATAGACCTTGCGCTGCTCGCGTACGAAGCTCTGCTCGTTCAGGCCGTTGTCGCGCAGGATTTCGTTGAAGCGGGCGACGTCGAACTTGCCCGTGAGTCCTGCGAAATTAGGATCGCTCTGGATCGCCTTGGCGATGTCGCTGTTCGACATGGCGAGGCCGAGCGTCTTGACGCGCTGGTCGAGGGACGCCTCGGCGATCAGGCGGCCAAGCACCTGCCGGTCGAATCCCATGGCGCGCGCCTGATCGTTGGTGATGGCGCGGCGGTATTGCTGCTGCAGGCGCTGCAATTGCGTCTGGTAGGCGAAGCGCATCTGCTCGGAGGTGATCTCCTGGCTGCCGACGCTCGCGACCGTTCCGGTGCCAAAACCGCGGAAAATGTCTCCGATGCCCCAGATCGCGAAACTGAGGATAATGAACCCCATCAGCACGGCCATGACGGCGCGGCCGAACCAGTTCTGCGATGCCTTGCGCATCCCTTCGAGCATTGATCTGTCCCGTTTGCCTGCAGCAATCCTGCCTGTCCCATACCGCCTCGGGCAGCATTTGCATAGGCTTCGGGCCGGAGCGGGGCCGGGCCGAAAAAGTCCTTCAACTATTTTCGGCCATGCTCTAACTGCGCTTGGCCCAAACCTTCCGCCATTCGAAAGACTTTTCCGGAGAGCCCTATGACCAGCCGACCCCGCCCCCTCGTCGCCGGAAACTGGAAGATGAATGGCCTCAAGGCGTCTCTCAATGAAATCAACGCTATGGCCGCCGGGTACGACGCTGCCCTGAAAGCCCGCTGCGACATGCTCGTCTGCCCGCCCGCAACGCTGCTGTTCGCCATGGCGCATGGGGCGCTGGGTTCAGGCATCGCGGTCGGGGCGCAGGATTGTCATCCCAACCCGAACGGCGCCCATACGGGCGACATCGCTGCCGAGATGATCGCCGACGCCGGAGCGACCTTCGTGATCGTCGGCCATTCCGAGCGCCGCACCGACCATGCCGAGACCGACGCCATCGTGAAAGCCAAGGCCGAAGCCGCCTTCCGGGCCGGCCTCAACGCCATCGTCTGCGTCGGCGAAACACGCGCCGAGCGCGAAGGCGGAAAGACCCTAACCGTGGTGGGGACGCAACTGTCCGGTTCCTTGCCGAAGGGCGCGACCGCCGCGAACCTTGTCATCGCCTACGAGCCGGTCTGGGCGATCGGGACTGGCCTGACCCCGACCGCCGCCGACGTCGCCGAGGTCCATGCCTTCATCCGGGCCGAACTGAACCGCCTCATGCCGGGGCAGGGGTCCGGCGTGCGAATCCTGTACGGCGGCTCGGTCAAGCCTTCCAACGCGGTCGAACTGATGGGCGTCGCCAATGTGGACGGCGCACTTGTCGGCGGAGCGAGCCTGAAGGCGGCGGATTTTCTCGGCATTGCGGCGGCCTATCGCTAGGCCCAGGAACAACAAAGCCCCGCTCCGGTTGTCAGGCATAATTGCCTGTGCCGGAGACCTCGTGCTCGAAACCGCAGAAACCTGGTCGCTTGCGCTGTTCGGCGCGAAGGACAATCTTGCCTGGTGGCACTATTGCACCCGCGCCGTCCTGATTCTCGCCTATGCGCTGGTGGCGATCAGGCGCGCCGGTCGCCGCCTGCTTGGCAAATGGTCGAGCATGGATTTCGTCGTATCGATCATGATCGCCTCAAGCCTCGGCCGCGCCATGACGGGCGGGGCGGAACTCTGGGCCACGCTGGCGGCCGTGACGTTGCTGCTTGTGCTGCATGCCCTGCTTGCCCAATGGGTGGCCCGGTCCGAACGCGCCGATATCTGGATTTCAGGAAAGCCCGTGGTGCTGGCGGAAAACGGCAGGGTCGACACGAATGCCATGCGCCGGAGCGGCGTCAGCATGTCCGATCTGGAAGAAGCTTTGCGCAGCGAGACCATCGACGATCTGCGCAAGACCCGCCGCGTCGTGCTGGAGACAAGCGGCAAGATCAGCGTGGTGCGGGAGGACTGACCTTCCCGCTCACATATACTTTTCGGCCAGCTTGATGATTGCCGGCGGCGTTGCAAGGATCGCCCGGAAATCCGTCTCCTGTTCTGTTCCGCTGCGGGCGTTCGTGTCGAGGTGCAGCTTGTTCGCCTCGTCCAGATAGTCCTTGCTGCGGACGGCGGCGTCGAAGGCGTCACGGATCGCCTTCAGCCTGTCTTCCGGAATGCCTGGCGGGGCGATGAGCGGACGCCCCAGATCATTGTTGGCCGAGAAGAAGTCGGCCAGCAGCCGCTGGTCTTCCGCGCGGGCAAACTGGCGCACGCTCGGCGCATTCGTTCCGGGGATCGGATCTTTTTCAAGATTGAACAGCAGCCGCAATTGACCATTCGCCATGGCGCCGGGGCGCGAATGCTCGACGCCCTGATAGGTCTGGCAGACGCCCTCGACCTCGCCGCGCTCCATGGCGAGCATCACGTCGCCGGAATTCTTGTAACCCATGATGATTTCGAACTTCATGCCGAACACATCGCGCAGGAAGGTCGGGATACCGGTGACGCCGCTGCCGGCGCCTGTGCCGCCCACGATGAGCTTTTCGGCAAACAGGTCGCCGCCGGACTTCACCTTCGCGTCAGGCCGGGTGACGCAGACCTGACGGGCGGAATCGGTGGAGCCGATCCAGCGGAATTTCGTGAAATCAGCTTCCAGCCCGGGCTTGTTCTTCAGCACCGTCGCGGTCGGGATCAGTTGAGAGATCATCCCGATCACGGTCCCGTCCTTCGCGGCGGTCGTATAGAGATAATTCGTCGCCTTGATGTGGCCTGCGCCCGGCATCGAGCGCACCACGAAGCCCGGATCGCCCGGGATCTTCATGTGCTTGGCCAGCAGTCGCGCGAAACTGTCGTAGGACGAACCGGTCTCGGTGCCGACAATGAAGTCGATCGTCTTGCCGCGATAGAAATCGGCGACCGATTGCTGCGCGAAGGCTGGATGCGCGGCGACTGTCAGGAATCCTGCCGCAAGCGCGGCGCGAAACAGAAACATCAAGCCCTCCCGGTCTGCGGTCTGCGCCGCTGACCCATCTTGCGCAGACCAAGCCCCGACCGCAAGACCTCAGGTGACGACGCCGGTGATGACCAGCGCGTCGCCTTCCTCGCGGAACTCGAACCGGAAGGGCGGGCGCGGGGCAGGGCCGTGGATCACCTGTCCGGCATTGGCGGGGTCATAGGTCGACATGTGGCAGTGGCAGTGGAACACCGGGTTCGTGAGCTCTTTGCCGATCTTCGCCCCGACCGCCTGGTAATCCGCTTCGAACTCGAACTGGCAGCCCTGATGCGGGCAGATCGTGCTCGCCGCATAGATATAGGAGGGCTTGCCGGGCGCGCCCGGCACCCGCACGGCGACGCCGGGCCAGACATTGTCGCCGTCCCGCAGGGTGAACTTTACGGAATCCCACGGCTCCTTCGGCGCCCGCACGGTCATTTCCGCGAAGGCCGGACGGGCTTCGAGCAGGGCCGTGAGGCCGATGAGGACGGAGCGGCGGTTAACGGTCAAAGCGGTTCCTCAGCCAGACATCGCGAACACTAAAGGCTGGTTAAGTCGCTTCGTCCAGATCAGAAGCGCTGGATTTATGCCTTGACTGAACACACCGCGAACATTTAGTGTTCGTTCATGCTTTGTTTATCAACGAGGCTCAGTGTAAAGGCGCTCATGGGCGGAACGAAGCGTGATTCGTTTTGCGGGCGCCGGCGGGGTTCGGCGCGTTGGTTCCAGGACAGGCGGACGTGCAATGCTGACGAAGAAACAAAGCGAACTTCTGCGCTTCATCAATGAGCGCCTGAAGGAATCCGGCGTGCCGCCGTCTTTCGACGAGATGAAGGACGCGCTGGACCTGCGGTCCAAGTCGGGCATTCACCGCCTCATCATGGCGCTGGAGGAGCGCGGCTTCATCCGCCGCCTGCCCAATCGCGCCCGTGCGCTGGAAGTCATCAAGCTCCCCGAATCCTCGACGCCCTCGCCAAGCCGCGGCGCTGGCCGCTTCTCCCCCTCGGTGATCGAGGGAACGCTCGGGCGCGTCCGTTCGCCGTCCCCCCGCGATGCGGGAGACGACCGGGCAGGGTCGGGCGTGATGATCCCCGTCATGGGCCGAATCGCGGCCGGCACGCCCATCGAGGCCATCCAGGCCCGCACCCACACGATTGCCATGCCGCCGGAATTTCTGGGCACGGGCGAGCATTACGCGCTCGAAGTGCGCGGCGACTCGATGATCGAGGCCGGCATTCTGGATCAGGACACCGTCATCATCCGCAAGCAGGACACGGCCGAGACCGGCGATATCGTGGTGGCGCTGGTGGACGACGAGGAAGCGACCCTGAAGCGGCTGCGCAAGCGCGGCGCGTCCCTTGCGCTCGAAGCCGCCAACCCGGCCTACGAGACGCGCATCTTCGGACCTGACCGCATCCGCATTCAGGGGAAGCTCGTCAGCCTCGTGCGCAAGTACTGAAGCGGGCCGTCATGGCCGGGCCTGTCCCGGCCACCCACGCTCAGCCGGTCACGCTCGCATTGCCGAACCGCTCTTTCCAGCGCGGAATGACCTCGCGATTATAGACATTGTCCGGCACAATCCCGTTCAGCGCCGAGATCACCGAGCGCGTCGCCCAGGCAATTCCGGGTCGCAATTCGCCGCCCTCGTTGAACGATGCCGAATGCGGCGACATCAGCACGCGGTGGCCGAGCTGGCGCAGAGGCGAGTCCATCGCCACAGGCTCTTCCTCGAAAGCGTCGATGGCCGCGCCCCGCAGCCGGTTTTCACGAATGGCGGCGGCCACCGCCGCTTCCTCGATCACCTTGCCGCGCGCCGTGTTGATAATCGTGGCGGTCGGCTTCATCAGCCGGATCTGCTCCTCGCGCAGCATGTAGCGCGTCTCTTTCGTCAGCACGACATGGAAGGAGACCACATCGGACTCGCGCAGCAACGTCTCGTAATCAACCTGTTTCGCGCCCGCGAGCAGGAAGTCGGCGGGCGGAATGTAAGGATCGTAGGCGATCAGCCTGATGCGCCACGGGGCCAGCAGTTGCGCCACGCGCTTGCCGATACGGCCGAGGCCCACGATTCCGATCGTGATGCCCGGATAGCCATCGGCCCGCGCGCCCAGAAAGGTCGTGCCGTGATGCGGCTCGCGCCATTTGCCCGCGCGCACGTCCTGATCGCGTTCCACGACCTTCTTCAGCATGGCAAGGATCATGGCCATCGTGGATTCCGCCACGCCGAAGCAGTTGGACTCGGTCGGCGCGTGACAGACCAGAATGCCCAGGTCGGTCGCCGCATCCGTATCAACGTCGTCGACCCCCACCGTATATTTCGCCACGACGCGCAGGCGCTGGGAGGCTTCCATCACTTCGCGGGTAATGGGCGTGTGGCGGATCGACGTGCCCATCAGGGCCACCGTGTCGCGCGCCGCATCGCGCAGCGCGCCCGTGTGGTCGCCGCGCGGCAGGGTCCACGCCTTGTCGCCGAAGACGATGTCGTAACCCTGCTGTTCGAGCTTCTGCAGAATTTCCGCCGGCTCTTCGCGCGGCGCATATATCAGGACCTTGGGCTTCGACATGTTTCCCCCGGACTTGGTCTGTCGTCCGGGTTTAGGCCCTATGGCCGAAGCTTCGCAAGTCGCCTTCGTGCGACCGATCAGCCTGCGCGGCGGAAAACATCGTACACGTGGGTCACGTCGTCGTAGCGCACGCGCGTTTCGCAGCCGGGGACGGCGGCCCGGACAAAACTCTTCTGCATGGCCGGCAGCCGTTCGGGGTCCTGCACGGCGTCGTGGTTCCATCCCACGAGCAGCAATCCGCCCGGCTTCAGGATGCGCGAAATCCCCTCGATGCACTCATCCTGGCCGGCGACATCGTCAATGCCGAAGCCGAAAACGCCGTTGAGAAAGACGGTTCCGAATTCCATGCCCGCAAACAGGGCATCAATTTGCTTCGCGTCTCCCGTCACATGCCGGCCGGGGCGGCCATGCCGGGCGGCGACCGGGTCAATGTCGGTCGTCCAGCATTCCGCCCCGCAGGCCTCGATGATCGTCGGATAGCGAGCCGTATAGGCGCGGCAGCCGACCCAGAGGGCGCGCCCCGCGCCACGCGACAGGGCAGGCAGCAGCGTTTCGTTCAACAGCTTGCGGTCGGTGGAGCGCGCCGTCGCGAGCGCGACCTTTTCGGATTCGACATTGCGCCGCCGCACAAAGGAGCGGATGGGCGACGGCACGAATGTCTTCAGGGCCGCAATGATCTGGGGGTGTGAAATTTGTTCGAGGCGCAAGGTCAAACCCGTTGTGAGCTATCCATTGACTGCATGGAACGTTAGCACGCACGCTCGGGACGCATAGCGGAATCCCTTGGTAAGCTAAAAATCCGGGCGCGTAAGTTTACGTGGGTTTACTCCACACCCTCTCATGCTGCGACCCGGCATGCCCCTTGCTTTAACCAAACCGGTCCTGTTGCGCCGGGGGGCGCCCAAATGCCGCAAATCAACGCGGAGCCATATGCTTTCGATTTCGAGCCCGCGCGCGCGGCGCTTCTGATCATCGACATGCAGCGGGATTTTCTGGAGCCCGGCGGCTTCGGGGAAATGCTCGGCAACGACGTCTCGCAACTTCGCCGAACCATCGAGCCGAACCGCAGGCTTCTCGCCGCATGGCGCGAAGCGGGTCTGTTCGTCATTCACACCCGCGAGGGCCATCGTCCCGATCTGGCCGATCTGCCGCCTGAAAAGAAGGCGCGCGGGCGCTCGAAAACCAGCATTGGCGACCCCGGGCCGATGGGCCGCATTCTGGTGCGCGGAGAACCGGGCCACGACATCATTCCGGAGCTTTATCCGCTGCCGGGCGAGCCTGTGATCGACAAGCCCGGCAAGGGCGCGTTTTACGCGACCGATCTCGCTGAAATCCTGCGCCATCGCGGCGTCACGCAACTCGTCGTCACAGGCGTCACCACGGAAGTCTGCGTCAACACGACGGTTCGCGAAGCCAACGACCGCGGCTTCAACTGCCTCGTGCTGGAAGACTGCGTCGGCTCCTACTTCCCCGAATTCCACATCATGGGCCTGAAAATGATCAAGGCGCAGGGCGGCATCTTCGGATGGGTCGCGCCGTCCGAGCGCGTCATCGCAGCCATTTCACACTGAGAAGCCGGCAGAACCGGCGCAGAGGAGGTCAGCATGTCAACTGCCAGCGGGGGTACGGCGCCGAAACTTTGGGTGCCGGGAGACTGGAACGCATTCTTCGGCTTCGGGACGAACATTCTCGTCAACCTGCTGGTTCTGACAGGCCTCCTGCGCTTCGTGCTGAAAATGCCGGACTCGCTGGTGTTCGGCCGCATCCTGCCGGCGCTCGGCGTGATGCTCTGCCTGAGCACCTGCTATTATGCGTGGCTCGCCTACAACCTGGCCAAGAAGACCGGACGCACCGACGTTTGCGCGCTGCCCTCGGGCGTCAGCGTCCCGCACATGTTCGTCGTGACCTTCGTGATCATGCTGCCGATCGGGATCCAGACAGGCGATCCGGTGCAGGCCTGGGAAGCGGGCCTCACATGGGTGTTTGTCCAGAGCTTCGTGCTGATCCTCGGCGGCTTCATCGGACCCGTGGTGCGCAAGATCACGCCGCGCGCCGCGCTGCTCGGCTCGCTCGCCGGCATTTCCATCACCTTCATCTCCATGAGCCCCGCCGCGCAGATGTTCATGACGCCCGTCATTGGCGTCATCTGCTTTGCGGTGATCCTCGCCAACTGGTTCGGCGGCGTGAAATATTTCGGCGGCGTGCCGGGCGGCCTCGTGGCCATTGCGGCGGGCACGCTCATCGCGTGGGGCTCGAACCTGCTCGGCCTCAACTATGGCGGGCTGACGCTCGGCAATCTGGGCGGATCGTTCTCGAACTTCGGGTTCAACCTGCCGATCCCGGCCATCGACCATACGTTCGGCGGCTTCAAATATATCGGGGTCATTCTGGTGACGGCGATCCCGTTCGGCATCTACGATCTCGTCGAAGCGCTCGACAATGTGGAGAGCGCCTCGGCGGCCGGCGACAGCTTCCCGACAACGCGGGTGCTGACGGCGGACGGCGTGGTCAGCCTCATCGGCTGCCTGCTCGGCAATCCGTTCATCAACGCGGTTTACATCGGCCATCCGGGCTGGAAGGCGATGGGCGGGCGCATCGGCTATTCGGCCGGGACCGGCATCCTGATGCTGGTGCTGACATGCTTCGGCATCGTGGCGCTGATGTCGGCCCTGATCCCGGTCGTCGCGATTCTGCCGATCCTGCTCTACATCGGGATGCTGATCGGCTCGCAGGCCTTTCAGGAATCGCCGCATCGCCATGCGCCTGCGATTGTGCTGGCGCTGGTTCCGCAGATCGCCGCATGGGGCAAGGTGCAGATCGACGGCGCTCTGGGGGCAGCCGGGACAAACGCAGCTGCGGTCGGCATGGACAAGCTCGGTCAGGTCGGGGTGCTCTACAAGGGGCTGGAGACGCTGGGCGGCGGGGCGACGCTGGCCGGCATCATCCTCGGCGCGATCACGGTGTTCATGATCGACCGGGAGTTCGTGAAGGCCTCGGCCTTTGCGGCGGCGGGCGCTGTGCTGACCTTCTTCGGCTTCATGCACGGGGAGGCCATCGGCTTTGCGAGTTCTCCGGCGGTGGCCTTCTCCTATCTGGCGGTGGCGTGCCTTCTGTTCGCCTGCGCCAAATATGCCGAGTTCGCCCCGCTGCTGCCCGCCCACGGCGATGGAAAGCCTGTGCCGGACGCGGCCGAGTAGCATCGCATAACCGCATTCGCAGGTCTGGCCCGCAAGGGCCGGGCTTGCGCCCCTGCCATCCGCCGCGTAGGGCAGGCCCCGAACGGTCCGGGCGGAGGTCTTTTTGGGTCTGGTAGGCATTCTGATCGACGTCGTGGGGCCGGTGCTGATCGTCGCGGCGATCGGCTATGTGTGGGCCCTGCGCGGACCGAAGTTCGAGTCCGGCTTCGTGACCGTGCTGGTCAACAATATCGCCACGCCCGCCCTGATCCTCGACAGTCTGCTCAACGCGAAATTGAACCCGGCTGCGCTTGGAACGATGGCGCTCGGCGCTTCGATCAGCATGGGGAGCATGATGCTCCTCGGCTGGCTGTTCGTCCGCGCGCAGGGGCTGCCGGTCTCGACCTTCCTGCCGACGCTGGTCTGGTCCAACGGCGGCAACATGGGACTGCCGCTGATGCTCTTCGCTTTTGGCGAGCACGGGCTGGCGCTTGCGATCGGCTGGTTCTCCTTTTCGGCGATCACCAACTATACCGTCGGGCAGGCGATCGCGGCGGGCGGCATGAGCCTGCGCGAGCTTGTGCGCCTGCCGATTGTCTGGGCGCTGGCTTTTGTGCTGTTCGTGATGTTCACGGGCTTGCGGCCCCCCGAAATGATCATGCGAACATCTCACCTGCTGGCCGGCATCTCGGTGCCGTTGATGCTGATGTCGCTTGGCTACTCGCTGGCCCACCTGCACGTGGGGGCCCTGCCCAGAAGCCTGTTGTTTTCCTGCGCCCGGCTGTTCGGCGGTTTTGCGGTGGGCTGGGGCGTGGCGTTGCTGCTCGGCCTTGAAGGTGTCGAGCGCGGCGTGCTGGTGACGCAAAGCGCGATGCCATCCGCCGTTCTGAACTATCTTTTCGCCACGCGTTACGGCAATCAGGGCGCAGACGTGGCGGGCATCGTGGTGCTTTCCACACTCATGTCCATCTTCCTGTTGCCGGTCTTCCTCACGACCGTGATGTGAGACGAAATGCGCGTCGATCTGTTTGACTTCAACCTTCCCGAAGACCGCATCGCCCTGCGGCCCGCCGAGCCGCGCGACAGCGCGAAACTGCTCGTGGTCGATCCGGCTGCGCCCTTCTTCGAGGACCGCATCATCCGCGATCTGCCGAACCTGCTGCGGCCCGGCGATGCGCTGGTGGTCAACGACACGCGCGTCATCCCGGCGCGGCTCGACGGCGTGCGGGTGCGCGGCGAGGCCGTCGCGCGCATTCAGGCAATGCTGCACAAACGCGAGGGCGAGGACCGCTGGTGGGCCTTCGTGCGTCCCGCCAAGAAGCTCAACGTCGGCGAGCGCATTCGCTTCGGCGAAAGCTCCGAGAGCATGGCCTGCCTGCTGGGAGCGCTCGACGCCGAAGTGATCGAGAAACGCGACGGCGGCGAGGTGCTGCTGGCATTCGCTTTCACCGGCCCGGCGCTGGATGAGGCCATCATGCGCCTCGGCCATATGCCGCTGCCGCCCTACATTGCCTCCAAGCGCGGCGAGGACGACAAGGATCTCACGGATTACCAGACGCTGTTCGCCGACAAGCCCGGCGCGGTCGCGGCGCCGACCGCCGGCCTCCATTTCACTCCCGCGCTGGTGGATGCGCTCGCCAATCGCGGCGTCGCCACGCATCGCGTTACGCTGCATGTCGGGGCAGGGACGTTCCTGCCCGTGAAGGCGGACGATACGGCTGACCACAAGATGCACGCCGAATTCGGCGTTGTGACTTCGGAAGTGGCGGAAGCCCTCAACCGAACGCGCGCGAATGGCGGGCGCATCGTGAGCGTCGGCACGACGTCGCTGCGCATTCTGGAATCCGCCACGGGCGCAGATGGAATCGTGAAGCCCTTTGCGGGTGATACGTCGATCTTCATTACCCCCGGCTACCGTTTTCGCGCCGTAGACGTGTTGTTGACCAATTTCCATTTGCCGAAGTCGACGCTGTTCATGCTCGTCTCTGCCTTCTGCGGACTGGAACGTATGCAGCGCGCCTACGCGCATGCGATTGCGAACGACTATCGCTTCTACAGCTACGGAGATGCGTGCCTGCTGCATCGAGCCGACGATGTCGTGGCGCCATGAGTTGGCAAATGAGCGTTGAAGACAAACGGCAATTGTTGGCAGGGCTTGTCAATCCTGGTTCACAGAAGTTGATTTCTTACCTGCCGATGCAAACCATTGTTGAGTTCATGCAGATGGAGATGGTCGAAATCGAGGATCAGGCGAAGAGCCAAAATCGAGCTGTGATTTCGTTCGACGCTGAACATTGCTGCATTCACAGCGGCGCTGCTTATGTTTACGACCAAGCCGGACTAGATGACCTACTTCGTTTAAACTCCGACCTGCTGGCCTCAATGGGATGGGCGCAGGATGCCGAGGCATTTGTTCGACGAATTGCTCATGAATGGCTTGAAGCCAAGCATCCGATGATTCCTGTTATTCGTTTAGCATTTGGTGACGGGACATCGCCATGAGCCCGCAGAACGTTCGCATCCTCGCCGAATGGACCGACGATCCGACAGAGAGCCTGCTGACTCTCGATTTGCGCATCGATGATGCGCGTCGGGTTGTGGGCACCTGGTCGTTATTCGGGGCGATTGATCTTGATACTGCGGCCCGTGCGCCATTCGTGTTGCGGCCCAATGGGGACATGGATTTTGGTGCGCAGTCTGATCGCCGCTGGCGTACGGATTTGCGCCAGCGCCTCATCAAGGTCGGTGAAACGTTCGCGATCCAGTGGAACGATGTGGATCGCGGCATCTATAGAATTGAAAAAGTCGCTGTCCTCGGCAGCAAGGAGTCCTGACGGGTGAGCACGGAATTTTCTTATGCGATTGCGTCGCGCGACGGCGCAGCCCGCACCGGCGAAATTCGCATGCCGCGCGGGACCATTCGCACGCCTGCCTTCATGCCGGTCGGCACAGCCGCGACCGTGAAGGCCATGTATCCCGAACAGGTGAAGGCGCTCGGAGCGGATATCGTGCTCGGCAACACCTATCATCTGATGCTGCGGCCCAGCGCCGAAAAGGTTTTCGAGCTTGGCGGCCTGCACAAGTTCATGAACTGGCCGCATCCGATCCTCACCGACAGCGGCGGCTTTCAGGTCATGTCGCTCGCCAAGCTGCGCAAGCTCAACGAGAACGGCGTCACCTTCCAGTCACACATCGACGGCGCGCGTCATGTTCTGACGCCCGAACGCTCCATGGAGATTCAGGCGCTGCTCGGCTCCGACATCCAGATGCAGTTCGACGAATGCGTGAAGCTCCCATGCAGCGACGCCGAAGCGGAGCGCGCGATGCGCCTGTCGCTGCGCTGGGCGGAGCGTTCACGCAAAGCGTTTAATGCGGAACGCGGGCAAGCCTGCTTTGGCATCGTGCAGGGCGGGGCGGTCCCGGCCTTGCGCGTCGAAAGCGCCAAAGCCCTTGCGGAGATGGACTTTCACGGCATGGCGATTGGCGGGCTGGCGGTCGGCGAACCGCAGGACGTGATGCTGTCGATGATCGATACCGTCATGTCGCATCTGCCGGACGATAAGCCGCATTACCTCATGGGCGTCGGGACGCCGGACGACATTCTGGAAAGCGTTCGACGCGGAGTCGATATGTTCGATTGCGTGATGCCGACGCGCGCGGGACGCCACGGTCTGGCCTATACGCGCCACGGCAAGATCAATCTGCGCAATGCGAAGCACACGTCCGATCCGCGTCCTCTGGATGAAACATCCTCATGTGGCGCCGCACGCGATTATTCCCGCGCGTATCTGCATCATCTCGTCAAGGCGGGCGAGATCCTCGGCATGATGCTGCTGACGTGGAACAACCTCGCCTATTATCAGGACCTGATGGCGGGCGCGCGCGCGGCGATCAGCGCCGGGCGTTATGCGGAATATTGCGACGAGACAAAGGCCGGATGGGCGCGGGGCGATTGATCAGCGCACAGTCCGACGCGCGGCCATCGCCTGCTGACGCAATGCTTGCAGATTTTGCGAAGCGGTTTCAGCCTTCTGACGGTCGCCGAGGATGATCTGCCGCTGTTGCTGTCGCCTTTCGACCACCGCCATCCGTTCCTGCTTCAGGGCCTCACGCGCGGGCTTCAACTGCTCGCGTTCTGTACGCAGCGCAGCCCTGTCGGCGCGCAGTTTCTGGCGATCATTTTTTAGCGCATCGCGGTTGCCGGCTGCCCGATCGACCTTCAGCTTTTCCGCGTCGGCCTTCACGGCCTCGCGTTGCGGCGCAAGCGCCAGACGCTGCTGGCGCAGCGAAGCCCAATCGGTCTCGATTTTCTTTCGGTCGTCGGCGCCGACCCCACGGGCCGTCTGCCGGTCGGCGCGCAGTTCCTGAAAGGCCGATTTCTTCTGCTCGCGGGCAGCGTGGAAATCGGGCTTGGGCGCAGCCACGGACGTTTGCGCCTTGCGCAATTCGACGAATGGCTTGCGGACGTCTTCCGCCTGTGCGCGTCCCATTCCCGCTGTCGTCAGGACGGCCAGAAACCCAAGTGTGATCCAGTTCATGATCGCGCTCCAGCAAACGTGAAACGCAACCTAGTTTGGATTGTTCAGGAAAGTCCCAACGCATCCGTTCGCATTTGAACGAATGCGTTCACACATGTTCCACGGCCACGATCCCGGGAATCGATTTGATGGCGCCCGCAACCTGTGGGGACACCTGAAATTTTCCCGGCAGGCGGACTTCGACTTCGCTGCGGTCGCGTTCGATCATCAGCACCAGCGAGACCTCGCCTTCGCCTCGCGTCGTTAACCGTTGCGAGATCGCCGAGAGCGGCGCGGAATCGCGCAGGAAGATGCGCAAGCCCTTCTGGATGCGGCTCGCTGCTGCTTCCAGCGCGTCACAGCCCACAATGCGCGCGCGCACTTCCTCGCCTTCCAGATTGGCCTGCAAGGTGACCAGCACGGCCGAACCTTTTTCCAGGAGGTCGCGATACTGGATCAGCGCCTCCTGGAACATGATGGCTTCATACTGGCCGGATTGGTCCGAGAGGGTCACGATGCCCATCTTGGAGCCGGATTTGGTACGCCGTTCGGAACGGTCGAGCACCGTGGCGGCCAGCCGCGCGCCGGATGCGCCCGCCTTTACGGCGCGGGCGAAATCCACCCAGCGTTCGACGCGCAGCTTTTTCAGCACGCCTGCATAATCGTCGAGCGGGTGTCCGGAGAGGAAGAAACCGACCGCGTCGAATTCGCGCTTCAGGCGTTCGGCAGGAGGCCACGACAATGTCTTTGGCATGACGAAGGGCTCGCCGCCGCCCGGCCCGCCGAACAGGGCGCTCTGGCCGGCCTGCGTTTCCTCCTGCACACGGTTCGCCACCCGCAGGATTGTCTGGATGGCCGCAAAGGCGCGCGCGCGATCGGGTTCGAGTTCATCAAAGGCGCCCGCCGCCGCGAGGCTTTCGAGCACCTTCTTGTTCACCTCGCGCGGATTGATCCGGTGGGCGAAATCGCCCATGTCGCGGAACGGCTGCTGGCCGCGCGCCTTGACCAGCGCTTCCGCCTGTCCGTCGCCGACGCCCTTCACGGCGGAGAATGCATAGTAGATCACATATTCGCCGTTGGGATCGCGGCGCACATCGAAGTCGACGCCGGAGCGATTGACCGAAGGCGGCTCGATGCGAATGCCGAGCCGCTTCGCTTCGTTGCGGAATTCAGACAGCTTGTCGGTGTTTCCCTTGTCGAGCGTCATCGAGGCCGCGATGAACTCGACCGGATAGTTCGCCTTGAACCATGCGGTCTGGTAGGCAATCAGCGCATAGGCGGCGGCGTGGCTCTTGTTGAAGCCGTAGTCGGCGAACTTCGCCAGCAGGTCGAAGATTTCATCGGCCTTCGGCTTGGGAATGCCGCGCTCGACCGCGCCCTGCACGAAGCGCTCGCGCTGCGCATCCATCTCTGCCTTGATCTTCTTGCCCATGGCGCGGCGCAGTAGATCGGCTTCGCCCAGCGAATAACCCGACAGGATCTGGGCGATCTGCATCACCTGTTCCTGATAGATGATGACGCCGCAGGTTTCCTTGAGAATGCTTTCAATGAGCGGATGGATGTAGTCCGCCTCCTGCTCGCCGTGCTTGACGGCGCAATAGGTCGGGATGTTCGCCATCGGACCCGGACGATACAGGGCCACGAGAGCGATGATGTCCTCCAGCCGGTCCGATTTCATTTCGGCCAGCGCCTTGCGCATGCCGGCGCTTTCCAGCTGGAACACCCCGACAGACTCGGCGCGGGCGAGCATGTCGTAGGTCTTCTTGTCGTCGAGCGGTATCTTCGACAGGTCGATCTCGATGCCGCGCTGACGGATCAGATTGACCGTGGTGGAAAGCGTCGTGAGCGTCTTGAGGCCGAGGAAGTCGAACTTCACGAGGCCCGCAGGCTCCACCCATTTCATGTTGAACTGGGTGGCGGGCATATCCGACTTCGGATCGCGGTAAAGCGGCACCAGCTCGTCGAGCGGGCGGTCGCCGATCACGATGCCGGCCGCATGGGTGGAGGCGTTCGAGTAAAGACCTTCGAGCTTCTCGGCGATGTTCACCAGCGTGGCGACGCGCTCGTCCGATTCCATCGCCTCCCGCAGACGCACCTCGGACTCGATCGCCTGTTTCAGCGACACGGGCGCAGCCGGATTCTGCGGCACGAGCTTGGCGAGCTTGTCCACCTGGCCCAGCGGCATTTCGAGCACGCGGCCCACGTTGCGCAACACGCCGCGCGCCAGGAACGACCCGAAGGTGATGATCTGCGCGACGCGCTCGACGCCGTAACGCTGGCGCACATAGCGGATCACCTCGTCGCGCCGATACTGGCAGAAGTCGATGTCGAAGTCCGGCATCGAGACGCGCTCGGGATTGAGAAAGCGCTCGAACAGAAGGCCGAACCGCAGCGGATCAAGATCCGTGATGGTCAGCGACCATGCGACGAGCGAGCCCGCGCCCGAGCCGCGACCGGGACCAACCGGAATGTCTTGCGCCTTGGCCCATTTGATGAAGTCCGACACGATCAGGAAGTAGCCGGGGAACTTCATCTTCACGATGATGTCGAGTTCGAAGGCCAGACGTTCGCGGTAGTCGCTCTCCGCGAGGCCGGGCGCGCAGCCATGCGCTTCGAGCCGGTTCGTCAGTCCCGCTTCGGCCTGCGCGCGAAGTTCCGCCACTTCATCGAGCGGCGTGCCGTCCAGCGACGTGAAGCGCGGCAGAATCGGTCCACGTGTGCGCGGCCTGTACGAACACCGCATGGCTATTTCGACGCTGTGATCGGTCGCTTCCGGAATGTCGCGGAAGAGGTCCAGCATTTCCGCGCGCGTCTTGAACCGATGCTCCGGCGTCAGTTGTCGCCGGTCGCCGTTGCTGATGATCTGTCCTTCAGCAATGCAGAGCAGGGCGTCGTGAGCCTCATAGTCCGACTTTGCGGCAAAGAAGGGCTCGTTGGTCGCCACCAGCGGCAGGCCGCGCCTGTAGGCGGTTTCGACAAGCTCCCGCTCGACGCGCTGTTCCTCGGCCAGTCCGTGACGCTGCAATTCGATGTAGAGCTTGCCGCCGAAGGCGCGCTCCAGATGGCCGAGGCGGACCAGCGCCGTCTCCGGCCGTCCGGCGCGAAAAGCATGGTCTACCGGGCCGCCCGGCCCGCCCGTGAGGCCGATCAGCCCTTCGCAATGATCCTTCAGCAGTTCGAAGCGAACGTGCGGCGTGTCTCCGGCTTCGGAATCGAGCCAGGCGCGCGACGCAAGTTTCATCAGGTTGGCGTAACCGGCTTCCGTCTGGCCGAGCAGGACAATGGAGGCCCGGCCTGGTCCGGTGTCATGGGCGCGGGCGCCGAACAAAGCGGCGTCGCCGAAATCCACCGTCAGTTGCATGCCGACAAGCGGCTGGATTCCGTCCTTCGAGACCTTTTCGGAAAATTCCAGAGCCCCGAACAGATTGTTCGTGTCGGTAATCGCCAGCGCCGGCATTTTGTCGGCCTTGGCGAAATTGATCAGCTTCGAGATCGTCAGCGCGCCTTCGCGCAACGAAAAGGCGGTGTGGACGTGCAAATGCACGAATCCGACATCCTTGATGATCCGACTCACATTCAGGCTCCCGGGAGGAAGCGCATGATCGCGGATCGGCGCTGGCCCGTCGAGCGATATGGGCCGACGCTCAACAGCTTCGACTCAGGCGCCGCCGGCCTTGGCCACGCAGGCGATCATGCCCAGAAACGCCCCGAGGGATGCGAGTTCGACCAGACCGGAGAGAACGCTACGCAACTTATCAACACTCCGCTGTGAATGTTCTTGTATATTCCATTTATGTTCTATTTTTATTCACGTTACAAGCGGGTCCGGTGGATAAGGTAAATTTCGGTCAAGTCCCTGACATATTTGGCCTATACGAGCCGTCTACCGCTGCGGTAGTAGAAGCCCACGGAAGAGGTGGCGTATGGACCTGTTCGCAATGCTGGTTGTCGGTCTGGTGCTCGGCTATGTGCTGAGCGAAGTCATGTTTCGGCGCCGCCGCATGCGAAAGCGCTGAAACTTGGCGTTTGAATCAATCCAGCTCGACGAGCTTGCCGTCGCGCAGCGAGACGCGGCGGTCCATGCGCGCCGCCAGTTCCATGTTGTGAGTCGCCACTAGCGCCGCGAGTCCCGAGGCGCGCACGAGTTTCGTCAGGACGCCAAACACATGGTCGGCTGTCTTGGGGTCTAGGTTCCCGGTCGGTTCGTCCGCCAGCAGGACGCGGGGGCCGTTGGCGACCGCCCGGGCAGTCGCGACGCGCTGCTGTTCGCCGCCGGAAAGCTCCGCAGGGCGGTGATTGAGCCGATGTCCCAGTCCCAGAAATTCCAGCAGTTCCGATGCGCGCTTGCGCGCCTCGTTGCGCGAGAGGCCGCGGATCATCTGCGGCAGCATGACGTTCTCGACCGCCGTGAACTCCGGCAGCAGTTGATGGAACTGATAAATGAAGCCGATTTCGAGGCGTCGGATCGCGGTGCGCTGACCGTCGTCCATATGCGAGGTCGGCGCATCGCCAATGAAGACTTCGCCTCCGTCGGGCTTTTCCAGAAGCCCCGCCATATGCAGCAGTGTCGATTTGCCCGCGCCGGATGGAGCGATCAGGGCGACCGACTGGCCTGCCCAGAGCGTCAGGTCGACGCCGCGCAGGATGTCGAGCGACGTCTCGCCCTGCTTGTAGGACCGCTCGACCCGCTGAAGCGTGAGGGCAGGGACCTCGGCGGGCTCACTCATAGCGCAGCGCCTCGACAGGATCGAGTTTCGCGGCGCGCCGCGACGGGAAGATGGTGGCGAACAGGGACAGGCCGAGAGACAGCATCACCACCGCCGCCACATCGCTGAACACCACCACGGAGGGAAGCCGGCTCAGGAAATAGAAGTTCGGATCGAACACGTTGAGACCGAAAGCCTTGTTGATGAACTGGCGGATCGGTTCGAGATTGTGCGCCACCAGCAGGCCGAGAAGAAAACCCGCGACCGTGCCGCTGATGCCGATCGCCGCTCCGGTGATCAGGAACACCCGCATGACCGCGCCCTGCGTCGCGCCCATCGTGCGCAGGATGGCGATGTCGCGGCCCTTGTCCTTCACCAGCATGGTGAGGCCGGAAATGATGTTCAGCGCCGCAACCAGAACGATCAGCGTCAGGATGAAGAACATCACCGTGCGCTCGACCTTCAGCGCATCGAAGAAGGATTTGTTGCGCTGACGCCAGTCGGTCATGATCATCGGGCGGCCCACCACATCCTCGATGCGGCCGCGAATGACGTCCATATTGTCGGGGTCGTCCACGAAGGCCTCGATCACCGTCGCTTCTTCATCCTTGTTGAAGAAGGCCTGCGCCTCCTCGAACGGCATGTAGACGAAAATGCCGTCGAATTCCGACACGCCGATCTGGAAGATCGCCACCACCGGATAGGACTTGATGCGCGGCGCGATACCGAACGGCGTCTGCGATCCCTTTGCGGTGAGAATCGAAATCGTATCGCCGATCCGCACGCTGAGTTGCTCGGCAAGCTTCGCCCCGATGGCGACGCCTTCCACAGTGTCGAAGCCGTTGAGCGTGCCCTGTTTAACATTGGCCGCGATGCCCGGAAGCTTCTTGATGTCGGCTTCGCGGATGCCGCGCACGAGTGCGCCCGACTGCTGGAATTGCGAGGAAACGCCGGCCGCGCTCTCCACCATCGGCAGCGCCACAGTGACGCCCTTCACCTTGCTCACCCGCTCGGTGACTTCGGCGTAATCAGTCAGCGGCCGTTCGACGCCCTGCAGGAACACATGGCCGTTGATGCCGATGATCTTGCTCATCAGCTCGATGTGGAAGCCGTTCATCACCGACATGACGACGATGAGCGTCGCAACGCCGAGCATGATGCCCGCGAAGGAAAAGCCGGCGATGACCGAGACAAAGCCCTGCGAACGGCGCGCGCGCAGATAGCGCAGCGCGATCATCCATTCGAATGGCGCAAAGGGTTTGGTGTCGATCGGGTCGACGCCGCTGGAACCGGGGGCGTCGGCCGCGGCGGCCTGATCCTCCGCGCTCATCAGGCCCCCAGCTTGTTCAGAACTTCATCGACCGACAGCATTTCGCGCGCGCCGGTGCGGCGGTTCTTCATCTCGACCTTGCCTTCCGCAAGGCTCTTGGGGCCGACGATCACCTGATGCGGCAGGCCTATCAGATCCATCGTGGCGAATTTCGCGCCGGGACGGTCGTCGCGATCGTCGTAAAGGACGTCGACGCCGGCTTTTTCCAGCTTTTCGTAAAGGCTCGCGCAGGCCGCGTCCGTCGCCGCGTCTCCGACCTTCAGGTTCGCAAGGCCAACCCGGAACGGCGCTACCGCCTCCGGCCAGATGATTCCATTATCATCGTGGTTGGCCTCGATCAGGGCCGCCACGAGGCGCGATGGTCCGATTCCGTAAGAGCCCATCTGCACGGTGGCTTCCTTGCCGTCGGGGCCGTTGACGACGGCCTTCATGGCTTCGGAATACTTGGTGCCGAAGTAGAAAATATGGCCGACTTCGATCCCGCGCGCAGAAACCTGTTCTGATTCCGGCAGCGCCTCGAAGGCAGGCGCATCGTGCATTTCGGAGGTCGCCGCATACCGGCTGGTCCACGTGTCGAACACGCCCTGCATGGTGGCGCGATCGTCAAAGTCGATATCGGCCGGCGGCGTGTCCATTTCGAGGAAGTTCTTGTGGCAGAAGACTTCGCTCTCGCCCGTGGACGCCAGAATGATGAATTCGTGGCTCAGGTTGCCGCCGATCGGGCCGGTGTCTGCGCGCATGGGAATCGCCTTCAGGCCCATGCGGGCGAAGGTGCGCAGGTATGCGGCGAACATCTTGTTGTAGGAATGGATCGCGCCTGCCTGATCGAGATCGAACGAATAGGCGTCCTTCATCAGGAATTCGCGGGAGCGCATGACCCCGAAGCGCGGGCGCACCTCGTCGCGAAACTTCCACTGGATATGGTAGAGGTTGAGCGGCAGGTCCTTGTAGGACCGCACATATGCGCGGAAGATTTCCGTCACCATCTCTTCATTGGTTGGGCCGAACAGCATGTCGCGTTCGTGGCGATCCTTGATGCGCAGCATTTCCTTGCCATAGGCGTCGTAGCGGCCCGATTCGCGCCACAGGTCGGCCGATTGCATGGTCGGCATCAGCAATTCGATGGCGCCTGCGCGATTCTGCTCTTCGCGAACGATGGCGTTGATCTTGTTCAGCACACGCAGGCCAAGCGGCAGCCAGGCATAGATGCCGGCCGATTCCTGCCGGATCATGCCGGCGCGCAACATCAGCCGGTGCGAGACGATCTCGGCCTCCTTCGGGTTTTCGCGAAGGATGGGCAGGAAATAGCGGGAAAGACGCATGTAAAGGACCCGAAGGAGAAGGAAACCGCGAATCGAGGCCTTACATTGGCGCATCGCGGGGGAGAGCGCTACAGAACCGGAGCAATCCCGGAAAAACAAGGCCTTGGGACGAAAGGCGGATACGTCTTTGCCGCCCGAACGTGCAGCACGTCAAAAAAAAGCCAAAAGGACCGGAATTTGATCTTGGACCCCGTGACAAGTCCGAAGACTTGTGACTATTCTGCAATCGCTAATCCGAAAGGAGGCCGCCTTCGGGTCTACCGAAAGCGTGCAGCACCAAGTCGCGGGAGGACGAAGTCGATCCTGAGCCGGTCCAGATGGTTTCAAGCCTTGGACCACTGCCCCGCGTCTGCGTGTGGATTGAAGGCCAGTATCGAACGTGACGAAACTGTCCAGCAAGGTGTCGGGCTATGCTCGAACCTTGCTTTTATTTTTTATAGCTGTCCTTAAGCGTCATCTTCCAGGCGGATCAGCCGCAAGATGCTGACCGGATAAGGTCACGCCCAGGCTTCCGCCTTGCATCCGATCAAGATCTCCCTGTCCGGCTCACGGCCCGATAAGCATCCGGGCGTCCGGAACCGTGGCGGCATAGCGGACCTCCGGCTCATGTAGCCCGGCCTGCAGAAGAATCCGCCGCACGGAGGGCTTCGCGCCCGCGAGAATCAGGGACGTTCCGTTCCGGCGGAGCTTGTGGGCAAAGCCTTCAAGGCCCTTGGCGGCGGTCGTGTCGATCAGCGGCACATTGGTGAAATCGAAGATGAAGGCGCGCGGCAACTGCCCGATGCTTTCGAAAGTCTCGATGACATTTGCGGTCGCGCCGAAGAAAAACGCGCCGTTGATGCGGTAGACAACGGAGTCCCGGTCAGTTTCATAGCCCCCGTAGGGCGTACGGTCGCTGCCCACAGTATCGGCGACGTCATCTGAAACCAAGGAACCGCCGCCCTCGACTTCGACCGCCTCGGCCATGCGGTGCATGAACAGGATCGAACCCAGCACGACTCCGACCGTGATGCCCAGGATCAGGTCTTCGAAGATGGTGAGGAGGAACGTCGCCAGAAGCACGAGCGCATCGCCCGGCGAGGCTTTGATGAGCGCGACGAACTCTTCCTTTTCGGCCATGTTCCAGGACACGACGGCCAGCACTGCACCGAGCGCGGCCAGCGGAATATAGGCCGCCATCGGGGCCGCTACCGCCATGAACATCAGCACGTAAAAGGCATGCAGGATGCCCGAGACGGGGCCGCGCGCGCCGGTGCGGACATTGGTGGCGGTCCGGGCAATGGTGCCGGTGACCGGCATGCCGCCGAAAATGACCGCCGCAATGTTGGCGCCGCCTTGCGCGACCAGTTCGCAATTCGACCGGTGCCGACGCCCCGTCATGCCGTCGGCGACAACAGCGGACAAGAGCGACTCGATGGAGCCCAGGAGCGCAATCGCCAGAGCATCGGGGATCACGGCGCGCAACTTCTCAAGCGAGAAGGCCGGAAGACCGGGCGCGGGCAGGGAACTCGGCACCCCGCCGAAACGCGACCCGATGGTGGCGACGTCGAGATTGAACAGCGCTACTGCGAGGGCGCTGGCCCCGACGGCGATCAGGAAGCCCGGCCAGGTCGGACGCAGCTTCCGCAAGACGAGAATGATCCCGATGGCGCCGGCCGAGATCATCAACGTGACTGGCTGGATGGTGCCGAGAGAGGTCCAGATTGCGTCGAGCTTGGGCAACAGCGCCGCAGGCTCGCGGGGCATGTTCAGCCCCAGCAATTCCTTCACCTGACTGGCGAAGATGATGACCGCGATCCCGGTCGTGAAGCCGACCGTCACCGGGAACGGAATGTACTTGATGTAGGTCCCGAGCCTCAGGAAGCCGACCGCCATCATGATCGCCCCCGCCATCAAGGTCGCCATGATCAGTCCGTCATAGCCCTTGCGTTCGACAATGGCCGCAATCAGGACGATGAACGCGCCCGCCGGTCCGCCGATCTGGAAGCGGCTGCCGCCGAAGGCCGAAATGATGAATCCGCCGACGATCGTCGTGTAGAGGCCGCGGTCGGGAGAAAGGCCGGACGCAATCGCGATCGCCATCGACAGCGGCAAGGCCACGATGGCCACCGTCAGGCCTGCAATCGCATCTGCCCGGAATGCCGCGAAATCGTAGCCTTCCCGCAGGACAGTCACGAGCTTGGGCGTGAACATTTCCGCGAATGTCGGCCGCCGCTGTCCTGCCGGATGAAGGGTCGTGTCGCTCATCTCACGTCTGCTCCCGTTTGAGAGCGGCGGGATCGTCGTCGAATTCGGCGGTCGCCGTCGCGGCTGTTCTGAACCGGTCGATGTCAGCTCGAAGGGGCGGGCGGCGCCTTGAGGCGTACTCCGCGGCCGCCGGACTCGCTGCGCGTCTGTTCGCCGATCAGTTCGATCCCCGCGCGATCCAGCGCCTCGACCACCTTCATCAGGCTGTCGACCACGCCGCGCACATTTCCCTGGCTGCTTTCCATCCGCTGGATGGTCGCCAGCGAGACGCCGGAAAGCTCGGCGAGGGTTTTCTGATCGATATCGAGCAGCGCCCTGGCGGCGCGCATCTGCGGTCCGGTGATCATCAGATCCAGTCCATTCAGTCAGGAATGACGTTTAAAACGTCAATAAAGACTCGTAAACTGGCAAAAGGCCCTCGTGAGTCTGCATATCGCATTCTGAAACGCGATTCGTCCGTCGCCGCTGGAAGCGGTCGTGTAGCAGGGCGGCTGATGCTGGATGCGTCTTCCGGCCGAAGGTCCGATATTGAAGGGTCTAACGGCGATTAAGGTTCGCCAGGAGGCGCCGGTAACCCATTCCTAGTCATGACCATTACAATTTGCCGCTCATTTACCGAAGACTTGCATCTCATACGATTAAAATGCTCCCGTTTTAAAAGGGGGGATTTCGATGTTCGAGGATTTCGGAATGACATGGCTGGCGGCTGCGCTGCTGGGCATGTCGGTGGGGCTGGACCCTTTCATCAGCGGACGGAAATCAGCCCTCGTGACCCACACGGCGGCGGCCGTGATGACGGCCCTGTTCGTCCAGTACAATGCAGGGCTTAACGGTGCGAGCGCGGTGCCCAGCGCCTTGCTGGCTCTACTGTCTGCGCTGGCGCTGGCCTGTCTCTGGGCTGACCGGAGCAAGGAGGAATCCACCAGCCTTGTGCTGATCACCATTGCGATGGTCTTCGGCGTCGCCTGCGGCACAGCCAACTGGAGCATTGCGGCCGTGACCTGGACGGCCATGCTGTGCCTTTACATCCGCCGCGTATCCCTCGCCACCGAACCGGCGGTCTCGGGACGCAATGCGGATCTGGTCCTGAGCGACAAGGGCGATGCGCTTGAGCCCTTCGCCTGGTCGTCGGACCTGCGCTGGGTGCGCGAGATGGCCAAATGTCCCCGTCCGGAGCCTTCGTGGCTGGAACGACTGGGCTTGAAACCGGCCGGCGGACAGCTCAAATTCCGGCTACAATAATATTCGCAGGCGTCAGGGCGGCGTCGGGCTTGCATCCGCAGGCCTTCGCCCCTATAAGCGCGCCCATTCCACAGGCGGAATTCAGGCGCTCCTGATCCAAGGATCGCTCCGGTGACGGGCCAAACGGCCCGCCAAACGTTCCGCCGAGGCTTAACCGGAGAAGTACAGACTATGGCTCTGCCCGATTTCACCATGCGTTCGCTCCTCGAAGCCGGAGCCCATTTCGGCCACCAGTCGCACCGCTGGAACCCGAAGATGGCGCCCTTTATCTTCGGCGCTCGCAACAACATTCACATCATCGACCTCGCCCAGACGGTGCCGCTGCTGCATCAGGCCCTGAAGGCCGTGTCGGATACGGTCGCCAAGGGCGGCCGCGTGCTGTTCGTCGGCACCAAGCGCCAGGCGGCCGAGCAGATCGCCGACGCCGCGAAGCGTTCGGCCCAGTACTACATCAACTCCCGCTGGCTGGGCGGCATGCTCACCAACTGGAAGACCATTTCTGGCTCCATCGCCCGTCTGCGCAAGCTCGACGAGCAGCTCAGCTCCGGCGCGGCCGGCCTGACCAAGAAGGAGCGCCTCATGCTGTCGCGCGAGCGCGACAAGCTTGAGAAGGCGCTGGGCGGCATCAAGGACATGGGCGGCACGCCGGACCTGATCTTCGTGATCGACACGAACAAGGAACAGCTCGCCATCAAGGAGGCGAACCGCCTCAACATCCCGGTCGCCGCCATCGTCGACACGAACTGCGATCCGGACGGCATCCGCTTCCCGGTTCCGGGCAACGACGACGCCGGCCGCGCGATTGCGCTCTACTGCGACCTGATCGCCCGGGCCGCCATTGACGGCATCTCGCGCAGCCAGGGCTCTTCGGGCATGGACATGGGCGAGCAGGAAGCTCCTGTCGAGGTCAACCTGCCGGAGGCGACTGCCGCCGTCGTGGAACTCGACGCTCCGACAGAAGCCTTCGAGCTGCTCAGCGCTCCGCGCGGCGCTCCGGACGATCTCGCCAAGCTGCCCGGCGTCGGCCCGCAGCTGGTGAAGAAGCTGAACGACGGTGGCATCTTCCACTACTGGCAGATCGCCGCCATGAGCGCCGACGACGCCAAGTCCGTTGACCAGAAGCTCAAGCTGAGCGGCCGGATGGAGCGGGACGGCTGGATCAACTCGGCCCGCGCCATGCTGGCCGGCTGATCCTGGCCGATCGGAACTGAATTGACGGGCCGGAGCCATGCTTCGGCCCGACTTACTTGAAAAAGCACTGTCACAAAATCTTTGGCCGCGCGTGAGAAATCGCGGGCCCAACGAAAGGAACCTCCCATGGCCGCCATTACTGCCGCACTGGTGAAGGATCTTCGCGAGAAGACCGGCGCCGGAATGATGGATTGCAAGAAGGCGCTCGGCGAAACCGACGGCGATATCGAAGCCGCTGTCGACTGGCTGCGCAAGAAGGGTCTGTCGCAGGCCGCCAAGAAGTCCGGCCGCGTGGCTGCTGAAGGCCTCGTGGGCGTCGCCGTTCAGGGCGCGAAGGGCGTTGTGGTCGAACTCAACTCCGAAACCGATTTCGTCGCCCGGAACGATGACTTCCAGGCGCTCGTGCGCGGCGTCGCCCAGGTTGCGCTGGCCAAGGGGCTGACCGACGTCGAAGCCATCAAGGCTTCTGACTACGCGGGTGGCGGCACTGTCGCCGACAAGATCACCAACGCCATCGCGACCATCGGCGAAAACATGACGCTGCGCCGCGCGGCCTCGGTCGAAGTTTCTGCGGGCGTTGTGTCGTATTATGTCCACAACGCAATCAGCGAAGGCCTTGGCAAGATCGGCGTGCTCGTCGGTCTTGAATCAACCGGCAATGCGGACGCGCTGTCTGCGCTCGGCAAGCAGATCGCCCTGCATGTCGCGGCTGCGGCTCCGCTGGCTCTGGAGGCTTCTGGTCTCGATCAGGCTATCGTGGCCCGTGAACGCGCCGTGCTGGCCGACAAGAACGCCGGCAAGCCCGCCAACGTGCTGGAGAAGATCCTCGAGTCGGGCCTGAAGACCTATTACAAGCAGGTCTGCCTTATTGATCAGCCCTCGATCCACGCCGAGCACAACAACAAGACCATCGGTCAGGTCGTGCAGGAAGCCGCCAAGGCGGCTGGCGCGCCCGTCACCCTGAAGGGTTTCGTGCGTTACGCGCTCGGCGAAGGCATCGAGAAGCAGGAATCGGATTTCGCGGCGGAAGTCGCGGCGGCTGCAGGCGGCGCCTGATCGCATTCCTCGGCAATAGTTAAAAGGGCGGCTTTCGGGCCGCCTTTTTTGTTGAGTCCGTTACCCTGTTTGCCTTCGGGCGGGGCAGCAGCCGCCCAATTGGGCTAAAGTCCCGCAGCGAATCGGATCGCCGTTTCGCAGGTCTGTCTGAACTGGAGCCGCCATGTCTGTTCGCTGGAAACGTGTCATCGTCAAACTTTCCGGCGAAGCCCTCATGGGCAACCTCACCCATGGGCTTGATCTGGGCACGCTGCAGCGCATCGCCAAGGATCTGGCGACCGCAGCTTCGCTGGGCGCCGAGATCGGCGTCGTGGTCGGCGGCGGAAACTTCTTTCGCGGCATCCAGGGCGCCGACAAGGGCATCGAGCGTGCGCGCGCCGATTCCATCGGCATGCTGGCGACCGTCATGAACGCGCTGGCGCTCGAACAGGCGATCGAGATGCAGGGCCAGTCCGCCCGTGCCCTCTCGGCAGTGCCGATGCCGAGCCTTTGCCAGCCCTATTCGCGGCAGGCGGCCCTGAACCATCTCGCCAAGCAGCGGGTGACGATCCTGGCCGGCGGCACCGGCAATCCTTTTTTCACAACGGACACCGGTGCAGCGTTGCGCGCTGCCGAACTTTCTGCGGATGCGGTCATGAAGGCCACGCAGGTCGACGGCGTCTACACCGCCGATCCCAAGAAGGACCCCAAAGCGACGCGCTACGAGACGCTCACGCAGGACGAGGCCATCTCGAAGAACCTCGCCGTGATGGACACTGCCGCCTTCGCGCTTGCCCGCGAGAACCGTATTCCGATAATCGTCTTTTCCATCGCGGAGGCGGGCGCCATCAGCGCCGCCCTGCAGGGGCAGGGACGTTTCACCCTGGTCGCGCCCTGAGCGCCTGAAAGGATAAGACATGGCCGTCGTCACGTTCGATCTCGCCGACATCAAGCGCCGCATGCAGGGCGCTATCAACAGCCTGAAGCAGGAATTGTCGGGCCTGCGCACGGGCCGCGCCTCCGCGAGCCTCGTCGAGCCCATCACGGTCGAGGCCTACGGGGCCCGGATGCCGCTCACGCAGGTCGCCACCGTCAGTGTCCCCGAGTCGCGCATGCTGTCCGTGCAGGTGTGGGACCGCAGCATGGTGCAGGCCGTCGAAAAGGCCATCCAGAACTCGAATCTCGGTCTGACGCCGAACACGGAAGGGCAGGTGATCCGCCTGCGCATTCCCGAACTGAACGAGCAGCGCCGCAAGGAACTCGCGAAGGTCGCCCACAAATACGCCGAGGAAGCAAAGGTCTCCGTCCGTCACGTGCGCCGCGACGGCATGGACATCCTCAAGAAGCTGGTGAAGGACAAGGTCATCAGCGAGGACGACGAGAAGCGTCACGAGGCCGAGGTTCAGAAGGCGACCGATCAGCACATCGCCGAAATCGATCAGGCCCTTGCGGCGAAGGAAAAGGAAATCATGCAGGTGTAGGGCGCGCTGTCGCGTCCTCCAATCATCAGGCGGCTTTCGCCACCTGAACCTCTGCGGACGTCTCCGGCGTCTTTTCGACCAGCGACTCAAGACCCGTGAACGGCGTCGTCTCGGTGCGATCGAGGAAATCCTCGATCGACTTGTCTGTCGGCTCCAGCGTTGCGATGCAGACGCCTGCCGTCATGAACGTTCCGCCGAAATCCGCCCGTTCGATCTTGTTGAGCATCCGCTGCGCAACGCGGCGCGATCCCTCGAAATCGGCGTCAATCAGCAGGATTGCGAATTTCGCTTCCTTCACGCGGCAGACAATGTCGGCCTCGGCGCGGATCGTCTTGACGATCTGCTCGGCGAACAGCCGGATCAATGCGTCGCCGCGGCGGCGGCCGAGCGTGTCGCGGATCGTGTCAAAATGCCGGATCTCCACCGTCATCATGCTGAGCTGACGGCGCTGGCGGATCGCGATGGAGCGCAGCCTGTCTCCGAAATTGACGAAGGAGGCCGTGTTCAGCACGGACGGCAGCGTCTCGATCTGGGCCATGGCCCGCAGACGTTGCTTCAGTTCAGCGGATTCGCGCCACGACGCATAGGCCGCCCAGGCCAGCACCGGTGTGAACAGGGCCGGGCCGATCAGTGCCACGAGGATCGTGGTGATGCGCGATTCGCCCAGATATTCGAGAAGAAGACCGGCCACCACCGCTGAACACGCGATGGCTGTCATCGTCTTGCCCGCCACATGGGTCACGACGTCGGACCAGTACGCCGCTCGATCAACCAACGGAAGTTTCTGCCGCATGGGGCCGCCCGCAATTCAATATTGGCTAAAATCCTCGCGCTTAACCTAAGGTCAGGGCTCGCCCTAAAACGTTAACGGCAAGCGATTTTCATGAAATTGAAGAATCAAATGTATATCCGCATCCGGAAAATTGCGGAGCGGACAATTTGCCATGAAATACCAAATACTTATTCTATCGACATCGTCTTGTCGGTGAACCTGACCCGCAATCCGAACCCGCCTTCGGTGATGCGCCAGGTGCGGATTTCGTAGTCCCTGAACCCGTCGCGATGAAACGGCTCGGCATCCGCGATGGCTTTTGCGGCGGCCAGCGAAGCCGCGCGGATCACGATGATTCCGGGTCCCTGGGAAACGTCGTTGTCGTCCACTTCAGGACCGGCGGCGAACAAGACGCCGCGCGCTTCGAGGTCCTGGATGTAATTCCAGTGCTCCTCGCGCAGATGCTCGCGGCTTCCGGCGTCAGGACGCGGACGGCTGAGAAGCACATAGAGGCGCAGGCCGAGGCCCTTGCGGGGCGGGCGGGCAGACTGGCTCATTGTGATTCCTCCGCGCCCGGCCAAAATGAAAAGCGCGCCGCAAAATACGGCGCGCTCGACAAATCATCAATAGCCGAAAGCCTCAGTAGCGCTGAAGCTCGGACTTGCGCTCTTTCTTGCGCGCCTTGCGGGCGGCGTAGCGAGCATCGCGCTCGGCCTTCTTCTCGGCCTCCATGAGCGCCTTGATTTCAGCCTCTTCCTCGGCCGCCTTGATGGCCGCAGCTTCAGCTTCGATCCGGGCCTTTTCGCGGGCTTCGGCGTCGAAACGCTCGCGCTGTTCCCGCTCGGCCTTTTCGCGAGCGGCCTGTTCGGCACGCTGGCGTTCGCGCTCGGCATCGCGGGCCTGACGGGCCTCCACGATGGCGCGGCGCTTGGCCTCCATCTCGATGACGACTGGGTCGTCGGCCTTCGGTCTCGACTTGAACTTTTCCAGCAGCGCCTTCTTGGCGTTGATGCTGGCTTCTTGCCTGTCCTTGAAGTTTGCGCCATTCACCGGGGGCATTGCGGTCCTTTTCGGAAGGATGTGGGGAAACGGCAGCGTATTGACAGAATCGCGCCGGAATTTCAACCGCGCCCGACGCGCAGACGTCGTGCGAAACTTGCATGGCGTTCGGGGAGGCTGTCTTCATCATATGGAAGTTGTGCGGCGCAAAAGCAACCCGCCCGATGCGCGTTTCGCCAGTTATTTGTCTCGTTCGTCCAGAATCGCGCCGCGCTCAACTTGTTTTGATCCCGAAAGCGCCGGTTCCGCCTCCGCTTTTCTTGCTCCTTGCCCTGTTTGCAGGCAGCCTGCTGGTGGATCGGGATAACGTCCCGGCCTGATGATCGCTCAATAACAAGGCCGTTCCCATGGCCACAACAAGCGATCCAGCCTGAAGGGAATGAAATATGCGCATGACTGCAAGCTTGGCCGCCTCGGCTTTTGCGGCCGGAATACTTTCCGCTTCCACCGTTTTCGCACAGGCGCCCGCTGCGCCTCCGGCTGCCGCTCCCGCAGCTCCGGCCGCTGCCCCCGCCGCTCCGGCTGCGCCGCTCTTCTCGACCACCAAGGTCGACGGCACGGATAACGTCTACATCTTCCGCTATCAGGGCCATCAGTCGATGTTCGTCGTCACCAAGGCGGGCGTCATCGCGACGGACCCGATCGGCCTGCGCCGTCCGCAGGCGGTGACGACCTACATCGCGGAAATCAAGAAGGTCACGACCCAGCCGATCAAGTACCTGATCTACAGCCACCCGCATTTCGATCACATCGCGGGCGGCAAGCCCTTCAAGGATGCGGGCGCGAAGATCATCGCCCACAAGGACGCCGCCGCGCAGCTCAAGCGTTTCCCGCTGGCCGACATTCCGATGCCGGACGAAACCATCGGCGACAAGAAGACCATTTCGCTCGGCGGCACGACGCTTGAACTCTCGTTCATCGGCGCGAACCATTCCGATGGCGCTCTCGTCATGCGCCTGCCGAAGGAGAAGGTGATCTTCGCAGTGGACTTCGCGCCCATTCAGGGCCTGCCGTTCCGCAACATGCCCGACACGCGCAACCCGGCTGACTGGGAAAACTCCCTCAAGCGTCTGGCGGCGATGGACTGGGATCGCCTGATCCCCGGCCATCCGGGACCGGGCGGGCGTCTGGGCACCAAGAAGGACGTGACCGACCTCGTCGGCTACTTCCAGGACCTGACCGCAGCCGTGAAGACCGCCGCTGCCGAAGGCAAGTGCAATGACACCGCGATGCGCGAGATCAAGCTGCCGAAGTATGAGAGCTGGGGCGGCTATCAGGCGATGCTGCCGATGAACGTCGAGCGCATGTGCTACACCCACAACGGGTACTGAGAGCGCTCGATAGCCTGCCGTCATTGCGAGGAGCGCAGCGACGAAGCAATCCGGCCTCACGGCAATGGATTGCTTCGCGCGGGCTAAAGCCCGCGCTCGCAATGACGGGAAGTCTCAGGGGTGCACGGTTTCGGTGAACCAGTCGGTCGGCAATTCATGGCCGACGCCCTGTTCCTTCGCGCGCTTGTAGATGACAGAGCCCGCGGCGGCGAATTGATAGCCAAGCCCCAGATTGTTGAGGAAGCAGGTCACCTGCTTGTCGTCGTCGCGGCCCGCATAGCGCCCCACGATCATGTCCGGCAGCGTCGGCATCTTGTCGAAATCGATTCCGTGCCGCTTGTTCCACCCTTCGCCCTTGGATTCCTCGGTGAACTTCGCGCCCTTCGCGACCACGAGGATCGGACCCGGATCATGCGTATGCACGACGACCTTGTCGGCTGATTTGATCGCAGCGGGTTCGATCTCCGGCTTCTTGATCGACGACAGGTGCATGCCGGGCTCGATCCATTGCTTGAAGAAAATCGGGTCGGTCGAGTTACTGCCGCACATGGCGATATCCACGCCCCGGATTGCATCTTCGGGCTGATCCACCGGCGTCACCGGAATGCCCAGAACCTCGCTCATGCGCGCCGAAAACGCTTCGCGATTTTCCCGGCTGGGCGAAAAGCAGCGGATGGATTTGATATCGCGCACCGCGCAGGCTGCGGTGAGTTGCGTTTCAGCCTGCCAGCCCGAGCCCAGTATGCCGACTGTCTCGGCGTTCTTGCGGGCCATGTACTTGACCCCGAGCCCGTTGGTCGCCCCGACCCGGATATGTTGCAGCACGCCGTCCGGAAACATCGCGAGCGGCTCGCCATTGTGCGTGGAGAACAGCAGCACCAGTCCGACATAGCGGTCGTTCGGCGCCGCAGGCACTTTCACGCGGCGGCGCGTGTTTCCCACCAGCGGATTGCGAATGATGTCGGAGTTGATCCGGATCGCCCCGACGCCGAGTCGCGGGATTACGCCATCCATCGACTTGAGGCCGTAGATTGCGTCCTCGCTCCACGTGGTCGGGGTGATGCAATCGGAGCGCTGCCGCGATACGCCGCGACCTTCGGCCAGTTCTTCATAGGCCGCTTCCAGCGCCTCGATGCAATCGGGCATCGTCAGCAACTTTTCGACATCGTCGTTCGACAGGATCAGCGTCATGATTTCCTCACAGCGGCTTTTGATCGCCATTGGACAGGAATCTAGACGCAAACCGCAACCTTCGCTACGCCGGTCTCACACCCGCACGCGCATGATGCGATCATAGGACGTCTGGTTCGCGCAGACCGGATGGTACTCGCGTCCCTCGTCGAGTTCGGGCAGTCCGTTGACGACGGGCCACGCGATCTTCTGGCATTTCTCCAGCGACAGGTCGCGCATCGTGCGGATGACAAGCGTGCCGGGATCGAGCGCGCAATTCTGCGCCTGCAGACAGGCGACCACCACCAGAGTGAACATGCCGTAGCCCCCAACAATCCACCGGACCGGTGGTGTTTCTACCCCTTTGGGTAGAGCGAGTCGGGGCAGATAAACAAGTAATATGAATAGCTTGGCTGCAAAAATTGGGGCCCGGTGACGGAACCGGCACACTCCCTGATGCGTTGCCGGCCAAGCTCCCGCCGCAAAAATTCTTTGTCGATGCGGAACCGCTCGGGAACTGCCGGGTTACGCCATATCGCTTGATTTGCCCCCAGATAGAGCGATTGGCCCGCCTTCGGCTCTCCAGTGCCGGGGCGGGCTTTTTTGTTTTGGCGCGCATCCGGAACCTCACCCCACAGAAGCAGGTTTCTCCTGCGGGCGGGGATTAGAGGAGCACCACATGGCAAATCAGCAGCAAGGCGGACAGGGTCAAGGCCAGGGCCAGGGCCAGCAGGGTCAGGGAATGGGCGGCGACAAGTCCGGCCAGAACCAGCAGGACCAGGGGAACCGCAAGTCCGACGACCACGGCGGGCAGCAGAAGCAGGGCCAGCAGGGCCAGCAGGATCAGCAGCGACAGGGCGACCAGAAGGACAATCAGCAGAATCAGCGCTGAACGATGGGCCCCGCTTCGGCGGGGCCTTTCGCTTTCCGTGCGTCCTCCGCCTTCATTGTCAGGGTTCGGAATACCCATCCGGCGGAACAAGGCAGCAATCCGGCGGGTTGTTGGGGCAGGTTTCAACCCGCATGAAGGAAACAAATATGCTGAAAACAATCGCTGCCGCCGCTCTGATGACGACGTCACTCGCCGTTACCGGAGCATTCGCCCAGCAGCCGTCGCCGAATACGTCGACCACTGCTCCCAATTCCAACATGACTTCGCCGAACGCGGCGCCCGCCGCGGCGCCCGCGCCGATGAACAACCCGGCGCTGAACACGTCCGCCGCCATGATGCCCAGGTCGGGCTGGCGCGCGTCCAAGCTGATCGGGCTCAACATCTACAATCAGCAGAACGAAAAGCTCGGCGACGTGAACGAGATCATTCTCGACCATCAGGGAAAGATCACCGGCGTCGTGATTGGCGTCGGCGGCTTCCTCGGCATGGGCGAGCATGACGTCATGGTCGCGTTCGACCAGTTGCGTTTCGTCGATGAGGCTCGCACGGCTGCCAATACGGCGAACAACGCAGCCGCCAACAATGCCGCGCGCAACAACACGGTCGGAGCCGCCAATCCGCGCACCGACGCCGGCAACGCCGGCAACGCCAATGTGACGGCCAACAGCGCGGCGCGCAGCACTGCGTCGACGAACGCCGATCGCAACTGGTATCCGGATCACGGCATCCTGAACGCCAGCAAGGACCAGCTGAAGGCCATGCCGGAGTTCACCTATTCCAGCTACAACAATCCGGCTGGAACGAACAATCGCTAAGGTTTAGCGATTGACGAAAAGCCCCGCTCCGGCGGGGCTTTTTGCATGTGCGGTTCACGCCAGGTAACCCACCGTCAGGGCGATGCCGATCGCCGCCATGAGGCCCATGAGAATCCACAAGCCGCGGCGATCCCCATGCGATCGGTGGCGGCTAACGCGGCGGGAGGTTTCACGCTCGTATGTCGCCCGCACGGCCGCTGGCGGCAGGGGAGTTCCGGCAGCTTCCTCATCGGTGCCGAGCGGCGCAGCCGCCGGATCGGGAAAGGCGACCTTGTCGCGCGTCTGCCCGCCGTCGATGGCGGCGCGCAACTGGTCGACATTTGGAAACTGGTCGTTGCCGGACATTTGGCTCTCCTGCTCGTGCAGAAGACCCAACGATGTCGCGAGCGCCCCGTTCCGGGCGGCGCAGGCATCAGGTGATTGAAGAGCGTTTGGCTGGGGGACCTGGATTCGAACCAAGATTGACGGAGTCAGAGTCCGCAGTTCTACCGTTGAACTATCCCCCAACGGGGCTTTCGCCGCCGCAGGCGCAGCGCGCGGACGCGTTGCCGTGGCGCGTTATCTAGGGGGTTGGGCGGGGGCTGTCAACGCATTGCGCGCAGGTTTTAGACCCGATTTCGCGCAGCCCGCCGAACTATCTCCCGAGCGGAATGGCCGAGCCCGCATCAATCGTCAGTGCGACGCTCGTTCCGACTTCAACCAGTTCGTGGCGGGCGGGGGCGATGGCCAGCAACTCGCCCTTCCAGGGCGTGTCGAGCGAATATTCCCACGCATGGCCCACATACGCGCGGCGGCGCACCTTGATGGCGCCGTCGCCGCCTGCGCTCAGCTTGAGACGGTCGGGCCGGATGGCGATCATCTTGTCGGTGGGCTTGAAGGCGACGGAACCGAGCGTCAGCGTGACGCCGCCTGCGGTGAACAGCGTATCTGCGCCCGAGGTCGAGAAGCTTCCCTCGATGATGTTCGATTCGCCGATGAAGTCGGCGAGGAAGCGGCTTTGCGGGCGCTCATAGAGATCGTGCGGCGCGCCCTGCTGGGCGATCACCGCATTGTCCATCACGATCACCTTGTCGGAGACGGCCAGCGCCTCCTGCTGGTCGTGCGTGACGTAAAGCACCGTCAGCCCCAGCAGCTGCTGGAGATCGCGAATGTCGTCCCGCACCTTGCGGCGCAGGCGCGCGTCGAGGTTCGAAAGGGGCTCGTCGAAGAGCAGCATGCGCGGTTCCAGCACGATGGCGCGGGCAAGCGCCACGCGCTGCTGCTGGCCGCCGGAAAGCTCGGAGGGCAGGCGTCCCTCGAAGCCCTTGAGGCCGACCAGCGCGAGCTTCTCGAGCGCCATTTCCTTCGCTTCGGCCTTTTTCGCGCCGGACGCGAGCGGGCCATACATGACATTGTCCATCACGTTCATGTGCGGAAAGAGCGCATAGCTCTGGAACACCATGGAGACGTCGCGCTCTGCGGCGCCGAGCGCCGTCACGTCCTCGTCGCCGATGAAGATCTTGCCGCTGGATGCCTGTTCAAGGCCGGCGACGAGGCGCAGCGTCGTGGTTTTGCCGCAGCCCGAGGGTCCAAGCAGGGTGACGAGCGTGCCCGCCTGCACCTCGAACGACACTTCGTTCACGGCGCGAACGTCGCCGTAAAGGCGCGAGACTTTTTCGAAGCGGACAGAAGCTGCGCGCGACATTCAGCGGGCTCCGAGATTGACGGGATTGGCGGCGACGCCGCGACGTCCGAGCTTGCGTTCGCCGACGAGCAACTGGATCAGCAGCACCACCAGCAGCATGAAGACGATGAGCAGCGACGAATAGGCGATGGCGAGCGGATATTCGCCCGCGTCCACGCGCCCGACGATATAGGCCGTGGCCATGTTGTAGCGTGCGGTCACGAGGAACACGATGGCGCTCACCGCCGTCATTGCGTGCACGAAGGAGAAGACCAGCGTCGCGATGATGGCATGTTTGAGCAGCGGGATCGTCACGCGCTTCACGGTCGTTCCGGTGCTGGCCCCGAGAGTCGTCGAGGCTTCATCGAGCGACTTGTCGATCTGGCTCAGCGCCGCAATGCCCGCCCGCACGCCCACAGGCATGTTGCGGAACACGAAGCAGATGACAAGGATCAGGCCCGTTCCGGCGAGTTCGACCGGCGGCGTATTGAACGCCGACACATAGGCGACGCCGATGACCGTACCGGGGATCGCAAAGGCCAGCATGGTGACGAATTCGAAGGTGCGCTTGCCGATGAAATTGTGCCGGCTCAGCACATAGGCGGTCAGGATGCCGACCAGCGTGGTGATCGGAGCCGCGACAGCCGCGACGCCGACGGTGACGAAGAACGAGTCCCAGGCCGACCCCGAGAAGAACAATCCGTGCGGCGTCATCTCGATCGCGAACCCGGTCGCGAAATGCTTGAAGGTCGGCGTCATCGCCCCGCGGCCGATGTCGGTCACGAAGCCGCCGATCATGATCACGCCGTACAGCGCGACGGTCAGGATCACCCAGGGGATCACGACGCCCATGGCGGCGCGGCGCAGCCCGACCGGAAGGCTGGGCGGTACGCCATTGTCGCCCTTGCCGGTGACGGTGACGTAGGAGCGGCGACCGAGCCACACGGTCTGGAACCAGAACGCGGTCAGCGTCAACGCGAGCAGGATGAGCGCCAGAATGGCCGAGCGGCCCGGATCGTATTGCGCGCCCGCGACCGCGAAATAGATCTTTGTGGACAGCACCTCGAACGATCCGCCGAGCACCACCGGATTGCCGAAATCCGCCAGGCTCTCGACGAAACCGAGCAGACAGGAGGCCGCGACGGCGGGCCGCAGCAGCGGCCAAGTGACTGTCTTGAACGTATGCCAGCGCCCGGCGCGCAGCGTTTGCGCGGCTTCTTCAAGCGACGGGGAAATGCCCTGCAGTGCGCCGCGCAGGATCATGTAGGACAGGGGCGTCTGCGACAGGACCTGCGCGATCAGCACGCCCGGCAGACCGTAGATCCAGCGCGAACGGGGAATGCCGGCGTAATTGTCGAGGAAGGTCGTCACCACGCCCGTGCGGCCGAACAGAACCACCAGCGCCATCGCGATCACGAAAGGCGGCGTAATGATCGGCAGAACCGAAAGCGCGTCGAAAATCTTCGTGCTCTTCAGATTGCCGCGCTGCGCCAGAAGCGCGAAGGCGAGACCCAGAAAGGTCGAGAAGGCGCCGGCCAGTATCCCGAGCCACATCGTATTGATGACGACGCCGCAATTCTGGTCCGACGTCAGGCAGGCCACCGACCAGATGTCGCGCGCGGTGAAACGCGAGACCGCCAGGGGCAGGTCGATCGCGCCGGTGCGGTCGAGGAATGCGTTCACCAGGGCGGCGCATACGGGAAAAAAGACGAACAGCATCACCGAGACGAAGATCGTCACCGTCGTGGTCGCCACCCAGCGGTCGGCCTTGAAGGCCCCGCTGGCAGCCAGAGCCCGCGCGCCCTGAAAGGTCAGGGCCGCGCCAAGAACCGCCGCGCCGATACCCAGAGCCAGCGGAGGCTTGCCGTCGAACAGGCCCGGCCAGAAACCGTAGGCGAGCAGGAAGAATACGCCCGCGCCGCTGAGTGCTGCGCGCAGTCGACCGGTCGAGGGGCCTCGCATCGCCAGAACGCCGATGGCGACCGTGGCGAGCAGCGGCAAGGCAATCGGCCACCGCCCATCCAGCACCCACCACAGGCCGGGGCGAAAATCGCCCACGAAGGCCCAGGGAGTCGCGGCGAAACAAACGGCGGCCAGAGCGGCCGCCGCAAGATCCGTTACGCCTTTGTCTGCAACGCGACGACGCACGATACGCCCCTTGCCGGTGAGGCTTACCGCTTCGGTGCGTTGCGGACTTCCGCATCCCACTTGGCGAGCAGGCGCGTGCGTTCAGCCGACGAGCCGTATTTGGCGAAGTCGTAGTCGATCAGCTTGATGTCCGTGAGCTTCGGCGCCTGCGGGGGCGTCTTGGAGTTCTTGTTCGACGGCACCTGATAGGCCTTGGCGGTCGCGCCGATTTCCTGCGCTTCCGGGGTCAGCGCCCAGTCATAGAACTTCTTGGCGCTTTCCATGTTCTTCGCGCCCTTGATGATCGACATGGAGCCGATCTCGTAGCCGGTGCCTTCGCACGGCGACACGACCTTCACGGGGGCGCCGTTGACGGCTTCCGTCACCGCATCATGCATGAAGGTGATGCCGATTACGGACTCGCCGGTCGAAACCGCACGGGCAGGGGCCGCGCCGGTCTTGGTGTACTGGTTGACGTTCTTGTGCATGGCTTTCAGGTAGTCGAACGCCTGCTGTTCGCCCATCAGCTGCACCATGGTGGCGAGCATGTTGTAGGACGTGCCCGACGCATTCGGATCGGCGACCTGCACTTCATCCTTGTAGTCGGCCTTGGTGAGGTCCGCCCAGCACTTCGGCTCGGGGAGCTTGCGCTTGGCGAGCTGCTCGGTGTTGAACGAGTAGCCGAGGCCGCCCGCATAGATGCCGACAGTGCGGTTCTTGGCGGTTTCAGCCTGCTTCAACGCCCACGGCTGCAGCTCGGACAGAATGGCCGGCTTGTAGGGTTCGGTCAGACCTTCTTCGGCTGCCTGAAGATGGGGGTCGCCCGTGCCGCCCCACCACACGTCGGCGCGCGGGTTCGAGGCTTCAGCCTTCAACTGCGCGTAGATTTCGCCGGCGGACTTGCGGGTCATCAGCACCTTGACGCCCGTCTTGCGCTCGAAGGCCTGCATCATGGGCCGGCACCATTCTTCCTGCACGCCGCAATAGACGACAAGTTCCTGTCCGGACGCGGCCTGCGGGGCCATGAAGGGCAGGGTCGAGAGAAGGCCGAGGCCGACGAATTTCATGGTGGTTTTGGTGGACATGCGTTCCTCCTGAAAACTCTTCTGAAACCTATGTCATCGAACTGTCATAAACCTGTCAATGAGACTGGCGGACAATTGTTTTCGGGCGTTCCCGACCTAGCGGACGCCGCAAGCCCTGGAAATCGGGCCCCAAAGTGCAGGCGTGGTCGCCAGAATGGGATTGCCGTCGCCCAGCCAGTCGCCCGTGCAGAAGTCATTGATGCGCGCGCCCGCCTCCGAGGCGATCACGATCCCGGCGGCCACATCCCAGGCGTTGATGTGCAATTCGCCATAGGCGTCGGTCCGGCCCATCGCCACATGCGCCATGCCGAGCGCGCCCGACGCGCAGCGCTTCACATGGGCTCCCGTGTCGAAAAGCCCTGCGACCACATCCAGATAGTCCTTTGTCGGCAGGCGTGAAGACCAGCCGAATTCGATCGTCGCCTGTTCGATGGCGTCCGTCTCCGCCGCCCGGATCGGTTTGCCGTTCATGGTCGCCCCGCCGCCCCGTCGCGCCAGGAAGGTCTCGTCAAGCGCCGGCGCGTAGATCAGTCCAAGCGTCGGAACGCCTCCCACCACGAAACCGATGGAAATGCACCAGACCCTGTCGCCACGAGCAAAATTGGCGGTGCCGTCGATGGGGTCGATGATCCACAGGAGATCGGAATTCCCGCCGCCCATTTCCTCGCCCATGACGCTGTCGCCTGGGAAGGCTGACGCGATCAGCGCCCGGAAGCGCGCTTCCACCGCGCCGTCGGCTTCGGTGATGAAGTCCTGCGTCCCCTTCATGCGGGTGTTGAGGGACTCGCGATTGTTGAAGAAACCCATGGCCAGATGGCCGAGGTCCTGCGCCAGACCGGGAAGCGCCAGATATCTTGCGGCGAGTTCCTGTTCGCTGATGGCGGCTTTCGACATTCGGTCCCCCTTGTCGCCACCCGCATAGCACAAGAAATGGCTTGTCAGGCAGTCGCCTTCTGGTTTGTTCGCCTCCACGGAGGATTTTGCACATGAGTCGAAACGATCTGGCGCGTCTGACCGGCAAGGTCGCCATCGTCACCGGCGGGACGCAGGGTCTGGGCGAGGCCATCGCGACCCTCTTCGCCGAGCGCGGCGCTTCAGGCATTGTCATCTGCGGACGCAACGCGGCGAATGGAGCCGCGGTCGCCGAAAGGCTTACAAAGCTCGGCGCGAAAGCTCTTTTCGTGAAGGCCGATCTGGCCGTGATGGCCGACGTTCAGGCCGTCGTGGCCGCCGCCGACAAGGCGTTTGGGCGCGTGGACATTCTGGTCAATGCCGCAGGCCTGACGGATCGCGGCAACATCCTCGACACGACCGAGCAGCGCTACGACGAGCTTTTCGCCGTCAACGTGAAGGCTCCCTTCTTCTTGATACAGGGCGCCGCCCGCATCATGGTGCGGGAAAAGATCGAAGGCTCGATCATCAACATCCAGTCCATGTCGGCCCATGGCGGACAGGCCTTCCTGACCGCCTATTCGACCACCAAGGGCGCGCTCGCAACGCTCACCCGCAATGTGGCGCATTCGCTGGTGCGTCACCGCATCAGGGTCAATGGCCTCAACATCGGCTGGATGAATACGCCCGGCGAGGAGCGCGTCATGCGCGAGTACCACGGCGCGCAGGATGGCTGGCTGGAAGAAGCAGCCCGAACCCGTCCGTTCGGCCGCCTGATCGACCCGATGGAAGTCGCCCGCGCCTGCGCCTGGCTGGCTTCCGCCGAATCCGGATTGATGACGGGCGCGAACATCGACTTCGACCAGAATGTCGTCGGCGTCGGCGATCCGCCGCTTGAGCCCTGACGCCCCCGATGCAGCGCGGTGGAAGACCGCCCCGGAAACAAAAGGACGGGTGGCGTTTTAACCTCAAGTGTGGTTGAGATTTCGCCCGGAGCGCGGGAACGGATGCAGCAACAACAGCCCGGCGACGAGACGCGCGGCGCCCGCAGGCCTGGCGCCCCTCGGCACGTCGCCATCATCATGGACGGCAACGGGCGCTGGGCGAAGGCGCGCGGTCTGCCGCGTCTGGAAGGCCACCGGCGCGGCGTGGAGGCCGTCCGGCGCACGGTCCGCGCGGCCGGCAACCTCGGCATCCAGTATCTGACGCTCTACAGCTTCTCGACGGAAAACTGGTCCCGCCCCGAGCAGGAAGTGTCCGATCTGATGGGGCTGCTGAAGCGCTTCATCCGCAACGACCTTGCCGAACTGCACCGCAACGGCGTCAAGGTGAGGATCATCGGACGGCGCGAAAACCTCGCCCCGGACATCCGGCTCCTTCTGGAAGAAGCCGAGGAACTGACCCGCCACAACCGCAATCTCACGCTGGTCATCGCCTTCAACTACGGCAGCCGGCAGGAGATCGCCGACGCCGCCCGGCGGCTGGCGCTGGATGTCGCGGCCGGAAAGCTCGATCCGGCCCAGATTGATGTGGACCATTTGAGCGGCGCGCTGGACACGGCGGACATTCCCGATCCCGATCTCGTCATCCGCACGTCAGGGGAGCTGCGCCTGTCGAATTTCCTCCTCTGGCAGTCGGCCTATGCGGAATTCGTCTTCCTTCCCATCCACTGGCCCGACTTCGATCAAGCCACCCTGGAAGGGGCCTTGCTGGAATTCGCCGGCCGCGACCGGCGCTACGGGGGGCTGGCCGAGCCGGTTCCGCCCGCCAAGACGGCCTCGTGATGACGACCGGCTCCGAACCTGCCGAAGCCGCTGCGGCGTCGAAATCCTCCATGAGCGATCTTGGGCCGCGCATTGCGTCGGGCATCGTGATGATCGCCGCCGCGCTCGGGAGCCTCTGGGCCGGCGGACATATCTTCAATCTCTTCTGGCTGGCCGCCAGTCTGGCGATCCTCTGGGAATGGCAGAAGCTGATCGGCGGCGCACATGAGCGTCGTCGTTTCTTTGTCGGCTTTGCGGCCTTGCTGGCTGTCGCCACGTTCGAGGTGAATCGCGCGCCCGAGATGGCGCTGGTTTCGCTGCTGGCCGGCGCGGCGGCTGTCGCCTATGTGGCCGAGCCCGGAAAGCGCCTGTGGAGCGGGGCAGGCGTGATCTATGCCGGCGCCCTGCTGATATCGGTCATCCTGTTGCGCGCCTCGATTATCCGCGGGTTCGAAGGCGTCGCCTGGCTGTTCGCAATTGTCTGGACGACGGACATCATGGCCTATTTCGGCGGCCGTCTGATCGGCGGGCCGAAACTCTGGCCGCGCGTCTCGCCCAAGAAGACCTGGTCGGGTTTTCTGGTCGGAACGATCAGCGCCGCCCTATGCGGCTGGCTGGTGCTGAGGGCCCTGATCGGCCCGGCAGAGGTCTCCGTCCTGCCGATTCTGGCGCTCGGCTGGTTCACAGCGGTTCTGTCGCAGGGTGGCGATTTTCTGGAATCGGGCCTCAAGCGCCGTTTTTCCGTCAAGGATGCCAGTCATCTGATCCCCGGCCATGGCGGCGTCATGGACCGGCTCGACGGTTTTCTTGTCGCTGCGGTCTTTGTGGCGATCGTCGGAAGTGTGAGATACGGCTCCAACCAGGCCGCTCACGGACTCCTGAACTGGTGACCGCAGACATCTCGTTGGTGAACTGACATTGGACCAGACCATCCGGACGAACGCTCCCGCCCGTGAGGCGACGCCGCATATCGAGCCCGGTCCGGGCGGTCCGCGCCGTCTGGTGATTCTGGGCGCGACCGGTTCCATCGGACAATCCACGGCGGAAGTGATCGAGGCGAGCCCCGGCGCATTTACGGTCGAGGCTGTGGTGGGGGGCCGGGACGCCAAGGCGCTGGCCCGGATGGCCATCCGCATCAGGGCGCGCCGCGCCGTGGTCGCCGACCCCGCCGGCTACCGCGAATTGACCGCGCTGCTCGCCGGACACGGGATCGAAACCGGGGCCGGTCCCGACGCCGTCGTCGAAGCCGCGACCGTCCCGTCCGATCTGGTGGTCGCCGCAATCGTCGGAACCGCTGGCGTACTGCCGACCTATGCGGCGCTCGAAGCCGGGCGCACCATCGCCCTCGCCAACAAGGAATCGCTCGTCTGCGCCGGGTACCCCTTCATGGAGACGGCCGGGAGGCTCGGCGGCAGGCTGCTGCCGATGGACAGCGAACACAACGCCATCTTCCAGTGCCTCGGGGGGCGCGACTGTTCCAGCATCGAACGGATGGTGCTCACCGCCTCGGGCGGTCCCTTCCGCACATGGGGGGCGAACAGGATTTCCGCCGCCAGCCGCGAGGAAGCTCTGGCCCATCCCAACTGGTCGATGGGCGCCAAGGTCACCATCGACTCCGCGTCCTTGATGAACAAAGGTCTGGAACTGATTGAAGCGCATCATATTTTTGACATTGCGCCAAGCCGACTTGATGTACTGGTTCATCCGCAATCCATCGTCCACGGCCTTGTCTATTTTCAGGACGGCGCCGTCACGGCAGGGCTTGCGCCGCCCGACATGCGCATCCCGATTGCGCATTGTCTGGGATATCCGGACCGCCTCGCCACCGGCGTTCCCCGACTGGATCTCGCCCGTATCGGCGCGTTGACGTTCGAGGAACCCGACATGGAGCGATTCCCGGCGCTGCGGATCGCCCGTGCGGCGCTTGATCAGGGCGGGGGCCTGCCGACCGTCCTGAATGCCGCGAATGAAGTCGTCGTCGAGGCCTTTCTGGCCGGACGCATCCCGTTCGGGGACATCCCCCGCCGGGTCGGCGCAGCCTGCGATGCCGCTATTGCGGATGGAACAGCCCGAAAACCGGCTTCCGTAGTAGACGCCCTCGGCGTTGACCATATTGCAAGAGAAAGAACCCGGGCCTCCTTGGCCTCCTGAACCGGATCAGGCAGGGTAACGATCTGGTAACCATGCGGCGGTTGCCGGTCGGGGCCCCGGCTCATATCTGACAAAACACGGGAACCCTGACCGGACCAGGAATTGCTCAGCACTGGCAGACCTGGTGGTTAAGGAGGCGTTAATGGCGATTTTGGGACACGTTGGTTCACTATTGGGATACGTCGTCCCATTCATCTTCGTTTTGAGCATTGTGGTGTTTTTCCATGAGCTTGGCCATTTCTTGGTCGGGCGCTGGTGCGGCGTTAAGGTAGACGCCTTCTCGATCGGCTTCGGCCCCGAGATCGCCGGCTTCGTGGATCGCCACGGCACTCGCTGGCGCATCGCGCTCCTGCCGCTGGGCGGCTATGTGAAGTTCCACGGCGACGCCAACGGCGCCAGCGTTCCCGATAGCGAGGCCATTGCGGCCATGCCTGAATCGGAGCGCCGGATCAGCTTCTTCGGCCAGCCGGTGCGCAACCGCGCCGCCATCGTGGCCGCCGGACCGATCGCCAATTTCCTGCTGGCGATCGTGATCTTCGCCGGGATCTTCTGGACGCAGGGCAGGGGCGTCCTCAGCCCCCGCGTCAACACCGTGGCGGCGGGCGAAGCGGCGTCGCAGGCCGGCATGCAGCCGGGCGACCTGATCGTCTCCATCGACGGGAAGGCGATTTCGAGCTGGGCCGACATGCAGAGGATCGTTCAGTCCTCCGCCGACGTGCCGCTGAACATTATCGTGCAGCGCGGCAGCAAGGATGTCACCCTTGTGGCCACCCCCCGCAAGCGCGAGATCGAGACGCCATTCGGCAAGAACAAGGTCGGCCTTCTGGGCGTCACGGCCTCGAACGATCCGGCTGACTGGAAGGTCGAGGATCTTGGCCCGGTGGAAGCCATCAAGGCCTCGGTCAACGAGACCTGGTTCGTGATCGAGCGGACCGGCGCCTATATAGGCGGCCTGTTTGTCGGCAAGGAATCGACCGACCAGATTTCGGGTCCGATTCGAATTGCCGAGATTTCCGGCCAGGTCGCGAAGATCGGGATCTGGGCGCTGCTGAATCTGGCCGCGATTCTCTCGATTTCGATCGGCCTGATCAATCTGGTCCCGGTTCCGCTGCTCGATGGCGGCCACCTTCTGTACTACGCTTTCGAGGCGGTTCGCGGAAAGCCGCTCAGCGAGCGGGCGCAGGAGTTCGGCTTCAAGGTCGGCATGGCGCTCGTCGGGGCCCTGATGATCTTCGCCACCTTCAACGATATCCTGAACTTAACCAAGGGCTAACCATGCTGCGAATCTGCGGCGTGTCAGTTGGGCCACGGGAGGTGAAAAACCCCCCGTGGCAGAAATTCGGGATTTGCACCTTCTCGTAAACCTTGTAGAAGTCCTGTTTGAAGGGCGGCGTCTGAAACGCGTGTTGTTTTGGTGCTCTAGATCGAGGCGGAACAATTGCCTTTCGGGCGGCGCTCCCGCAGCGCTGCGGTTGTATTGACGGGGACCGGTCGTCTTATGGTGTTATTGACAGCTCGTTCGAGCCGCGTCGCATGTGCCACTTCTGCCTTGGCTCTCATGGCCTTGGCGAATGCGCCTGCTTTCGCCCAGAATATTGTTGTGCGTGGCGCCCAGCGCGTCGATGCCGAAACCATTCGGGGCTATTTCTCCGGAACGGATCAGGCGCGCGTCAATCAGGGCGTGAAGGATCTTTACGCCACCGGCCTGTTTTCCGACGTGAAGGCGCGCCGCGAGGGCAGCGGCGTCGTCGTGTCCGTCGTCGAGAACAATGTCATCAATCGTGTCGCCTTCGAGGGCAACAGCAAGCTGAAGAGCGATGTGCTCGCGCAGGAACTGCAGAGCAAGTCGCGCGGCGCCTACAGCCCGGCGACGGTTCAGGCCGACATTGAGAGAATTAAGGAAATCTACCGCCGTGGCGGCCGCGCCGCCGCCGGCGTGACGTCGCGTCTCGTCGACCTGCCGAATGGCCGTGTCGACGTCGTCTTCACCATCAACGAGGGTGACAAGACCGGCGTCAAGTCGATTGATTTCCAGGGCAATCAGGCATTCGGCTCCTATCGTCTGCGCAACCTGATGCAGACGACCGAGATGAACATGTTCTCGTTCTTCAAGAACACGGACGTGTACGATCCGGACAAGATCGCCGCCGATCAGGAGGCGATCCGCCGCTTTTACCTGAAGAACGGCTATGCCGACTTCCGCATCGTCGGCAGCGACGTGCGCTACGACGAGGCCCAGAAGGGCTATTACATCGTCATTACGGTCGACGAAGGACAGCAGTACAAAGTCGGCAAGGTGGCGGTGGACGCCCGCCTTCGCGACATCGACCCTGCGGCTCTCCAGAATGCCGTCAAGCTCGGCGCAGGTGAAACCTACAACGGCGATCTCGTCGAAAAGTCCGTTGAATCCGTTTCGCGTGAAGTGGCCCGTCGCGGCTATGCCTTCGCGCAGGTCCGCCCGCGCGGCGACCGCGATCCGTCGACCGGGCTGATCAATCTCTCCTTCGTGGTTGAGGAAGGTCCGCGCGTCTACATCGAGCGGATCATCGTCTCGGGCAACACCCGCACGCGTGACTACGTCATCCGTCGCGAATTCGATCTTGGTGAAGGCGACGCCTACAATCGCGCGCTCGTCGACCGGGCCGAACGCCGCCTGAACAACCTCGGCTTCTTCAAGAAGGTGAAGATCAGCAACGCCCCGGGCAGTTCGCCCGACCGCGTCGTGGTCGTCGTCGACGTGGAAGACCAGCCCACCGGTTCGTTCGGCATTTCGGGCGGCTATTCGACGATGGACGGTTTCATCGCCGAAGTGTCGGTGACCGAATCCAACTTCCTCGGTCGTGGCCAGTACGCCCGCGCCGCAGCCACCATCGGCCAGCACACGCGCGGCATCGACCTGTCGTTCACCGAGCCCTACCTGAACGACACGCGCATCTCCGGCAGCGTCAACCTGTTCTCGAAGCAGACCGACGCTTCCAAATATGCGCTCTACAAGAACTGGGTCACCGGCGGCACTCTGGCGCTCGGCGTTCCGTTGACGGACGAGATCACCATCTCGCCGCGCTATTCGGCCTATATGTCCCGCGTGTCGGTTCCGAACACGAAGGACCAGCCCTACGACGACTGCGCCAATCCGATCATTGGAACGACCCCCGGCACTGCCGGATCGCCTTATCCCAATCCGGCTGCGCCCTCGCAGTCGCCCTTTACCTGCGTGACCAACGGCGAAGCTTCGCTGGCGATCCGCGAGGTCCTCGGGTCCCGCTTCACGTCGTCGATCGGCTACAGCCTCAACTACAACTCTCTCGACAACAACAAGAGCCCGACGCAGGGCATCTTCGCTGAACTGCGTCAGGACGTGGCCGGAGCGGGCGGCAACGCCAGGTTTGTGCGCTCGTCGACCGACGTCCGTTACTATCATCCGATCATGGACGATGTGGTCGGCATCCTGCGCGGTCAGGCGGGAAACGTCTTCGCTTACGGCAATGATCGTCTGCGTCTGACGGACAATTTCAACCTTGGCCCGAGCTTGGTGCGAGGCTTCGCGCCGGGCGGCATCGGTCCGCGCGACCTGTTCACCAATGCGGGTCTGGGCGGCACGACCTATGTGGGCGCTTCGGCGGAAGTGCAGTTCCCCATCTTCGGTCTGCCTAAGGAACTCGGCTTGCGCGGCGCTCTCTTTGCGGATGTCGGCACGCTCTTCGGCTACAAGGGACGTACGAACTTCGGCGCTGTGCCGTTCCCGGGCTGCGGCCCGACCTACAACGGCAATGGCACCGCGATCAGCGCCTCAAACCCGGCTGGCGGTTATGCGATCACGCCGGGTTCTTGCATCAATCTCGTGGACTCAAAGGCGATCCGCTCGTCCGTCGGCGCCAGCTTGCTCTGGTCCTCGCCGCTCGGTCCGATCCGCTTCGACTACGCCTTCGCGCTGTCGAAGGGCGCCAACGACGTCACTCAGGCCTTCCGCTTCTCGGGCGGTTCGAGCTTCTGAGTTTGGAAATCTAGCGGGAGTCGCGGTCGCGGCTCCCGTTTTTGCGTCAACTTCTGCCCTGTGCCGCCGCCTGCGCCGGTCAGGGCCCAAACGGGCGGTTGCGGCGTGACGGAACCTGTCTTTTTCCGCCCTGCCTGCAAGCCCACCGCCGCCGATATCGTGAGCTGGACCGGCGCTGAAGTTTCGCCGGGTACCGATCTCTCGGTTGCTGTCGCCAATGTGGCCCCCCTCGATCAGGGCGTTCCGGGCGATCTGGTCTTTCTCGACAACGCCAAATATGCGGAGACGCTGGGTTCGACGCGGGCCAGCCTGTGCCTGCTCAGCAAGCGTTACGCGGAGCGTCTGCCTGCCGGAACCATCGGGCTCTTCACGAACGAGCCCTACAGAGCTTTCGGCGTCGTCCTGCAGAAAATGTATCCCGACGCGAACCGGCCCCAGTCGGCCTTCGGCGCGCGCGGCGTAGCCCCCGGGGCCATCGTGCATCCCGAGGCGCGGCTGGAAGCGGATGTCACCATTGATCCGGGCGCTGTCATCGGCCCGGACGCCTGTATCGGCGAAGGAACCATCATTGCCGCAAATGCCGTGATCGGGCCCGGCGTGCGGATCGGCCGTTTCTGCTCGGTCGGCCCCGGCGCCGTTGTCACGAACACTTTGATTGGCGATCGCGTCATCATTCATTCGGGCGCGAGGCTCGGGCAGGACGGCTTCGGCTTCGCCATGAGTCCGCGCGGCCACCTCAAGATTCCACAGGTGGGCCGCGTCATCGTGCAGAACGACGTCGAGATCGGCGCGAATACGACCATCGACCGTGGCGCAAACCGCGACACGATCATCGGCGAAGGCACGAAGATCGATAACCTCGTGCAGATCGGCCATAACGTGACCGTCGGCCGCCATTGCGTGATCGTCTCGCAGGTCGGCATTTCCGGTTCGACCGAGCTCGGCGATTTCGTCGCCATCGGCGGGCAGGGCGGCCTCACCGGCCATCTCAAGATCGGCATGGGCGCGCAGATCGCCGCCCAGTCGGGCGTCATGACCGATATTCCGGCCGGCGAACGCTGGGGGGGCGCACCCGCCCGCCCGATGCGTATATATATGCGGATGGCGGCCTTGCTGGAGAAGCTGGCCACCACACGCGGCGACAAGAACTGAGCGCGCAAGCGCACGCAACGGGACCAGGCAATGGATCAGGCATCGGAGAAAAAGACACTCGATTCAGCAGGCATCCTCGAAGTGATGAAACTCTTGCCGCATCGTTATCCGTTCTTGCTGGTCGATCGCATTCTGGAAATCGATGGTGACAACAGCGCTATCGGAATCAAGAACGTCACGTTCAACGAGCCGCAATTTCAGGGCCATTTTCCGGCCACTCCGGTCATGCCGGGCGTTCTGCTGATCGAAGGCATGGCGCAGACGGCGGGCGCAATTTGCGTTCACTCGATGAAGTCTGCGGCCCCCAAGCTCGTTTATTTCATGACGGTCGACAAGGTGAAATTCCGCAAGCCGGTGGTGCCGGGCGATCGTGTCGAGTTCCACATGACCAAGCTGAACCAGCGCCGCAACATGTGGTGGTACAAGGGCGAAGCGAAGGTCGACGGCGCGCTTGTCTGCGAGGCCGAACTGAGCGCCATGCTGGTCATGGACGAAGGAAAGAAATCTTGAACATGCCCGTCCAGCCGAAGGAACCTGCGGGCGCGTCGATCCATCCGCTCGCGGCGGTGGAAAGCGGCGCGCAGATCGGCGAGGGCGTCCGCATCGGACCGTTCTGTCATGTGGGTCCTCAAGTCGTGCTCGGCGACGGCGTGGAGCTTCTCTCCCATGTGGCGATCTGGGGCGACACGCATGTGGGCGCAGGCACGCGAATCTTTCCGTTCGCATCCATCGGCCATCAGCCGCAGGACCTGAAATTCCACGGCGAAAAATCCACGCTGCGCATCGGCGCCAGATGCACGATCCGCGAAGGCGTGACGATGAATCCGGGCACCGAACATGGCGGTCTTGAAACTGTCGTCGGTGACAACTGCACGTTCCTCGCCAATTCGCATGTCGCGCACGATTGCCGCGTCGGCGACAGCGTGATTCTGTCGAACAATGTGATGCTGGCCGGGCATACGCGCATCGGGAGCTTCGTGATTCTCGGCGGCGGCTCGGCCGTGCATCAGTTTGTCCGCATCGGGGATCACGCTTTCATCGGCGGACTCGCTGGCGTGGAGAACGATGTGATTCCCTACGGCATGGCGCTCGGCAACCGCGCCGCCCTTGCGGGGCTTAATCTCGTCGGTCTGAAACGCCGCGGTTTCCCGCGCGAAGCAATTCATGATTTGCGCCGCGCCTACAGGCTTCTTTTTGCAGCCGAGGGCACCCTCAAGGAGCGGGTCGAGGACGTTGCGGGCGAATTCGCCGCGCATCCGCAGGTGCATGAGATTCTCGATTTCATCCGCGACGGCGGAGATCGCTCGCTCTGCATCCCGCGCGAGACCAAGGAAACTTCGGCGTGAACGCCGGCGCGGGTCTGCCGCAAGGGAGATCCGGTTCCTTGCGCATCTTCGTGATCGCCGGCGAACATTCCGGCGACCAGCTTGGCGCGGGACTCATGCGTTCGCTGAAGGAGCTTGCGCCGCAGGTCTCTTTTGAAGGCGTCGGAGGCCCCGCCATGGAGCGCGCGGGATTGTCCTCCCTGTTTCCGCTCGCAGACATTGCGGTGATGGGCCTCTGGCCGGTCATCAAGAAGCTGCCATCGCTGCTGGCGCGCATCCGCCAGACTGCGGACGCCGTGATCGCAAGCCGGCCCGATGTGCTTGTCATCATCGACAGTCCTGACTTCACGCATCGTGTCGCCGCGAAGGTCCGGCAGATCGCACCGGCGATTCCGATCATCGATTACGTCAGCCCGACCGTCTGGGCGTGGCGGCCGGGCCGCGCGCCGAAGATGCGCGCCTATGTGGATCATCTCCTGGCCGTGCTTCCGTTCGAGCCTGATGCACACCGGCGTCTGGGCGGTCCGGAATGCACCTATGTGGGCCATCCGCTGATCGAGCGTCTCTCGGAACTTCGTCCGAACGCCGAAGAAGCTGCGCGCCGCGCGGCTGCGCCGCCGCGCCTGCTTGTTTTGCCGGGCTCGCGGCGCAGCGAGATCGAGCGCTTGCTGGATCTGTTCGGTGAAACGCTGGAGAAGGTGGTCGAGCGTATCGGACCGGTCGCGCCGGTTCTTCCCGCAGTCTCGCATCTTGCGGATGATATTTCGGCGCGCACGCGCGGGTGGAAAATTCCCCCCGACATCGTCCTGGGGGAAGCCGGAAAATACGAAGCGTTCCGGACTGCGCGTGCGGCGCTTGCCGCATCCGGCACGGTGACTCTCGAACTCGCGCTCGCGCAGGTTCCGATGGTCGTCGCCTATCGGTGGTCGCCCATCGAGGATTTGCTGCGTCCCTTTGTCAAAGTGTCATCTGTCGTGCTGCCCAATCTCGTCATTGGACGAAATGCTGTTCCGGAGTTTCTGCAGCAGACCTGCACGGCGCATAATCTTGCCGGGGCGCTTGTGAGCGTCCTCGAGGATGGCCCGGCGCGCAGCGCCCAACTGGACGCCTTTGCGGACGTCGATGCACGCATGACCTTGCCGGAGGGAAAGACGCCCAGCGGCCAGGCCGCGCGCATCGTGCTTGACGCGATGAACAGCCGCCGCGCGGCCGGGCGTTAATCCCATGGAACCCAAAGCCGTCCCCGAAGCAACATCCGTTCGGAACGTGCCCCGCGCGGTCTGGATTCTCGGCTTTGTGTCCATGCTTATGGATGTCTCCTCCGAGATGATCCATGCGCTGCTGCCGGTCTATCTGGTCACTGTGCTCGGCGCGTCGATGAGTACGGTCGGAATCATCGAAGGCATGGCGGAAGCGACCGCCTCCATCGTCAAGATCGGTTCGGGCGCGCTGTCCGACTGGTTCGGAAAGCGCAAATGGCTTGCGGCGGCGGGCTATGGACTTGCGGCCTTCACGAAGCCCGTTTTCCCGCTGGCGACGTCCGTGGGACTGATCGTTGCCGCCCGGTTCGTGGATCGCATCGGCAAGGGCATCCGGGGGGCGCCGCGCGATGCGCTGATCACCGACGTGACTCCCTCGCATCTGCGCGGGACGGCGTTCGGGCTGCGCCAGTCGCTCGATACGATTGGCGCCTTCGTCGGGCCTTTGCTGGCGATCGCCCTGATGTGGGCGAGCAGCGACGATTTCGCGCTGGTGTTCTGGTTCGCGGTTGTACCGGGCTTTCTGTCATTCGGGTTGATCGCCTTCGTGGTGCGCGAACCCGATGCGCCCCCTCGCGCAGCGCCCCGGTGGCCATTGAGCGTTGAATCCGCCAAACTTCTCGGCGGCGCTTACTGGAAGCTTGTGCTTGTCGCATTCGTGTTCACGCTGGCGCGCTTCAGCGAGGCGTTCCTGATCCTGCGCGCCCAGCAGGCGGGGCTCCCGATCGGATGGACGCCGCTGGTGCTGGTCGTCATGAACATCGTTTACGCGCTCACCGCCTATCCGGCCGGGATTCTCGCGGACCGTCTCGACCGACGAAACATCCTCCTGTTCGGCCTTCTTCTGCTGGTCGCTGCCGACATCGTTCTGGCCTTCAGCGGCACGCTGGCGATGATCGGGTTGGGCGTGGTTCTATGGGGCCTGCACATGGCCTTCACGCAAGGTCTGCTTTCCGCGATGGTAGCGGATGCGGCCCCGGCGCATCTGCGCGGAACGGCGTTCGGCGCGTATCATTTCGTCTCGGGCGTCGCCATGCTGATCGCCAGTACGGCCGCCGGATTCCTGTGGGATGCAGGCGGCCCGCAGATGACGTTTCTGGCGGGCGCCGGATGTGCGGTGCTTTCGGGAGGCTTGCTGATCGCGCTCGGCGGAACGCCCCGGCGAAAGGCCTAGAAGCCCTTCACCCCGAAGCTGTAGGCGAGCTTGAGGCCGAACGTCGCCTGACTTTCCGAGCCGAGGATACGCACGACCGGGCTGCGCGCAGCCGAACCCGTGAGATGATCGTAGCGGGCATAGGCGGTCAGCTGCCATTGCGGGTTGAACGTGTAGGTCGCCCCCACCGTGCCGCCGACCGACGACACGCCCGACGAGGCGTTGAACGCCGTCGCGCGCCCGTTCGCCAGAGCCTCCGCCGGCGTGACGCCGAACCACGAACGCATGAAGCGCTGGTCTCCGTAGCTCACGCGCGGGCCGATCGAGAAGGTCCACGCTCCGGCAGTCTCGACGTAGTCGAGGCCGAGGTCCGCCACGAAACCATTGTGTCCGTTGACAGCCTGCCGCAAGTCCAGACGTCCGCGAATTTTTTCCATCGGCCAGAGTTCGACGAAACCGCCAAGCTCAAGCGTCCAGTTCACGTCATGGATGCCGGTCAGTTCGCGGTGGTCCTTGGCGCGCCGCGCGCCCATGAACCGAGCCGAGGGGCCGGCCTTCAGCCAGCCGCCGTCGTAAAGCGCAAAACTGATGTTGTCGTCCGGCGCAGTGAAGCGCTGCGGCGTCGTTGCGCGACGGAAGGAAAGACTCGGGAAGCCCATCACCCCGTAGCTCTTCGCGCCCGGGTAGGAGGGCTGCACCTTCGCATTGCCGCGCAGCGTGACGATCCAGTCCCCCGCAGGTTCCTGCGCCAGTGCGGGCGAGACGAGAAGTGTGGCGAGTGCGGCAGTGGTCAGGAAGCGGGTCACGAATGGCTCCGATTGCGATGCACCTGAGTGTATCCGCACAGGCGGTGCGAGGAAACCACCGGAGAACCGGCGTTTAGCCGCATCCCGCCGAAATTTCCTCCAGATCCTTACGCACGAGGCGTGGCTTCGGATCGAACAGCAGGGCTGCATCCGCCAGCGCGGTCTTGAGCCGCTTCTGCTGACCCTTGCGCAATTGCTTCATCTCGTCGGCAGGAATGTCGAACTCTTGCAGACGCCCGATGAGCCTTTCCACATCGAGATATTCGCCCAGCGACTCGCGAAGCTCCTGCGCCTGCCGTTCCCGTTGTGCGGCTGTCTTGTCGCGAAGGCCTGCAATCAGCCGCATCTGGTAGCGATAGTCCACCACGGCGGACCGGAAGTCGTGAAGGTGCTCGATGGCTGATTCATCGGTCGGCAGCAGATCGCGCGCTTTCCTGTAGCCCTTGACCAGTCGCTCGATGATGTCGTCGGATTTAAGCGTCCCGGGGTCCCAGTCGCGAATGTCCTTCGCGATCCTGCCTGCGGCCCGCATGGGCCGCCGCATCGACGGGACCTTCGATTCCTGTTCGGCGCAGATGGCCGCGATCTTCTGTCCGGCCTCCGCGAGCCTTCCCGACTTCCGGCTGCCGCAAAACTGTTCGAACAATTGGAGATCCACACGCGCATCCCGGGCGGGTCCGAAGAGACGACGCATTTCGCGCAACGTCTCCCGCTGGCGACGCGCCTGCTCGCGAAGGCCGTCCGGCGCAAGTTTCAGGACCGCCCGGCCGTGCTTGGCTGCTTTCCGGATTTCATGAACACGGATGTCCACGTTCTCAGAGTCATTGGCCGCGATCGCCGCAATTTCCTCCAGTACGCCCATCAGGCGCATCTGCCAGGCTTCACCGAGACTGCTCGCTGTCCGTTTCACGGGTCTGACTCTTCATGAGAACGTTCGGTGCTTGCGCCTATTTTGTGACAGAGGCACGACAGTCAGCATGCGGCAAATACGTAAGGGCATCGGGTGAATGCGAGCCATGTGTCCGCAGCCGTTGACTTGCCCGGACGCCCCGCCTAACCGTCCCGCGCCGCGATTGCTGCTCCCCGCAGCCAAACCTTACCGGAGGCCGGCGATCCATGCGCAGGTTCGCGCCTCTCGCGGCGCCCGTCGGGGCTTTCGCTGCATTGCTGGCCGTCGGGGCGCTGTTCCCGGCGCTGCGGCAGGTGCTGGACCTCGCGCTGCCGTTCTTCGGACTGATCCTGCTCGGCTATGTGGCGGGCAAGCTGACGGACATCCCCGAGAGCGGACTCGCGTGGATGCAGACGTTTGTCATTTACATCGCCTTGCCGGCGCTTTTCTTCAACATCATCGCCGCCACCCCCATAGGGCAGCTGGCGAACGGACGCTTCGTGCTGCTGACTCTCTCCAGCACCGCGCTCATCTTTCTGATCGCGCTCGCCACATCCCTCCGCCGAACCCGCGACCTTGCGACCTCCGCCATACAGGCGACAGGCGGGGCCTATGCGAATGTCGGCTATATGGGTCCCGGATTGACGCTCGTGGCCATGGGCCCGGAATCGGCGGTGCCGGTGGCGCTGATCTTCGTCTTCGACAGCCTGTTCTTCTTCACGGTCGTGCCCTTGCTGATGGGCGTGGCGGGCGCCCGGAAGGGCAGCCTCTTCGACACGGTGCGTCTCATCGTCTGGCGCGTCGTCACGCATCCGTTCAACATCGCCACGGCGGCTGGCTTTGTGGCTGCGGCGCTGCAAATGCCGCCTCCCGTGCCAATCGCCAAGCTGCTGGGCCTGCTGCAAGGCGCAGCAGCGCCCTGCGCGCTTTTCGTGATGGGCGTGACGGTGGCGCAGCGCCCGCTGCGGAAGATCGAGTCGGAGATGCCTTTGCTGCTGGCTCTCAAGCTGGTCGCGCATCCGGTGATGGTCTGGGTGCTTTTGTCCGCCTTCTGGGATTTCGGCCGCGTCTGGACATTTTCGGCGGTCCTGATGGCTTCGCTGCCGCCTGCGCTCAGCGTGTTCGTCATCGCCACCCAGTACCAGACCTATGTGGAGCGCTCGTCGCAGCTCGTGCTGGCCGGAACGGTCGCGTCGGTCGTCACCGTGACCGCCTGGCTCTATTTCATTGCCGCCGGGGCGATCTCCTACGACCTGTTCGGGCGCTGATCGCGCCGCATCATCGCCGGGGTCCGTCCGGCAGGCGACACGCCTTCGCGCATGATGGCGCGGCGCAGCGGCCCGAAGCCGGACAGCGCCAGCAATCCCGCGCCCCGCAGGAAATCCACCGGCAGGAATGGCGCAAGCAGCGATCGGTTGAGCAGATCGACTCCGGCGGTGCGCAGGCGGATGTCGGTGGCGCGGCGCGCCTCATAGTCGCGAAGAATGTCGGGCGCGCCCGGATCGGTCGCCCCTCGCACGGCCTCCACCAGATGCCCCACATCCCGCAGGCCGAGATTGAGTCCCTGCGCGCCGATGGGCGGGAAGGCGTGAGCCGCGTCGCCGATCAGCGCCAGACGGGTTCCGGTCAGGCGTTCCGCCTTCATCAGCACCATCGGGAACGTCCCGCAAGGACCGATGAGCCGCATCTTGCCGAGCATGGAATGCGCCTGCCGCTCGACAATCCGGGCGAGTTCCTGCGGCGGCAAGGCCCCAAGCCGTTCCGCCTCGGCATGGGTGGTCATCCAGACGAGGCTGGAGCGATGTTCGTCGCCATCGTGAGGCGGAAGAGGCACCAGGGTGAAGGGCCCGGTGCGGGTGTGGAATTCGGTCGAAACTTCGCGATGCGGACGACTGTGGGCCAGAATGGCCGTGAGGGCCGTCTGCGGATAGGGCGTCTCGGCGACCGGAATCCCCCCCGACGCCCGGACTGCCGAGCGTTTCCCATCCGCCGCCACCATCAGGGCGGCGCTGACTGTTTCGCCCGAAACGGTCCTGGCCGTGGCTGCCTTTTCGGCGAAGGAGAAATCCGCCAGCCGCTCTTCGAGCAGGGTCAGGCCCGGGGTCCTGCGGGCAGCGTCCGCCAGCAGGCGCACCAGATCGCGGTTTTCTATATTGTAGCCGAACTGGTCGAGGCCGATTTCGCGCGCCCGGAAATCGCGCTGCGGCAGCCGGAAGAGCGAGCCGGTATCGTCCACGATCCGCATGACTTCGAGCGGAGCGCTCTCCGCCGCGATGGAGTCGAGCAGCCCGGTCGATTCGTAGAAGGCGAGCGAGGCCTCGAACAGCGCGACCGTGCGCGCCGTCTGCCGCAGATCGAGTTCGCCTGCGACGGTGACGCGCCGGCCTGCTTGCGCAAGCGCGATTCCTGCGCTGAGGCCCGCCGCGCCGGCGCCGACGATCAGGATGTCGCTATCTTCGCTCATACAGTCATTTTAGGGCAGGGCGGAGCCTGAGGCGAGGCGCGCCTGTGAAGCCAATTGCCGCTGCTCGCCAGACGTGCTGAATTCCGCGCGCTCAGGAGGCGAACCCTTGGATCCCGACAACGACGTTTCTCGCTGGCTGCCCGCTCTGTCGGTTCATTTCATCACCGCCGCCGGGGCCTTTTGCGGCGTGATGGCGCTGGTGGAGATCATCAACGGCTTTCTGGCGCCGGCGTTCGGCTGGCTGGGCGTGGCGCTGATAATCGACGCTGTCGACGGCACGCTCGCCCGCAGCCTGGATGTCGGCCGGTATGCGCCCCGCTGGAACGGAGCGGCGCTCGATCTGGTCGTGGATTTCCTGACCTATGTGATCGTCCCTTTGATGGCGGTCTGGCAGGCCAGCTTGCTGCCCGATGGAGTCGCGGCCCCCATGTGCGGCGTGATCGCCGCTGCCTCGGCGCTTTATTTCGCCGACGGCCACATGAAGACGCAGGACCATTGGTTCCGGGGCTTTCCGTCCCTCTGGAACGTCGTGGCTCTCTACCTCTTCTGCTTCCCCCTGCCGCCAATCGTGAATGCCATTGTGCTGGCCATGTTCGCCATCCTGCTGTTCGCCCCCATCGCCTTCGTGCATCCGCTCCGCGTGACGGAATGGCGGATCCCGACCCTGATTGCGACGGCCGCCTGGCTCATCGGAGCCGCAGCTGTCGTGCTCGGCGGGTTCCGGCCGAACGACTGGGCGCGGGGCTTGCTGCTGGTCTCGGCTGGCTGGTTCCTGTTCCTGACGGTCAGGCGAGCCTTTCGCGGCCCTGCCGCCTGAGGCTTGCAGCCTGAATGGCTCAGCCTAGAATGATCGTACCATTTGGGAGGCGGCAATGACGAAAGCAATTCGCATCCATCAACCGGGCGGCCCGGAGGCGATGCAACTGGACGATGTGGATGTTCCGGCGCCGGGTGCGGGCGAGGTCCAGATTCGCCACCACGCCATCGGGCTCAATTACATCGACACCTACTTCCGCTCGGGCCTCTATCCGGCCCCCTTGCCCTTCACGCTCGGAAACGAGGGCGCGGGCCAGATCATCGCGCTCGGGAAAGGCGTGTCAGGGTTCAAGGTCGGGGACCGGGTCGCCTATGCGGCTACTCCGGGCGCTTACAGTGAAGTGCGAAATATACACGCCAACCTGTTGGTTAAATTACCAAAGTCAATTTCTTACGAGCAAGCCGCCGCCATGATGCTCAAGGGGCTGACCGCGCAGTATCTGCTCCGGCAGACATTTCGGGTGAAGAAGGGCCATACGATCCTGATCCATGCCGGGGCGGGCGGTGTGGGCCTCATCGCCTGCCAATGGGCGAAGGCGCTGGGCGCGACCGTGATCGCCACGGTCGGCTCGGCCGACAAGGCGAAGCTGGCGAAGAAGAACGGCGCGAAACACGTCATCCTCTACCGGAGCGAGAATTTCGTCGAACGGGTCAAGGAGATCACCAAGGGCAAACTTTGCGATGTCGTCTATGACGGCGTCGGCAAGGTCACCTTTCCGGGCTCGCTCGATTGCCTGAAGCCGCTCGGAATGTTCGTCTCCTACGGCAATGCCTCGGGCCCTGTCGATGCGTTCAATCTGGGCCTGCTCAGCCAGAAGGGCTCGCTTTTCGCCACGCGGCCGACGCTGTTCACCTACACGGCGCAACCCGGCAATCTTGCGAAAATGGCGCGCGACCTGTTCCGGGTCGTGTCATCCGGCGTGGTGAAGGTGCCGGTCCATGCCCGCTTCCCGCTCGAAAAAGTCGCGGATGCTCACCGGGCTCTGGAAAGCCGAGCGACGACCGGGTCGTCGATCCTGATCCCATAATATGGGACTGCGCGCAATTGTCGCGGTTGCCGAACAAACTTGGCGCTGGCGGAATCGTTAGGTCTCGAATATATCATATTTCAGTTGCGGTACCGAGGTTCCTCCCTCCTCGCATCATGACCGCAACCGACTTAGTAAGCCCGGCCCGGACTCGTTCCCGCCGGGCTCCTTTCTTTTCAGGTCATGATTCTTGGCGCGAGTTTTCGCCCGCAAGCCCATGAGACATCAGGCAAATATTCTATACAGCCACGCCGTGGATGTCGTAGGCGTCGGCCTTTTCGATCTTGACCGTCACGATCTCTCCGACCCGCAGTGGACGGCGGCTGAAGACATGCACCGCCCCGTCGATCTCCGGCGCATCGGCTTTCGTGCGGCCTTTCGCGACCGTCGGGCCGGCCTCGTCGATGATGACCGGCAGGCGCTTGCCGATCTTGCCCTTCAGGATTCTGGCGCTGATTCCTTGCTGCCGCTCCATGAAGCGCCGGTAGCGCGATTCCTTCACCTCGTCCGGCACGAGCGGCAGGCCGAGATCGTTGGCGACCGCGCCCCTTACCGGCTCGTACTTGAAGGCCCCGACGCGGTCGAGCTTGGCCTCGGTCAGCCAGTCGAGCAGCATTTCGAAATCTTCCTCGGTCTCACCCGGGAAGCCGACAATGAAGGTGGAGCGGATCGCGAGGTCCGGGCAGGCCTGCCGCCAGGCTTTCACGCGGTCGAGCGTCTTTTCCTGATTGCCGGGACGCTTCATCGCCTTCAGCACCGAGGGGCTGGCGTGCTGGAACGGAATGTCGAGGTAGGGCAGCACCTTTCCGGCGCTCATCAGCTCGATCACATCGTCCACATGCGGATAGGGATAGACGTAATGCAGGCGCACCCAGGCGCCGAGATCGCCCAGCTCCCGCGCAAGGTCGAGGAATTTGGTCCGCACTTGCCGGTCGCCGAAGGCGCTTTCGGCGTATTTCACGTCCACCCCGTAGGCTGAAGTGTCCTGCGAGATGACCAGCAGTTCCTTCACTCCGGCCTTCAGGAGCTTTTCGGCCTCGCGCAGAACCTCCCCGGCCGGGCGGGAGACAAGATCGCCGCGCAGCTTCGGGATGATGCAGAAGGAGCAGCGGTTGTTGCAGCCCTCGGAAATCTTCAGATACGCATAGTGGCGCGGCGTCAGCTTGACGCCCTGGGGGGGCACCAGATCCACGAATGGGTCATGCGGGGCGGGCAGCGCCTTGTGGACGGCGTCCAGAACGCTCTCGTAGGCCTGCGGCCCGGTGATGGCGAGAAGGTTGGGCGTCAGCGCAGCCGGGAAAGCTGCGTCGATATCCTCGCGCTCGGCTCCCATGCAGCCGGTCACGATGACCTTGCCGTTTTCCTTCAGGGCGCTCCCGATTGCGGCGAGCGATTCCTGCTTGGCGCTGTCGAGAAAGCCGCAGGTGTTGACGATCACCGCATCCGCCCCCGCATGGGAACGGGTCAGTTCGTAACCCTCTGCGCGCAGGCGCGTGATGATGCGTTCCGAATCGACCAGCGCTTTCGGACAGCCGAGCGACACGAAGGAAATTTTGGGAGCAGCTTCCGTCATCAGGTTCGATTGCCACGGAGAGGGCGCGCCCGCAACGAAAAAGGCCCGGCGTGAACCGGGCCCGAGATGAATTGGAGCTGGTGTTTTTAGTATCGGGCGATAAGCGGAGCAGGCTTCTCGCCAAATTTGTAGGACAGGCCGAGCGTGAAACTGTGCGTGCGAAGCGCCAGACGGCTCGTCACCGCATCAGCCGCGCTGCTGCTGAAGAAGGTGCGGTTGATCGCTCCGAAGTCGCTGTAGCGATATTCGGCGCGCACGATCCACGATGGGTCGCTGAGCATTGCGTCTACGCCGATGCCTGCGGTCCAGCCCGTCCGCATGGCCGAGATGTATTCCGACCGATTGGCCGAGCACCATGAGCCTGCCGGGAAAACGCCCGGACAGTTGATTCCGTAACGGGTCGACGCAAAGGCGACGCCGCCCGTGGCGTAGAAAAGCGTATTGGGCGTCGCCACGAAGCCGAATCGGCTGCGGATGCTCGCGTCCCAGCGATAGAGGCCGCGCGTTACGTCGGCATTGCCCGCGAAACCGAGAAGCGTGGCGCCCCCATGGGTTCCCGGAACGCCCTGCACGCGGTGCGTGTCGAAAAACGGGCCGCCCAGATCGGCCTCGATGCCGGCGACGAATTGATCCGTCATTTGGAAATTGTAGCCCACATGGGCCGCTGACCGGAACCGCGTACTGTCGAGGGAGACACGGGCCGAGGCCGTATTGAACAGGGCGGGCGCCGTGGTGGCCGGCGATTGCAGCGAGGTCGTCGTCCAGTTGTGGGTCGAGACCTGCGAACCGATGGAGCCGCCTATGTAAAAGCCGCTCCATGATGCGACCGGCGTCGGCTCCAGAATCGGAGGCGGCGGAAGCGGATCGAGTCGCGAGGGAAGATCGGCCGCCACGGCGCTGGCGGAAAGAACGATGGCCGAAGCCAGCCCCGGCAGGGTTGATCGATTGAACATGGCGCTAACCGGATGAGAGGAGACTCGACGCGAGACTCAAACGCTGCAACCCGGTCCGCCGACACGCTGCTGACCCGCCCGGAGGGTGGGGTGATTCTCCTTTTCAAATGGTTAACGCGAGGCCTGCCTTGCATTCTGGCGGCGCTGCCGGACATAAAAAAAGCCCCGCCGAAGCGGGGCTTTTTCCGAAGAGCGAAGCTCTCAGTACTTGGCGACGACCGCGCCGGCCGGGCCACCGAACTTGTAGCTCAGGCGAGCCTTGATGACGTCCTCGGTCTGGCGGAAGCGGACCGGGGTGCCGACCGGGTTCGACTGCGACGAAGCGCTGCCGAAGTCGTAGTGCTTGTACTCGACGCCAGCGATCCAGTCGTTGGTGACGGCGAAGTCGATGCCTGCGCCGAGGAACCAGCCGGTGCGCGAACCAGCGCCCCAGCTGGTGGCCGGAGCCGGGATCGGGTTCGAGAACTTGTACTCGGTGAAGGCGACGCCGCCCGTGGCGTAGATCAGGGCGCGATCAGCCGCGAAGCCGAGACGGCCGCCGATGTCGGCAAGCCAGCTCTGCGACGTCCGGCAGACAAAACCAACCGCGTTTGAGCACTGGCCGCTGGCGCGTTGATCGAGCCAATCAATTGTGCCTTCGAGACCGAACACGATCTGGTTCATCTGCCAGTTGTAGCCGGCGTGCACGCCGCCGATGAAACCTTGGCCGTCGTTATTGAAGGGCGTGAAGGCGGCCGGAACCGACGTCGAGGTCCAGCGGCTGCTGTTCCAGGCGTAACCGGCGTTGGCGCCGACGTAGAAGCCCGACCAGGAGAAAGCGAGCGGGGCCGGAGCAGCGAAAGCCGGAGCCGAAGAACGAACCGGAAGGTCAGCCGCGAAGGCCGAGCCAGACAGGAGAGCGGCGCCAGCGGCGGTCGCGAGGAGAAGTTTGCGCATATGAGGTTGCTTTTTTTGCCAAACCGATGGCGTAAACATACCCACCGGTTAACGAATGTAAATGCCTTGTGGCTCGTCGCAGGACCGTCTCCGCCAAGGTGTGACGCGGTAGACACATAAACGCGGCCATTGAGCCAAATTGTTGTTATTTCGGCGAGTTCAGAACTTTTCCCGCCGGATGGCAGCCTCAAATGAAACATGTTTCCGCCACAATCTGGAACCTGCAATTGCCCAATTGCGAGGCGGTGTCTGCTTTTGGAATGGGCAGTTGCTGTGAGCCGCCAATCCCGGGATTGAATCAGTCTCGAGTCGCTCGCAGGCCCAGAATCAACAGTCCGGTTCCGATCAGCAGGCCGCCTCCAACGCGCTGGAACATCGTCACGGCCGCCTGACTGCGGACGAGGCGACGGGCGCGCGAGGCAGCAAGCGCATAGGCGAAGGAGTTCGCAAAGGCGAGGATCAGGAAAGTCGTTTCGGCCAGAATGATCTGGGGCAGCAGGGGCGCATCCGGATCAAGGAACTGCGGCACGAAGGCCACGAAGAAGGTGATGCTCTTCGGATTGAGCGCCGTGACGATCCAGGCGTGAAACAGCATCCGCAGGGCAGGCGGCCGGTCGGTCCGCGGCTGCGTCTCCAATATGCTGCCGGCTCTCCAGAGCTTGACGCCCAGCCAGACCAGATAGAGAGCGCCGGCGATCTTCAGGAAAGTGAAGACCGTCGCCGAAGCCGCCAGCAGCGCCCCGACTCCCGCCAGCGACAAGGTCATGGCGGTGAAATCGCCCAAGGTCGTCCCGATGGCCATGGGGGCCGCGGCGCGCCAGCCCTGTCCGAGCGCATAGGAGACGATGAGCAGCACGGTCGGTCCGGGAATCGCCAGCATGACCGAGGAGGCGATGGCGAAGGCGAGCCAGGATTCGACGGACATCCTGCCGCCTCTCCCGCGCTAGTGCCCCTTCGGGGGCGGCACCTGCATCCGGTCCACCGCCGCAATGCCGATCGCCGACAGGATGAAGATCGCATGGATGATCGTCTGCCAGAGAATGCCGGCCTCGGTATAGTTGGACGTTTCCTTGCCCAGGTTGCCCGCCTCGATGAAGGTCCGCAGCAGGTGGATCGACGAGATGCCCACGATGGCCAGCGCCAGTTTGATCTTCAGCACGCTGGCGTTCACGTGGTCGAGCCACTCGGGCTGATCGGGATGACCCTTCAGGTCGAGCCGGGACACGAAGGTCTCGTAGCCGCCGACAATCACCATCACCAGCAGGTTGGAGATCATCACCACGTCGATGAGGCCCAGCACCACCAGCATGATCTGCTGCTCGCTGACCGTCGCCGCATGGGACACGAGGTGCCACAACTCCTTGACGAACAGGATCACATAGACGCCCTGCGCGATGATCAGACCGAGATAGAGCGGGACTTGCAGCCAGCGCGAGCCGAAGATCAGCGTCGGCAGAAAGCGCAGCGGCGGGCGTGTGTCGGGCGAGGTGGGGCGCTTGTCCATGGGCGGGATGTCACTCGGGATTGTTGCAAGGCGATGACGCGGGCCGTCGCGGCCCTGGGGCCACGAATCGTCCACCGATTGCCCGATCTTAGCCGACCGCAGCCGGTCTGCGGTCAAACTCCGCTATTGCGCCCGCAGGAAAATGTGCGGCAGCGCCACCGAGATCGCATAGTAGGTCCAGTGGAGCATGTAGGAGATGGCCAGACCATTGCGGACCCGCAGAATCAGCCACGGGAAGACCAGCCCGAACAGCGATGCGAAGACCATGAATCGCACGACGTAACGGACGGGCTCGTTCCCGAAGGCGAGCAGGATGTGCATGCCGCCGAAGGCGGCCGCGCAGAGCAGGGTGATCGTGCGCAGCTTCAGCCCGTCCGCCGCCAGCGCCAGCACGAAGGCCAGCACCAGCAATTGCTGGAAAAGGATGTCGATGGACTTCGGCAGGAAATAGTTCGGCGTCGCCATGATGAACTCGGGCGGCTGCCACGTTTCCTTCCAACCGACCGCCGGAAGCTGCGGCAACACGAAGCCCGCAAAGACTACCGCGATTCCATAAATGGCGATCCACAGGAGGTAGCTGCGCGTCCGGTTCTCGAAGGTCCGGCGCGGCCCATAGGCCGGCCAGGTGCGGTAGACCGGCCAGAAGGTGATTACCGCGATGCCGATCCAGAAGATGTAGTAGAGCGAAATCTCCGTCGATGCGCCGTTGTAGGTCGGCTGGATCTGCAAGGCGGGCATCAGGAAATAAAAACCAATGTCGGACGCGATCCAGATCGCCGCCACCTGCAGGATCACCAGCGGCAGCTTGTGCTTGCGATCGGTAAGTGGTGGCAGGGCCGGAAAGGGCGTCATAACGTCAAAGCCCCGGGCCAGATCAGGTTAATGATGTTGAGCGTCAGATTGTCCCGGATCACGAAGGCCAGCAAGATTTCGGCGCCCACGATATAAAGCACGCTGGCCCAGACCGGCAGATAGCGCGCGGCCAGGAAGCCGATGATCATCGAGACATTGTCGGAGACCGAATTGATGATCGTGTCGCCGAAATAACCCTGCGCGATGGCGGTTTGCCGGTAGCGCTCGATGATCATGGGCGAATTCTCGACGAGTTCCCACGCGCCTTCGATTCCGACCGCAATGCAGAGCCGCAATCCGAACGGCATGCGCGGCGCCATCCGCCACAGCAGAACGTAGAAGATGAACCCGTGCATCACATGGGTCAGCGAGTACCAGTCGGCGATCTGCTGGGAGTTTTCCCCGCCGCTGACGTCTCCGGTCCAGAGGCGCACTATTCCGCAGGTGCAGATGGCGGGCTGGCCGATCACATAAAGGATCAGGCCTTGCGCGGCGATGATCGCACACGCGAGCGCTGCTGCGACCGCAAGGCCAAAGCCCGCAGGAAGCGTTTCGGAGGCAGGATCGGAAATCTGCGGCATTGGAACCGGACAGTGTGAACGATGTCCGTCTCTACATCAGATTCCCGCAACGGTCCGGCAAAATGAAAGGGGCCGGGCGATCACTCGCCCGGCCCCTGCAGCCCCCGGCTCCCGTCTATTCGAACGCGACCTGATAGTTCCTGGTCAGGAATTCCCGCACCCATGTGGAGGCTTCGGGCGAAATGTTGGTCGCCTGCCTGAACAGCGTCTCGCCTTCGGCATCCGTGACCTGATCGTATTCGCCGATCATCGAATCGCGGTTCTTGATGAAGTCCGGATCCTTCTGCATCAGTCGGCACACATTGCGGTAAGCTTCGACGATTTCCGGCGAAGTTCCGTTCTGCAAGAGAAGGAGTTTCTGGGCGGGGAAGCCGGAAATCAGGAACGCCTTGAAGGCGTCCCACTCGATGCCCGATGGCTTCTTGCCGTGGACGATCTCGTAGGCTTCCTCGATGTGCGGAAGGTCAGGGAAGTTGGGATCGCGCACGAGTTTGCCCGACTTGTCGATCAGTCCCCACGCAAACAGCGGCACGGCTTCGCCGTTCTTCACCAGCGGCAGCGAGCTGCGCACATAGGCAGTGGTGGTCTGGTAGTCGATGTTGAACTCGCCGCGCTCGAAGCCCAGCCGGCCTTCTGCCCGGCCCGGGAAACCCGTCACATGCTTCACGTCGAGGTCGAGCAGCCGGAAGCCCAGCAGCGGCACCATGTCGAGCGACGACACGCCCTGACTGGCGAAAAAGAGCTGCTGGCCCTTGAGCTTGCCCAGCGACTTCAGCCCGTCGACGCCGAGCTTCGAGGAAATATACGCGACGCCGCCGGTCGGGCCCGCCATGACGAACTGCAGCTTCTTGTAGTCGTAGCGAATGCGCTTCTCGCCGAGCAGATAGGGAAACTGCGTCGAGCCGGAGCTGACAAGCGCCGTCAGCCCATCGGGTTTGGCGGTCGCGGCGAAGAGATTGGCGCCAGAGACAGAGCCGCCGCCGGGGCTGTTCTTCACCACCACGACCGGATTGCCGGGCAGATATTTCGTGAATAACGGCGCGAGGAACCGCGCCCACAGATCGTTGCCGCCGCCGACGCCGAACGGCACCAGAATGGTGATCGTCTGTCCGGCGAAACTCACCGCCGCTTTAGAAGCTGCCGGAAGAAGCGTGCTCGCCCCGAGAGCGACCGCGCCGGTAATGAATGCCCTGCGTTCCATGACTTTTCTCATCTGCTTGAGGAATGAAAAAGACGTTTTGAGGTCAGGCCGCAAGGGTCGCGGCGCTTTCGGGGAGCTGAAGGATCAAGGTTCCTTCCATGATCCGCTGTGCGGTGCGGACCACCATCGCGAGCGGAGGACGCGCCGGATCGGGCTGCTCCACGCGGATGTCGATGTGGCCCGAGGGATGTTCGAGCCGAATGCTTTCAGGCAGCGCCACGGGCCGCGCGAGCGCATGGGCGATGGTGCCTGCCGTGACGACTGCGCAGGAAATCGCCACGCCCCCTGTGACCGACAGAGCCGTGTGACACGAGTGCGGCATGAAATAGCGGGCGCAGATATGGCCGCCTGCCGCAGGCTCCGAGAGCAGGACCGGCTTCGGGATGACGCTGCCGCGCGCATTCTCGATGCCCATCAGGGCGCCGGCCTTGATGCGCATGTCTTCGAGCTTCGCCAGCATCGGCGCATTGGCGTTCAGTTCCGCCGCGCTTTCGTGACCGGTGAGCCCGAAGTCCGAAGCGCGCACCAGCATCACCGGCATGGCGGCGTCGACGCACGAGACCTCCACGCCGTCGATGACGTCGAGAGGATAGCCTGTCGGCAGCAGCTTTCCGGTCTTGGAACCGGCAGCGTCGAGGAAGGCGAGGTGGATCGGCGCGCCCGTCCCGGGAACGCCGTCGATCCGTTCGCCGCCGTCATAGCGCACCCGGCCGTTCGGGGTCTGGACGCGCGCCTCGATCAGCTTTCGCGTGTTGACGTTGTGGATTCGAACCCTCGTCAGGTCGCCCGTCGTTGGCACGAGCCCGGCTTCAATCGCGAAGGGGCCGACGCCGGCCAGCATGTTCCCGCAGTTCGGAGAGAAATCGACGCTCCTCTCGCCGATCATCACCTGACCAAACAGGTAATCCACATCGGCGCCCGGAACCTTGCTGGGCCCGACAACGGCGATCTTGCTGGTCAGCGGATTGCCGCCGCCGATGCCGGTCACCTGCAATTCATGGCCGGAGCCCATCGCGGCGACGAGGATCTCGGCCATGGCGGTTCGATCCGTCGGCAAATCAGCGGCCAGAAAATACGGGCCCCGGGAAGTGCCGCCGCGCATCAAAACGCATGGAATTCTCGCTTCGCGCATCAATTCCTCCGCTATTCATGCATAAAATGCATGAAAAGATCTCGTTGATGCTCAGTAGGCGAGTGGCTTCGGGTTGTGAAATGCAAAGATTCCAGCTATTGATGCGTAATGCGGATCAATTTCGAATTGCTCGACGTTCGCTGTTTCCTCGGAGTGATCGACCTGGGGGGATTCCACCAGGCCGCCGAAGCTCTGCACATCTCCCAGCCCGCGCTGTCGCGGCGCATTCAGGGGCTGGAAGCCGCCATCGGCGTTCCGTTGCTCGAACGCTCGACGCGCCGCGTCTCCATGACAGCGGCGGGACGCCAGATGGAGCCGCTGATGCGCCGTCTGATCGAGGAGTTCGAGACCGGCCTGATGGCCGTGTCTGACGTCGGCCGAAACCAGCACGGGCAGGTTACGCTGGCCTGCATTCCAACTGCGGCGTTCTATTTCCTGCCGCGCGTCGTCGAGGCCTTCAACGCCGTTTACCCGAACATTCGCTTTCGCATTCTCGATCTCGGCGCCAACGAGTGCCTGCAAAGCGTCTCGCGCGGCGAAGCGGAATTCGGCCTGAACCTGATGGGCGCAAGCGATCCCGACGTGACCTTCACGCGCCTTGCCGAAGATCCTTTCGTCCTCGCCTGCCGACGCGACGATCCGTTCGCGTCACGCGACAGGCTCACCTGGAGGGATCTCGAAGGCCGCACCCTTGCGGGCGTCAGTCGCGCCAGCGGCAATCGCGCGTTGCTCGACTCGGTGCTCGGCCGCCTCAACATCGATCTGAAATGGCAGTACGAGACGAACCACCTGTCCACATCGCTGGGACTGGTGGAAGCCGGACTCGGCATTTCGGTTCTGCCGAAGCTCGCGACGCCGCAAGGGGATCATCCAATTCTCGTGACCAAGGAGCTTGTTGATCCTGTTGTCACGCGGCCCATCGGCATCGTCGAGCGCCGTCGCGGACGCCTGTCGCCGATGGCGCAGAAATTCCGCGACATGCTGGCCGCGAGCTGGACGAGCTAGCACTACTTTGGCAGATTAGATCTGACGGCGTCGGCGAGGAGTTTCTCACAGTGGGGGCATCGCCTGGGAGGAGGCCGTGCGAAGAAGCCGAGGATGGCTTGCCTGATGGCCGGCATGGTCGGTTGCGGCGGCGGTCCCCCGACT
>CANJNI010000015.1 GCA_947475995.1 Beijerinckiaceae bacterium | reverse complement strand
CGTCGAATGGTTGGCACCGTTCTTTGGAATGAACGGCGGCCACATGACTCCTGGATCCAGCGTCGCCAATCTAACAGCCCTGTGGGCGGCTCGTGACCTGCGGGGAGTGAAGAAGGTGGTCGCATCGTCAGCTTCGCACCTCAGCGTTCGGAAGGCCGCCCAGATTTTAGGCCTCGACTACGTCGAAGCGGGCATTGATCAGCGCCACCGACTGGATCCAGCGACATTGGCGAGCGACCTGTCGGACGCCTGCCTCGTTCTTACCGTTGGGACCACCAGCGTGGGGGCTGTAGATCCACTGCACTGTTGCGGTCTCGCAGCCTGGACGCATATCGATGCGGCATGGGCTGGCCCGCTGGCGCTGTCCGATAAACACCGGAGCACACTGTCCGGCGTCGAGCTAGCCGACTCGGTCGCCGTGTCGGCGCACAAGTGGTTGTTTCAACCCAAAGAGTCGGCGCTCGTCATGTTCCGTGACGCTGAAGCGGCCCACCGCACGATAAGTTTCGGCGGCGCGTACCTCGCGGTGCCAAACATTGGCGTCCAGGGGTCGCATGGTGCCGCGGGAACGCTGCTGCTGGCGACGCTTCTGGCATGGGGACGCGAGGGGCTGGCCGCGCGGATCGAACACTGCATGGATAACGCGATGCGTTTGCATGACTTCATCGCGGCTCACCCAGACCTTGAACTCTTTCCGGATGGCGGAACGGGTGTGACCGTATTCAGACCCGCGTCGCATGGCGTCGATGAGTTTCGTGCAGCGCTTCCGCAAGGCCTTGCGTCGTCCGCGAACATCAATGGGGACACATGGTTGAGATGTGTTTCCGCCAACCCTAACGCCGATATTGAAAGTATTATTGCAGTAATCGACCAGACCAGCCGGCGCTCCAGCACTTGACGCGAAGGGGTTGAAGACGACTCGGGGTCATCTCGCCACCCTACTGCTACATTCGGAGCTTCTGCCTCCAGGCAGGTGGGAATGCCCTTCCACGACCGGGACGGAGGTTTCTGCGCAGGCAAATCGCGTCGGACTCTATCCATTAAAGCGTGGCCATGACGACAATACCTTGAATCTTCCCAGTCACCTCGCCATCGCAAGGTCGGTGCGAGATCGCCATCGCCACGCGTTCTGTTGCTGGTTGTAGTTTATCCTCCGCGAGCCTCGATCTCATTGCGCAACGGCGCCCCGTGGAAATAGGCAAGCGCTACATGAAGGGAGGATGATGCGTCGCTCTCTTCACCGCGCGTCTCAATTGTGATGCCGGAATTGCGACTGTTCGCGGGTAACAATTAGCGATCAACCATGCCATTTGTAGATCAAAGTCACAAATTCAGCGCCCTAGAAATCTTGCAAAAGTCCTGATTTTTGCAAGATTGAGCTCGATAACACCTAGGAATCTGCGCGGTCGCGCTAAAATGCGATGCAATGGCCTGAGCCCATTGATCGTTTGAACTGGTCGCGGCTGTTTCCTGAGGGCTGCCGCGTTCTGGACTTTCCAGCCTTTTGCTGCTGCCCCGGGTCCGCTCTGCGCGCGCCCGGGGCGACATCTCAAAAAATCTAGAAGTCGTTCTTCGGCTGGTCGTCGCCGGGGTCCTGCGTGTACCAGGCGGGGTTCATGCGCGTGGTCAGGCCTTCATTGGCGAGGTTCTGCTCGAATTCCTTGCGCAGGAACGGATCTTCCTCGTTGTACGGAATGGCGTCGCCGCCCTGCTTGATGTCGATGGCGCCGCGATCGGTGATCGCCTCGCCCGGCACGCCGGGCTTGCGGGCGCGCGAGTTGTTCGGCCCGAACCAGGCCGACAGGCGCAGCGGATCTTTCGACACGCCGAAATGCTGGTGGAACCAGTCGCCCGACATGGGCGCAGCCGTCACCATGCCGCCGAACTCATAGTCCTGACGCTGGACGAATTCGCCCTTGCCGTTTTCCCACGGGCGCATGCCCAGATGTTCCGGCCATGTGTAGGTGTAGCCCTTGCCCTTGAGGCAGATGAGCACGGCGGCGGAGGCGTGCTTGTGGGCCTTGGAATAGCGGCCGTTCTCGTGCTGGCCGACCCAGAGATAGAAGCGGTTGCCGGCCATGTGCGGCTCGACGCGGCGGTAGCCGGGCGAGCGGCGGTTGTCGAGCGGCAGTTCGGTGGTGATGACGTCCGGCACGAAGTTGGTGCGGCGCATGGCGAGGCCGCGCACCGGATCGGGCGCGAGGTCTTCCTGCGGCTTGAAGTAATCTTCAGTGCCCGAATAGCGCTCGGAGAAATTGAACGGACAGTCGAAGATGAAGCGCGGATTATCCACGAGGTTCATCATGTTCGGCGCGCTGGTGCCGCAGAGCATGATGGCGGGCGAATTGGTGGCGTTGACGAAGCGATGGAAGGCATTGAGGGGAATCGAGAACATCGACCCGCGCTGCCATTCAAATGTCTGCTTCCTGGTCTGGCCTTCCTGCCAGACTTCCGTCGAGCCGCGCCCTTCGAGGATCAGGACGATCTTCTCGTAGAGGTGCCGCTCGACATTCAGCGCGCCGCCCGACGGGACTTCGCACACATAGCTGCCCCACAGGCCTTCGGTGCCGTAAAGCTGGATGTAGGAGCCCTTGCCGCCGAGCCGCTTCCACGGCTTCATCGGCAGGAGCTGCGCCTGCCGCACGCCGATGCCGCGATAGATCGGAATGCCTTCGGCTTCCATGAAAGCGTCGTAGGGCATCGCCGGCCGGCCGAACTTGCCGTAACCGGCGTTCTCGCCGGCTTTGGGTTCGTGCCAGTGTGAGCGGCTTTCGTCATGCGGCATGGGGAGTCCTCGTCAGATGTTCCGTGGCGGCGGTTCTAGCCGATCGGGCGGCTCCGGCAAGCGCAAAGCTTGCCGGCAAGCCATGCCCGTGCGCCGCTCTTACTTCTCGTCCTTGTGCATCTTCTTCATGTATTCGATCAGTTCCGGCGGCGACTGCGACAGACGGTCGATCAGTTTCAGCACGGCGTCGCCGTCGACCGGGCTGATGTCGATCTGCATCTTCTTCGCTTCGGCCAGATATTCCGGGTCGGCGTTCGTATCCATGAAGGCTTTCTGCAGGGCCTTGGCGCGGTCTTCCGGAATGCCCGGAGGCGCCACGAAGGGACGCGACAGGACGTAGGGCATCTCGGCCATTTCGATCAGCGCGCGCGCCTTGTCGTTGGGGGCGAGTTCGCGGGCGGTCGGCACGTCGGGGAATTCCGGATGGCGCGTCTGCCGGGCGAACTGCATCAGCGCATGCATGCCGCTGTCGGGCCTGCGCCATTCGGGCTTGGTCGAATTGACCGCCGAAAGACCCACAAAGCGGCCCTCGATTTCCTTGCGCTCGATGGCGAGGAAGATGGCGTTGCCGTCCGGATAGCCGGTGATGAGCTGCTGGTTCAGGCCGATCGTATCCTTCATCAGCACCGGCACGTCATTGCCGGTCGCGCCTTCGGCGGTGCCGCCGAGGATGATCTTCGGGCCGCCGGGCTTCAGGGCGTCCTGAATGGTTTTCACCGTTGCGTCCTTGCGGGCCCACAGCATGTAGGCGTCGTCGCCATAGCTGGAGGGCGAGCCGAGCCAGGTGAACTTGCGGGCGTCGAACTGCACGTTGGAATTGCCGCCGAGCAGCCACATCAGCGGCATGTCGCGCGAGAAGGTGGCAATCTGCGTGCCGTCCTTCGGGGCCGTGTTGTAGATGAAATTGGCGGCGCGCAGGGAGCCCGCGCCCGGCATGTTCTGCACCACGATGGTCGGGTTGCCGGGAATGTGCTTGCCGAGGAAGCGCGCCAGCTGGCGGGCATAAACGTCATAGCCGCCGCCGGGGCCGTAGCCGACGATCATCTGGACCTGCTTGCCCTTGTAGAAATCGGCGACCGATTGCTGGGCGAATGCGGCGGTTGCGGAAAGCACGGCGGCGCAGGCGCCAAGTGCTGCGACGATCTTCTTCATGGCGTTCCCCCCTGGATGAATGATCGCGATGCGGCTCGTTGGCCGCATCGCGCCTTGATCAAATCAATCCGGATAACCTTCCGGCTTTACATAGAATTTCTCGTCCATGCGCGAGGGGATGTTTTCCTTGCGCAGGGCTTCGGCAAATTCGTTGCGGATGTACGGATCTTCCTCGTGATAGGGGATCGCGGTGCCGCCCTTCTTGAGGTCGATGGAGCCGTAATCCAGCACCTTCTCGCCGGGCCGACCGGGCTTGCGCTGGTCGTGGTTGTTGACGCCGAACCACGCCGTCAGACGCAGCGGCTCTTGCGAGACCCCGAAATGCTGGTGGAACCAGTCGCCCGACATGGGAGCGGCGGAAACCAGGCCCACCGGCTCGTAATCCTGACGGATCACCTCCTTCTCGACGCCGTTCTTCCACGGCTGCGGGCCGAGACGGTCGGGCCATGTGTAGGTGTAGCCCTTGCCGCGCAGGCAGACGAGCACGGCGCTGGAATCGTGCTTGTGCGCCTTGGAATAGCGGCCTGTTTCGTGCTGGCCGATCCACAGGTAGAAGTCGCTGCCCTTGAACTCGGGCTCGATGCGCCGGTAGCCCGGGGAGCGGCGGTTGTCGAGCGGCAGTTCGCAATAGGCGATGTCCGGGATGAAGTTCGTGCGGCGCATCGCAAGGCCGCGCACGCGGTCCGGGGCGATCTCGTCATTGTCCTTGAAGTAGTCCGCCTCGCCCGAATAGCGATTGTTGAACACGTAGGGACAGTTGAACACGAAATTCGTGTCGTTGATGAGGTTCATGATGTTCGGCGCCGTCGTGCCGCACAGCAGCAGGGCCGGCTCGTTCGTGGCGTTGACGAAGCGATGGTAGGCGTTGAGCGGAACCGTGAACAGCGAATAGGGCTGCCACTCGAACGTCTGCTTCTTCGCCTGACCTTCCTGCCAGACTTCCGTCGAGCCGCGGCCATGCACTACCAGAACCGTCTTCTCGTACATATGGCGCTCGACATTGAGCGCGCCGCCCGCCGGCACTTCGACGATATACATGCCCCAGAGGCCCTCGGTGCCCCAGAGCTGGATGTAGGAGCCCTTGCCGCCGAGCCGCTTCCACGGCTTCATCGGCAGGTCCTGCACCCGCTTCACGCCGACCGCGCGATGGACGGGCACGCCCTCTTCTTCCATGAACCGGTCATAGGCGTGGGCCGGACGACCGAACTCGCCGTAACCGGCGTTCTCGCCGGACTTGGGTTCGTGCCAATGGGTTTTCTGACCTACGTCATGGGGCATATGGTTTCCTCGCAGGGTTGATCTGTGATCCGAACCCTACGGGACAGCGCACAGCCGATCAAGCGCCGCAGTCCTGCGGCTCAGCGGAAATACTCGTCGTAGGTCTTCTTCCAGTAGGCGAGATTGTCCTGCAGTTCCTCGGGGTTCATGGCGATGGCCCGGAAGGTCTTGCCATCAGGCCGCAATTCGGGATTTTTCGGCGGCGTGTCCGGATCGACCGGAATATAGCCGGCTTCCGCGAAAAGCTTCTGGCCCTCCGTGGAGACGAGATAATCCACGAACAGCTTGCCGGCGTTCGGGTGCGGGCCGCCCTGGGTGACCGAAACGATCGACAGGGTGGCGAGCGCGGGCTGCATGGCGATCCAGTGGCTCGGCGCGCCCTGCGCGGCGCTGATCACCGTGTGATGATTGAAGATCATCAGGGCCAGCGGATATTCGCCCGCAATGGTGAGATCGAGCACCTGCCGGGCGGAGCCGTTGACCTCGTAGATCGACTGCTTGCCGAGTTTGGCCAGATAGTCGCGGCCTTTCTGCTCGCCCATGTCGGCCAGGACCAGGCCGACGAAGTTGGCGGTCTGGTAGGTCGAGGACGGCGCGGACCACGCCATCTTGCCCTTCCATTTCGGGTCGAGAAGATCGGCGAATGTCTTTGGCTCTGTGCCTTTGGGAACAAGGCTCGTGTTGAAGCCCGGCGTCATGATGTAGAGATTGGTCGCCGTCCAGTAGCCGTTGCGGTCGCGATGTTCGGGCGCGAGCCGGGCGGCGGAATCGGGCTGCCACTTCATGATGAAGCCCGCCTTTTGCAAAGCGGTGGACGCCGCTGTTCCGTCGATCACGTCAGCCTGCAACTTGCCCGCAGCGCCTTCATTCAGCACGCGAAACGAAATCTGCGCATTGTCGGCGCGCACCGGCGTCACCTTCACGCCGTACTTCTTCTGGAATGCTTCGGCGGCGGGCCGGGCGAACTGGTCGATGATCTGCGTCGTGTACCAGACCGCTTCGCCTTCGCGTTTGGCGGCGTCGATCAGGGCCTGATCGGCAGCCGTCGCGAATGTCGGAATGCAAAGCGCCGCAAGCGCCAGAGTAAATGCGCGCATGAAATCCTCCCGTCGCCCGGTCTTCGCCAAGGCCTTGGGCGGATGGTAGGCGCGGGCTCGGGGAGGCGCAAGCGAAAGCGCCGCTACTCGCCGGCCAGCAGTTTCTTCATCTTGTTCAATTCGGCTCCCGCGTAATCCATGAAGGCGCGAACGCGGGCAGAGTTGCGAATGTCCGAATGGGTGAGCAACCAGATGGACTCGCCGAACGTCGGCAACGGCTCGCCGATACGGGCGAGGCCAGACGTCTGGTCTCCGATGAAACAGGGCAGCAGGCCTACCCCGGCGCGCTCCGACAAAACATGCGCCATGCCGACCATCGTGTCGACCCGCAGGCGTATGCGGTTTGAGGGCACATTCTGCTGTATCCAGCGGGCTGGCCGAAGGGCGCTGAGCGCATCTCCGAAACCGACCCACGGAGCTGTATCCGCATCGAATGACGGATTGTCCTGCATCCATTCGGCGCTGGCGTAGCGCGCCCACAGGATCGGGGCGATGCGGCGGCCGACCAGCGTATCGGGCGGGTCGATGGTCGCCCGGATCGCAACGTCGGCGTCGCGGCGCGACAGGTTCAGTGTCGAGTTGGCGACGATGAGGTCGAGCCTGATGTCCGGAAAGGCCGCTCCGAAGCCGGTGATGATTCGGGCGAGGAAATAGGCCAGAAACGTATCGTTGGTGGTGACGCGCAACTCGCCGGTCGGCTTGACGTCGCGGCCCGCGACGCTGCGCTCGAAATCGCTGATGTCCTGCGCCATGCGGGCGGCAAGCGCGATCATTTCCTCCCCGGCGGGAGTCGGCTCGTAGCCGATGCGCGAACGCTCGAAGAGGCGCGTCCCGAGCGCTTCTTCCAGCGCCCCGAGACGACGGAACACCGTGGAATGATTGACGCCGAGGAGTTCGGCAGCGCCGACGAGCGAATGCGCGTCGGCCACTGCCTTCACAAGGCGAAACTCATCCCACGAGGTCTGGTGCGGCACGAAGCCTCCGGGGCTGGCTGGCGCGTGTTGGATGGCGCCAGCCTAGCGGCGATTGCGGGCTTTTCAACCGCGAACTCGCCGCCAGCAGCCGCGAGGGATCAATTGGCCGCGAAGCAATAAAGCTTGCCGGCTCCGCCGACGCGGCGCAGGCTTTCGGTGTCGCAGCCGGGCGTCGGATGCGCCGAGTTCCACGACACATTCTGGCCGCCGCGACGGTCCGAATGGCCCACCATCGCCGAACCGCCGCTGGCGCTCGTCCAGTTGCGGCAGGTGCGGTCGTCCGCCACGGCGAGCGCGCGGCCGTGCGAATCCGAGCCGGTGAGAATGTCGTGCGTGTTCGGCGTATCGCCGACGCCGTTGGTCGCGCTGCCCTTCTCGTCGAGCGAGGTGTCCTTGTTGATGAAGTTGCGGTCGCGATCCACATCGCCGTGCAGATCGGCCACATTCGCCGCGATGCGAACGCCCTTGGCGTTGTGCCACGGGCCGGCGCCGATCCGGTCGCGGGCATTCACGGCCTGCGCGCCGTCGATCGCCTGCGTGCTCAGATAGGCGCGCCAGGTGCGCGAGCCCTGACCGGCTGCAGCCGCGAGGTCCTGACAGAGCTTGTCAGCTCCGGCGAGGCCGCCCAGATTGCCATTCGCGGGCGTCTGGCTCGACACGAAGAACGTCATCGGCGGCGGGGGCGCGGCAGGAGCCTGGGGGGCGGGGGCGGGTTGCTGGGCGAAAGCGGCCGTGGCCGACGCGGCCACAAAGGCCAGCGCCATCAAGTTACGCATCATGTTTCCTCCGGTTGTTTTTTCGTTGCGGCGCGCTGTGCGCGACCGGACGGATTCCTGCACGATGGACGACTTTTGACAAGTCGCCGTCAGTCCTTCTTGCCCGTCGAGAACAGGAAGGGCGCGACATCGCCGACGCCGGGGGGCGGTTCCGCCGCAAAGGGCATCGGGCGGCAGACCGCCATGGCGGACAGGCCGACGCGGGCCGTCAGCAATCCGTTCAGCACGCCTTCGCCCAGCCGGGCCGAAAGGCGCGCGGCTATTCCGTGCCCAAGAATTTGCTGCACGATTGAATCCCCCACCGCCATGCCGCCCGTGATGGCGAGATGCGCGCCGACGGATTTGATGAGGCGGAAGAAGCCCAGAAAGCCCGGGCGTCCGCCATAGATGTCCGAGATGCGCCGCACCAGCCGCGCCGCCTGCGCCAGAACGAAAAGCACATCCAGCACGGCGCGCGGGCTGATGGCGGTGACAACCGACACGCGCCTGGCGGCGGCGGCGATTTCGCGCCGCACCTCTTCATCCAGCGGGTGCATCAACCCGCGTTCGGCGATGTCAATCAGATCCCGGCCATCGACGATCTCGCGCGTGAGTTCGTCCACATTGGCGCGCGCCTGCGCGGTTTCGGGTCTGACTTCATACAGCGCCGACAATTCGCGCAGCAGACGGCGGGCGGCGTCGCGGTCATCGGCTGCGCGCGCGGCCGCCAGCGCGGCGTGCAGCGTTGCGATGCGCTTTTGCCGCGACACCGCCAGCATTTCGCGCGCGCCGAGGACCAGCATGGCCACGACAAGTGCGGCCAGCAGGCTGACGCCGATCCACCCCAGCGCAGGGGTGCGGGCGAAGAGGTCGCGCACGAGCTGATCTGCCCACAGGCCGAGCGCCAGCGTCAGCAAGCCGCCGAACGCCGACCAGAACAGGCCGCCCCACGAGAGGAACGTGCGGGCCACCATGCCGCGCCGCTGGGCGATTTCGACCGCTGCTTCCCCTGCAGGCTGATCGGGCGCGAGCGCCTCGCGCTCGTAGGGATCGGGCGTCGGCTCGATTTCTATTTGCTCGCCCAGCGCCTTGCCGTCGTCGAGCCTGAAGGCGCGCGGGCGGCGCGCAGATGCATCGCTCATCCGAGCCTGTCTCCCAGCAGAAATTCGAGCGCGCGGTCGAGCCGGATATGCGGCAGGGGAAGCGGCTTGCCGTCGCTTCCCGATGAGGCGAGCGGCGGTCGGAACCGGGCGAAACGCCAGTCCGCCTCTTCGGCCGGCGTGGCCAGCGCATCGCCCCGGAACACGGCCTTTGGATCCGCAGGCAATTCGCCCGGAAAGATCGCGGCTTCCTGCGATCCGTCGAATATGTCGCCGCCGACGCGCTCGCCCGCCAGCGGCGAGCCCACGATGGCTTCCAGCGTTTCCCCCTCATGCCGCACGGCGGCTTCGCGGGTCGCCCGCACGGCCGCCATGGCGATCACATCGACCCTCGCGCCGACGCCTTCGGCGCGCGCAATCGCGCGGCCCGTCAGATGTTGCAGGATCGCTTCCAGCCTGTCGTGGCTGGTGTGATGCAGATGATCCGCCTTGGTGGCGGCGAACAGAATCCTGTCGATGCGCGGACGGAAGATGGACGAGAGCAGCGTCGAGCGGCCCGACCGGAAGGCGGTGAGAATATCCGTCATGGCGGTTTCCAGATCGCGCACCGCCGCAGGGCCGGAATTCAGCGCCGCAAGCGCATCGACGAGCACTATCTGCCGGTCTAGCCGCGCGAAATGATCGCGGAAGAAGGGCCGCACCACATGCGTCTTGTAGGCCTCGTAGCGCCGCTCCATCATGGCGGCGAGCGAACCTGACGCAGGCGTGACGCCTTCCTCCACCGGCAATGGCGCGAAGGTCAGCGCAGGCGAGCCTTCCATGTCGCCGGGCATCAGGAAGCGGCCGGGCGGCAGGGTCGAGAGCGCATATTGATCGTCGCGGCAGGCGCGCAGGTAGGCGGTGAAAATCTCCGCCGCGCGGCGCGCCAGGTCTTCATCCGCAGTCGCTGCGGGATCAAGCGTCGTGATGAAGCCGCGCCAGTCTTTCGCCAGCATGGCGCGCGCCGCCGATGCGCTGGCGTCGAGAGTCTCGCGAGACCATTGCGCATAGGATTTCGCGAGCAGCGGCAGATCAAGCAGCCACTCGCCCGGATAATCCACGATGTCGATGGGCAGCGTCGAGACGCCCTTGCGCCACCCGCCCGTGCTTTCGAATTCGAGCGTCAGCCGGAGTTCTGAAATGCGCCGCGTCGATTGCGGCCAGTGACGCGCCTCGCCGGCGGTGAGCGCCTTCAGATGATCCTCATACGCAAAGCGCGGCACGGCGTCATCGGGTTGCGGGTCGAGGATCGCGCGCCTCAGACGCCCTTCGGCATGGACGCGAAAGACCGGCATGTAGCGCCGCGCATCGTCGCGCGGCAGCGCCGAAAGCCGCATCAGGTCATGCACCAGCGCGGTGATGAACACCGTCTTGCCTGCGCGGGAGAGCCCGGTCACGCCGAGCCGCAGGCCACGACCGGAGACGAAATCCGCCATGCTCTGCGCCGCAATGCGGGCTTCGAGGGCGAGATCGGAGAGAAGACTCAATGGCGGCGTCCTGTCGGCCCCTCAATGTAGGGGTTCGGGAGCCTGCTTGCGAGGGCGGCTATTTGTCCAGAAGATCGGGCCGCCGCTCGCGCGTCAGCCGCAAAGCTTCCTCATGCCTCCAGCGGGCGATCTTCGCGTGGTCGCCCGACAGCAGAATGTCCGGGATGGACTGTCCCTCCCATTCGCGCGGGCGGGTGTAATGCGGATATTCGAGCAGGCCGGATTCGAAGCTTTCTTCCTCGCCGGACGCATTCTTGCCCATCACGCCCGGAATGAGCCGCACGCAGGCGTCGATGGTCACGATGGCGGCGATCTCGCCGCCCGACAGCACGTAGTCGCCGATGGAGACTTCCTCCAGACCTCTCGCGGCGATGACGCGCTCGTCGACGCCCTCGAAGCGTCCGCAGACGATGATCACGCCCGGACCTTCGGCAAGCCGACGCACACGCTTCTGGGTCAGCGGACGTCCGCGCGGGCTCATCAGCAGGCGGGGCCGCACGTCTTCAGTCTGCGCGATGGCATCCACCGCCGCCGCCAGCACATCGGCGCGGATCACCATGCCGGGTCCGCCGCCGGCGGGCGTATCGTCCACGGCGCGATGCCGGCCGAGCCCGTGGTCGCGGATGTTCCTGGTTTCCAGCCCCCACAGGCCGCGCGCCAGCGCATCGCCCGAAAGCGAAAGTCCGAGCGGCCCCGGAAACATTTCCGGATAGAGGGTCAGGATCGTGGCGCGAAACATGCGCCAGCGTTAGAACAACTAGACCTTGCTGTCGATCATCTCGCGGATCTTGTTCGACAGCGTGTCCATCGTGAATGGCTTGGTGACGACCTGCATGCCGGGATCGAGGAAACCGTTGCGAACAGCGGCGTTCTCCGCATAGCCGGTGATGAACAGCACCTTGAGGCCGGGCCGGAGGGAACGGCCCGCATCCGCCACCTGTCGTCCGTTGAGGCCGCCCGGAAGCCCGACGTCGGTGATCAGCAGGTCGATCCGCGCGTCCGATTGCAGCACCTTGAGGCCCGCCGGGCCGTCAGGCGCCTCGATGGTCTTGTATCCGGCCTCTTCCAGCACGTCGACGATGAGCATTCGGACGGTCGGCTCATCGTCGATCACCAGAACCGTCTCGCCATGTCCGTCGGAATCGCGCATCGCAGTACTGGCTCCGGCTGCTTGATCGTCCACCTCGCCGAGATGGCGCGGCAGGTAGAGACACATGGTGGTTCCCTGTCCGACTTCGGAATAAATGCGAACCTGCCCGCCCGACTGTCTCACGAAACCGTAGATCATCGAAAGCCCCAGGCCGGTGCCTTCGCCAATCGGCTTGGTGGTGAAGAACGGGTCGAAGGCGCGCGAAATCACTTCTGGCGACATGCCGGTTCCGGTGTCGGTGACGCAAAGCGAGATATACTGGCCGGGCGGCAGTTCGCGGTCGCGCGCGGCGCGATCGTCGAGCCATTTGTTGGCCGTCTCGATGGTCAGGCGTCCGCCATCCGGCATGGCGTCGCGCGCATTGATGCACAGATTGAGCAGGGCGTTTTCAAGCTGGTGCGGATCGACCAGCGTGGGCCACAGGCCGCCGGCGCCGACGACCTCGATTTCGATGCTCGGCCCCACGGTGCGGCGGATCAATTCCTCCATGTCGGCGATGAGGCGATTGATGTTGATCGGCTTGGGGTCGAGCGTCTGCCGCCGCGAAAACGCCAGCAGTCTTTGCGTGAGCGAGGCCGCGCGCTTTACCGCGCCCTGGGCGGCGTCGATGTAGCGCGTAATCGCCGACAGGCGGTTCTGCTTCACGCGCGTGTCGATCAGCTCCAGGCTGCCGCTGATCGCCGCGAGAAGATTGTTGAAATCGTGCGCGATGCCGCCCGTGAGTTGTCCGACGGCTTCCATCTTCTGGCTCTGCCGCAGGGCTTCCTCGGCCGCCATCAATTCGCTGGTGCGCTGCTGCACCTTTTTTTCCAGCGTCTCGGTGAGATCCAGAAGCGCCTGCGCGGCCGTCTTCTGGTCGTCGATGTCGGTGTTGGTGCCGATCCAGCGGTTGATTTCGCCCCGCTCATTGCGCAACGCCACGGCGCGCGCGATATGCCAGCGATAGCGGCCATCGCGGCGGAGCAGGCGAAATTCCGTTTCGTAGGTAGCCCCGGACGCCAGAGAGCGAATCCAGCGCTTCGTCGCTGCGGGAAGATCGTCCGGATGCACGATGCGGGTCCAGCCCTGGCCTTCCAGATCGTGCGGCGCAAGACCGGAGTATTGCATGACGCGCGAGTTGAACCAGTCGAGATCGCCATCGGCTCTTGAAGTCCAGACCTGATTGGGCATGGCTTCCGAGAGGGTGCGGAACTGCTCGCCGCTTTCGCGCAGCGCAGCGACAGCATTGTGGGTGGCGGTGACGTCAATGCCTTCGACGAAGATGCCGGTGACGGATCCGTCCGGTCCGGTAATGGGCTGATAGACGAAATCGAGATAGCGCTCCTCGCGCGGCGCGCCCGCGCTGTGCTGAAGATGCACCGACACGGCGCGCCCGGCGAATGGCTGGCCGCTGACGTAAACCGTATCGAGCAACTCGAAGAACCCTTGCCCTTCCAGATCGGGCAGGCTCTCGCGCACGGTTCTTCCAATCACGTCGCGATGTCCGATTACCTGCATGTAGCCCGGATTGACCATTTCGAAGCGGTGCTGCGGGCCGCGCAGGATCGCGATGAAGCTCGGCGATTGTTCAAAGAGCTGGCGCAGGCGTTCGGTCTCGGCTCCGGCCTGCGCCTGCATGTCGACCGTCGCGATCGCGCCTGCGATCTGGCCGGCGATGAGTTTGACGAACGCGCCTGTGCCTTCGTCAAAGGGGCGGTAGGGATTGAGCCCCAGCACCAGCGCCCCGATGGCTTCCGACTGGCCGGGCTTCATGACGGGCGTCACCAGCACATCCCGGGGGGCAATATTCCACGCGCCGCGCGGCGCTCTTTTCGTCAGCGTGTGGAGCGGGCGCCGGATAAAATCGGCGCCTTTCCCGAAGGCGTCGAACGGCCATGCCGCGTGCTCGATTTCGCGCGCATCGCCCGGATCTTCGGCGGTGCTGGCCACAAGCGCTCCCTCGAAGAGATAAAGCACGCTGAAAGGAAAGTCCTTGAGATTGGCCTTCAGCGCCTCTGCGGCGGCCACAATCACCTCCTTGCGGCTTCTGGCCGGAAGCAGGCGCGTGGCGAGCTCACGCAATGTGTCGATACGCCGCTCGCCGATAACGCGCTGCGTCTCTTCGGTGACGACGCACATCAGTCCCTGGATGGAACCGGAATCGCCGCGCAGCGGCGAATAGGAAAACGTGTGGTAGGTTTCCTCCGGAAAGCCGCTTCGCTCCAGCAGAAGCATGAGGGCCTTGTCCCAGGTGGGCGTTCCGTCCCGCATGACGGACACGATCCGGTCCTCGACGTCGGAATAGATTTCCCGCCACACCTCGCGCATCGGCTTTCCAATTGCTTGGGGATGCTTGATGCCGAGCGTTGGTATGTAGGAATCATTGTAGAAGAAGTTCAGTTCGTCGCCCCAGCCGAGCCACATTTCGAAGCGCGACGTCAGCATCATGCGAAGCGGGACCTTCAGTCCCTCCGGCCATGCATGCGGGGCGCCCAAAGGATGCGAGCTCCAGTCATGCGCGCGCAGATGCTGGCTCATCAGGCTGTCGCCCGGGAAAGCGTCCGCGAGATTATCGTGGCTGTTCGTCAAGGGCCGGGTGAATCCATTCGTTGCCGTAGAGTCCCGCAGCGCCCCATGGTTCCAAACAATTTTATGGAATCGCGCTACCTGATTCCAACCATGCCTCTCGAAACGGCCCGCAACGACGGGGTTTCAAGACCCGTTAACCAGCCGCGTTAGCACATTTGCTCACCCGGTCGGCGATGCTGAGACCAACGCAGAAAACTGCGGTGGACATCAGGGCGTCGAACCATAATGGCAATCGAAAGCACAAGCAGGGGCGTGATTTCCGAACCGGACCGTGGGCGTGTGGCGCCCGATGCGCGGGCCGATGACGGTAGCCGCCATGTCTATCTCGATGCGCGGCGCGTGCTGATCGAGAGGCGCGTGCAAGGCATTGCGATGCGGGTGGGCGTGCCCACACACACCTATGCGGGCGTGACCCTCAGCATCGAGGATGGTTCGCGCGAAAGAATCTTCCGCATTTCGCTCGCGCATCGCGACGCCGATCTCGGCGTGGTTCTCGAAACGACCGGCGAGGCCGACGGCGTCGCCGAATGGACAAGATGGGCGCGCTATCTGGCGCTGCCGCGCATGGTGGAGCGTCACGACGGAAGCCTTGTAACCGTCGCGGATACCAACGAATCGCTACAGTCCGATGGCTGCGCATCGCCGCGCCGTCGCCTCGCAACCCTGTCAAAACGGCGGCCGCGTTTCTGCACGCGGCGGCGCATGGGGAACATATCCGCAATCTCGCGCGTCCACGCCGGGGAGCGCGAAATCATCTGTTACGAGTAAAGCCATGAGCGATTTTCATTCGAAAGGCGACATGAGCCGGCCCGATCGTGAAGGCGTCGGGGCCGCCCGAATCCGCAGGCATCGCGGCCACAGCAACTGGCCGTTCGGACCGGTGGGGATCAGGCAGGAAAGGCGCAGCCCTTTCCGGGCCAACGAACTGGACATGACCAATACGCCGCGGCGTCGCTGGAGCGACCCGAAGACCGACGCCTGATCAGAACATTCCTGCCAACGCCAGGCCCGCAAACAGCAGCAGTCCGGCATCGCGGTTGGCGCGGAACAGATGCAGCGCCCGCGAAGGTTCAAGACCCTCGTGCAACTGGCGCGTCTGCCAGACAAGATGAAACGCAAAGGCCGTCAGCCCCAGATGGGCGACGAGGCCGCCTCCGGACAGCACGATAGCCGCCAGAGCGCTGATCACCGCACCGAGATAAAGCAGGCCGACGCCTTCGCGCACCTTTGCGCCGAACAGGCGAGCCGTCGATCTGACGCCTGCGATGGCGTCGTCGCGCGAGTCCTGCAGGGCGTAGATCGTATCGTAGCCCATCGTCCACAGGATCGCGGCCAGATAGATCAGGAAGGCGGGGGCATCGAGCCGTCCGGCGGCGGCCGCCCAGCCCATCAGGCCGCCCCACGCGAAGGCGAGGCCCAGCACCGCCTGCGGCCATGAGGTGATGCGCTTCATGAACGGGTAGATCGCGACGATCAGCAGAGACGTCAGCCCCACCGCGATGGCGAAGGGGTTGAGGCTGAACAGCACCGCCGCGCCCACGCAGCATTGCGCGAGGAGAAAGATCTTTGCAGCGCGCGGCGTCACCCGGCCCGAGGGGAGCGGGCGTCCGCGGGTGCGCTCCACCTGTGCGTCGATCTTGCGGTCGACCAGATCATTGTAGGTCGAGCCCGCGCCGCGCATCGCGACAGCGCCGATCAGGAAAAGCAGGTCATGCCAGAGGTTCGGGCCGGTCCGCATGGCGATGCCGGCGAGCGCATCCGACCACCAGCAGGGCAGAAGGAGGAGCCACCAGCCGATCGGACGGTCAAGACGCGCGAGTTGCACGAAGGGCCGCCAGGCGGCGGGCGCCAGACGAAGCGAAAAATGGGCAGGCGCTGAATCGGGCAGCGCGTCCGGCGTCGTGGAATCCGGAATGTCCTTCGAACCGCCTGCCGGCGTCACAGAGGTCCGGTCGGCAGACGCGGCGCCTGCGGCGCGCCGCCGCCGCCCTGCGCGGCCTGCTGCTGGGCCTTGCGGGCCTGCGCGGCGAACTTGCAGGCCTGTCCGGCGAAGCTCGCCGTCTTCTGGCGGCCTTCCTTGACGTTCTCGATGACAGTGTCAGGGATATCGCACCAGTTCTGGTTCTTGGTCATGTAGTCCAGAATCTGGCCTTCGATGGTCGAAAGGCTGCGCAATTGCGGGCAGGCCGCAATCGGGTCAAGCTTGCCCTTGCCGGCCTTGGTGATGCGGTTCAGCGCGGAAATATAGGTTTCGCGCTTCTGCTGAAGCTTGCCGATGTCGCCCTGGCAGTCCGTGACCTGTGCGGCGGCCCCGGTAACCGCGAAGGCTGCGGCGACAGCCGCCGCCACGCCCGCAACCCGGACAAGACCGCCCCAACCCGTTCCGCAATTCCTGATCCGCATCGCAGCTACTCCGTCCGGTCTCACTCCGCCCCGGGCCCGGCGGCCGGCAATGCCGGCGACTTGCGGGAACTTCATAGCAACAGGCCGCGCCGATGGGCAAGCTGGAGAGGTGGAAGTACTATTCCCGGCAAATGCGTCGGCAATCTGGCGGCGATGACGGATGATTGACGAGACCGGATTTTTCGGACTGGTAGAATGGCTTTTCATTCGGGTCGCCCAGTGCCGCGCTACGATTTCGACGCCCCACGTCTCTTCATCGACCAGCCCATGCGGGCCGGGGCGAGTCTGGACCCGGACCGGGACCAATCGAACTATCTGCTGAACGTGCTGCGGCTGGCGGACGGCGACCGCATCCTGGTCTTCAACGGCCGCGACGGGGAATGGCTCGCCGGGCTCAGGCTCGTGTCCCGAAAGGTCGCGCAACTCGACCTCTTTGAAGCTGTGCGCCCGCAGGAGACAGCGCCGGACCTGCATTACCTGTTCGCGCCTCTCAAACATGCCCGGCTGGACTACATGGTCCAGAAGGCCGCCGAATGCGGCGTCAGCCGTCTCGTTCCGGTGCTGACGCGCCGGACGCAGAATACGCGGGTCAATCTGGAGCGCATGCGGGCCAATGCGATCGAGGCCGCCGAGCAATGCGGCATCCTGACGGTTCCGGAGGTCGACGAGCCGCGCAAGCTTGAAGCGATTCTGGAGCGCTGGCCGACTGACCGGCTTCTCATCGTGCCGGACGAGGATGCGCCCGTGCAGGACCCTCTTGCGGCACTGAGCGGCGCGCGGGAGCGAGCGGGCAGGATGGCGGTGTTGATCGGTCCCGAGGGCGGCTTCGATCCGGCGGAACGCAAGATGTTTCGCGCCTTGCCGAATGTGCTGGTTCTGTCGCTCGGGCCGCGCATCCTGCGCGCCGATACGGCGGCAGTCGCGGCGCTTTCGCTGGTGCAGGCCTCGCTGGGCGACTGGCGCGGCTGACTAGCGGGGCCTGAACCGCAGATAGATCGCCGTCATGGCCGCGAAGGCCAGAACGGCTGCGGCGAACGAAATTTCGAAGCCGAGGTCCGCCCCGCCGAAATCGATCAGCAGCGCGAAAATGAACGGCGCGAGGGCAGCCGCCACCAGTCCGGGACGCGCGAGGCGACCGAGCACCGAACCATAGCCGGCGCGCCCGAACAGGGCGAGCGGCAGCGTGCCGCGCGAGACCGTGATGATGCCGTTCGCCGCGCCGTACACGCAGGCGAAGGCGATTCCGGCCCAACCGGACACTCCGAACGTCGCGAGCAGCACGAAGGCGGCCAGCAACGCGAAAGTCGCGAGGGTTCCGATGACGAGCGGCGAAAGGTTGCGGCCGAACAGTAATTCCACAAGGCGTCCGGCGACCTGCGCGGGGCCGATCAGGGCCGCGAGCGCCACGGATTCGGCTTCCGTCAGGGACTGCGAAACGAGCAGGGGAATCATGTGGGCCGACATGCCGGACAGCATGAAATTGTTCGACGCAAACATGATGGCGAGCGCCAAAAAACCGTATGGGCCGCCGGATGCGCCCGCCAGCGGCTTTTCTTCAGCGCCGGAGACGGACGGCTTGTCCTCGGGCGGAAGCGTGCGGCGGCTCGACGGGAGCAGAAAATAGTGCAGCGGCGCGCAGATCAGCAGATTGGCGGCGGCGCAGAACACCCAGGCCATCCGCCAGCCGTAAGCGGCCTCCAGAACATGCGTAAGCGGCCAGAACACCGTCGAGGCGAGGCCGCCGAAAAGTGTGATCTGGATGATCAGCCGCCTCGCGCCGCTCGCGCCCGCCAGATGGGTGATGGTCGCGAAAGCGGGGTCGTAGAGCATCAGCGGAATAGCCGCGCCGATCACCATCCAGGCGAATGCGTGGACCGCCATGTTGGGCGACCAGCCTACCAGCAGGCATCCGGCCGCCGCCAGGCAGGAACCGATCGTCATCACGAATCGGCCGCCGCGCCGGTCGATCAATCGTCCTGCCGCAGGGGCGACCGCGCCGCTGGTGAGCAGCGCCAGCGAGAAACAGCCATAGACAAACCCGCGCGACATGCCGGTGTCGGCGATCATCTTTGGGGCCAGCACGCCGAATGCATAGAAAACCGTGCCCCAGCCGACGATCATCGTCAGCCCAAGCGCAATCACTACTCGAATCAGACCGTAATTCCCCCGGAACATTGATGCCTTAGACTTGATCCGATAAGTAATTGCAACGCTCCCGGAGTGGAATGGTTTCCATTTGGGATTTGTTTAGCAATTATTAAAAATGCATCTTGTTGGCGACTTCGCGCGAGAGTCGCGTGAAGATCAGTGACGTAAAAAAACGAGTCAATATTTCAAGCCCGTACCGAGCGCTGACACAACTTGCCAGCCCGATGCGAGCTTGACAGCCGAACCCCTTAAGGCAAACGTCCGGCTTCGCTCAGGACACAAAAGATGGCGATCCGCATCACGAAGTCGCCACGATGGGGGAGCAAATCGCTGGCGCAGGATGAGCCGCCCCGAGCCGGCAGTCCGGCGACACAGAGGGCGCGGAACAGGCGATGGACATGAAACGCAACACGGTCGTGCATCGCCGTCCCGGTTCAGCCTGCATGGGGCTCGGGCTCGGCCTTCTATCATCCGTGGCGGTGATCGGCGCGGCAGGCGCGGCGGAGATTTCGCGCGAGCGTCTCTCCCGCTCCACCGATGTCGCCCATTGCGCCGAACACGGGCCGGGCTGGGTCCGGGTGGACGGAACGGAAGCCTGCGCGCGCATCGGTGAGCGGATGAGGGTAGACATGCATGTGCCGCGACCGCCACCTTTTCTGGGCGGCTTCCCGCCGCCGTTCGAGATGGATTTTTCCGACGACGGGCCCGCCCGGGCGCGGTTGAGGCTGGATGGCGCGCCGCCGCCGACACTGCCGCGCGATCCGAACCGCACCATCACGCGCTGACCCGATGCGGTTCATTTTAGCCGCTCCGGCCCTGTGCGGATCGGGGCGAATCCGGCATACCTGATACATGGTCGAGAAAACCGCCGGCAACGCGCCTGAAGTTACCGTCAGCGAACTCTCGCAGGCGCTGAAGCGCACTGTCGAGGATCGGTTCGGCTATGTGCGGGTGCGCGGCGAGATTTCCGGCTATCGCGGCCCGCATTCCTCGGGTCACTGCTATTTCTGCCTGAAGGACCAGACAGCCAAGATCGACGCCGTGATGTGGAAGGGCGTCTTCTCCAAGCTGCGCGTCCGGCCCGAGGAAGGCATGGAGGTCGTGGCGACCGGCAAGCTGACGACATTTCCGGGCAAGTCCTCCTACCAGATCGTCATCGACACGATTGAACCGGCGGGCGTCGGCGCTCTTATGGCGCTGCTGGAAGACCGCCGCCGCAAGCTCGCCGCCGAAGGCCTGTTCGATGACGGGCGCAAGCAATTGCTGCCCTATCTGCCGGAAGTAATCGGGGTCATCACGTCCCCGACCGGAGCGGTGATCCGCGACATTCTCCATCGTATCGCCGACCGCTTTCCGCGCCGGGTGATCGTCTGGCCGGTGCGGGTGCAGGGCGAGACGAGCGCCGCTGAAGTGACGCGCGCCATCGAGGGATTCAATGCGCTTTCCGAAAACGGTGCGATTGCGCGTCCTGACGTGATCATCGTGGCGCGCGGCGGCGGATCGCTCGAAGACCTGTGGGGCTTCAACGAAGAGATCGTGGTGCGGGCGGCGGCTTCCAGCCTGTTGCCGCTCGTGTCCGCCGTCGGCCATGAAACCGACTGGACGCTGATCGACCACGCGGCCGACGTACGCGCCCCGACCCCTACCGCAGCGGCCGAAATGTGCGTGCCGGTTCGGGCGGATCTTTTGACCACAATCCGCGACCTGTCGCGCCGCCATGCGGCTGCAACATCGCGTCTGATCGAGCGTCGTCGCGCCGATCTGCGCGGATTGACGCGCGCGCTGCCGACAGGCGAGGCCATCGTGGCGGTGCCGCGCCAACGTTTGGACCGCGCGGGCGAAAGATTGACGACCTCGCGGGAAGCAGGCGTACGTACGCGCCTTATCCGGTTGGAGCGCGCTTCGCGCGGTCTCGTCTTGCAATCACCTAAAGCTCGCATGGCCCGGGCCGAACAGAAGCTCGACTCCTTAGGAAAGGCGCTAGTAAGGAATCGAGAGGTTTTGGCGGACCGTCGTCGACAAGCTTTAGATTCGTTAAGCCAGCGCCTTGCCAAAGCTTTTGCCAACAATGTTGGTGCCTCTAAACAATTGCTCGCAGCGCAGCGCAAGACCCTTTCACAGATGGAGCCGCGCCTGCGCAACGCGCTCGGCAACATGAACCATCGGCGCGCTGCGCGCCTGCAATCGTTCGCCCAACTCCTCGGCACGCTCGGCTACAAGCAGGTTCTGGCGCGTGGTTATGCGGTCGTGCGCGATGCGAACAACCACCCGCTGCGCTCGGCGCAGATCGAGGCGGGGTCGGGCCTTTCGATCGAATTCGCGGACGGCAAGGTTAACGCGCTTACAACGGGCGGGCCGCCGCCTTCTGCGCGCCCCAGGCCGGTGACGGTGAAGCCGACGCGCGCAACGCCTGTGAAGAGTCAGGGCTCGCTGTTCTAGGCTCGCGACCGATTCACCTCTCCTACATCTTAAAAGCCTAGTCTGAGCGCCTCGCAGGGGCGTGGATTTCCACGGCAGGGTCTTGATCAATTTCGCGCCGGGTTCTTTCGCCTGGTATCTGCGCCATGAATTTCGCAACGCCTGGCGGCGAGATCCGGCCGCCTCGCGGCGGATGACGCGCATCCTGATCGGCATATTCGTCGCCCTGCATGTCATGGCCGTGCCGATCACCTTCGGCACACGGCGCATGGCGCATCTGTCCATCGAGGCGCCGATCTTCGCGCTGTCGGCGGGCATTCTGATCATCTTCCTGCTGATGCTGCCGACGGCGCTGCTGGCCGCCACGCAGGCGGTCTATGTGCGCGGCGATATTGATCTGCTGGCGTCTTCGCCCGCGAACCTGCGCAAGATTCTGGCGATCAGAGCCGGTTCGACAGCGATCGGGGTGATCGCCCTTTGGGCTTTCCTGCTGCTGCCCTTCGCGCATGTGTTCGCGGCCTTCGGCTACTGGCGGGCGCTGGGGCTCTATCCGCTGCTGATCGGCCTCGGGATGGGGGCGAGCGCTGCCGGAATGGGCGTCGCGACGATCCTGTTCTGGTTGATCGGGCCTCGGCATACGCGCACGCTGGCGCAGGTGCTGGGCGCCATGGCGGGCGCCATCGCGATCTTCACCCTGCAGGCGCCGAATCTCGCGCCACGCAGCGTGAAGGACGCTTTCTGGTTCGAGATGCTGAAGGCGCCGCCGGGCGACCTCGGTCCTGCCAATCCGCTGTCATGGCCGGCGCGGGCGCTGGTGGGCGAACCGCTGCCGATGCTGGCCGTGACGCTTTTTGCGACCTCCGTTTTCGGTGCGGCGCTCTGGATCTTCACCGGCCAGTTCGCCGCCAATGCGGCGGCGGTGGCGGGCGCGGCGCAGACGGCGCGGACGAAACGCAACGAGCGTACATCGCGACGGCCTTTCCGGACCGGCGCGCGGCGCGTGCTGTTCGCCAAGGAATGGCTGTTGCTGCTGCGCGATCCGTGGCTTATCTCGCAGACCTTGTTCCAGATCCTTTATCTGTTGCCGCTGCTGGCGGTGTTCTTCCGCCGCAATCTTGAATCCGCCATCGGGGTCGGGGGCCTTGCGCCGCTGACGGTCATCATTGCGGGGCAGATTGCCGGAGGCCTCGTGTGGCTGACGATTGCGGGCGAGGATTCGCCCGAATTGCTCGCCACGGCTCCGTTGCAGGAGAAGGAAATCTTCATGGCGAAGCTTGTCGCAGCGATCCTGCCGGTCGCGGTGATCGTCGGGATTCCGATCGGCATCGTGGCCTCGCAGGACATGGAAGCGGCCGGCTGGGCGCTGGCGGGCAGCATCGCGGCGGCGGGTTCGGCCACGATTCTGGGCCTCACCATGCGGCGCGCGCAGGGCCACAAGGCGTTCAACTACCGCTACAAGGGCTCGCCATTGCTGCCGGTCGCCGAAATGGCGCTGAACATCGCCTGGGCCGGGTGGACCTCCATGAATTTCGAGGAAAACCCCTGGGCGAATGTCCCGGCCGCGCTGGCGATCGTGATCCTGGGCCTCGTCATCGCACGCCGCCCGAAGCAGGGCCGGGTCCTGATCCTGCGGCCGGCCTGAGCATCTTCACTTTTCCGGGCGAGCGATGACATGCGGGCGTGCGCTTCCCACATTGCGGACGACGCAGTAGTTTGGTCGCAACGGAGGTTTCCATGAGCGCAGCGCAAGAGCAGTTTCCGGTCCAGAAATCCGAAGAGGAATGGAAGCGGGAACTCGATGCCGCCCAGTATCAGGTGCTGCGCCAGCACGGCACGGAGCGCGCGGGCACGAGCCCGCTGAACAACGAGAAGCGCAAGGGCACCTTCATGTGTGCGGGCTGCGGCCAGCCGCTGTTTCCGTCGGATACGAAATATGAAAGCTGCACCGGCTGGCCAAGCTTTTTCCAGCCGCTTGAAGGCGCGGTCGCCACGTCGCAGGACCGCAAGTTCGGCATGGTGCGGACGGAAGTTCATTGCAGCAAGTGCGGCGGCCACCTGGGCCATGTGTTCCCGGACGGTCCGGAGCCGACCGGCGATCGCTTCTGCATGAACGGCGTCGCTTTGAAATTCGCCCCGGACGACAAATAGTCCGGCATGGAATTCCGGTCCCGGACAGGGTATCAACGCAGCTTCCGATCTCGCAGAATGCCGACCATGAACCGCCTTGAACGCATCCAGCCCAACGCCGCCGAGGCGCAGGTCCATTATCTCGACGGCGACTTCAAGGTCGTGAAGCCGGGCGCTTTCGTGCGCTGCGCGGTGACCGGCGCTCCCATTGCGCTTGAGGAATTGCGCTACTGGGATGTGGACCGGCAGGAAGCCTATGCGACCCCGCAGGCCAAGCTCGACCGGCTTGGCCTCAACGTGAAGCTCTGATCCGCTTAAGTTCCGCTTCCAGCAGCTGACCCAGGAGGTCGGGCCGGTCGAACTCCAGCTCGACGGGCAGCGCCAGCGCATCGAAATCCTGCGGCAGCCGGACGTAATCCTTTTCGGTCGTCACCAGAAGCGCTTTGGCCTGCCGGGCTTCCTGCGCCAGCGCGCGCAAAGCTTCATCCGCGAAGGGCTGGTGATCGTCGAAGGAGCGGCGGGCGACGATCTGTGCGCCGGCTTCTTCAAGCGTAGCGAAGAACTTTTCGGGTCTGCCAATTCCGGCGAAGGCGAGGACCTTCCGGCTTCGCAGGATGTTCGCAACCTCCTGCGCTGGCGCGAGGCGTGCGCGAAAGATGCGAAGCGCCGCCTTGTGCAGCTGCGCCGCGATGCGGTCGCCCGGCTCGCCCCCGCCGATGATGATCGCGATGGAGACGAGCGGGATCTGCCTTCGCAAGGGCGCCCGCAGCGGGCCCGCCGGAAACGTCCATCCATTGCCGACGCCCGCGCCGCCGTCGATGACGGCGAGCGAAACATCTTTTTGCAATGATGGATTTTGCAAACCGTCATCCATGATGACGACGCTCGCCCCATGCGCGATGGCGGTGCGGGCGCCTTCCGGGCGGTCGGCGCAGACGATGGTTGGCGCAATGCGCGCGAGCAGCAGGGCCTCGTCGCCGACATCGCGCGCGGCGTGGTTCTCCGGGCGCACGACGACGGGCTGTTTCGACGATAGCGCGCCGCCATAGCCGCGCGTCAGAAAGACCGGCGTCTCGCCCTGCGCGCGCAGCAGCTTCGCCAGCGCGATGGCGGTCGGGGTTTTTCCCGCGCCGCCCATGACGAAATTGCCGACGCAGATCACCGGAACGCCGGCGCGCTCGCCGGGTTCGTTCAGCCTTCGGGCGGCGACCACGCCGTAGAGAAAGCCAAGCGGGGCAAGCAGACAGGCGCGCACCGAAAACCGCTTCTGCCAGAAAGCGGGCGCGCGCATCAGCGGCGCTCCATCTGCATCTGCATGAAATAGGGTTCGAGCGCGTTCATGATGTTGTCGGTGGCGCCCGCGAAATTGTTCACGGTTTCATGCGCAATGCGGGCCATCTGGCGCAGGCGCGCCGAATCGGCGAACAGCATGGCGAGCGCGCGCGCCAGCGTGTCGGCGTCGCCCACTTCCAGGGCTCCCTGCGCGCGTTCGAGTTCGCGATAGACTTCGATGAAATTCTCGACGCGCGGGCCGTGCAGGATCGCGCATCCGAGTTTCGCAGGCTCGATCGGATTCTGGCCGCCGCCGGAGGCCAGCGACTTTCCCAGAAAGACTACGCTCGCAAGACGATAGAGCAGGCCCATCTCGCCCACCGTATCGGCGACATAAAAGCCCGTTGACAGGCCGATCTCGTCGCCGCGCGAACGAAGTTGCGTCGCAAGTCCGTCGGCGGCTGCGGCATCGGCGATTTCCGCGCCGCGCTCCGGGTGGCGCGGAGCCACGATGGTCACAAGGTCGAAACGCGCGCGCAACGAACGATGCACCTGCGCCGCAATGTCTTCCTCGCCCGCGTGGGTGGAGGCTGCGACCCAGACCGGCCGCGACCCGATGAGCGCCGAAACTTCCGCAAGTTTCTCGGCGTCGCAAGGCGGCGGCGGCACATCATATTTGAGATTGCCGGCCACCTGTACGCGCGGCGCGCCCAGATGCAGCAGGCGGCCCGCATCATCCTGCGATTGCGCCAGACACAGATCGACTTTCGCCAGAAGATTCCCGATGGCGCGCGGCGCTTTCAGCCAGCGCCGGAACGAGCGGTCCGAAAGCCGTGCGTTCACCAGCGCAATCGGAACGCCGCGTCGTTCGACAGCGTCGATCATGTTGGGCCAGAGTTCGGATTCCGCCAGCAGCACGAGGTTCGGGCGCCAGTGATCGAGAAAACGCGTCCAGTATTTCGGGGCGTCGAGCGGCACGTACTGGTGGATCGCGCCGGGCGGCAACCGTGAGCCGATGACGGAAGCTGATGTGACGGTGCCGGTCGTCACCAGCACATCGAAGCCGCGCTCGATCAGCCGTTCCACCAGCGGCATCAAGGCCAGGCCTTCGCCGACGCTGGCGCCGTGCAGCCATGCGACGGGCTTTTCGCCGCGCGGGCGGCCCGCAAACCCGATGCGCTCGCCCAGCCGCGCGCCGTCTTCCTTGCCGATCCGCTTGCGCCACAGAAGGACCAGCGGAGCAAACGGCGTCAGGGCGCGTGTCAGCGCCCCATAGGTCGCGAGCAGCGCGCTCATGCGGCGGCTGTCTCGCGCGCGCCCGGGTCGCGCGAGCCGACCAGCGCATAGGCGCGGCGGTGCACGTCATCGAGGCCGTTCTGAACTGCAAGGCGCGCGCGCTCGCATTCATCCGCATCCGCATCGGGCGCGACCCTGATGGCTTCGCCGATCACGATGGCGCCCTTGCTGAACGGCAGTCCGACGCTGGCCCGATCCCATGAATTGAAGTCGATGCGGCGGCTCGCCACCACGGCGACCGGATAGATCGGACGGCCCGACGTGCGCGCCAGCGCCACAATGCCGGGTCCGGCGATGCGGGACACTTTCGGCACGTCGGCAGTGAGCACCATGGTGGAGCCGCCGGCCAGCGCACGCAGCATTTCGCGCAACGCCATTGCCCCGCCGCGCTTGCGCATCTTGTCGCGAGACCCGCCCGAGCCGCGAATAGGCGTCACCCCGAGGCGCTCCAGCACCATGGCGTTGATCTCGCCATCTCCATGTCGCGAAATGAGCGCGCAGACCTTCGCGCCCTTCGGCCAGGCGTAATGGATCATCAGATGCTGGCCATGCCACATGGCGGCGATCACCGGCATATCAGGCGCGACCCGCGCCTCGAAATCGGCGGGCTCATAAATGAAATCGGATGTCGAGCGAACAATGCGGAAATAGGACGTCGCCAGCCTGGCGATGACGCCCCGCACGAATCTGGATCGACCGATCTTCTTCAGCATGCGGGATCGTTCCGGCCGGCGACGCGAAAGCTTACGCCGGATCGAGGAAGCGGTGCAGGTGCACGATGAAATAACGCATCAGGGCGTTGTCCACCGTCGCTTGCGCCTTGGCCTGCCAGGCCGCGTGAGCCTTGGCGTAGTTCGGGTAGATGCCGACCACGTCGAGGTTGGACGGGTCCCTGAATTCGGTGCTGTCGATGCTTTCCAGTTCGCCGCCAAAGACGATGTGCAGCAACTGACTGTTCTTGCGCGGGTGCTTGTCGCTCATATGAACCTGCCTGATACGGGTCCTGAACCGGAGCCGGCCAAATCAGCCGGACGGTTTCCCGTGCGAAGCTTTCGCATTATTGCTGCTCTGCAACAAGGCGCGGATGAGTTCCTCGCCCAATTGCTGAGGCGCTGCGGTCAGCACCCCGTGGCGCGGAAGCGCCGCATTATAGCGGGGCGGGCGTCCGTCGAGGGTGGAGAGCCGCGCGCCTGCCTCATGAAGCAGCAAATCTGCCGCCGCTATATCCCAATCGTGCGAATCCGTCGAGGCAAGGCTGGCGTCGAGGCGGGCGTCCGCGACCAGCGCCAGCCGGTAGGCGAGCGACGGCACGCGCGGCATCGCCTCGAAGGAGAGCCCGGCCTGTTTCAGCCCTTCGAGCGCCTTCGGGGGGCCGGCGACCCTGCCGCCTGCCAACGTTTCACGGGCAGAGGCCCGGATGACGGCCCCGTTGAGGGTCGCGCCGCCGCCCGAAACGGCCGCGTAGGTCTCGTCGAGGGCGGGGAGGTGCAGGACTGCGGCGCGCGGGCGTCCCGACTCGACCAGCGCCACAGAAACGGCCCAGCGCGGATCGCCCTTGATGAAGGCGCGGGTGCCGTCGATGGGGTCGACGATGAAAAGGCGCTCGCGCGACAGGCGCTCGTCCGTATCGGTGGTTTCCTCGGACAGCCAGCCCGCCTCCGGGGCGAGGGCCGAGAGAGCCGGACGCAGGAAACGATCGACCGCGAAATCCGCCTCGGTCACAGGCGATCCGCCGAACTTGGATTCGACGGCTGCGCTTGTGGTCGCGCCAGACCGGAAATAGCTCGCTGCGATGCGTCCCGCCTCAAGCGTGATGCGCGTCATGGCGGCCAGCAGGGCTGCATCATCCAGGGCTTTTGTCACGCGCAACAACCTTCGGGGGTCATCTGTCCGGTCTAGCGAGGGGGGACCTCGTGTGCAACCACGTCAGTCATCGAGTGTTTCAACGGGCGTCTGCTTCACCCGCGAGGATTTTCGGGCGATGCGCTCCTCCTGCATGATTTCGAGCTGCATCTGCTGGATTTCCGCCAGCCGCTGCCATTGGCGGGAGATCAGATAATCCATCTTTTCGTGCAGGTGCTGGATCTCCAGTTCGGCCTTCAGGTTCACCCGGTAATCGTTGAAGGCCCGCAGACGATCCTTCACCTCCTGCCTTTTCTGGCTCATCATGATGATCGGCGCCTGCACGGCTGCGATGCAGGACAGGACCAGATTGAGCAGAATGAACAGGTAGGGGTCGAAGGCGTTCGACTGGCCCTGCCACACGTTGATGGCCATCCAGATCGCCAGAACGACCGCGAAGGATATCAGGAAGGCCCAGCTGCCGCCGAAACTCGACAGATGATCGGACAGTTTCTCGCCGATTGTCCGCTGTTCGGCGAACTCGTCTTCGCTGTTTTCGGAAATCGTATCCTGCCGGGCGATGCTTTCCACCACCTGACGATCAAGCTCGGTGAATTCGCCGTGCTCCTGCTGGAGCAGTTCTTCCACGTACAACATGCGGTAGCGCGCCAGTTCGTTGCGGCTGATGCGTGCGTCGGGAGGCAGTTCGGGAAAATCGGCCCGGATGCGTTCGGCCAGACTGGGGCGCAGATGGTCGATGCGCACCAGTTCGCGCTTCCTGAACTTGCGTCCGCTGATGGATGAAGGCCGCTTTTTCGACGTCTTGGGTTGCGTCGTCGTCAGGTCTTCGACCGGCTCTGAATCCGGCACGTCCGGCTCGACCAGCGTATCGCCGTCATCCGGCAGGGCCGGATCGGGCTGTTCAGCCGGCTCGTGAAGATCGCTGTTTGTTTTGGGAGCGTCGGTCATGGCTTCCGCCTAGTCGCCGAATGTGACGATTCGACGTTAGGCGCTCATGCAGATTCCGACAACACTCGAATTGCCGGACCCTGTGATCGTGGCGAGGGGCTAAGCTGACAGGACGCTAGATCTTGAACGCTTCAAGCGTCTCCGGGGCGAACAATTCCTCCGGCCTCAGAAGGCGCTTCGACAGTCCCTGCTCGTGGTGATAGCGCAGGAATGTTTCAAGCGTCTTGATGTTGGGCTCGTATCCGTAAGCCCAGTAATCCTTGCCCATCAGGTCCACGGCTTCTTCCGCATGGGCGTTGAACCACGGCAACATGCCTTTCAGCGCAGCCGTTTCCATCACGTCGTGGTAGGTGCGGCGCTGGGCTTCCTGAAACGCCTTGAACAGCGACTGCGCGATCCAGCGGTTCGCCTCATAGACTTCGCGGCGGATCGCCACCGTGTGCATGATCGGGAACATGCCGGTCTTCTTGTAATATTCCTTTTCAACGTCGACGAAATTCGGGAACAGGCGCGTCACGCTCTTGCCGTCATAGCTCGACGGCTTGCGAGCCGTGTAGAAGGCGTCCACCTCGCCGTCGCGGAGCATCTGCGAAAGCGTCTTGTCCTGCGGGATCGAGTCGACCTTGATGTTCAGCGGCAGATCGAGCTTCTGCTTTTCGGGACGGCCCGGCTCTTCCTCACCGCCCGTCCAGTAACTCACGCTGTCGACCGGCACGCCGTAATGGTCCGACAATATGCCCCTGATCCATACCGGCGCGGTCATCTGATATTCGGGAACGCCGATCTTCTTGCCGATCAGATCCTTCGGCTCGCGGATGTTCGATTTCGCGCTAAGATAGATGCACGAATGGCGGAAGAAGCGCGAGGGAAACACCGGAATGGCGATGAAGGGCTTCGGGTCGCGGAACAGCGACACAGAGTAGGATGACAGCGACATTTCGGCGACGTCGAATTCGCGATGCCGCACCTGCCGGAAGAAGGTCTCTTCCACCGGCAGGTCGAGATAGTTGAGGTCGATCCCGTCGGGCTGGACGCTGCCGTCCTGCAGGGCGCGCGTGCGGTCGTAGTTCCAGCACGCCAGCGTCAGTTTCAGCTTCGACATTAGGGCTCCCCCGGATTTGCGTTTCGTCTCGTATCAGAAGAACTGGTCGAAATGCACCTGCGCGGGCGGGATTTTCATCTCCACCACGGTCTTCATCACAGCTTCCGCCATCAGGGGCGGACCGGCGAAATAGATTTCACATTCGCGCAGTTTCTCGCCCAGCGTGGCCTTCGCGATGTCGTGAACGAAGCCGACCTTGCCTGTCCAGCCGCCGTTTTCTTCCGGCATGGAAATGGCCGGATGATAGTGCAGGCGCGATCCGTAGCCGGGAAGCACGCTCAGCAGCGTTTCCCGAAACAGGTCGCGCGGCGTGCGGCCGCCGTAGAAGAAATGAATTTGCCGATCCGCCAGCTTCTCGCTCGCGATGGCGGCGCGGACCAGCGACACCATGGGCGAGAGGCCCGAGCCGCCGCCCAGCAGCACGATATCGCGCGGCGCGTCCTCGCGCAGATAGGCCATGCCGTAGGGTCCGTCGAGTTCGACGGTTTGACCGACGCTGAGCCGCTCGAACAGCGCGCCCGTGCAGGCCCCATTGGGCACGCGACGAATCTGGAAATGCCATTCCGCGCCGTCTGCGGTGACGTTGCTCATCGAGTAAGCGCGCGCGCCATGCACGTCCGTCGGCAGGATCAGTCCATACTGGCCGGGCAGGAAAGGCTTGGGGGCGGCCAGCGTGAACCGGAACTCTCGAATGTCGTGCGTGATGTCCTCGATCGCGCTCAGCGTACCGGTCGTCTTCGCCGGAACGAAATGGCTCTTGTAATGATCGCGCAGGTTCAGCTTGATCTTGCAATCGGTCAGCGGCTTTGCCTGGCAACCCAGATAGCGCTTGCGTTGCAGGTCGCGTTCGGTCCAGCCCGGCGCATCCTTGCGCAGATGTTCGATCTCGCCTTCCAGCAGTTCGAACTTGCAATTGCCGCAGGAGCCGACATTGCACTCATACGGAAAGCCAAGGCCGTGGCGGACGGCGGCGCGCATGATGGTGTCGTCCGGGGGGCAGTCGAAGGCGGTCTGGGTTGCGGGGATCAATATCTGGGGCATGGGTCGCTTCTGTTAGAGAAAAATTCCTGCCGCATCATACGTTCAAAGATTGGCGACGGACTTGTAGCCAAGCCGTGCGGAAATGATGCTGGCCGCATTCATCACCTGCGGCGCATAGGACGCCAGCAAATCCTCCGTGATGCGCTGGAGGGGGCCGGCGACGCCGACGGCAGCGACGACGCGGCCCGTGTCGTTCCGGATCGGGGCCGCAATGGACCGCATGCCGAGTTCGCATTGCTCGTCCTCGCGCGCATAGCCGTCGCGGCGCACCTGTTCGAGCGCATCGCGGATTTTCTGCGGCTGCGTGATGGTCTTGAGCGTGCGGGGCTGGAACCCCTGCGCGAACGCGCGATCGACGATTTCGGGCGTCTGGAAGGCCAGAATCGCGCGGCCTTCCGAAGTGCAGAAGGCCGGCTTGCGAGAGCCCAGATCCGCTCTCATGCGGATCGCGTGGTTGCTCTCCAGGTTCAGCACATACATGATCTGCGAACCGTCGAGGATCGCCAGATGCACGGTTTCGCCGGTGGCCTCGCGCAGGTCGAACATGACCTGCCGGGCCTCGGTCGAGACATTCATCCGCTGGCGCACCAGAGCGCCGAGGCCGAACAGCGCGATGCCGAGACGATACTTTTCGTTGTCGCGATTCTGTTCGAGCATGCCTTCCGAGACGAGAGTCGAGGCCAGCCGGTACACGGTGCTTTTGGCGACGCCGAGGCGCTTGGCCAGCGACGTTACGCCAATCTCCACCTCGCCTTCTGAGAAGGTCTTGAGCAGTTTCACCGCCATGGCGACGGATGAAAGGCGGGTCGGCGCGGGGCGCTTGCGCGGAGCGGTCGCGGGAGCGGCGTCAGCCGTCCCGGTCCGCACAGTCTTCTCGCGCGCGCCCGTTTCCATGTTGCCTCAGACCGTGATGAAGACTGCGTCGCCCTCGATGGTCACCTGATAGACCCGCTGGGGGATCATGCAGGGCGGATCAACGACTTCGCCGGTCGTGATGTTGAACGAGCCGTTGTGGAAGTCGCATTCCACCACGTCGCCGTGAATCGGCCCCTCCGACAACGAGCCGGGGCCGTGGCTGCACAGGTCGTCCATGACGTAGAACGCGCCGTTCAGGTTGAACACCGCCAGCGAAAGATCGCCCTTTTCGACCTTGATGGCTGTGCCCTCATCCACTTCGGTGGTCTTGCACAGTTCGATCTTCTGGCCGCTCATTCAGCCCCACTCCTCGTTGACGTCCCTCGATTTCCAACTATAACAGTCCCGCGCCGGATGAGGAACAGCGTTCCGCATGCAGGAACTTGGCCGGCTAGATAGCAATTGAGCCCGTCACGGTCAACGCCGGATGGGGAAATCGGCGAAAGTCCCGACTGCGACGAGCCGTCACGGGACCGCCATTGGGAGTTCATGATGCTCAAGAAGGAACAGAACGACTATCTCACCCAGACCGGACCCGGCACCCCGATGGGGAACCTGTTCCGTTGCTACTGGATGCCGGTTCTCCTGTCCGAGGAACTGCCGGAGCCGGATTGCCCGCCGGTGCGGGTCAAGATCCTGTCCGAGCGCCTGATTGCGTTCCGTGACACCGAAGGCCGTCTCGGCCTCATCGACGAGTTCTGCGCCCATCGCGGCCCCTCGCTGTGGTTCGGCCGTAACGAGGAATGCGGGCTGCGCTGCCCCTATCACGGCTGGAAGTTCGACGTGACCGGCCAGTGCGTGGACGTTCCGTCCGAGCCCGCCGAGAGCGGCTATGCCAAGAAGATCAAGCTCAAGTCCTATCCGCTGATCGAAAAGGGCGGCGTGATCTGGACCTATATGGGCGATCCCGAAAAGCAGCCCCCGGCGCCCGAATTTGAATTCTGTTCGGTTCCGCTGAACCAGACCTTCTCGTCAAAGCGCTTGCAGGAATGCAATTGGCTGCAGGCGATGGAAGGCGGCATCGATTCCAGCCACGTCTCTTTCCTGCATCGCGGCGACCTGAACAACGATCCGCTGTTCAAGGGCGCAGCCGGCAACAAGTACAATCTGGGCGACATGAAGCCGGTGTTCGAAGTCGTCGAATCGTCCGGCGGCCTGCTGATCGGCGCTCGCCGCAACGCCGAGGACGACCAGTATTACTGGCGCATCACCCCGTGGGTCATGCCCTGCTACACGGGGGTTCCGCCGCGCGGCGACCATCCGCTGCACGGGCATTTCTGGGTGCCGATCGACGATCACAATTGCTGGGCCTGGTCCTATGACTATCACCCCACCCGTGCGCTGACGGATTCCGAAGTCGCCGCCATGCGCGACGGCAAGGGCGTTCACGTCAAGTATGTGCCGGGCACCTACATCCCGCTGGCCAACAAGACCAACGATTACCTGATGGATCGCGCCGCCCAGAAGGCCGGCAAGACCTTCAGCGGCATCGAGGGCATCGGCATGCAGGACGCCTCCTTGCAGGAAAGCATGGGGCCCATCTGCGACCGCACGAAGGAAAACCTCGTCGGAACCGACAACGGCATCATCATGGCGCGTCACCGCCTGTTGCGCGCTGCAAAAGCACTGGCCGAAAAGGGAACCACCCCCCCGGGCGTCGACGTTGAGCACCAGAAGGTTCGTCAGGCGGCCCTGCTGCTGAAGCGCGACGTTCAGTACAAGGATGGCGCGAAGGAAGCGCTCATCGCCAAGAAGGGCGTGCGGCAGACCTCGGTCTGAGCCGCAGCCCGAAACTGATCTGGAACAAGTTCCGGCGGCGCGCGCCGTGCGATTTTCGCCGGAACCTGTTTCAACAAGCACGGGATGGAGTGAGGCATGCTGAGTGAATCCGAACGTATGGCGTCGGCCCACGAGCTGACGTTCCGCATCAAGGATCCCAACTCGAAGCCGCGCTCCATTGCGGTCATCGCCCTCGACAAGGCGAGCGCCGCCATTGTCGACCAGATCTCGCACGAACAATGGCGTGGCGCGCATTTCTTCACGTCGCTGTCCTTTTCGACCGACAAGCAGCCCGCCGAGGGCCAGTCGCAAGCCATGCAGGCCTGGCTGAACGATCTGGCCGGTCGTGCGCTCAATCTTGTGGCGGAAGTCGAGAAATCGGATTTCGTGGTCGTCATCACGGCGGCGGGCGAGGATGCGCGCGCCGTCTCGGTGATCGCCGACGCCTGCGCGATGTTCCACAAGTCGCTGCTCGGCCTCGTGATCCCGCAGGATGACACGAGCGACAAGGACATCGACATTTCGCTGGGCCACCTGCGCCCGCATTCGCGGATGCTGGTGGTGGCGCACGGGATCGACTACATCGAAGTGATGCTCACGGCCCTGCGAGCCTAGACGTATGGCGCAGGCGTTCTAATATGCAGGGCGGCGCGGAAGCGTCGCCCTTTTTTCTGCAGGGAATGCCGGGGGGCGTTTGGCCAAAGACCCAAAAAACAAAAAGCCGTTCATCGACCGGACCCTCATCGGCCTTTTCGCGATGGCTGCCGTGACGGGCGCGGCCTGCTATGTGCTCGAAGGCCGTGACGCCTTTTTCGACAGTTTTCAAACAGATCTGAAAAACTTTCTCGACATTGCGCCCAAGATGGCGGGCGCGCTGATGCTGTCGGCCTATATCCAGCTTCTGCTGCCGCGCGATGTGGTGGCGCGCTATCTGGGGGACAAGAGCGGCGCGCAGGGATTTGCGCTCGCGGCTGCGCTGGGATTCGCAACGCCTGGCGGGCCTTCGACGTCCTTCCCGGTGGTGGCGGCGCTGCATTACGCCGGGACCGGCCGCGCGCCGCTGATCTGTTACCTCACTGCGTGGTCGACGCTGGGCTTCAACCGCGTGCTCTTGTGGGAAACGCCTTTCCTCGGCGCTGAATTCGCAATCTTCCGGCAAATCGCGTCGCTGCCGCTTCCGTTCGTGGCGGCTCTGATTTCAACACTCTTTCCCGCCACGTTTGGCCGCAAGCGGTCGCCCTGATGGAAGGAACGATCCTTATTTCGGCGCTTGCGGGGATCGCCACATGGTATGCGTGGCGCAAACACGACGGGACATTCGAAAAGGGTCTCCGGCTCTCGTACGCGCGTCTGTTTGAAACGTTGCCCCGAATGGCGTTGGCCTTGCTGGCGGCAGGGTTCATCGGACGGCTTGTGCCGACCGAGCCGGTTGCGAAGCTGATCGGCCCCGAAAGCGGATTTCTGGGCATCTTCATCGCCGGGGCCGTCGGCGGCTTCATTCCATCCGGCCCGATGGTGTCGTTTCCGGTGCTGGTCGTGATGGTGCAGGCGGGCGCGGGCTTTCCGCAGACCTGCGCGTTCGTGACGGGCTGGTCGACGCTCGCGCTGCATCGCGTGCTGATTTACGAGATCGCCCTGATGGGCTGGCAGTTCAGCGTGGTGCGGCTTACCTCGTCGCTGGTGCTGCCATTCCTGTGCGGTGTGCTGGCGCAGATCATCATCTGGATCTACCCGTTCCGTTGGCCGCCGTTCTGAGGCGTCAGCGGAAATCTTCGCCGCGTCCCCAGACAATCAGCGGATCGATGTCGCAGCCGAACCTGACAATACGATCGACGAGCTTGGGCGATTTCAACTCCGCATCGTCGAACGGCGCGCGCACCAGAAAGCTTTTCAGCTTCAGCGCCTCGATCAGATCCTCTTCCTCCACGTCCTTGAAGTCGCGCGGCAGTCGGGTCAACTTGTCTTCTTCCGACAATGCGAGCTTGCGGCGCTTCAGATGCCTGACGAGTTCGCGATAACGGTCGGGCCGACCGCGAATGACCTTGCGGATGTCTTTCAGGAAAGGCGGCTCGGGATGATAAAATCCGCCGCCAAGAAAACAGCCGGTGGGGTCGACGTGAATGTACAGAAGGCCGTTCACGTCCTTCTTGTCGCCGCTGCGCGTCAGCACCGCGCCCGCATGTGTCTTGTAGGGCGACTTGTTCTTCGAGAAGCGCACATCGCGGTTGAGGCGAAACAGCGCTTTCTTCGGATCGCCCGACAGCGCAACGCCTTTCTTCGCAAGGCCTGCGCTCACGTCTGAAATCAGCAGGCCGAAGGGCGCGCGCACATGCTCTTCATAGAGGGGCTTGTTGGCGTCGTACCATTCCTTGGTCTGGTGGAACCCCAGCGCCTTGAAGAAGCCGAGCGCCTTTGGTCCGAAGCCTTTGAAGTCTCCCATATGGTCCTCGCGCACCGCCGGTCGACGCGGCATGGTCGACAGCTCGATATTGACTCGCAGAAACTTGGCGCTTTCAATACATTTTAAAATTGAGAAATAAAGCCACACCGGGGAGAGAAACATGCGAGCGGCGTTCTTGCTGATAATGATGGCTGTTTGTTCGCCATCGACTGCGCAGGCGGGTCCCAAAGAGGAAGGGCAGGCCGCTTTTGAAAACTTTCTTGCCGGCTATACGTCTGCCGATGCCCGGAGGATGGCAAACCTGTTTGCTCCGAATGTCTTGTTCTGGGGCACACGCGCGCGGGATTTGATCACCAGTTCCGAAGGAGTCCATGACTACTTCGCGAATGCATTTGGGACTCCAAGCCGTCCAGCGGGCACTGTGAGAGCGGCAACTGTTGGCGCTCCATCTGTGGCTGTCATCAACGATGAAACTGTTGTGGTTTCCGGAATGTGGCGAACCGAAATGACGAAGGACGGCAAGAGTGTTCCGGGCGGCGACTTGCGTTTCGCAATGACAGTCTTCAAGCGTGGCGATCGCTGGCTGATCGGTTCGTTTCACAATTCGCCGCGGCAACCTGCGCCGTGATCCGGCAGACTTAAATGCGCTTACCTGTGTTTCGTCATGAGCCGAAACGCCGCTCGATGTAATCCTGCACGATCTGCTTGAACTCGCCCGCGATCCCGGCGCCGCGCAGCGTCATGGCTTTCTGGCCGTCGATGAAGACCGGCGCGGCGGGCGTTTCGCCCGTGCCGGGCAGCGAGATTCCGATATCGGCGTGCTTTGACTCGCCCGGCCCGTTCACGATGCAGCCCATCACGGCGACATTGAGAGTTTCGACGCCCGGATATTTGCTTTTCCAGTTCGGCATCTCGTCGCGAATATAGGTCTGGATATCGCGCGCCAGTTCCTGAAACACCGTGGAGGTGGTACGCCCGCAACCCGGACAAGCGGCCACAAGCGGCACAAACGTCCGGAAGCCCATCGTCTGCAACAATTCCTGTGCGACCTTCACTTCCAGCGTGCGGTCGCCGCCGGGCTCGGGCGTCAGCGACACGCGGATCGTATCGCCGATGCCTTCCTGCAACAGGATTCCCATGGCGGCGGATGAAGCCACGATGCCCTTGGAGCCCATGCCGGCTTCGGTGAGGCCCAGATGCAGCGCATAGTCGGAGCGCCGCGCCAGCATGCGATAGACTTCGATCAGATCCTGTACGGCGGAAACTTTCGCCGACAGGATGATGCGATCTTTCGCAAGGCCGATCTCTTCCGCCATTGAGGCCGACAGCAAGGCCGAGCGCACCATGGCTTCGCGCGTCACGGCGCGCGCCTCGATGGGCCTTGCGCGCTTCGCATTCTGGTCCATCAGGGTCGTCAGCAGATCCTGATCAAGCGAACCCCAGTTCGCCCCGATCCGCACGGCCTTGCCATGCCTGATCGCCTGTTCGACGATGGCGGCGAATTGCCGGTCCTTCTTGTCCTTGAAGCCGACATTGCCGGGGTTGATGCGGTACTTGTCGAGCGCCTCCGCGCAGGCCGGATGATCGGCGAGCAACTTGTGGCCGATGTAGTGAAAGTCCCCGACGATTGGCGTTTCGACGCCCATGCGCAGCAGCTTTTCCTTGATGTGCGGAACGGCGGCGGCGGCCTCGTCGCGATCCACCGTGATGCGCACGATTTCCGAGCCGGCGCGCGCCAGATCCGCCACTTGTTTCACCGTCGAGGCGACGTCGGCAGTGTCGGTGTTGGTCATGGACTGAACGCCGATGGGAGCGTCGCCGCCGATGGTGACTGCGGCGCGTCCCGTCCCGACCCGCACCGCCACGGTGCGATGGCGAGAGGCCGGGGCCGCAATTTCGGCGTCGCCGGGCATGAGAAGATCGGGCGCCAGCAGGTCGGTCATTCGGATTCCGTTGGTTAAGGTCACGCAGCCTTGCAGGCAGCACAGGTTCCGGTCACCTCGATGACACGGCTGCGGGGTGAAAAGCCCGCTGTCGTCGCGACGGCGTCCAGACTGTCGCGCACCGGCGCGGACGAGGTTTCGGCGACGCCGCCGCATGTGTCGCAGATCAGGAAGGCCACCGCCTCGCTGGCCTTGTGAGAATGCCCGCAGGCCAGAAAGGCGTTGCGGGAGGCCAGCCGATGCACCAGCCCGGCCTCGACCAGAAAATCCAGCGCCCGGTAGATGGAGATCGGGGCAGGGCGCTTGCCGGTGCGGGCGGCCAGCAGGTCGATCATTTCGTAAGCGCCCAGCGGGTGGCCCGCGCCTTCCAGCACGTCCAGAATACGCTTTCTGCCCGGCGTCAGCTCGGATTTGAGCGCCGTCTCATGCGGATGGTCGTGATGGTGGTGGCCGTGTTCGGACATGGGTCGAATATAGCGGCGATTCCCGGGCAATTCGACTGGATTCGCTCGGTCTTTGGTCTCCATCGCGTTCTTTTGTGCATTGCGGTATAAATGGCCACGATTTCCACGGAGCCTTCCATGAGCCTCAAGACCCGCAACGCCCTCGTGACCGGATCGACCAGCGGCATCGGCCTCGCCATTGCGCGGGCTCTGGCGAAGGAAGGCGCGAATGTCTGCCTCAACGGGTTCGGGGACGCGGCGGCCATCGAGGCCGAGCGCGCCGGGCTTGAAAAGGACTTCGGCGTCCGGGCGATCTATTCGGGCGCCGACATGAGCAAGCCCGCCGAGATCGCCGCGATGGTGAAGGAGGCGGAGGCGAAGCTCGGGTCGGTGGATATCCTGGTCAACAATGCCGGCATCCAGTTCGTGTCGCCCGTCGAGGATTTTCCGGTCGAGAAGTGGGACCAGATCATCGCCATCAACATGTCGTCTGTGTTTCATGCCGTGCGGGCCGCAGTGCCGGGCATGAAGGCCCGCAAGTGGGGCCGCATCGTCAACACGGCTTCGGCGCATTCGCTGGTGGCCTCGCCGTTCAAGTCGGCTTACGTCACCGCCAAGCATGGCGTGGCGGGTTTCAACAAGACGATGGCGCTGGAGCTGGCGACGTTCGGCATCACCAGCAATTGCATTTCGCCCGGCTATGTGTGGACGCCGCTGGTCGAGAAGCAGATTCCCGACACCATGAAGGCCCGCAACCTGTCGCGCGACGAGGTCATCAACAACGTGTTGCTCACCGCCCAGCCGACGAAGCAGTTCGTGACCGTCGAACAGGTGGCGGCGCTGGCTTTGTTCCTGTGTTCGGATGCGGCGTCCCAGATCACCGGCGCGAACATCTCGATGGACGGCGGCTGGACGGCGGCTTGACGCGGCCCCTCAGAGCATCTTGCCCGGATTGAGAATGTTCTTGGGGTCAAGCGCCTGCTTGATGGTTTTCATCAGCGCAAGGTGAACCGGGTCCTTGATGGCGGGAAGCAGATCGCGCTTCAGCGTGCCCACGCCATGTTCGGCGGAAATAGAGCCGCCGAACTTCAGCGTGATGTCGTGCACGACCGTGTTCATCGCGTCCCACTGGGCGAGATATTTATCCTTGTCGGCCCCGACCGGCTGGGTGATGTTGAAGTGAATGTTGCCGTCGCCCAGATGGCCGAACGGCACGGGCCGTACGCCCGGAAACCGCTGCGCCACAGCCGCAAGCGCCTCGTCGAGAAAATCCGGCAGCTTGGCGACCGGCACCGAGACGTCGTGCTTGATCGAGCCGCCTTCAAACTTTTGCAGCTCTGACAAAAGCTCGCGCAGCCGCCAGAAATCGGCGCGCTGATCAAGCGATGCCGCCACGACGGCGTCCTCGATGATCTCCGCTTCGGCGGCGGCTTCGAGGATGCCCATCATGGTGTCTTCGACGCTCGCCTCGCTCATGGAGCCGAGTTCAATCAGCACATACCAGTTGTGCTGGCTCGACAGCGGATCGCGCGTGTTCTGGCCGTGCCTGACGACAATCTCGATGCCGAAGCGCGAGATGAACTCGAACGTCTTCACATCGTTGCCGCCGCGCGCCAGCGCAAGGTCGAGAAATTTTAGCGCGTTCTGGGGCGACGACAGGCCCACGAATGCGGTCGAGAGGCCGCGCGGGCGGGGGAAAAGTTTCACCACGGCGGCGGTGATGATTCCCAACGTGCCTTCCGAGCCCATGAACAGGTGCTTGAGGTCGTAGCCCGTATTGTCCTTCTTGAGCTTCGACAGGTTCGACAGCACGCGCCCGTCGGCCAGCACGACTTCGAGGCCCTGCACGAGATCGCGCGCATTGCCGTAGGCCAGAACCGCCGTGCCGCCCGCATTGGTGGCGAGGTTGCCGCCGATGGTGCAGGAGCCTTCGGAGGCCAGCGACAGCGGGAACAGCATGCCGACCTTCTCGGCCTCCTGCTGGGTGCGCAGCAGCGTGACGCCGGCTTCCAGCGTCATGGTGTTGGACGAGACGTCGATCTCCCGCACCTTGTCGAGACGCTTCAGCGAGAGAAGAATTTCGCGATACGGTCCCTGTCCGGGGATCTGGCCGCCGACCAGCCCGGTGTTGCCGCCCTGCGGCACCACATGGGTGCTGGTTTCGGAGCAGAGCTTCAGGATCGCGGCGACTTCGGCGGTCGAGCCGGGACGCACCACGCAGATCGCGCTGCCGTGGAACAATTCGCGCGGCTCGCTGAGATAGAGCGCCATCTCATGCGCGTCATTGATGACGTGCTTCTCGCCCGTGATGGCGACGAGCTTGGCGAGGAATTCGGCGTCGGTCGCGGCCGAGAGCGTGTCGAGCATGGTCATGGGGGGATTCTAGGGCAAGCCGGGCTGGGAGCCAACTGGGCTTGAGACGTTACGCCGCCAGCCCGCCCGCATCCGTCCGCAGCCACGCCTCGCCGCAGGCTTTCGCGAGTTCGCGCACGCGCAGGATGTAGCTCTGGCGTTCCGTCACGGAGATCACGCCGCGCGCGTCCAGCAGGTTGAAGCGGTGCGAGGCCTTGATGCACTGGTCGTAGGCGGGCAGGACCATCAGGTGCCGGTCGCCCTTGTCGCCCGCCGCCAGCAGGGCCTTGCACTCGGCCTCCGCGTCCTTGAAATGCTGGAACAGCAGGGCCGTATCGGCGTGCTCGAAATTGTGGCGCGAATATTCCTGTTCGGCCTGCTTGAACACGTCTCCGTAGGAAATCCGGTCCGGGCCCTCAAGCCCGTTGAAGTTCAGATCATAGACGTTCTCGACGCCCTGCACATACATGGCGAGGCGCTCCAAGCCATAAGTGAGTTCGCCCGAGACCGGCGAACACTCGATCCCGGCGACCTGCTGGAAATAGGTGAATTGCGAGACTTCCATGCCGTCGCACCAGCATTCCCAGCCGAGACCCCAGGCGCCCAGCGTGGGGCTTTCCCAGTCGTCCTCGACAAAGCGGATGTCGTGCAGTTTGGCGTCCACCCCGATGGCGGCCAGCGAGCGCAGGTAGAGGTCCTGCAGATCCGGCGGCGAGGGCTTCAGGATCACCTGATACTGGTAATAGTGCTGCAGCCGGTTCGGGTTCTCGCCGTAGCGCCCGTCCTTCGGGCGACGTGAGGGCTGCACATAGGCGGCCTTCCAGGGCTTGGGGCCGAGCGAGCGCAGCGTGGTGGCCGGGTGGAACGTGCCCGCGCCGACTTCCATGTCGTAGGGCTGCAGGATCACGCAGCCCTGTTCGGCCCAGAAGCGCTGGAGGGTCAGGATGAGACCCTGAAACGAGCGTTTCGGATCGAGCGAGGGAGACATGGGGACCTGCGGGTTGGGCGAATGAATTCGCGCGCAAACTATGCGGGGCGGCCTACAGGGTCAATTCTTGCCTCACACCACCCGCAGCCGCCCGCGCAAGTCGCTCGCCCCTGACTCGCGGCATTCGGCAAACATCGGTTCCAGTTCGGCCGCCACTTTGGGGCGGCTGAACAGGTAGCCTTGCGCTTCCTGACAGCCGGTTTGTTCCAGAAAGGCGAGTTGCTCGGGCGTCTCGACGCCTTCGGCGGTGATGCGGAAATTGAGGTCCGCCGACATGCCCACGATGGCCTTCACGAGCGCCCCGCAGGCCGGAGTGGCGAGCACGTTGGCGGTGAAGGCGCGGTCGATCTTCAGCCGGTCGAAGGGCAAGTCGAGAATATTGGTGAGCGACGAATACCCGGTGCCGAAATCATCGAGCGCGATGCGAACTCCAAGCTGCCGGAAGCCCTGCAACAGATCGCGCGCGGCCACATTGTCGCCCACCAGCGCCGACTCGGTGAGTTCGAGTTCGAGGCGGCGCGCCGGAAAACGTCCGTTGGAGACGAGTTCGCGCAGGGTGCGGTCGAGCACCGGATTGCGAAATTGCAGCGCCGAAACATTCACCGTTACGCGCAGATGCTCCGGCCACCCGAAGGCGATGCGGATCGCCTCGCGCAGCACCCATGCGCCGATTTCGTCGATGAGCCCGGACTCCTCCGCCAGTGGAATGAACTCGGCCGGGAGCAGCAGTCCGCGCTCCGGATGGTTCCAGCGCAGCAGCGCTTCGAAGCCGGTGGTGCGGCGCGTGGGCAGTTCGACGATGGGCTGGAATACGAGCTGCAATTCGCGATCGGCGAGCGCGCGCCGCAGCGCCTGATCTTCCGAGCGGCGGCGCATTGCGTGCTGGCGGTCGCCAAACAGCGTGAAGGTTCCGCGCTGGCGGTTCTTCGTTGCGTAAAGCGCCGCATCCGCATGGCGCATCAGCAGGTCCATTTCGAGCCCGTCCACCGGCGCAATCGCGATGCCAATGCTGATGGTGCAGATAAACTCCCGCCCATCGATCACGAACGGCGACTGGAACGCCCGGTTGATGCGCCCCGCCAGCGTTCGGGCATCCTCGTCATCGTCGATATGCGCTGCGATCAGCGCAAATTCATCGCCCGCGAGACGCGCGACGAAATCCACGTCGCGCGTGGCGTCGCGCAAGCGGCTGGCGACTTCAATCAGCACCCTGTCGCCTGCCGAATGGCCCATCGTGTCGTTGACGGTCTTGAAATTGTCGAGATCGAAACAGAACAGCGCGAAGCCTTCCCCGTAGCGCCGCACGCGCGCCAGAGCCTCGCTCATGTGGCGGCGGAAGGACACGCGATTGGGCAGATGCGTCAGCGCGTCGGTCTGGGCGGCGGCTTCGTCGCGCGCATGATTGTAAACGCGCGTGGCGAGCTGGATGGCGTGAGACGACACCGCGCGCAGCAGCACCGCCGTATAGACAACCAGCAGGACGGCCAGCAGATGATCGACGAAAGCGCCTTCGCGGGCGATCGCGAAGGCCGCGCCGACCACGATGGGGGCGACGAAGGCGGTCGCGGCCACCGGGATCGTGGCCAGCGCGAAGGAGCCGCCGCACAACATGCCGATGGAGAGGCAGACGATGACCAGCTTCACGTCGCTTGTCGCCTCGACAAAAAAGAACGCCGGCACGCCGCCCCACAGCGCCCCCATGGCGAGCGCGTAAATCACCGCATTGCGGATGCCGCGCGTCGAGGCCGATTGCGGGCGCTGCTTGTTGGCGCGGCTGCGCTGGCGCAGCATCAGGAAGCTCGCCAGCGAGACGACCACGAAGGCCCAGTTCTGGATGATGGGTTCGTAGGACGTTTCCCGCATCGCGATGAGCAGCGTCAGCGCATTGACGATGGCGGCCGACATCATCGGAATGGAATTGCGCATGACGGCGTTGATCTGTACCGCGCGGATGCGGCCCGCGATCTCCTCGTCCGGAACGAGAGTCCGGAACGCCATCGGGTCGCCGCGCGACCAGCGCCGCCAGCGCGCAAGAAAAGTCTGCTTCAAGGTCCCCTCACGCCCTGCCCAACCCCCCGGGGACCATGCCCCGAAAAGCTTGGTTGGGGCTTTCCGCCGTCGCTCAAATGTGAATGAATGATGAACGGCCATATCAGAGCTCGTTCAGGGCTGTGGGGTTAACAAAGCGTCAAACCGCAACGGCATCCGCCGGTTCGGTACAGGGAGACTTTCCATGTCGCGTATCATTCCCTCCGGTTTTTCCCGTCTGGCCCGCATTCTGGCGGTCACGGCGGCCCTGGCTGGCGGCGCCACCGTGGCGGGCGAAGCCTTTGCCCAGCGCGGCCCCGGCCCGTTCGGCAGCGGCGCGCCGGTCGCCCAGCCGGACCAGCAGCAGCAGCGCTTTGGACGTCGGGGCGGCGGCGGCGCGCCTCCGGCTGCTGTCCAGCAGGCTCCGTCCTTCCGGGGCGGCGGACAGGCCTTCGGCGGCCGTCCTTTCGTGCAGCAGGCCCAGCCAGCCTACCAAGCCCCGCGTCCGGCATACCAGCAGAGGCAGATCTATCAGCAGCGCCCGGTCTACCAGCAGCGCCCGGTCTACCAGCAGCGGCCGGTGTACCAGCAGCGTCCGGTCTATCGGGCCGCGCCGGCGCCGGTCTATCAGCCGCGCTACCGGCCGCGCGTGCGGATTGCTCCGACCTACGTGCCCTATCCGGTGTATGAGCCCTATCCGGTGTACCGGAGCTATCCGGTCTATACGGGCCATCGGCTGGTGACGAAGTGCACGATCCAGAAGAAGTGGGTCAAGACCAAGCGCGGCTACAAGAAGCTGCCCCGCAAGGTTTGCGTCCGCCGCTGGGTCTAGGCCCGGGCGGTCAGATCGAGAAAGGCTTCACCCCGGTGGATGGCTTCCGCCTCCGGGGTGAAGCCGCCTTCGGGCCTGTGCAGAATCAGGCCCGGAAGCAGCCGAAGCGGGGCGCGGCTTCCCTTTATGGCCCCGACCAGAATCCGCACGGCGGGCGCATCTGCACGCGGATGGACGGGCAGCACCGCGAGCGCCCCGAAACGCCCCTCGCAAGCCGCCAGAATATCCCCCATGGCTTCCGGCCGGTGGATCATCGCGAGCCTGCCATGTCCGGCCAGAAGCGCCGCGAAAGCCTTCAGCCAGACCTCCATGAACCCCGATTGGCCCACATGGGCGTCGGCCCGGCGGCTGTCCGGGGAGGCCCGCACCGTCGCGGCGTCGTAGAACGGCGGGTTGCTGATCAGGACATCGGCGGGGCGCTCGTGCAAACCGGCGGCCCGGCGCGAAGCCGGAGACAGCAGGTCGGCAATGGCGACCGAGACCCGTCCTTCCTGACCGTTCAGGGCGATGTTTTCGCCCGCAAGCCGGGCCGTTTCCGCATCGCGCTCGACGAGGGTGACGCGCGCCAGCGGTTGCCGCAGGGCGACGATCAGGCCCGCCGAGCCGACCCCGGCGCCGGCGTCGATGACGAGGCTGCCCGCCGGGGCGGCTGCGGCCAGCAGCACGGCGTCGGTTCCGGCTCGATGGCCGCGCGCAGGCTGGCGCAGGCGTAGCCTGCCGCCGAGGATCGCGTCTTCCCGCACATCGTCGATATCAGCCACGCGCCTTGTCCGGCTGTTCCAGCAGGCCCGCCTCAACCAGCAGACGGCGCGCCCTCGTTCCGGATTCCTCCGCCACGAGAATGCGGCGCGGCAGGAAGCCCAGCGATCCCTCGATGGCGCTTGTATGCTGATCGGCGACAAAATACCGGATATTTTCGGCGCGCAGGATCGTCTCGATCACCGAAATGAGAACGAGGTCGTTGGTCCGGAGAAGTTCCTGCATCGTAATGAGCCGGGAGCGTCCAATTGCCAGCTTTTGGCGGGCGTGCTTAGTGAGGTAAGGCTTGCATGCGCGCAATCCGGTGGCAAGCACCGGGGCGCGGCATTACATGGCGAGGATCAGCGCGTGGGCGTCGTCGTTCCGCTCGAAGAGAGATCAAAAGAACCCGGGATCGGCGAACTGGTCGATCTGGTGGCGGGCGACATGGATCGCGTCAACCAGATGATCCTGTCGCGGACCGGCTCCGACGTGACGATGATTCCGGAAGTCGCGAACCATCTCATTTCGTCCGGCGGGAAGCGGCTGCGGCCCATGCTGACGCTGGCGACGGCGGGCCTCTGCGGCTACCAGGGCGAGGGCCATATCAAGCTCGCAGCCTCTGTCGAATTCATGCACACCGCCACCCTGTTGCACGACGATGTGGTGGACCAGAGCGACATGCGGCGCGGCAAGCTGGCCGCCCGGATGCTGTGGGGCAACGAGGCCAGCGTTCTGGTCGGCGATTTCCTGCTCGGGCAGGCCTTCAAGATGATGGTCGAGGTCGGCTCGCTGGCCTGTCTGGATATTCTCTCCACCGCCGCCGCCGTGATTGCGGAAGGCGAGGTGATGCAGCTTTCCGCCGCCAAGGACACCGAGACGACGGAAGACGATTATCTGGCGGTGATCCGCGCCAAGACGGCGGCTCTGTTTGCGGCTGCCAGCGAAGTCGGCCCCGTTCTGGCCAATCGCCCCAAGGGTGAGGCCGCCGCCTGCCGCAGCTACGGGATGAACCTTGGCGTTGCGTTCCAGTTGATCGACGATGCGCTCGATTACGGCGGCACGTCCGCCAAGCTGGGCAAGAATGTGGGCGACGATTTCCGCGAGGGCAAGATCACCCTGCCGGTCGTTCTGTCGTTCCGGCGCGGCAATGATGCGGAGCGCGCCTTCTGGAAGCGCACGCTCGAACAGGGCGAGATCAACGAAGGCGATCTGGCGACTGCGCTCGCCACCATGCGCCGCCACCGCGCCCTGGAAGATACGGTCGAGCGCGCCCGTCACTACGGAGCGATGGCGCGCGATGCGCTGGAACTGTTCCCGTCGTCGCCGTGGAAGAAGTCGCTGCTGAGCGTGGTCGATTTCTGCGTCAGCCGCGCTCACTGATGGGTCGCGAGACTTTCGTTCTTGTACACGGCGCATGGCATGGCGGCTGGTGCTGGTCGCGCGTGGGGAAAATCCTTCGCGCGCAAGGTCACGAGGTTTTCACGCCGACACTGACGGGTCTGGGCGAACGTTCTCATTTGCTGAGCCGTGACATCACGCTCGACACGCACATTCGGGACATCGTGAATGTGTTCGAATGGGAGGATATTCGCGACGCCGTGCTGGTCGGCCATTCCTATGCGGGCTGGATGATATCGGGCGCGATCGAGCATGTTTTGCCGCGCGTCAAATCCATCGTTTACCTCGATGCGGCGCTGCCCCCCGATGGCGTCAGCGGCTACGACCTGCAATCGCCGCGCGACCGGCAGGATACGGATGCGGCCCTGGGGCGCGGCGAGATTTCGCGGCCTGTGCGCGATCCCGCGCATTTCGAGATCGACGATCCGGCCGATGTTGCATGGCTCAAGTCGAAGCTGACGCCGCAGCCGATCGGCGTGACGATGCAACCGATCCGCCTCACGGGCGCGCGCGACCGCGTGGCGCGCAAGACTTATGTGCGGGCGCTGAAACATCCGAGCATGAATTTCGATGCGGCGCTCGCCAGGTGCAAACTCGATTCGTCTTGGCGCGTGTTCGAGAATGACTGGGGCCACGACATGATGGTGGACCAGCCCGAAGCGCTCGCGCAGTTTCTGGTGGAAGCCGCGTAGCGGGGCAACAGCCGCGCGAGTCGGATTCACGTTTCGTGGCGTGCTCTACTTCAGACTACCGCAGCATGGTCGGCTTGACCCACCAATCGGGATGGCGCGCGCGAATTGCTTGCGCGGCGAGAGCAGCCTGATGACAGGTGCGGAACAGGCCGAAACAGGTCGCGCCCGACCCCGACATCCGCGCCAGCTTGCAATCGGGCGCTGAACGTAGCTGTTCGATGACATCAGCGATGACAGGCGCCAGTTCTGTGGCTGCGGCTTGCATGTCGTTGCGGGTCTTCGCCAGAAGGTCGATCAGCGCGTCGAACGATAATCCGTCCGGCACGGGAGGATGCACATTCTGCGGCCGAGTTTCGCCGCGCTCGTATCCAAGCTTGCGGAACACCGGGGGCGTTTCGACCGCAACGCCCGGATTGATCAGCACCGCGAACAGTGGCGGCAGGCGCAAGGGCGCACCAAGGGTTTCGCCGACGCCGCGCATCATGCGCGCGCGGGCATCCACGCATACGGTAACATCGGAACCGGTGCGGCGTGCGGCTTCGAGCAATGCAGGATCGTGGACGCCGATATTGTTGGCTTGCGCCAGCAGCCGAAGCGCCGCCGCCGCATCGGAGGAGCCGCCGCCGATTCCGGCCGCGACAGGGAGCTTCTTGATGAGATGAAAGGCGCCTGTCCGGCAGGACTTCCTTTCGGACAGCAGACGCGCGGCGCGCAGCACCAGATTGTCGTGGTCCGGACCCGCAAGGGATGCCGTCGGGCCTTGGACAATCAGCGAAAGATCATCCTCAGGCGTGAAACGCAGAATGTCTGCCGCGCCCGCGAAACACACGAGGCTTTCGAGTTCATGATAGCCGTCTTGCCTGCGGCCCACGATGTGCAGCGACAGATTGATCTTGGCGGGCGCGCGGCTGGTGAGCGCGCGCGCCGTTTCAGCCGCCATTCGTCAGCCGCCGTTTTTGGGCTGTTCCGCCGCCGCTGCGGGCTTCACATCGTCCGGCATGCCGTTCTTGATCTTCTCGAGGATGCGCGGAAGATCTTCGGGCTCCGGATTGAGGTCGCGCGCGTGGTTCCACTGGAACCCGGCTTCGAGCCTGCGGCCGACCTTCCAGTACACATCGCCCAGATGGTCGTTGATGGTCGGATCGCCGGGCTTCAGTTCGACGGCGCGTTCGAGTTCGCGCAAAGCCTCGTCATAGCGGCCGAGCTTGTAGTGCGCCCAGCCCAGGCTGTCGACGATGTAGCCGTCGGTCGGGCGCAACTCCACGGCCTTCTGCAGCATCCGGAAGGCTTCTTCGAGCCGAATGCCCTGATCGACCCATGAATAGCCGAGATAGTTCAGCACCAGCGGCTGGTTGGGGAACAGTTCGAGCGCCTTGAGGAAATCGGCCTCGGCCTTCGGCCATTGCTTCTGGCGCTCGAAGGAGATCGCGCGGAAATAATAGATCGGCCACAGCGAGCGTTCGTTCGGCGGCGAAAGCTCGATCACCTTCGTGTAGGCTTCGGCCGCCTTGGCGAATTCCTTCCGGGTGCGCTGCAGGTTGCCGAGCGCGTTGAAGGCCTCGATATCTTTCGGGCTTGCGACCGTGATGGCCGCCAGATGCTTTTCGGCTTCCTCGGGACGCCCGAGCGCTTCGAGCAGCAGGCCGATCTGGATGTCCGCATTGGAACGCAGCGGCGAGGAATCCGGCATCGACTCGTAGATGTCGATGGCGATCTCGTTCTGCTTCAACTGTTCGTAGAGGCCGGCGAGCGTGATGATCGCCAGCGGATTTTCGGCGTCCAGATACTGGGAGAGACGAAGGTAGATGACGGAGGCAAGTTCGTCGCCCTGACGGGTGCCGGCGGCCCCGAGGCCGTACAGCACTTCGGCGGCGCCCTGCTGCGAATTGCGCACGGTCGCCGGAAGCGGCTTGTTCTGCTCCAGAGTCGCGAGCGCCGCCGTCACCATCGGGTGGCGAGGCACCATTTCGTCATAGGCGCGGAAAACCTTTTTGGCCTCTTCATACTGGCCCTGACGGGACAGGAAGCGCCCGTAGGCGTCGACGACCCGCAATGTCTGCTTTTCGGCCTCATAGGCGGCCTTCATGCGGCGGCCCGCCTCGGCGCTGTTTTTCGACAGGTCGGCGATGAGCGCCGCATGATAGTCGCGGAAGCCGGCGAAACGCGGATCGCGCAATTGCTCGACGGTTTCGAGCGCGCGCTTGTAGTCGTTCGAGCCGACATAGGACCAGGCGTTGATCAGGATGGCGGTGATGTCGCGCTGCCGGTTGGTGCCGGACTTGGCGAGCGCGCCGCGCGCATTGGAAAACTGCTTCGCCTTGAAGGCCTTCACGCCCAGCACGAGATGCGCGAGGCCGTTGTTCTTGTCGCGCGCCACGAGCCGATCGGCGAGGCCGAAGGAATCGTTCATGTTGCCGTTGGCGAGGGAAGCCACGAAGGCGCGCTCGATCAGCTCCGGATTGCGCGGATCGCTGCGCAGGACCTCGCGGAAATAGGTCGCGGCTGCGGCTGTGTCGCGCTGCGCGCCGGCCGAGAGCGCAGCCAGATAATTGCCGGCCGGACTGGCCGACACCGCAAACGGGCGCGGGACCGATTTGGTCTGGCGCTGCGGCGTGGCGGCCTGCGCGGGCGCGACGGCCATCAGGCCGAAAATTCCGGCCATCAGGGCGCGGCGCAGCGCGCCTTTCGGCATGGGGGATCGGCGGGACGCAAAATCGAACGGCACGAGATCCATCTTTCTCGTTGGCGGCAACGGACCGGGCAGGCTGCCGCCCGCCCTCCGGCGCAGGATTCGGCTTGGACCATGGCGGTTTTGTGCGCCATCGGCAAGGGGTTGGCCAACAAGGTTTCGAGAGGTCAGGCCCGCGTGGAGGACGTGTCTTCGTCCGCCATTCGTCGCGCCTGCGCCAGTGTGGTCAACGAACGGCTGGCCAGAGCCGGATCGGGGTTCGGGAAATCCGACCGGAAATGACCGCCCCGGCTTTCGCGCCGCGCGAGCGCCCCGGCCAGCACGAGCGTCGCCACATCGGCCATGGCCTGCGTGACGGGCGAAGCCGCCTGCTGGCGGATCGTCGCCACGGCCGCAAAACCCGCGCGCACTCCGGCTTCGTGGCGGATCACGCCTGCGCCGGCCTGCATGGTTTCACGCAGACGGGCGATCAGTTCGGGCTCCGGTTCGGCAGCGCGTTCGGGTCGCCCGGCGGGGGCGGGCGGCGCAATGGCCGGGAGGTCGCGCAGGTCCTCCGCAATGCGGGCGGCAAAGACCACAGCTTCCAGCAGCGAGTTCGACGCCAGCCTGTTCGCGCCGTGGACGCCGGTCGATGCGCATTCGCCCGCCGCCCAGAGGCCGGGCAGGGAGGTGCGGCCGCGCGCATCCGTGGCGATGCCGCCCATATGGTAGTGCTCGGCGGGCGCGACCGGGATGGGGGTCGCAACCGGGTCTATGCCCGCCGACAGGCAACTGGCGTAGACGGTCGGGAACAGGTGCGGAAATTCGGGGCCGATGGCGGTGCGGGCGTCCAGAAACGCCCCGCGTCCGGCCGAAATTTCCGCGAACACGCCTCGCGCCACGATATCGCGCGGAGCGAGTTCGGCGTCCGGGTGGATGGCCTGCATGAAGCGTTCGCCTGCGCGGTTGATCAGCGTGGCGCCGTCGCCGCGAAGAGCTTCGGTCGCCAGCGGGGCGGGATCTCGGCCGATGTCGATGGCGGTCGGGTGAAACTGGACGAATTCAGCGTCCGCGATGACGGCTCCGGCCTGCGCGGCAATCGCAAGGCCGAGGCCGCGCGATTCCGGCGGGTTGGTGGTGACCCGGTAAAGCTGGCCGATGCCGCCGGTCGCCAGCACGGTCGCGGCGGCCGGGAAGGCTTGCAGCAAGCCATCCTGCCCGCGCGCCCAGACGCCTTCGACCCTGCCGTTGCGGACAATCAGCTCTTCCGCCGTAAAACCTTCGCGCAGGCTGATGGACGGCGTGCGCCGCACGGCGGCCACCAGCGCCTCCATGATGGCCTTGCCGGCTGCGTCTCCCTTGACGCGCACGATGCGCCTCTCGCTATGGGCTGCTTCGCGAGATTGCAGCAGGCGCCCTTCGAGATCGCGGTCGAACGGAACCCCATAGGCGAGCAGATCGTGAATGCGGTCCGACGCCTCGCGCGCCATGTCGAGCACGACCTGCCGGTCCACTGTTCCGGCGCCGGCGATCACGGTGTCTTCGGTGTGCTTTTCGGGGCTGTCGCCTTCCGACATTGCGGCCGCCACGCCGCCCTGCGCCCACGCGGAGGATGCGCCCTCGCCGATGGGGGCTGTGGCGAGGAGGGTGACGGGGCGGGGGCTGAGCTTCAGCGCGCAGAAAAGTCCCGCAAGGCCGCCGCCGACAATCAGGATGGGATTAGTTGCCTTCAGCATCTGTTGCAGGCTTCATTTTCGTGGAGGCGAGTGCGACCAACTCAAGAAGTGCCGTAGTGCCAAAATAGTATTCCTCGCCTTTATCCCATCGACCTGCACCGTCAGGTACCAAGATTCCCCGACCGGCGAATTCTGCGAGTGTCGCCGCGACATCACGTGACGTGAGAAAACCGATATTGGGATTTGCGGTGAAGAGACCTTCAGCCGAGACAAATGATCGTGACCCCTCACCGGCAGGCAGGTTTCGAAGTTGAAGATCAAGATGAATGGCTGCGATCAGCCCAATCTCGCGAACTTCCAAGCCTTCTATCCTGCGTTTTACCCTTGCGAATCCTGAGGCTGAGAGGCGTTTGGCGAGAACTCCACTGACCAAACACTCAGCAAGGATCTCGAGATTATGCTCGTATTCGCCGGCACGAGCGGCTTCGAAAAATCGATATGCTGAAGGTACGAATTCTTGCCAGATTTCGTCGGTTAGTAGCTCCACTTGCCCTTGACTTATCGCTGCAGCAAGAACCTTCGTGGCACTTTCCACCTTCGATTTGGCATACTGTTTTATGAACTCGACGGCTGTGTTGAGCGGTGCTGCGCCAGCTGTCACAGCCAAAACGTCGCGACCGATCGCGGTCGCGACGTCGACGACCTTCAACGCGCCGGGTGAAAAGTTCGGTGCGTTCGGTCCCATTTTCCCCAAAGGCGTTACCCCACCTCGATCATGCGCTCGACGCTGCGGCGGGCGCGTTCGGCCAGCAGCGGGTCGATCGTGACTTCCTCGCGCAGGTACACGAGGCTGTCGAGGATCTTCGGCAGCGTGATGCGCTTCATGTGCGGGCAGAGATTGCAGGGACGGACGAATTCCGTTCCGGTCGTCTCGGTCGCCACATTGTCGGCCATCGAACATTCGGTGACCATCAGGACGCGCTTGGGCTTGCGGGTCTTTACGAAGTCGATCATCGCGGCCGTCGAGCCGGCGAAATCGCTCACCGCGACCACCTCCGGCGGGCACTCCGGATGCGCGATAATCTGGATCGACGGATCGTCGGCCTTGTAGCGCAGCAGTTCTTCCGCCGTGAAGCGCTCATGCACCTCGCAAGCGCCCTTCCAGGCGATGATCTGCACTTTGGTCTGCGCCTGCACGTTCTTCGCCAGATATTGATCCGGCAGAAAGATCACGCGGTCGGAGCCCATGCTTTCGACGATCTTCAGCGCGTTGGACGACGTGCAGCAGATATCGACTTCCGCCTTCACCTCGGCGGAGGTGTTGACGTAAGCCACGACCGGCACGCCCGGATAGCGCTGGCGCAGCAGGCGCACGTCCGCGCCGGTGATCGACTCGGCGAGCGAGCAGCCCGCCTTGCGATCCGGGATCAGCACGGTCTTGTTCGGGTTCAGCAGCTTTGAGGTTTCGGCCATGAAGTGCACGCCGCCCTGCACGATGATGTCGGCGTCCGACTTCGCGGCCAGCTTGGCGAGCTGCAGCGAGTCGCCCACCACATCGGCGACGCAGTTGTAGATTTCCGGCGTCTGGTAATTGTGCGCCAGGATGACGGCGTTGCGCTCTTTCTTCAGATCGTTGATGGCCTTCACGTAAGGCGCATGGAAAGGCCACTCCACCGGCGGGATGATGGCCTTCACCTTCTCGTAAAGGTGCGCGGTGGCGCGCTCGACCTCGGGAGTCCATGCGAGGTTGGGCATGGGGACCACGCCGTAGCGTTCGACGGCCGGCACTTGCACGGCAGGCGCTACGGGCTGGATGGCGGCTTCAGTCGCGAGGTGTCCCTGCATGACCAACTCCTTACCGAAGACTTATACTCGGAATGAGTATAAGTGGGCTCTAAAAAACGTCCGCCGAACGCGCGGACGCAGATACGCTGTCGGGCCCGACAGGACCGTCATGCAACCTACATATACTCATCCTGAGCATAATGGAAGGGGCCTGACGTCGCGGACGCCGCCGCAGGTGTGGATTATTTTTGGAGCCGCCGAGCCGTTAAGGTTCGGCCCATAGGGCGAACAGAACTGGCACGAATCACTGTAACGCGCCGGTTCACGGGCTGTCCGGACTAGATCTGGGGCCGGGCGCGGGGCCGAACGCAAGAGCACAGCAAAATGAAGGGAGATCGTCTCGCCGCTTGTTAACCGGTCGTGCCGAATCCGCACAGGTTTTTGCAGACGTGCGAACGCCGCCGTAGCGGGTCCCCACGGCGAGGGCCGCCCGGCGATTGCCGTCGGAAGTTCAGGGCTGGATCAGAAGAACCGCTCGGTGATGCGCACGACATCGCCCGGGTTGACGATGATCGGACCGGCGCGGGTGTCCATGGCGACTTCCTGCGCAGAGCCGGCGCGGGTGATCATCACCCGGCTCGTGTTGGCCCGGTAGGTGTAGCCGCCCGCCACCGCCACGGCGCTGAGCAGGTTCAGCCCGGCCCGGTAGGGATATTCGCCCGGCTTGGTGACTTCGCCGATGACGTAGAACGGCCGGAAGCTGGCGATTTCGACGGCGACCTTGGGATTCTTGATGAAGCTGCCGCGCAGCTTGGCGGCGATGCGGCTCTCGACCTCTCGCACGGTCGCGCCTGCGACCGGGATGGAGCCCGCCAGCGGGATGGCCAGCGAACCGCTCGGATCGACGACATATTCGCCGGTCAGGGTCTGCTCGCCGAACACATTCACTTTCAGCTTGTCGCCGGCTCCGACGCGAAATTCCGGCACGACCGGGTTGGCGGCGGCTGCCGTGGCGGCTGCGGAAGCGCTGGCGTCCGGAACGGATGCGCCAAGCGGTGCGGTGGATTCACATCCGGCGACCGTCAAAGCAAGAGCGACCACAAGGGCGCATCTGGACAGAAAGGTGCTGATCGGTGCAGCCATCGGGTTTCCCTTCGTTCGACGCGGCGTTGATACGCGACGTTCTGCTCGCCATTTTTTCGGGCATCGATCGGACCGCAGCCCCGTCGCGCCCGACCGACCGAAAGTAATGGAGCCGGTAACAGATTTAATCAAATCACTCCATTAAAAACCTTCACAGACGATTATCACGGTCTCGCGAAGCATCAAGCCGTCCGGTCAAGCTTTTGATTCCATGATGATTAGTTGCCTGCGGCGCATCGTCTCGCGGATCATGTGGCGTACTTCGTCCGAAAGCGCGGCGGGCGCAGGCGGCGGGCTGTTTTGCCTTTTGGGTTGAAAATTCAACCAAAATCGCCACATTTCAAACCATAAGGGTCCCGGATCGGAGCTCCGACTCGTGGCGACGTTCAGGCCGCATTCATGGGCTTCTGCCTTAATTTGCGCCCGAGCCATTCCCGTCGGTCCGTGTCGCGGCCGCCGTTTTGAAAGCTGGAAGCCTCATGCCAACCATTGCGCTGGTCGACGATGACCGAAACATCCTGACTTCGGTGTCCATCGCTCTCGAAGGCGAGGGGTATCGGGTCCAGACCTATAATGACGGCGCGAGCGCGCTGGACGGGCTGCGCACCAATCCGCCGGACCTTGCGATTTTCGACATCAAGATGCCCCGGATGGACGGAATGGAGCTTCTGCGCCGCCTGCGGCAGAAATCCGACCTGCCGGTGATCTTCCTGACCTCGAAAGACGACGAGATCGACGAATTGTTCGGGCTGAAGATGGGCGCGGACGATTTCATCCGCAAACCCTTCTCGCAGCGTTTGCTGGTCGAGCGCGTCAAGGCGATCCTGCGCCGTTCGAGTCCGAAAGATCCGGCGACCCAGAAGGAAAGCGAAGCCAAGCTGCTGGAGCGCGGCCTGCTCAGGATGGACCCGGAACGCCACACCTGCACCTGGCGGGGCGAACCTGTCGTGCTGACGGTGACGGAATTCCTGATCCTGCAGGCGCTCGCGATGCGCCCCGGCGTGGTCAAGAGCCGCAACGCCCTCATGGACGCCGCCTATGACGATCAGGTCTATGTGGACGACCGCACCATCGACAGCCACATCAAGCGCCTGCGCAAGAAGTTCAAGCAGGTGGATGATGATTTCGAGATGATCGAAACCCTGTATGGTGTCGGCTACCGGTTCAAGGAAGCCTGACGCCTCCGAAAGGCTGAGGGCGAGCCCGGCGGACTTATGAGCGTAGACACGCAAGGCGATCCGACGATCCTGGGCAAGACGCCCGGGGTCAGGCGAACCGGCCGCCGGATCGCGGTGCGGATGCGCGGGCTTTTGCGCCAGCTCCTGTCGCGGTTTTCCTCGTCGCTGACGCGCCGGATCGTGGTGCTGAACCTCAGCGGCCTCGTGGCCCTGCTGATCGGCTTCCTTTACCTGAACCAGTTCCGCTCCGGGTTGATCGACGCCCGCATCCAGAGCCTTCAGACGCAGGGCGAGATCATCGCGGCGGCGATTGCGGCTTCGGCGACGGTCGAGACGGATGCGATCACGCTCGATCCCGAAAAGCTGCTGCAGCTTGCGCCGGGCGAAACCTACGATCCGGGCGACGACCGCCCGGCTTCCATCGAATTTTCCATCAACCCGGAGCGGATCGGGCCGGTGCTGCGGCGGCTGGTCCTGCCGACCCGCACCCGCGCGCGCGTTTACGATCGCGACGGCTATCTGCTGCTCGACTCGCGCTCGCTGGCGGACCGCTCGAACATTCTTCGCTACGACCTGCCGCCGGTTCCGGAAGAACTAGCGCCGACGTTTCTGGAGCGCATGTGGAACAATGTGCGCGGCAAACTGGGCAACACGCTGCCGCTTTACGAGGAAATCGGCCTCGGCAACGGGCGCGCCTATCGCGAGGTGCAGAGCGCCCTCAATGGCGGGGCCCAATCCATCGTGCGGGTAAACCTGCGCGGAGAGACGATCATCTCGGTCGCGGTGCCGGTGCAGCGTTTCCGGGTCGTGCGCGGCGCGCTGCTTCTGTCCACACAGGGCGGCGATATCGACAAGATCATCTCGTCGGAACGCTGGGCGATCATCCGCATCTTCTCGATATTCGCCGGCGTCATGCTGGTCCTGTCGCTGTTTCTGGCGGGCACGATCGCCGAACCGGTGCGGCGTCTGGCGGAAGCCGCCGAACGGGTGCGGCGGGGCATCAAGTCACGGCAGGAAATTCCGGATTTCTCCTCGCGTTCGGACGAGATCGGGCATCTTTCCGGCGCATTGCGGGACATGACGCAGGCGCTCTACAACCGCATCGAAGCGATCGAAAGTTTTGCCGCGGACGTCTCGCACGAGCTGAAAAATCCGCTCACCTCGCTGCGCAGCGCCGTGGAGACCTTGCCGCTCGCCCGCAGCGACGAGTCGCGCGGCCGTCTGCTTGAAATCATCCAGCATGACGTGCGCCGCCTTGACCGGCTCATCACCGATATCTCCGACGCATCGCGTCTCGACGCCGAACTGGCGCGCGCCGATTCCGGTCCGGTTGATCTCGTGCAACTTCTGCGCGCCGTGGTGGACCTCGCCAATCAGGTGAAGCGGCAGGACGGGGTGACGTTCAGTCTCGATGTCGCGCCGCTCCAGGAAGGGCAACATTGCGCGATCATCGGGCATGACTCGCGGCTCGGCCAGGTCGTCACCAACCTGCTCGACAATGCGCGCTCCTTTTCGCAGCACGGCGGCAGCGTGCGGATCGCGCTGCGCCGCGCCCGGCAGGCCACTCCGGCAGGCGCGCAGGCGGACGGTGTCGAGATCATCGTGGACGACGACGGGCCGGGCATTCCGGCCCATGCGTTCGAGCGGATCTTCGAGCGCTTCTATACGGACCGTCCCGATCAGGGTTTCGGGCAGAATTCGGGTCTGGGCCTGTCGATCTCGCGCCAGATCATCGAGGCGCATGGCGGGCGCATCTGGGCCGTCAACCGCACCCATTCGGGAACGGGCGACGTGGCCGGGGCGCGCTTCTTCGTCTGGCTGCCGACGTCCAAATGAGCCCGGAGACGATCCACGCCAGCGCAGTGGTGATCGGCGAGTCCGGCGTGCTCATCCGCGGCGTTTCGGGCGCGGGAAAGAGCGCGCTGGCGGCCGCGCTTGTGCGCGAAGCCCTCGGGCGCGGCCTGTTTTCCCTGCTGGTGGGGGACGACCGCATCCGGCTCAGCGTGGCGGGCCAGCGGGTGTCGGCCCGTCCGCATCCGGCCCTTGCGGGGCTGATCGAGACGCGGGGCGTGGGGATCGTGACGGTCGAAAGCGAACCGGCAGCGGTCCTGCGGCTGGTGGTCGACATCGGAGACGCCCCCGACCGGATGCCCGAAACCACCGACCAGAGCGTGATCATCGAAGGCGTCAAATTGCCACGCATGAGGATTTCTGCAACCCAATCCGTGCAGGATCAGGCCTGCCGGGTTGTGGACCGGCTGGGGCCGGGAAGAGAATGAATCGTATTTCGCTTGCCAATTCCCCCGCAATGCACAAAATGGCCCCGGTTTTTGACTGCTTCGGCGCGGAGCGCGCGGGCGGCGATCTGAAGGACGGTAAGTTCACATGATCGGAATGGTCCTGGTGACGCATGGTCACCTGGCGACTGAGTTCCGCGCGGCTCTGGAACATGTCGTCGGTCCGCAGAAGCAGATCGAGACGGTCACCATCGGCCCTGAGGACGATATGGAGCGTCGCCGCAAGGATATTGTGGAGGCCGTGAAGCATGTCGACAGCGGCGCGGGCGTGGTGGTCCTCACTGACATGTTCGGCGGCACGCCCTCCAATCTCGCCATATCGGTGATGGAAGGTTCGAATGTCGACGTGGTGGCGGGCATCAACCTGCCCATGCTGATCAAGCTGGCCTCGGTTCGCGAGGAAAAAAGCCTTCAGGACGCCGTAACCTGCGCGCAGGAAGCGGGACGGAAATACATTTCCGTCGCCAGCAAGATCCTGACGGGCAAATGAGCGATTTCGAAGAAGACGAATGCCTGCCGAGCCCGGAATTTCCGGACGCGCTGGTGCGCGACCTGATGATCGTCAACCGCAAGGGACTGCACGCGCGCGCGACGGCGAAGTTCGTCCAGTGCGTCGAGAAGTTCGACGCTGACATCCAGGTGGCCCGTTGCGGCGAAGTCGTGGGCGGCACGTCCATCATGGGCATCCTGACGCTGGGCGCAGGCATCGGCACCACGATCCGCATCGCCGCGAAAGGCGCCGAGGCGCTGCAGGCGCTCGACGCCATCACGGCGCTGGTGGCGAACCGGTTCGGGGAAGACGAGTAGCAAGCCGCATCAGCATCGCCGCCGCCCCGATCCCCGCCGCATAGGCGACGAGATTCCACAGCGAGAAGACGCGCCCGAGCAGCAATTGTCCGGCGAGCGTCAGGCGGAATTCATTCAGCCACGGCGTCTCACAGAGCCGCGAAAACTCTACGGCCGCCGCGATCAGCAGCGAGGCGACGAGGGCGAAGCGCCCCGTGGCCTGCGGCCTCCACAGGCGCACCAGCAGGAACACCATGGCGCCCCAGAGGGCTGAGCCGCCGTATTTCCAGGCGAAGAACGGCAGGCCCAGATCGGCCTTGCGCCACACGAGTCCGGCGATGATGACCGCCGCGAGCCACGCGAGAATCTGCGCGCGGGCTCGCAGCATGTTCACCTCGTCAGCCAGCCAGAAGGGCGCGGCGGTGCTGGATGAGACCGGCGGTTGAATCGTCGAGCTGTGCGGTCGAGACGCGCGCGTCGTTCACGATGGGCACGAGCCGGCCGCACAATTCCTTGCCGAGTTCGACGCCCCACTGGTCGAAGGCGTTGATGTTCCAGATCGCCGATTGCACGAAGACCTTGTGCTCGTAGAGCGCCACGAGGCGGCCGAGCATGTTGGGCGTAAGTTGCCTGTAAAGGAACGTGCTCGACGGGCGGTTGCCTTCGAACACCTTGTGCGGGGCGAGTTCGGCGATGCGCGCCTCGCTCATCCCTTGCGCGCGCAGGAGCGTCTCGACTTCCTCGCGAGAGCGCCCGCGCATCAGGGCTTCCGATTGCGCAAGGCAATTCGAGACCAGCAGCGTGTGGTGATATTCGTCCGCCACTGTGGGCCTGGCGGCGACGAGGAAATCGACCGGGATGACGTCCGTGCCCTGATGCAGCATCTGGAAGAAAGCGTGCTGGCCGTTGGTGCCGGGCTCGCCCCAGATGACCGGCGCGGTGGCGCGCATCACCGGCGAGCCGTCGCGCATCACGGACTTGCCGTTCGATTCCATGTCGAGCTGTTGCAGATAGGCCGGGAAACGCGAAAGCCGCTGGTCATAGGGAATGACGGCGTGCGACCCGAAGCCCCAGACGTTGCGATACCAGACGCCCAGCAGCCCCATCAGCACCGGAATGTTTTCATGCAGCGGGGTCTGCTCGAAATGCTGGTCGACCTCGTAGGCGCCGCGCAGGAAATCCTCGAAATGTTTCGGGCCGATCGCGATGGTGAGCGCGAGGCCGATGGAGGACCAGATCGAATAGCGCCCGCCGACCCAGTCCCAGAATCCGAAGACGCGGTCCGGCTTGATGCCGAACTGTTCGACGAGATCGAGCCGCGTGGAGACCGCCGCGAAATGGTCGCTAACAGCCTCCTCGCCGAGCGCCGCCGCCACGAAGCGGCGCGCCGAATGGGCGTTGGTCATCGTCTCCTGCGTGGTGAAGGTCTTCGAGGAGATGATGAACAGCGTCTGCGCCGGGTCGAGCATGGCGAGCGTATCGGTGAGGTCCGCGCCGTCGACGTTCGAGACGAAATGCACACGGATGCCCGAGACGCCGAACGTCGACAGCGCCTTCGCGGCCATGGCGGGACCAAGATCGGAACCGCCGATGCCGATGTTGACCACGTCGGTGAAGTAACTGCCGGTCGCGCCCACGATGGCGCCCTCGCGAATGGCGCTGGCAAAGTCGTTCACCTTGCGGCGCTCGGCCAGAATGTCCGGCATCACCGGCTGGTCGTCGACGAAATAGCCACGGCCCGACATGTTGCGCAACGCCATGTGCAGGACCGCGCGATCTTCGGTGGTGTTGATCTTCGCGCCCGAGAACAGGTCGTCGCGCTTGCCTTCGAGATCGGCCGCGCGGGCGAGGGTCATCAGATGCGCCAGCGTGGCGTCGTTGATGCGGTGCTTGGAATAGTCGAACAGGAGATCGTCGAGCCGGACCTGATAGCGATCGAACCGGGTGTGATCTTCGGCGAAAAGATCGACGATCCGCCGATGGCCGATCTCGACCCGGTGGGCCTCAAGGGCGGCGAAAGCGGCGGCGACGTCGGTCTGGCTCATGGGTTCCCTGCCTCGAAAATGATTCGCGGCGGGAGTTTAAGGCCCAAAGCGGCAAGAAATGGTTGAGGCGAGGCCTAGTGCGTCCAGTAGACCACGAAGGCCAGCAGCAGCGGGGAGCCCACTGCCGCGACCCTGGCGTAGCGGATGAACGCCCGATAGGTGCGCTCATGTTCGGGGTAGTCCATTTCGGCTTCGTGGGGCTTGTCGTGAGCGGGGCGATGGTCGGGATACATGGGAGGCTCCGGGTTGCTGCAAGAAGCAACAGCCGCAATCGGGCGGCGTTCCGCCGGCCTTTGTCCTCCCGGCCAAAACCGTCTATCAGCAGGCCTCACTCAAAGGTCTGCGTAAACTCATGGCTCCGCCGCTTCTCTATCTGCAAGACATTCACCTGACGCTCGGCGGCAAGCCTTTGCTGGAGGGGGCGGACATCACGGTCGCGCCCGGCGAGCGGCTGGCGCTGGTGGGCCGCAACGGCTCGGGCAAATCGACGCTGCTGCGCATCGCGGCAGGGGAGCTTGAGAAGGATTCCGGCACCCGCTTTTTCCAGCCGGATGCGACCGTCCGGTATCTGCCGCAGGAGCCTGACCTGTCGGGCTTCGAGACTGTGCTGGCCTATGTGGAGGCCGGGCTTGGCCCCAACGACGAGGATTATCGCTGCCGCTATCTGCTTGAACAGCTTGGGCTGACGGGCGACGAGCATCCGGCGCATCTGTCGGGCGGCGAGCAGCGCCGGGCCGCGCTGGCGCGGGTGCTGGCGCCCGAACCCGACATCCTGCTGCTCGACGAGCCCACCAACCATCTCGACCTGCCGGCCATCGAATGGCTGGAATCGGAACTGAACAGCCTGCGCTCGGCGCTCGTCCTCATCAGCCATGACAGGCGCTTCCTGCAAACGCTCTCGCGCGCCACCGTCTGGCTGGATCGCGGCAAGACGCGGCGGCTTGACCGGGGCTTCGGGCAGTTCGAGGCGTGGCGCGACCAGGTGCTCGAAGAGGAAGAACTGGCGCATCACAAGCTGGCGCGCCAGATCGTCAACGAGGAGCATTGGGTTCGCTACGGCGTCTCGGCCCGCCGCAAGCGCAACATGGGCCGCATGGCGCGGCTCGGCGACCTGCGCAAGGAATATCGCGAGGCGCGGCGCGTCGTCGGCGACGTGAAGATGACCGTCACGGAAGGCAAGCTCTCCGGCAAGCTGGTGATCGAGGCCGAGCGGATTTCAAAGTCCTATGAAGATCGCCCCATCGTGCGAGACTTCTCGATCCGTGTGCTGCGCGGCGACCGGATCGGCATCGTGGGCCAGAACGGCGCGGGAAAGACGACGTTGATCAATCTGCTCACCGGCAAGCTTGAGCCGGACGAGGGGACCATCCGGATCGGGGCGAATGTGGAACTGGCCAGCCTCGACCAGAAGCGCATGTCGCTGCATCCCGACACGATCCTGCGCGATGCGCTGACCGGCGGGGGCAGCGATTTCGTCGATGTGAATGGCGAGCGCAAGCACGTCATCGGCTACATGAAGGACTTTCTGTTCACGCCCGATCAGGCGCGCACGCCGGTCGGCAAGCTGTCGGGCGGAGAGCGGGGTCGGTTGACGCTGGCCCGCGCGCTGGCGCTGCCGTCCAACCTGATGGTGCTGGACGAGCCGACCAACGATCTCGATCTCGAAACGCTCGACCTTCTTCAGGAAATGCTGACCGATTATCCCGGCACCGTGATTGTCGTAAGCCATGATCGTGACTTTCTCGACCGCGTCTCGACCTCCGTCATCGTCTCGGAAGGCGACGGCAGGTGGCAGGAATATGCGGGCGGCTATTCGGACATGGTGTCCCAGCGCGGGCAGGGCGTGGGTTCAGGCGCTTCTCGCAAGATGATTCCCCAGAAGGGCGCGGAAATGCGCCCCGCGCCGGCTGCGCCAACGCCTGCGGCAGCCCCGGCCCGCAAGGGCAAGCTCTCCTTCAAGCAGAAACATGCGCTCGAAACGCTCCCGGCCAGAATGGCCGATCTGCAGGAGCAAATGGCGAAATTGCAGAAGCGCCTCGACGATCCGGAGCTTTACGCCAAGGATCAGGTGACGTTCGCGCGCATTTCGGCAGCCTTCGCGCAGGCCGGGAAGGAGCTGGCGCAGGCCGAAGAACAATGGCTGGAACTCGAAATGCTGCGCGAGCAACTGGAAGGCTGAAACCGTGACTGGCGCGCCGCCGAAGGGCTGCTAGTTTGCCTGATGGGGCCTCGACAGCCCCGACGGGAGCGGATCATGCGGATGACGATGCGCGTAGTGCGGCTGTTTGCCTGCCTGATGGGTCTTTGGGCTGCGGCTCCCTCAGCCCAACCGGCGCGGGCCGAACAGGTCGATCTTCTGCTGGTGCTGGCGGTGGACGCCTCGGGCAGCGTCAGCCAGCGGCGGTTCGATCTTCAGCGCGACGGTTATGCGGCCGCCTTCCGGAACATTCAGGTGCTGCGCGCCATTCTGTCGGGCCAGCATCAGGCCATCGCGGTGACGATGTTCCAGTGGACCGGCGCTTTCCTGCAACGCCCCGTCGTTCCGTGGATGATCATCAAGGATGAGGTGACGGCCGAGGAGGTGGCGAAGGCCATCGCGGCGACCGAGCGCCAGCTTTACGGCGGCGGCACTTCGATCAGCGGCGCTATCGACTACGGAATGGCGCTGTTTCCCAAGAGCCCGCATCAGGGCGACCGGCGCGTGATCGACGTTTCGGGTGATGGAAGCAACAATAGCGGACGTTCGCCGGTTGCGGCGCGGGACGACGCCGTGCGCCAGGGCGCGACGATCAACGGCCTGCCGATTTTGTCAGTGGAGCCGGGACTGGATTCCTATTTCGAGCGTTTCGTGATCGGCGGAGATGGCGCCTTCATGGTGACGGCCCGCAATTACGAGACTTTCGCGGACGCCATCGTGAAAAAGCTCATCGCCGAAATTGCCAGCCTTCCGCCCGGAAGCGCGCGATTTGCGGCTGTGGTCAAGCCCGAAGGGTTGATTTTACCGGAGGCCGCCGGGGAGTAGACTGCGGGCGACTCATTCGCGAGGCTGGCGCGCAAGAAAAAGGGAAAGCGGGATGCTGGGTTGGTTTCAGGCCATGATGCCGAAGGAAGATCGTTTTTTCGATCTCTTCGAAAATCACGCCCGTGTGCTGGTCGCTGGTGCGGAAGCCATGCAGGCGCTGCTTCAGGGCGGCGACAGCGTTGCGAAGCATTGCGCCGACGTGATGCGCCTCGAACACGAGGCCGACATGGTCGCCGGGCAGGTGATGCAGGCGGTGCGCCGCAGTTTCATAACGCCGTTCGACCGCAGCGACATCAAGGACCTCATCGCCTCGATGGACGATTCCATCGACCAGATGCGCCAGACCGCCAAGGCGATCACCTTGTTCGAGGTGAAGACGTTCGAGCCCCAGATGCGCGAACTCGGCGACGTCACCGTGCAGGCCGCACGCAAGACCGCCGAAATGGTGGGCCTGCTTCACGTCATGCGCAAGGAAACCGGACGGCTGGGGACGCTGACCGAAGACATCCGCAAGCTTGAGGAACAGTCGGATGAGCTGCACGACAAGGGAATCAAGCAATTGTTTCTCGATCATCGCTCGTCGGACGTGATGGCGTTCATCGTCGGGAGCGAGATCTACGGGCATCTGGAAAAAATCGTGGACCGGTTCGAGGATGTGGCCAACAAGGTCAACGGCATTCTCATCGAGAATCTCTGAGGCCGCCCGGTGGATGCGCAAATCGCCTTTCCGCTGCTGATCGGCCTCATAGGCGTCGCGCTTCTGTTCGATTTCCTGAACGGACTGCACGATGCGGCCAACTCGATCGCCACAATCGTCTCGACCCGCGTGTTGCCGCCGAAATATGCGGTCTTCTGGGCGGCGTTCTTCAACTTCATCGCCTTCCTGTTTTTCGGCCTGCATGTGGCGCAGACCGTCGGCACCGGCATCATCGCGGCCTCGGCGGTCGACGCGCGCGTGATCTTCGGCGCCCTGATGGGGGCGATTACGTGGAACGTGGTCACATGGGTGGCGGGCATTCCGTCGTCCAGTTCGCACGCGCTGATCGGAGGGCTCGTGGGCGCCGGGCTCGCCAAGTCGGGGCTTCCGGTGATCGTCTGGTCGGGCGTCCTGAAAACCACATTCGCCATTTTCCTGTCGCCGGTCGTCGGCTTTTCCATCGCGCTCCTGCTGGTGCTGGCGGTGGCGTGGATCTTCGTGCGCTCAACGCCCATGGCGGTCGACAGCACGTTCCGCATCCTGCAATTCGTTTCGGCCTCGCTCTATTCGCTTGGTCACGGCGGCAATGACGCGCAGAAGACGATGGGCATCATTGCGGTGCTGCTCTATTCGCAGGGCATGCTGGAGGGCGGCTTCCATGTGCCGTTCTGGGTGGTGATCAGCTGTCAGGCCGCGATGGGACTCGGCACATTGTTCGGCGGCTGGCGCATCGTCCACACGATGGGATCGCGCATCACGCGGCTGACTCCCATGCAGGGGTTCTGCGCCGAAACCGGCGGGGCCATCACGCTGTTCATGGCCACCTATCTGGGCGTGCCGGTCTCGACCACGCATACGATCACGGGCGCGATCATCGGCGTCGGCGCTGCGCGGCGCGTGTCGGCGGTGCGCTGGAGCGTGGCGCGCAGCATCGTGATGGCATGGTTCATCACCATTCCGGCTTCGGCCATCATTGCGGCCCTGTTCTACTGGCTCTCCGGACTGGGAGGCTGAGATGAGCGCCGGTGCGGGACTCAAGAGCGCATCGGTCGTTGATGAAGCGCGCGTGCAATATGCGGCGCTGCCGTACCGGTTTCGCGACGGACTGGAGATCCTGCTGGTCTCCTCGCGCGAGACGCGCCGCTGGGTTCTGCCCAAGGGCTGGCCGATGAAGAGCAAGAAACCGCACTCGGCCGCCGCCCGCGAGGCGATGGAGGAGGCGGGCCTTGTCGGCAAGATCGACAAGAAATCGCTCGGGGCCTATCATTACCAGAAGCGATTGAAGAACGGCGCGACGGTGCTTTGCCGGGTGCAGGTGTTCCCGATGCTGGTTGAGAAGCAGCGGAAATCCTGGCCCGAAAAGGACCAGCGCACGACACAATGGTTCCGGATCACCGAGGCGGCGGAAGCCGTTGCGGAGCCGGAACTTCAGACCGTCATCAGGGAATTTGAGTCCGTCGCGGCCGCGCAGAAGAAGGCGCCGGCCGCGCCGAAAAAGAAGCCGAAAAAGAACTGATCATTCTGGAGGAATCAATGTTGAAATGGACGCGTCGCGGCGCGCTTGCCGCCCTTGCCGCAGGTTCCCTGGCGGCTGTTGCGCCGACGGCGCATGCACAGGATGCTTTCTACAAGAACAAGCGGCTGACCGTTCTGGTGAATTATGCCGCCGGCGGCCCGACCGATGTCGAGGGGCGACTCTTCGCGCGGCATCTGGCGCGCTATGTGGACGGCGCGCCCAACGTCATCGTGCAGAACATGGACGGCGCGGGCGGGCTGATCGGCACCAAGTTCCTCGGCGAGATCGCCCCCAAGGACGGCACGGTCGTCGGCTATCTGACCGGCGCAGCCTGGCAGTCGGCCAGCGATGCGACGCCGCGCCCGGTGGATTTCAAGACATATGAATTCGTTGCCTACCAACCCGGCACGAGCGTCTATTTCGCCCGCACCGACATCAAGCCCGGACTGAAGAACGCGGTCGATCTCGCCAGGGCGGAAGGCGTCATCGTCGGCGGCCTCGGGGTCGACAATGCGAAAGACATCCTGCTGCGCCTGACGATGGATATGCTGGGCGTGAAGTTTAAATATGTCACCGGCTACAAGGGCAGCCAGGGCGCGCGGCTCGCGCTGCAGCAGGGCGAGATCAACCTCTATTCGGAATCGCCGCCGTCCTATCGGGGGATCATCGAACCGCAGTTCGTCGCCAAGGGCGAGGCCATAGGGCTGTTCTACGATCCTGGCTACAATGGCGTGAGCTTCCGCGTGCCCAAGCAGATGGAAGGCGTCGATCTGCTGCCGTATCACGAGCTTTACAAGAAGATCAAAGGCGAGGAGCCGAAGGGCGAATTGTGGGACGCCTACCGGACCATCATCGCCCTCAACGGCGCCATGCAGCGCATGATCGTGATGCCGCCGAACGCCCCGCAGGCGAGCATCGACTCGATCCGCAAGGCGATCGCCGCCATGAGCAATGACAAGGACTATCAGGACGAGTGCATGAAGACCTTCGGCTTCGTGCCGGAATACATCATGGACTCGACCGTGAACGATCAGGTCCGCAAGGCCCTGACCGTGACGCCGCAGATGCGCGAGTTCATCCACGCCTATGCGAAGAATATGCCGAGGTAAACGGCGAATCCGTCATTGCGAGGAGCGAAGCGACGAAGCAATCCAACTTACGAAAATGGATTGCTTCGCCCGCCATGCGGCGTCTCGAAGCACGAGGGGCTTCGCGTCACTTCCAGCTGATCTGGTGCGCCTGCAGGCCCCATGCGGAGAATGTCACGTCGCCCGACAGGGCGACGTCTTTCGAATGGACCCAGAAGGCGGGCTGCGCGGTGATCGGAACCATGTAGGCGATGTTGGTGATCGTATCGAAGATCTCCTTCACCAGCGCGCGGCGTTTTGCATCGTCCATCTCGCCGGCGCTTTGCTTGGCGAGTTCCGTCAGGCGCGGAACGCCAAAATAGTCCGTCGGGCCGGGCGAGAAGAAGAAGTCCAGCGTCGCCTGCACATCCGCCACGCCGCCGCCGCCCCAGCCGTTGACGAGAATCTCGATCTTGCCGAGCCGCTGCTTGTCGCGATAGGCCGCGAAGGTGAGCGTGTCGATCTTTGCCCGGATGCCGATTTCCCGCAGGCGTCCGGCGATGATTTCGCCGAGGCGCCCCGAATGCGCCGAAGGCGCGGTGATCTCGGTCTCGAAGCCGTTGGGATAACCGGCTTCGGCGAGAAGTTTCTTTGCCCCTGCAAGATCGAACGGCGGCAGTGTCGCGGAATAGTCGCAACCCAGTTGCGCGCGATTGCACATGGCGGCGGGGCGCGCGATGTCCTTGGCGGCCTTCACGCCGACCACCATGCTGGTCAGGTCCGGCGAATTCACCGTCATCATGATCGCGCGGCGCACACGCGGGTCCTGCAATTCCTTGCGGCCGCTGCGGCCCTTTGCGTCGATCAGCATGTAGCTTGATCCCAGCGGGGACGTGACGGTCGAGGCGAGGTTCGGCTGCGAGGCGAGGTTTTCCGCCATGTCGATGGGCGTGTCGCGCATGAGGTCGATGTTGCCGACCATCATTTCAGCGCCGCGCGTGCCGGAATCCGGAATCGCGATGACGTTGATGTTCTTGACCTTGCCGGCTGTCTTGGCCGCATTGGCCTGCGGGTATTTTTCAGCTCGCGTCAGCGCGAGACCCTTGTTGATGTCGAGCGACAGAACCCGGAACGGACCTGTGCCGACAGGCGCGCGGCCGAATTCGAGCTTGTCCTTCATGTTTTCATGAATGTGCTTGGGAAAGATCGGCATCACATTGGCCGAGGCCAGCATGGCGAGCGCCGAAGGCGTCGGCTTGTCGGCCGTCAGGCGCACCGCATGCGCGCCTGTTTTTTCGACCTTCGCGATCCACGAATAATAATTGGCGAAGCGGAGCTTCGTTTCGGGATGGGTGAGCCATGAAACCGTATAGACCACGTCGTCTGCGGTGAACGGTTTGCCGTCGTGCCAGGTCACATCGTCGCGCAGTTCGATGTCCAGCGTGCGCTCGTCCGTCCATTTCCAGGATTTCGCCAGCAGGGGCGCAAAGCCCTTTGCGGCGGCGTCATAGGTGATGAGCGTGTCGAATACGGCGTCCGAGAGAAAATAGACTTCCGGACGCGGGTCCATATAGGCGTCCAGCGAGCCGATGGTCTGCGCCTGCGCGATGCGGACCGTGTCCTTCGCCTTCTGGGCGTAGGCGCTGCCGGTGAGCAGCGCACACAGAGCGCCGGCCAGTGCGGCCTTTTTCATTGTCATGCGATTCCCTCCCGTTGTGGCGGCTCAGTTCGAGCTCATCTCCATCGTGTCTTTTGTGACTTCGATCTGCTGTTCATAGACCTCGTTGAGCTTCAGGCCCTTGCGGGCAATGAAGAAGCCGCCGCGCACGCCCCGATAAGGATCAGTCGGGCTGGAGGCCGGCGGCGCGGCCGATTGCTCGGTGAGCGCATTGACGGCTGACAAGAGCCGGCGGCGCGTAACGACGATCATGCGGTCGCTCGGCGCCAGATGCTCGAAGCTGCGATCCGTGATCGGCCCCATGCTCTCGGTGGCCATCTGGTCCTGTTGCGTGATGCCGGTGATGCCGCTGAAGCTTTTGGCCTGCTGCGCGTCGCGGTCGATGAAATAATCATTGTCGGGGTTTGTGCGCGGCCGGAAGCGGCCGAACCAGCTTGAATCGTTGGGCTCGCGATCATCGAAGCCGAGCACCAGACCCATGGAGGGTCCGCCGGGCGAATTGACCACGCCGGATTTTTTCACAAAGCCGGTGATCATCGTGTGCGTGTCGTCCATCGGCACCCAGGCGCGCGCATAGATGTGCTTGCCGAAAGGTCCGCTCGGGGTGATCGTCCAGAACGGGAACATGAACTGGCCGATGCGCCAGTAGGTCTCGCCTTCCTCGGCCGGGCGGTACGCGCCGTACATGGCGCCCCACGGGGTTTCCTGCACTTCATATTCGGGCGCGCGGTGCATGGCGCCGAAACGGCGCGGATCGCTCTTGTCGTAAACTTCCGCCGTGCGCAGGCCGCCATGCAGGAAGTCGACATGAGAGGTGTCGATGTCGCCTTCGAGCGCCTGAAGCCAGTTGCAATGGCGCTGGATCATGTTGTGGTTGACCAGCGTCTGTTCGACCATCGTGGCCTCGATGGGCGGCAGGGCGGGCGGCTCGCCGGAGCCCATATAGACCCAGATCATCCCGCAACGTTCAGCGGTCCGGTAAGCCTTGGCCTTGACGCGGTGCTTGAAGTCCTGATGCGGCGGCACATTGGCCATGTCGGTGCATTGGCCGGACGTATCGAACTGCCATCCATGATAGGCGCAGCGCAATCCGCCCTTCTCGTTGCGGCCGAAGAACAGCGAGGCGCAGCGGTGCGGGCAGCGGTGATCCATCACGCCCACATTGCCGTCCACGTCGCGGAACGCGATGAGCTGCTCGCACAGGAGCATGACGCGCAGCGGCGATCCGCCGGCGACCAGTTCGGACGATTTGACGGCCGGAATCCAGTAGCGGCGCATCAGCTCGCCCATCGGGGTTCCGGGGCCGACTCGAGTCAGGGTTTCATTGTCGCGCGCGGTCGCCATGCGTTTCCTCTTTGGTGTTCTGCAGGCAGGATAGCATTGTGCGGCGAGCCGCAAAATATTTTTGCGGTTCGCGGGTGGCGATTGTGTCGCAATTGTCAGGCTGATGCTGCGCCGTGGGTCGCCGAAAGTCCGCGGGCCAGTTGCGCCAGATCGACCGGCTTTGTGAGGAAATCGTCGATGCCGGCATCCAGACAGGCGCGGCGGTCCTCGTCGAAGGCGTTGGCGGTGAGCGCCACGATGCGCACGCGCGGCTTGTTGAGGCGCACCTCAAGCTCGCGGATGCGGCGCGTCGCTTCATGTCCGTCGAGCCCCGGCATGCGGATATCCATCAGGATCGTGTCGAAGGCCGGGCCTTCGCCGCGCAGCGCCTTTTCGGCGAACAGCACGGCTTCCTCGCCGTTGCGGGCGCGGGTGACGCGCGCCCCGAGCCGTTCCAGATGCTTGCGGGCGACGAGCGCGTTGATCTCGTTGTCTTCGGCGACCAGCACTTCGAGGCCGCGGGGGGGCAGGATGCTTTCCTCGCCCGCGGCGTTCGCTTCGGTCGGAACATTGCGGGCCGCCGCGCCGCCCAGATGGGCCAGCAGCGATTGCGAGCGCACCGGCTTCACCAGCCAGCCGTCGAAGCCCTTCAGAGAGTTTTGTCCGAAGGCGCGCCGCTCGAACGGCGAAAATAATACGAGACTTTTGGCGACGCCCGCCGCGCGGGCCGCGCCGGCAAGCTGATGGGTGGCCTCTTCGCCGAGCGCGCAATCGACGATGACGATATCCGGCGCGGGACCTTTCAGCAGCAGTTCGAGGGCCTGTTCGGGACCTTCGGCGCGCTCAACCTGCGCGCCGGCAGCCGCCAGCCGTTCGCCCAGATAGGGCGCCTCGAAGGGCGACCTGCCGACCACCAGAGCACGGCGGCCGTTCAGCTTGCGGGTCTCGACCGGCGGGGCAGCCGTTGCGCCGGGCGCCGATTGCAGGGGAATCGCGAAGGAGAAGATGGAGCCGTGGCTGGAGGTCGTCTCCAGCACCAGCGAGCCGCCCATTTTCTCGACGATGCGGCGCGATATGGCGAGGCCTAGGCCCGAGCCGCCATGCTGCCGCGTGGTGGAGCCGTCCGCCTGCTCGAAATCCTCGAAAATCGCCTCGCGGCGATCCGCCGCAACGCCCGGGCCCGTGTCGGCGACCGCAAAGCGGATCGTTCCCTTGGCGGTCCGGGTGACCCTGATGCCGATCCCGCCCGTCTCGGTGAACTTCACCGCATTCCCGGCAAGATTGATCAGCACTTGCCGCAGGCGAGCGCCGTCGCCGATGAGCGATCTGGGCACGTCGGGATGGACCGAAGTGGCGATTTCCAGCCCCTTGCCCTGCGCACGGGGGGCGAGAAGCTCCACGACGCCTTCGACCAGACCGGTCACGTCGAAGGGTTCGCGCACAAGTTCAAGCTTGCCCGCCTCGATCTTCGAGAAGTCGAGGATTTCATCGATCAGCGACGCCAGAGCCGCTCCGGACGTGCGGATCGCCTCGACATAATTGCGCTGTTCAGCGTCAAGGCGGCTGTCGTTGAGCAAATCCGCCATGCCCAGAATGCCGTTGAGGGGCGTGCGGACCTCATGGCTGACGGTGGCCAGAAAGCGTGACTTCGCCTCGTTGGCGGCCTCGGCCCGGTGGCGGGCGGCGGCGGCTTCCTTCAGTTCCCAGATTTCGTCGCGCAGTTCTTCGAGATTGCGGTGATGGGCGGCTTCGCGGCGGCCGATTTCAAGCTTTTCGCGCCAAACGCGCACCAGCGCCGCGACAGCGACCAGAAGTGCAGCGACGAGGCCGGAAATGATCACCGAAGACAATGAGTCGCCCATGCCAAAAGCGCCCGACGGGCGGGCAATTCCCCTCTTGCCAATCTGGACCCCCGGGATTGACAAAACGTTGCGTGTGGACGGAAGGCCTGCGTCTTTTGGAGGCCCTTTCCGTTAGGGACCGAAACCTGTATATCCGCCGCCTGCGGTCGGGCAGTGTTTGCGGACCTGCGTGATGTCGCCTCCGGGAAGACTTTATGGTGCAGAACAGCGCGTCTGATGCGGTCCATTCTGCGCCCGCAGGTGGCCAGTCGCCCGAACCAGCTCATTCAGGCCATGAGAAGTCCAGCTTGCTGGCGCTCACGCTTGGCTCTGTCGGCGTGGTCTATGGCGACATCGGCACCAGCCCGATCTACGCCTTGCGCGAATCCCTGCTGCACATTCATGGCGACCGGGTGCTCGAATCCGACGTGATCGGGGTGATCTCCCTGCTCATCTGGGCGCTGTTCCTGATCGTCACCGTCAAATACGTGCTCTTCCTGATGCGGGCGGACAACAAGGGCGAAGGCGGAACGCTCGCCCTGATGGCGCTGGCGCAGGTCGCCATGGGCCGGCGCGCCGGACCGATTTTCTTTCTGGGCATTCTGGGCGCGTCGCTGTTTTCGGGCGATGCGATCATCACGCCCGCAATCTCGGTCCTGTCGGCGGTGGAAGGCCTCAAGGTCGTGACGCCGCATTTCGAGCCTTATGTGCTGGTCATCACCATCGTGATCCTCATCACGCTGTTCATGGTGCAGCAGTACGGCACCGGAAAGGTCGCCAATCTGTTCGGACCGATCATGCTGGTGTGGTTCGGGACAATCGCGGTCCTCGGGCTGATGCATATCGGGGATTCGCCCGGCATCCTGCTGGCCTTCAATCCCTATTATGGAATCCGCTTTCTGTTCGCGCATGGAATGATCAGCTTCATCGTGCTGGGCAGCGTGTTTCTCGCCGTCACCGGGGCGGAAGCGCTCTATGCCGACATGGGCCATTTCGGACGGCGGCCGATTCAGGTGGCCTGGATCGGGCTGGTGCTGCCGGCGCTGGTCCTGAATTATCTGGGGCAGGGCGCGCTGATCCTTGCAACCCCGTCGGCGATCGAAAACCCGTTCTTCCTGCTGGCGCCGCAATGGGCGACGCTGCCGCTTGTGCTGCTCGCCACGCTGGCGACCGTGATCGCCAGCCAGGCCACCATCACGGGCGCATTCTCGCTGGCCCGGCAGGCGATCCAGCTTGGCCTGCTGCCGCGCCTCGACATCATCCACACCTCATCCACGCAGGAAGGCCAGATCTACATTCCGCGAGTGAACCGCATCCTGCTCATCGGCGTGCTGCTGCTGGTGATGATGTTCAAGTCGTCCAGTGCGCTGGCCTCCGCCTACGGCATCGCCGTCACGGCCTCGCTTGTGGTCGATTCCTGCCTCGCCTATGTGGTGGTGTCGCGCCTGTGGCACTGGCCGAAATGGGGCGTCGGGATGATGATCGGCACGTTCCTTGTCATCGAACTCGCGTTCTTCTCGTCCAACCTCGTGAAGATTCTCGACGGCGGCTGGGTGCCGGTTCTTGTCGGGGCCACGATGGTGGTGATCATGTGGACATGGCTGCGCGGCACGCGCCTGCTGGAAAGCAAGGTGCACCGCGATTCCATTCCGCTGCTTGATCTCATCCACATGCTGGAGAAGAGCAAGCCGACGCGGGTGCCAGGCACGGCGATCTTCCTCACCAGCGATCCCGATGTCGCGCCAGCCGCCCTGATGCACAATCTCAAGCACAACAAGGTGCTGCACGAGCGGGTCTTCGTCATTTCGGTCAAGACCGACGACATGCCGCGCGTCTCGCCGCAGAACCGGTTCGAGATCAAGAATCTCTCGTCCGATTTCGCCGCCATCACATTGCGTTACGGCTTCATGGAAAGTCCGCGCGTGCCGGCGGCGCTGGCCAGCATGCGCAAGGCGGGCCTGAAGTTCGACATCATGACGACGTCGTTCTTTCTGGGACGGCGCACCATCAAGGCCTCGCCGACCTCCGGCATGCCGGGCTGGCAGGACAAGCTGTTCATCGCGCTGTCGCGACAGGCGGCGAACGCCACGGACTTCTTCTCGATCCCCTCGGACCGCGTGGTGGAACTGGGCGCGCAGGTCACCGTCTAGGCCGGGAATGCGGTGGATGAAGGCGGAGCGGCGGATGCGGGAGCGCGTCCGTTTTGCTAGCCTTGCGGCATGGCCAGTGCATCCAAGATCGCCCTGAAGAGCGCCGCGTCGTCCGGCGAGGATGCGGCGCGCGCCACGCCCATGATGGCGCAATATATCGAGATCAAATCCGCCAATCCCGATTGCCTGCTGTTCTACCGGATGGGCGATTTCTACGAATTGTTTTTCGAGGACGCGGAAGTCGCCAGCCGGGCGCTGGGCATCGTGCTGACCAAACGCGGCAAGCATCAGGGCGCCGATATTCCGATGTGCGGCGTGCCGATCGAACGCGCCGACGATTATCTGCAAAGGCTGATCGGGCTGGGCCACCGGGTCGCGGTTTGCGAGCAGATCGAAGATCCGGCCGAGGCGAAGAAGCGCGGCCCGAAGGCGGTCGTGCGACGCGACGTGGTGCGTCTGGTGACGCCGGGCACGATCACGGAAGACCGGCTGCTGGAACCAGGGCGCGCCAATCTTCTGCTCGCGATTGCGCGCGTCAAATCCTCCGACGAGGCGTGGACCTACGGGCTTGCGGCGGCGGATATTTCGACCGGCGCCTTCACGGTGGCGGAGACGGCGGGGCGCGGACTCGCGGCGGAAATTGCGCGCTTCGAGCCGCGCGAAATCGTCGCGCCCGACAGTCTCGTGGATGATCGCGAGGTGCGGTTTGTGCTGGACGACAGCGGCGCGCCCTTCGTGGCCCTGCCGCGCGAGGCGAGCGACGCCACTGCGGAGCGTCGGCTGCGCGATTATTTCGGCGTTTCGACTCTCGATGGTTTCGGGCAACTCTCGCGCGCCGAGATTGCGGCTGCGGCGCTGGCGATCCATTACATCGAACGCACGCAGTTTTCGGCGCGGCCCCCGCTGACGCAGCCATCCCGCATGCATCGCGGCGCGACGATCGAGATCGATGCGGCGACGCGCGCCAATCTGGAAATCACCCGCACGCTCTCGGGCCAGCGCGAAGGATCGCTGGCGGCGCAGATTGATTTGTGCGTGACGCCTGCCGGCAGCCGCCTGCTGGTGGAGCGTCTGTCGGGCCCGCTGACGAATGTCGAGCAGATCGCGGCCCGGCACGATGCGGTGGAATTCTTCATCGCCGCGCCTGATCTGCGGCAGGATCTGCGCAGCGCGCTGAAATCGGGGCCGGACATTGCGCGCGCGCTGTCGCGCATTGCGGTGGGGCGCGGCGGCCCGCGCGATCTGGCATGTCTGCGCGACGGGCTTGAGGTCGCGCGGCGGATCGGAGCTGCGCTTGCAGCGCGGGCCGACCTGCCGGGGGAGATGCGGGACGCTGCGGGGCTGGCGAGCGCGGTCGACCCGGCCATCGAGCAACGGCTTGCCGCCGCGCTGACCGGGGAGCTTCCGCTCAATCGCCGCGACGGCGGCTTCATCTGTCCGGGCTATTTCGCGGAACTGGACGAGACGCGGGCCTTGCGCGACGAGAGCCGCCGGGTGATCGCCTCGCTGCAACAGCGCTATTGCGACGAGGCGGAAACGCGCCAGTTGCGCATCAAGCACAACAATTTTCTCGGCTACTTCATCGAGGTCCCGCAGGCGCAGGGCGAACGCTTCATGAGGCCGCCGCTCAACGCGCTGTTCGTGCATCGCCAGACGATGGCGGACGCAATGCGGTTCTCGACGGCCGACCTCGCCGAACTCGACTCGAAGATTTCGTCCGCAGCCGACCGGGCGCTCGCCTTCGAACTGCGGATTTTCGACGAGCTTGCCGCGCAGGTCATGGCCGCCGCGGGCGACATCAAGAATGCAGCGGCGGCGCTGGCCTGCATCGACGTGTCGTGCGCGCTGGCCGAACTCGCCGCGCAGCGGGACTGGGTGCGCCCGCATGTGGATTCCAGCCTGAAGTTCCAGATCGAAGGCGGCCGCCATCCGGTCGTGGAGGCGGCGCTGCGGGCGCGCGGCGAATCGTTCGTGGCCAACAATTGCGAGCTGGCGGACGCCGGCGGGGCCACATCGCGCATCGCGCTCGTCACCGGTCCCAACATGGCGGGTAAATCGACCTATTTGCGGCAGAACGCCCTCATGGCGATCCTCGCGCAGGCTGGCGCCTATGTGCCGGCGCGGGCGGCGCATATCGGGGTCGTGGACCGGCTGTTCTCGCGCGTGGGCGCAGCGGACGATCTGGCGCGCGGCCGTTCGACCTTCATGGTCGAGATGGTCGAGACCGCAGCCATCCTCAATCAGGCGACCGAGCGTTCGCTGGTGATCCTCGACGAGATCGGGCGCGGCACGGCGACGTTCGACGGTCTGTCGATTGCCTGGTCGACGCTCGAACATCTGCACGAGAAGAACCGTTCGCGCGCGCTCTTCGCCACGCATTTCCATGAACTGACGCAACTCACGCGCAAGCTGCCGCGGCTAGTCAATCTCACCATGCGGGTGACGGACTGGAACGGCGACGTGATCTTCCTGCATGAAGTCATGCCCGGAGCAGCGGACCGATCCTACGGCATCCAGGTCGCCAAGCTCGCGGGACTGCCGCCGTCCGTGGTCGAGCGCGCGCGCGTGATCCTGCGCGAGCTTGAAGCGGGCGACCGGCAGGCGCCGGTGCAGAAGATGGTGGACGACCTGCCGTTATTTTCTGTCGCGCGGCGGCCGGAGACGGCGGAGCCGCCGAAGGACCGGTTGCGCGAGTCGCTCGATGGCATCGAGCCGGACGAACTCAGCCCGCGCGAAGCCCTGCAGGCCTTGTACGATTTGAAAAAGCTGCGTTCCACCGAGAAGACCTGAGCACTTCAGTACGGTTGCGGACATTGCATTAACAAGTTTGCAGGCTTGCTGGCCGATGATGGTCCGGCGCCTTTCTGCGCCCGATTTTTATTCGTGGATTTGCGATGAACATCAATCCTCTCAAACTTGCCGTCGCGGGCGGCGCTGCTGCCATCCTCCTCGGCGGAATGCTGTCGCAAAGCCAGAGTTCGAAATCGCCTGCCAAAGTCACGACACTGCCGGCGGCGCTGGAGTCCGCTCCTCCGGCTGTCGAGGCGATCGCTGTCCGGCCCGTCGAGCCGGGCAACACGCCCGCGCCCTTGCCGGGCTCTGGGGGCGCGCCGTCTCGCGACCCCGCGACCGCCATGCCGTTGCGCCAGTCTCCGGCGGGACCGCAGGTCATGGGCGGAGCCGCAGGCCCGAACAATGGCATCGTCAGGCTGCCGCCGCCGCCGCCGCCGCCGCGCGCCCTGAGCCAGCCGCCCGAACTCAAGGAACTGCCGAAGGGGCAGGCCGCCGAGCGGGAACGCTGATCGCCGATTTTCTTTTTAAGGAAAAGCGCGCCGCCTCAGTAGGCGGCGCAGATCGTTGACGTGGCCGGCACCGAGGCGGGCTTGTAGTTGATCAACGTCGTGTTGCGCGGACGCATATAGGTCGTGTGCGAGAAGGTGATGCCGTTGGTGTCCCACGACATGAACGTGCTGCCGAAGTTCGGCACATAGGTGTAGCTCGTATCCGCCACGATCACCGAGCCCGCGCCGTAGATACCCACCGGCATGTTGTTCGCCGCCGGGGTGTCGGTGTTGTTCACCTTGGTGAGGACCGCGCAGGGACGCTTGGTGCTGCCGTTGCGGATCGCCGTCCAGCGCGGCTTGGCGTCGAACCCGGTGCCGCTGGCGGCGCCCGCATTGGCGACGAATTCCACGCTGGTGATGGTCATCTTCAGGATGGCGGGGTTGAACGGCGCCATGATGGCCGTCGCGGCGTTGAAGATGCCGTCGAGATCGGTCTCGACCAGATCGACGCCTGACGCCTGCTGGGCGATGAGGTCGGACAGGGTGCGGGCCACGAGCGTTTCCTTGCGGCTCGCCATGATGGCGTTCGTCATTTCCGCCGTGCCGATGTAGAGCGTCAGCATCAGCGGCAGAATCATGGCGAATTCCACTGCCGCAATGCCGTCTTCCTCGCGGCGGATGCGGCTGAGAACCGTGCGGATGGCGGTGGCGGTGCGGTCGCGCATTTGGGTGAACATCGGAATATTCCTCAGCATGTTGCGCCTGCGGAGCCGGGGAAAGGTTCGTTGCGGAAGGCGGCCGTGCCCATCAGCATGTGCTTCCAGCCGGCGACGCCGTCCGCCGAGGTGAAGTTCGTGTGGCCGGCCGTAATGGTGGACGAGCCGGTGGAGCCGCTCTTGAGGCCGCTCGACGCCATCGACAGAATGTCGAGATAAACCGGCATCGGATAGATGGCGCGCACCACCACGATGCTGCCGGGCGCGCCGGTGCAGTAGTTGGTCGTCGGATTGGAAGCGAAATCCTTGGCGATATTGGCGCCCCCGAACCCTGTCGAAGCCACACGGACGTCGACGATCAGGTTGGAACAGGTGAGGAAGCTCGGAAGCACCTTCTTCTGCGGCGCGACCGGATTGCAGATGTAGCTGTCGCGGAACTGCTTCGCCGTGGTGACGGCATTATTTGCCTGCGCCTGGCCGGTCATGATGGCGCGTGCGGCTTCGGCGACGGCCGTTTCGACGCCCTGGGTGGCGAAGAACACGAAGGCTGTTTCGAAGATCGCGAAAAGCAGGCCGAGGAACGGAACCGAGACCATGGCGAATTCGACGGCGGTCGCGCCGTTGTCGTCCTTCAGGAAAAGGACGAAAGCCGAGGATATCGTCAGGCGTCGGTTCGATGGCGTGCGTGACGTCGTACGCAACATGAAATCACCCACTCGACAAAACAAACTGAACCTACCCCTGCATGGGTAGTCGCAGTTTGATTTGTATTCGAGAGAGATTTCCCGCCAGTTACCGAACCGACCAGAAAGGACAAAGCCGCGCAAAGGTTTTGTTAACGGCTACTTCGTCGGCGGGCCGCCGCCGCCCGGCAGCGACATCTGGTTGCGCTGCTGGATCGCCGAGCCGACTTCGCTCATATATTTCTGGGCGTCGCCGAGGCGCACCGTGGGCTGGCAACGCGGCATGCAGCTATAGGACTCGCGGTCCATGCCGCGCTGCACGACGAGATCGTTTGTGGGCGACACGACCCTGATGACGGACTCGCCCACGGCAGCGCCGCTCGAGTCTAGAGCGATCAGGTTGGTTTCGCCAAAACCCTTGCCGGTCAGGATCATCTGATTGTTGCGCCTCAGCATGGTGGCGTCGGCGACAATCGGATTTCCGATGATGATCGTGTTCGCGCCTTCGGGAAGATTGATGATCTTCGCCTGATCCAGCACGACCGTGATGACATCCGCCGCCATCGCCGGGACGCTGGCCCAGAGAGAGCCCGCCGCCAGCGCGATGGCGAGGGCGGACTTGACGCAGGAACGCTGAGACATGGAGTCCTCGTGACACAGCAACATGGCGGTGATCCTGAACAACAATGGTGAATGAACACTGAATGCCGGCGCCGGATTCAACACAAAGCATCAACCACGATTTCGGAACGCTTCATTAACGGCGTGGGGCCAAAATCAGGAACTCGCGAGGAACCCTCATGTCGTCCGCATTCGCCAAAGCCGCACCTGTCGACGTCACCATCGTGATGCCGTGCCTCAACGAGGCGGAATGCCTGGCGGCCTGCATCGCCAATGCGCAGGAAGCGCTTGTGTGGATGGAGGAGACGCTGGGCTTTGCGGGCGAGATCCTGATCGCCGACAACGGCAGCACGGACGGCAGCCAGACGCTGGCGCAATCGCTCGGGGCGCGCGTCGTGGATGTGCGCGAGCGCGGCTACGGGGCGGCGCTGCGCGGCGGCGCAACGGCAGCGCGGGGCCGTTACATTGTAATGGGCGACGCTGACGGCTCCTATGATTTCCGCGACAGCGTCGCGATGGTACGCGAACTCTCGACGGGCGCGGACCTCTGCATGGGGTCGCGCTTCAAGGGCGGGATCGCGCCGGGCGCGATGCCGTGGAAAAACCGCTACATCGGCAATCCGGTCCTGACCGGCATTCTGAATCTCCTGTTCCGTACCGGCGTGTCCGACGCCCATTGCGGTTTACGCGCCATCACGCGGCGCTGTTTCGAGACGCTGCGCCTGTCGGGCGCCGGCATGGAATTCGCCAGCGAGATGGTCGTGAAGGCGGCGCTGCTGGGCGTTCGCATCGCGGAAGTTCCGGCGACGCTCTCGCCCGATCTGCGCAGCCGTCCGCCGCATCTGCGTCCGTGGCGCGACGGGTGGAGGCATCTTCGTTACCTGATGATGCTGAGCCCCAGTGGCATTTTCGGGATTCCGGCGCTGCTGCTCGGCGGCGCTTCGCTGTCGCTGCTGCTTTACGCCGCCTGGGTTTCGGTGAGCGGCGGCTGGGGCGTTTCGGCGATCGGCAATTACTGGGTCATTCTGGCGGGCGCAATGCTCGGCATGAGTCACGTCGCGGGCTTGATTGCGGCGGCGTCGCATCTTTACGGCGTGCGCGAAGGCTACCGGCGACCGAGCGTCTGGACCTCGCGCATGTCCAGATGGGTGTCGCTCGAATCCATGCTGGTGAGCGGCGCGATCTTCGCAATTGCCGGACTGGCGATCCTGTTCGGCGTCGTCGCCTATTGGTCTGCGGCGCAATATGCGTCCATCGTCAATGTGCTTCCCGCCGTGGCGGGCACCAGCCTCATCGTGGTCGGCATGCAGAATGCGCTCGGCGGATTCCTGCTCGCCATCCTGAACGGCAACGAGGCGGAATTCCTGCGCAACATCCCGTCGCGGGATGCTGCTTCAAGCGCCACGGAAGCGACCCCGGACAGCCGCCGCGCGGCGTGACGTTCAGGCGCGCGGCCTGTTGGCGCGAAGGATGAATTGCGGCGCCAGCGTCATGAAGCCGATGGCGCCGATCGACAGATAGATGGCCGCCGACAAGGCGCGGCTTGCCAGCGCCCATTGCAGGGCCGTTTCGGCCGGAACCCCCAGAAGCATCAGGCCTGACGACATGGCGAGTTCGTTGACGCCGATTCCGCCGGGGGTCGACGCCACCGCCAGCGCGATCAACGGCAGCGGCAGTGCGGCGACGATCTTCCAGTACGGTATGTCGAACGCGAGCGCCTCGCTCATCGCGATGCACACGAGACCCACCATCGCAAACCGGGCGACCGACAAAAGAAAGAGCCGGAACACCAGCGCAGGAGACACATAACCTTCTGCCGCCATGCGGGCGAGAAGGCGCGCCAGCCAGCGCGGTCCAACTGCCTGTGCGCCGGAATCGCCCAGACCATTGAGGCGGCCCGCGACCCACATCGTCACCGCCAGTCCGGTCGCCAGACCAGAGCTTGCGCTCAGGAGCCAAAGCCATGCGCGATCGGGAAAGACGATAGCCAGGGCGGTTGAGCCTGCCAGGCAAGCAACGATCAGAACGTCGAACCCCTGCTCGTAAAGGGATGCGAGGCCGCCCCTGACGGCGGAGCCGGAGCCCAGCCATTTTGCGCCCAGCGCGCGCGCCACGCTCGCGGCGATTTGCGACGGCAGGATCTGCCCCAGTCCAACGCCGATTGCCGAAAGCGAAAAGGCGGCTGCGTGGCCGGGGCTTTCGCCCTGCGCCGATTGCACCAGACGCCATTTTTCGGACCCGAGCCAGGTCTGGACCAGCGCCAATGCGAGCATCGACGCAAGGCTGGCGGCTTCCACCTTGCGCATCCGGGCCCATGCGTCGCCCAGATCCACATCGGCTATCTTCAAGGCGAGGATCAGGAGTCCCAACGCCAGCGCCAGCAGAAGAAGACTGGATATCCAGAGCGACCTGCGACGGCGTCCAGTATTCGGGCTGCCCTGCAATCCACGCTCCCGGCTCGGTTCGCCGAAGCATTAGCCGAGTCGCGGAAACACTTCGTTAAGCTTTGCGACGCCTCACGGAATGTTCACCATTCCGGGTGCTTGATGGGGGACTTCAATCGCGGGTCGTGCGCAGTGAGCGGCAAACAGGACATTTGGTTATCAGTCGTGATCCCCGTCCATGACGGGGAGCGCTGGCTTTCGGAGACGCTGGATTCGGTCGCAATCCAGAGCGAGCCCGGAATCGAATGTCTGGTCATCGACAGCAGCCCGGGGGAGGGAACGCTCGACCTGGTGCGCACCTATCAGGACCGGCTGAACCTGCGCGTCTTCAAGCGGCGCGACCTCGACAACTGGCGGACGAAAACCAATTTCGGCTTCGAGCAGGCGCAAGGCCGACATGTCAGCATGCTGCATCAGGATGATTTCTGGATGCCGGGCCGGGTTGCGGCGCTGAAGAGCTGGATCGCTGCGCGGCCGGATGCGGCGATGTTCCTGCACCCTTCATATTTCGTTAACGAAAACGGCAGGCAGCTCGGTGTGTGGCGATGTCCGTTGCGGTCGGGAACGCCGACCGACTCGCGCACAATGATCGAGCGCTTGCTGGTGCAGAATTTCATTTCCGTCCCGGCTCCGGCAATCAGCCGGGAGCATTTTCTGCGCGCGGGCGGGATTGATGAATCGCTCTGGTACACGGGCGACTGGGATCTCTATCTGAAAATCGCCGCTTCGGGCGAGGTGATCTATCACGACGAGCCGCTCTCGTGTTTCCGCATCCATGGCCAGTCGATGACCATGACGGGGAGCCGCGACAGCAGCGCGTTTGCGTCGCAAATGCTCGGCGTGATGCGCAAACATGTCGAGAAGCTTGATGAGCCGGCGCGCTCGAGGGTTCTGAAGCTGGCGCTGGCGTCGATCGACGTGAACATCGGACTTGCGGAAGCCAATGGCGGTTCGCTGAAACCGCTCCTGTCTGCGGCGGTCTCGCTGGCCGGGCTCGGGCCCGTCGGGCTGGCGCGCTACATGCGCGACTCGCGCATTGTCGACCGGCTGACACCGCGCCTGCGGGCGCGCCTTTCTGGAGGTTTGTAATGGCCATCGGTCCCGCCGTCAGAGCTCTGTTCGGCCCTTATGAACGGGAGATTGCGCATCTCTACCGTTCGATCTTCATTGATCTCGACGACTGGATCGGCCGCATCGGCGCGTGGGTTCCGGATGCGCAGAACATTCTGGAAGTCGGCTGCGGAGAGGGCGCGATGACGGAGCGCCTGTGCGCCCGTTATCCGCAGGCGCGCATCACGGCCATCGACGTCACGCCGCGCGTCGGCCGTCTGTTCGCAGGCGACGCCAGCCGCGTCGAGTTTCTCCAGATGACCGTCGAGGACATGGCCGCGCGTCATCCGCAAGCCTATGATCTGATCGTCCTGAGCGACGTGATCCATCATGTCCCGAAGGCCTTGCGCGGGTCGATCCTGACTGCAATCCATCAGGCTCTGGCGCCGGGCGGGATGTTCGTCTTCAAGGACTGGGCCCGCACATCCACGCCGATTCACTGGATGTGCCATGCGGGCGACCGCTATCTGACCGGCGATCAGGTGTCCTATCTGGACGAGCAGGAAATCCGCTCGTTCCTTGGCGAGCGCTTCGGCGCGCCGCAGGACGAATGCCGTGTGCGGCCGTGGCGCAACAATTTCGCCCTGATGCTGCGCAAGGCCTCCTGAGACGCCTTACGGCGGCGGAATGATTTCGCCGCAGCCGTTCCGGTCAAGAAAGTCGCGTTTGGCGCGGCGTCTTGCATCTGCGGCGGTTTCGCTTTCAACGACCGGAATGCCCAGAGCAACTCCGGCCTTCCTGTCGAAAATGCCGACCCGGTAGGCGCGACAGAGCGTCTGGATCTGCGCTTCGTCGAGGCTCGCCAGATCCAGAACCTTCGGGACATTGCGCAACAGCGGGTCGTTTCGCACGAGATCGACAGCGAACATGAGGCCTGTGCGGTCGACGATCACCACGTCGTCCTTCGACGCGCGGATGAGCTCGTGTGCTCTGGCGTAGGGCGTCACGAAAGCGCGCGCCTGCGCGGCGCGTAGCGGCAGCAGCACCATAACGGTCGCCAGCGTGGCGTAGACCATCATGTTGACGCTTGCGCGCCTGTCGGGGTTCGCGCCGCCGGTCGTGCTGATCCAGCCATATGCGGCCACAAGGGCCATGCCGCCGATGAGTCCGTGGATGTAACGATAGCCCCAGCCGTGCCCCTGATAGGGCATCAGCACAAGCGCCGCCGCCAAGGTGAGCGCCAGTCCTGCAAGAAGGCTGACCAGCACCGCAGGCAGCTCGCGCCGGTGACGCAGCGCAAGCGCCACGAGGGGAACCAGCGCCAAATGCTGCCATGTGATGAAGCGGAGCAGGTTCTTCAGCATCGTGTTGAGGCCGAAGATGCTGAAGTTCGACACGAGCGCCATCGCATTGCCCAGCGGGTCCGAGACGCCGTCCGCCGGTGAAAGTCCGTACAGGCCGGTCGCCAGCCTGGCGTAGGACAGCCAGAAGAGGCCGATGAGCCCATAGAAAGCCGCATATGAGACAGCGAGGGTGCGGCGGCGTTCGATCCACATCTGCAGGATGAAAGGCGCGGCGAAGAGCGGATGGAACACGATCTGGTGCAGGCCCGTGGCGAGCCAGCCCGTCGCAATCGCTCCGGCGTGGGAGACTTTGGTGTTCTGCAGAAACAGGCGCAGCCAGAGCATGTTCAGCGCCAGATGCGCCGTCATCGCATAGGCGGTCATTCCGGTGATGATCACCTGCGGCGCGCCAAACACCAGCAGGGTCGCGACGAGCGCCGCGTCGGGCCGGCCGGGCCACAGAATGCGGGCGCTGCCCCAGGTAGCCCAGCCTGCGAGAGCGATCAGCAGGGGGCCAGTCCAGGCCGGATCGGCCGCCATGCCCACGAGGGCGCGCAGCAACGCATTGCCCGGCAGGTATAGGGACGACCAGGCAAGACCGCCTGAAAGGCGGAAAAGAAATTCCGGCTCCAGGGCATCCGTGAAGGCGCGCCATTCTGCCGGTACGGTCGCCACCAGCTGGCCGCCCGACAATATGGCGGCGTCGAAGGCCGCCATGGCCTCGTCGCGCGTCAGTCCGTAATTGAAGAAGACCAGCCTGACGCCCGCAAGACTCACGAGGGCGGCGATGCATGTTGCAAGCATCGCCAGATGCGCGGGTTGAACCTTCAGGGCAACGGGTTGTGAAAGCGCGGCCGTAAGCCGGGCGGCGAGCGCCAGCGCAACGGCGATCGCCAGCGCACAGATGAAGTCCTGATCGGCGAACAGGATGGTGGTGAATGCATAATCGGGCTGGCCCAGATACTGCGCCCACAAGGATGCGCCGGCCAGTGCGGCAGCCGTTGCATAAAGGACTACGGCGAGCGGCGGCAATTCATGGCGCGTAGAAGTCGGGCGGGCTGCGAAATCGGCCATGCGATCCCCCTTGCGATATATGCGCGACAGGGCGCGAATCGCGTCACTGCAATCTAGGACCCTTGCGTTGGCGATCTGTTAACCAGCCTTCGCGCTCAGGCAGATAGTGAGGTTTTCGTCCTTCGGTTTAACTCAATCGAAATTGCTGGGCCGTAGATTGTCCATATTCCGGGTCGACCTCAATGAGCACGGGGCGCTGGAATTGATTTGGAGCCAGGAGCAATAACATGAAGACCCAGTTTGCGCGTTTCCTGAAGGACAACTCTGGCGCCACCGCGATCGAATACGGCCTCATCGCTGGCCTGATCGGCGTCGTCGTGATCACCGCCGTTACCGCAGTCGGCACGAAGGTTTCGAACCAGTTCACGACCATCGGCAACGCCCTCAAGTAATCGCGACGAGGGTCCCTGGAGGGACCCTCCTTCGCCTGAGGATTGTTGGAGCGGCTTCGGAAACGAAGCCGCTCCAACTGCTTTTAGTGGCCCCAAACCACTGAATTTTGCATTTAACCGTTCTCTAAACTCCGCCGTCTATAAATCCGGCTCGCGTCCGTTGCGGATGCAATGAGGTTTCCATGATCGAGAATGCGGCGTTGATCATCTTCCCGGCCCTGATGGCCTATGCGGCGTCGTCCGACTTGCTGACGATGACGATCTCGAACCGCATTTCGATTGCGCTCGTCGTTTCGTTCCTGGCGCTCGCCTTCGCGGTGCAGATGCCGTTGCAGGACATCATGGTCAGCCTCGGTTGTGGACTGGCGATTCTCGCGCTGACTTTCGCGCTTTTCTGCTTCGGCTGGATCGGAGGGGGCGATGCGAAACTTGCCGCTGCGACCTCGATCTGGCTCGGCTGGGGACAGGTTCTCGACTATGGAATCGCAGCGTCTATCTTCGGCGGCCTGTTAACGATCGTGCTGATCCAGGTGCGGAAGTGGCCGCTGCCGCAGGTGCTGATGCGGCAGCCGTGGATTGCGCGCCTGCATGACAATGCGACCGGAATTCCCTACGGCATCGCGCTCGCGGCTGCAGGCCTCGTGGTCTATCCGCACAGCCAGGTGTGGCTGCGGGCCATCGGCGCCTGAGACGGTTATCGAAAAACAACCGTTTGTTACACATTCAATTAACCTTAATTTGACCTTTCGCTGATTGAATTGACTCAACGCCCCCACAGGGCCGTGCGTGTCGGAACCAGTCAGTCATGAAAGTAGCTCGTCTTGCAGTTCTGGGTGTAGCGCTTGCCGCAGGCGGCGCAGCCGCGCTGATGGTGGGGGGCGGCCAGCAACAGTCGGCCCCGGTCGTTCAGGTCGCGGCCCGCCCCGCCGCCGCCCATCGAAATGGACGACATTCTTGTCGCTGCGGCAGATATTCCGCTCGGCAAGCAGATCGCCGATATCGACATGGTCTGGAAGTCCTGGCCCAAGGCCAGCGTCGGTCCAGGCATGATCCGCAAGGCCGAAGACGCCAACGTCATCGACTCGCTGAAAGGTTCTGTCAGCCGTGGCGCGTTCTTCATGAACGAGCCAATGCGGCGCGAAAAGCTCGTCAAGAGCGGCAACGCAGGCTTCCTGTCGGCCATTCTTCCCTCCGGCTCGCGCGCCGTCGCCATCGCGATCGACACGCAGGGCGGCACGACGGCGGGCGGATTCATTCTGCCGAATGACCGCGTCGATATCATCAAGACATTCCGCGACGAGGATTCCGCCAAGAGCGGCGGCGGCGAAAGCTTCATCAGCGAAACCGTACTGCGCAACATCCGCGTCCTGGCGATCGGCCAGAACATTCAGGAAAAGAACGGCCAGCCCGTCGTCGTCGGTTCGAACGCCACGCTGGAAGTCGATCCCGCGCAGGCCGAACTGATCGTTCTGGCGCAGCGCACCGGGCAGCTCTCGCTCATCCTGCGCAGCATGCTCGACTACACGACGACCGCCGACGCCATCCCGACCGACAACAAGACCGACAATAGCCTCACTGTGGTGCGCTACGGCATCGTGGCCGGAGGTCGCCGGTGATGTCGCAAGCTTTCATTCAGTATGCGGCGGATCTGTTCGCGTCCGCCCAGGAGTCCAGAGTGATGAAGAGCAGTTTGACTCTCCGGCTTCCGGTCGCGGGCGCAGTGGCGCTTGCGGCGTTCATGGCGCTGGCCTCGCATCCCGCATCGGCGCAAGTTGACACTGACGGCCGTTCGTCCGTCGCCATGCAGTCGGACGGCAGCATTGCGCGCCGTCTCAATCTCGGCGTCGGCAAGTCGGTGATCATCGATCTGCCCCGCGAGGCGTCAGAAATCTTCGTGGCGAATCCGAAGGTCGCCAATGCGGTCGTTCGTTCGACCAAGAAGCTCTATGTGATCGCGATGGAAAATGGTCAGACGACCATTTTCGCGACCGACGCGCAGGGCCGCCAGATCGCCACCATCGAAATCAGCGTGGGCCGCGACATTCAGGAACTCGACCGAATCCTGAAGACCGCCATGCCCAACTCGAACATCATTCTTCGCACGGTCGGCGAAACGATCATTCTGGGTGGTTCCGTCGATTCGGCGGGCGAATCCCAGAAGGCGATCGATATAGCGGAAGGCTTTCTGAACACCGGCGCCGCCACAGGCGGCGGGTCGAACGGCGGCGGCGGCGCTGCGGCGCGTGTGGTCAATTCGCTTGTCATCCGCGGCCGCGATCAGGTGATCCGGCATTCTCCAGATGAACGCGGGTCCGAGTTCCGATCTGCCGTGACTTCCGGATTATGGCAAGCCCATGCAGACGAGGCCGGCACTCGAACGTTGTCCGGACACTCGCTGGGATTGTTCCGTGGGAAGAATGCCGAATTCGCTCT
>CANJNI010000014.1 GCA_947475995.1 Beijerinckiaceae bacterium | reverse complement strand
GCCCCTACGTCACTATGGTTTTCAGTAGCCACAACTTTGTGCAGCATTTTGTGCAAGCATAATGTCGTGGCCCAATGAAAACAAGGGGCTATTTTTTAGCGTGGAAGTTTTGTGTAAGTCATATATTCAATAATATCAATGACTTATAATTTAAATCTCACTCCCACTCAATCGTCCCCGGCGGCTTCGACGTCACGTCGTACACCACCCGGTTGATCCCCTTCACCTCATTGATGATGCGCGTCGCCGCCCTGCCCAGCACGTTCATGTCGAAGGGGTAGAAATCGGCCGTCATGCCGTCCACGGAGGTGACGGCGCGGAGCGCGCAGACGTGGTCGTAGGTGCGCCCGTCGCCCATCACCCCGACTGTGCGGACCGGCAGCAGAACCGCAAAGGCCTGCCAGATCACGTCGTAGAGCCCCGCCTTGCGGATCTCATCGAGATAGATGGCGTCGGCCTTGCGCAGCACGTCGAGCTTCTCGCGCGTCACGCCGCCCGGGCAGCGGATGGCAAGGCCCGGTCCGGGGAACGGATGGCGGCCCACGAAGGCTTCGGGCAGACCGAGTTCGCGGCCGAGCGCGCGCACTTCGTCTTTAAAAAGTTCGCGCAGCGGCTCGACCAGTTTCATCTTCATGCGCGCCGGCAGGCCGCCCACATTGTGGTGGCTCTTGATCGTCACCGACGGCCCGCCGGTGAAGGAGACGCTTTCGATCACGTCCGGATAGAGCGTGCCCTGCGCCAGAAACTCCAAAGGGCCGCGCCCGTCGGCGGCGATCTTTTTGGCCTCGGCGTCGAAGACCTCGATGAACAGGCGCCCGATGGTCTTGCGCTTGGTCTCCGGGTCGGCCTCGCCTTCCAGAGCGTCGATGAACATATCGGCGGCGTCCACATGGACGAGCGGGATATTGTAGTGATCGCGGAACAGGGTGACGACTTCCTTCGCCTCGCCCTGCCGCAGCAGGCCCTGATCGACGAACACGCAGGTCAGCCGGTCGCCGATGGCCTCGTGCAGCAGCACAGCCGCGACGGCGGAATCGACGCCGCCCGAAAGCCCGCACAGAACCCGCCCCTGCCCGACCTGATGGCGGATCGCGGCGATTGCCTCTTGTCTGAATGCCGCCATCGTCCAGTCCGAGCGCAGGCCCGCGACCTTGTGGACGAAATTGGAGATGAGCTTTGCGCCGTCCGGCGTGTGCACCACTTCGGGGTGGAACATGGTGGTGTAGATCCGCCGCGCTTCATCAGTGGCGATGGCGAACGGGGCGTTCTCGCTCGTCGCCTTCACGGTGAAACCGGCGGGGAGTTTCGTCACCCGGTCGCCGTGGCTCATCCAGACCGTGTAGCGCTTACCGACCTCCCACAGCCCGTCGAACAGGGCGCTCTTTTCGCGGATTTCGATTTCGGCGCGGCCGAATTCCGCCGCATGCCCGCCTTCCACCACGCCGCCAAGCTGCACCGCCGTCGTCTGCTGGCCGTAGCAGATGGACATGATCGGCAGGCCTGCGTCGAAAATCTTCTGCGGCGCGCGGGGCGAGTTGGCGTCCGTCACCGAGGCCGGGCCGCCCGACAGGATGACGGCCTTCGGGGCCAGCCGGTCGAAGGCGGCCTCGGCGGACTGGAACGGCGCGATCTCGCAATAGACGCCCGCCTCGCGCACGCGCCGGGCGATGAGCTGCGTCACCTGCGAGCCGAAATCGACGATCAGGACCTTGTCGTGGTGGGCGACGATTTCATCATGGGGCGCGGTCATGGGCGGTCTTTCTTGTGGTCCGCCCTCGTGCTTCGAGACGCCGCTGCGCGGCTCCTCAGCATGAGGGCTACTGGCGCTGGCCTCTCTCTGAGCCCTCACCCTGAGGAGCGCCACAGGCGCGTCTCGAAGGGCGAGGGCGACATCGCCACATGCCAGAACATATCGTCCCGCATAGGCGATGCGGCCCTGCGGCGCAACACGCCGCCCGTTTGTTAACGGATTTTTACCAGCATTCGACCAATCTGTTTGAACCGGCCGAAACGCGGTCTCGCTAGCCTGCTCCGTCAATGGGCGAAAGCCATCAGACGGGGCGTTACAGTGATTGATCTTCGCATGCGTCAGTTCGGAAGCCTTTTCTCGGAAGGCATCGAGGCCGACGGCTTCGTGTCCCGCGCCGACATGCGGCGGCGGCGGGAGGCCATGCTGTCGGAAAGCCTGTCGGAGCAATTGCGCCGCATGGCGTCGGTTGCGGCCCATGCGCTCCAGCCAAGGAAGCTTCCCGACCTGCCCGCGACAGTCGACTGCATCTTGCGCGAGGGCATGATCAAGCCGGCCGGACTGCCCGACCCCGAGCGCGCCCTCAGCCACCCTGACGGCCTCTGCGGTCTGGTGGCGGAGCTGTCTCCCGAAATTCTTGTCGAAGCCATGGCGCGGGGGCTTTATGTGCGCCCGCTGCTGGGCGCGCTCGCCTGGTGGTCGCCCTCGCAGCGCGTGGTTGTGACGCCCGGTCAGGCGAAGATTCCGCCCGGCGTGCGCAGCCATTTGCGCAAGGCCGATCTGACGGTCGAGTTCGACCGCGACTTTGACGACATCGTCGCCCGCTGCGCCCGCGCGGCGCGCGAGCGGTTCGACGGCTCGGCCCTGCCGCCGAAGCTGATGAAGCTTTTCGCCGCCATGCACGATGCAGGCTTTGCGCATTCCTTCGAGGTGCGCGAGCGCGGACGGCTGATTGCGGGCGGTTTCGGAATCGGGGTCGGCGGGCTCTACACGAGCGAGCAGACGTTCGGCGATTCCCGGGATGCGCTGGATTTCGGCCTGACCGTGCTCAATCGCCACCTGACCCGCTGGGGCTACGGCCTACACGATGCGCGCAACGACCGGAACGTCGAGCGGTTCGGCGGCAAGGTGCTGGAGCGCCCGGACTTCCTGCGCTGGCTCAAGGCCCATATGGGCGGCGGCCGCACCGGCCGCTGGAGCGTCGAAAGCACTTTGTGCGGTCCGCCCATGCCGGGGCTGGACGAAGCCGCCCGGCACTGAACTCCTGCCGCGTCAGCAGCCTGCGGCTTCCGCAGCCCTACTGCTTCAGCAGCACGCAGACATAGAACCCGTCCGTCCCGGCGCTGCGCGGCGTCAGCCTGATGCCCGGCCCGAGCTTCGAGCCGTACTCCGCGAGCTGCGGAAGCTCCGCGCGGCGCGCCATATGGGCCGCCTCGATGGGCAGGAAATCCGGATGACGGTTGAGGAAAGCCGCCACACGGTCCTCGTCCTCCTCGCGCAAGAGCGAGCAGGTGACGTAAACGATGGTTCCGCCCGCTTTTACAAATTGCACTGCATCATCAAGAACCTGATCCTGTTCCTTGATGCGTTGCTCCAATGCGCCGGGGCGCGTGCGCCACTTGGCGTCCGGGTTGCGGCGCCATGTGCCGGTCCCGGTGCACGGCGCGTCGACGAAGACAATGTCGCAGCGGCCCTTGATGTCATTCAGCGCCGGCGGCAGCTTGCCCTTGGGGGCGCGCACCTGCACGTTGCGGACGCCCGCGCGTTCCAGTCGGGCGAAGATCGGCATCAGCCGACGCCCGTCCGAATCCGCCGAGTAGATCTGCCCGCTGGCGTCCATCCCGCCCGCGATGGCCAGCGTCTTGCCGCCGCCTCCGGCGCAAAGGTCAAGCACCTGCATCCCGGGCTTGGCGGCAGCCAGCAACGCTGCGATCTGCGAGCCCTCGTCCTGCACCTCGACCAGGCCGCGCACATAAGCGGGCTCGGCTTGTAAAGCGGGTCCGCGCCCGTCCGCCCCGATGGCGATGCGCAGGCCGAGCGGTGACAGTTTCGTGGGTTCCGCGCCCAGATGCGAGAGTTCGTCCAGAGCCTTTTCGCGCGTGATTTTCAGCGCATTGGCCCGCAGATCGACGGGCGCTCGTTCCGCCAGCGCCCTGCCCTCCGAGACCGAGTCCTCGCCGAACACCGCCTCGAAGGATGGCGCAAGCCATTCGGGATAATCGCCGCGCACATGATCCGGAGCGCCGGTCAGATCATCCGCCACGAGCCGCGCGGCTTCATCGCCGGTCAAAGGAGCCGGCGAATGGCCGACGCCGTCGCACAGGGCCGCAATGCCTTCTGCGTCCATGCCGCGAGCCCGGCGCAACGCGCCCAGCATCACGGCGCGCGGCGTCGCCTCGCCCATGATCCACGACGCAGAGGCCCTCACGCGCAGCGCATCATGTACCAGCGCCGAAATGGCCGAACGGTCCTTCGAGCCCGCGAAGCGATGCGCGATGCCCCATTCGCGCATGGCGTCATGCGCCGGGCGGCGTTGGGTCTCGATCGCGGCAAGAACCTCGATGGCGGCGGCGATGCGGGCTGCGGGGGTCATCAGAGTCCAGTCAGAATGCGGAAGGCAAAGATCGCCCAGGCGGCGATCAGCACCGTCATCCCGGCGACAAATGCCGTGAAGCGGCGCGTCACCGCGTTGGAGCCGGTGTGGATATAGGCGTGAACGAGACGAGTCGCGACGAAAAGCCATTCGAGAACCACGAACAGCAAATCGTCCTTTTTGGTGATGATCGCCAGCACGACCAGCACATAGAACAGGATCGGGAGTTCAAACTGGTTCTGATAGGAGCGCGCGAATTGTGCGGGTCTGTCGGGCCAGGCGTTCTGGCCCAGCGCAATATCGCCCAGCTTCACCTCGCGCGCCCGCAAGGCCGTGAAGCGCGCGCGCCCCATCAGCAATAGCAGGATGAAGGTGAGCCCAACCTGCACGAAGACCGGGAGCAGCACCGCTTGGATGGACATGAGGCTCTCCTGAATGGCTCCGCTGCGTCATTGCGAGCGTAGCGAAGCAATCCACCTTGCCAAAGCCGCTCTCTGGATCGCTTCGCGGGACTGCTGGCGATGAAGCGACGTCGGCAGCCTTACAGCCCCATCGGATAATTGGGGCTTTCGCGGGTGATCGACACGTCGTGGACGTGGCTCTCGCGCAGGCCGGCCCCAGAGATGCGGACGAATTGCGCGCGGCGCTGGAATTCCGGCACGGTCGGCGCGCCCACATAGCCCATGGCGGCGCGCAGGCCGCCGGCAAGCTGGTGCAGCACCGAACCCACCGGGCCCTTGTACGGCACCTGCCCCTCGATGCCTTCCGGCACGAGCTTGAGCGAATCCTTGATGTCCTGCTGGAAGTAGCGATCGGCCGAGCCGCGCGCCATCGCCCCGACCGAGCCCATGCCGCGGTAAGCCTTGTACGAGCGGCCCTGATACAGGAACGTCTCGCCGGGGCTTTCTTCCGTGCCGGCCAGCAGCGAGCCGATCATCACGCATTCCGCGCCCGCCGCGATGGCCTTGGCGAGATCGCCCGAATATTTGATGCCGCCGTCGCCGATCACCGGCACGTCGGCCTTTCGGGCCTCCTCGGCGGCTTCCAGAATGGCCGTGAGCTGCGGCACGCCGACGCCCGCCACGATGCGGGTGGTGCAGATGGAGCCCGGGCCGATGCCGACCTTGATGGCGTCCGCGCCCGCGTCGATCAGCGCCTTCGCGCCTTCGGCGGTCGCCACATTGCCGGCGATGATCGAGACCTTGTTGGTGAAGCGCTTGATGCGCGCCACCTGATCCAGCACATGCTGGGAATGGCCGTGGGCGGTGTCGACCACCACGCAATCGACGCCCGCGTCGATCAGCATCATGGCCCGCTCATAGCCCTTGTCGCCGACGGTCGAGGCGGCAGCGACCCGCAGGCGCCCTTCGGCGTCCTTGCAGGCCGTGGGGTGAAGCGTCGCCTTCTCCATGTCCTTGACGGTGACGAGGCCGACGCAGCGATAATCGTCGTCCACCACCAGCAGCTTTTCGATGCGATGCTGGTGAAGCAGGCGACGGGCTTCATCCTGGCTGACGCCTTCGCGCACGGTGATGACCTTCTTGGTCATCAGTTCCGACACGGGCTGGTGCGGATTGTCGGCGAACCGCACGTCGCGGTTGGTGAGGATGCCGACGAGTTTCGCCGGACGGCCCGAGGGGCCGCGCTCCACTACCGGAATGCCTGAGATGCCGTGGTGCTTCATCAGCGCCAGCGCATCCGACAGGGTTTCGTCCGGGAAGATCGTGATGGGGTTCACCACCATGCCGGATTCGTAGCGCTTCACGCGGCGCACTTCCTCGGCCTGTTCCTCGGGCTCCAGATTGCGATGGATGACGCCGATGCCGCCTGCCTGCGCCATCGCGATGGCGAGTCGCGATTCCGTCACCGTATCCATGGCGGAGGAGACGATCGGCAGGTTGAGATGGATGGTGCGGGTCAGCCGCGACTTGATGTCGACGCCGGACGGCATGACCTCGGAATGGCCGGGCTTGAGCAGCACGTCGTCGAAGGTCAGGGCCTCCGGAAACGTCGGTCGCATGATGAGGGCCATCGCCAACTCCAGAATGTTCGGGCTCGGCCCGAATCGAAAGGGACCGGGAAGCAGCCGGAATCGGCGCTCAACCGGGGTTGGCGGCGGTGCTTAGCATGGATGGTGAGCGGGGGGAAATAGGAAGCAAGCCAGTCTGATGGAAACTAATCGGCAGTCATTGAATGCAGATGCGGCAGCCTGGATTTCGCTCTTTGTCCATCGATATCCACACTTCTCGATCATGGCTTCAGGATTTCAGACAATTTTGCAAACTCTTCCTGAGTTAAAGGGCGCCCGAGAGAACTCTCTGTGCCGACAACCACTGCATTCCTAAGCTGAAAAGAATTCTCCCAATTCACCGCAGAAATTGTGACAGTTCTTTCGTTCCCAACGCGTAAATCGCCCAAGCGTTGCAAAACATCTTCATTGCTCGGAAGGCGAGAGAAATGCACTATTAGACCATCGAGGAAGAAGCGAAATATAGGCTCATCGTACGCTGGATATTCCCCGACAGCAAAAACATGCTTAGAGGTTGCAAAAGGAGTCGAATTATGAGGACGTCCGAGTGTCGATATTTGGATGAGCGATGCGGGGTAAAAATCCAATGGTTCGGGATTCTTTTCCGCGACCATTTTGCGCAACCGTTCCAAGTCACTCTTTGGAACTTCTATTTCGCTAAACTCAGATCTCTTCGTTGCTGCGGCTCTCCAAAGAATGCTCAGTAAAAACAGGCGCAAAAGCCTCGATTCTTCAAGACTTGCAAATTCAAGACGCCGAATTCAAACGTCTGTTCCGGCGATTGCATTTACGTCAGTCAGGGCTTGCATTGGCCCCCATCCACTCCAAACCAACTTATGTTTTCGCAAGAAAGGGATTGCCCAGCTATCGTATTCGGAAAGGATAGATTCGCCCGCTACAACGACCAGAGAAGGATCATACCAACTACTCCAACGCCGTTCGTGACGCCCGTTACCATATTGGGTTAAACCGGGCCCAAGTCCTTCTGCCTTGGTAAGCGCTTTGGGTAAAATGTGGGAGTCTACAAATTTCCCGCGTGTGTGAGTGAGTTTACAGAAGCCTTCGCGCTCCCTAACTTTCTTCGACACGGCTCCGGCCTTTTCGACTTCGAACGATGCGATAGATACTTTCCGCTATCCGAGCCAGGGAATATCCACCAGCAACGTAAAGCCGTTCACCATCAGCAGCGCCCCGACCGCGCCCAGCCCCACGCCCATGAAGGCGAGCCAGATGATTTCGGCGATCATCGAGACCGAGATGAGCACGATGGCGATCTGCAGCAGCGCCTCGGCATAATCGAAATACGGGTCCTGCTTCATGGCGTGGTCGCGCGCTTCCTCATGGGTGCGGGCGCGCGCCAGCAGTTCCTTCTTGCCTTCGCCCGTATCGGGCTCGGATTCATAGCGGGCGACGGTGGCCTTGTAGGAGGCGAGCTTTTTCGCCAGCGCGTCCTTCGCTTCAGGCGTCAGGCCCGGTGTCGAATTCCATGCAAGTTCGATTTCATCGGCCGCCAGAATGAGGCTGGTCTGGCGAATGTTCTTGGCCTGATAGAAATTGAAGGCGTTGGAGGCCAGAATATTGTTGTTCAGGGTCTCCTTGCCGGCGTTCTGGCCGCCAAGACCCGTAATGGCGAGAAGCATCGCAAAAAAGGCGATGATGATCGCCAGCTTCTGCTTGGTCTTGTTCTCGTGCTTCTCGACTTCCATCATTTCGGTGGCTTCGTCGGCCTTCATCGCAACTCTCCAAAAGTCGAATCATTTGATCGGAGCTTGGCGACTTGGCTCGAAGATCACAAGGGAAGCGCACATGGAAACGGGCGCCCAGGGGCGCCCGTCAAAATGGTTCGGGGCAGCGAATTCAGCGCTTCTTCTTGTCCAGCGCATTGCCGACGACGCCGCCGACGACGGCGCCGCCCACCACGCCCGCAGCCGTGCCGAGAACCTTGTTCTTGCCGCTGACCTTGTTGCCGATCACGCCGCCCGCCACCGCGCCGCCGACAGCGCCGACATTGCGGCCGTTGATGATGGACCCGGTCGGGCGCTTGTCGACCATATTGCCGACAACGCCGCCCACGACGCCGCCGCCCACCACGCCCGCAGCCGTGCCGAGAACCTTGTTCTTGCCGCCAAGCTGATTGCCCAGCACGCCGCCGCCGACGGCTCCGGCCACGATCCCGATGTTCTGGCCGGAGAGAAGATCCTGCGCCTGCGCCGGAGACGCCAGACCGACTGCTGCAAAAAGACCGGCGGCGAGGAGCGCGCGCGACGTAATTGAATTCTTGAACATGAAACTCACCCTGGAAACGCATGACGTCCGGACGCCAACGCGGCCGGAACGCCATGGTTACCGAGCAGGGTGAAGAAAGCCTTACGGCGTTGCGATTGCCCTCGGGGGCGCGGCGGGCCTATTCTGCGCCCGCCCGCCGGACGCGCCCCGAGTCCGCACGGGACGCCTCCGTCCGCAAACGCCCCGCCGTTTCCGAAAGTCCGCCTTGGATCGCCGTTTCATCACGCCGCTGATCGTCGCCTGCGCGCTCTTCATGGAGAGCGTCGACAGCACCGTGATCGCGACATCGCTGGAGGCCATCGCCCGCGACCTGCGACAGGACCCGCTGGCGCTGAAACTGGCCATCACATCCTATCTGGTGGCGCAGGCGGTTTTCATTCCGGCGAGTGCGTGGATCGCGGACAGGTTCGGCGCACGCAACGTGTTCCGCCTCGCCATCGGGGTCTTCATAACCGGTTCGATCATGTGCGGCATGTCGGACACCCTTTCGGGCTTTGTGGTCGCGCGAGTCTTGCAGGGCCTCGGTGGCGCGATGATGATGCCGGTGGGCCGGCTCATTGTCCTGCGATCGATTCCTCGCGCGGAGATGATCAAGGCATTCGCCTATCTGGCGATCCCGGCCATGATCGGGCCGGTGATCGGCCCGCCGCTCGGCGGATTCATCACAACCTACCTGCACTGGCGCTGGATTTTCTGGATCAACGTGCCCATCGGGATTCTCGGCATCGTGATGGTGTCGCTCTACATTCCGGATGTGCGGGAGGAGAATCCCGGCCGTCTCGATGTGGTGGGTTTCCTGCTGGCGGGCGTAGCGCTGTCCTGCCTGATCTTCGGATTCACGGTGACGGGCGGACACTTCCTAGCACTCTGGCAGATCCTCGGGCTCCTCGGCGCAGGCTTCGGGGCGCTGGGGCTTTACCTGCTCCACTCGCGCCGCACGGAAAATCCGCTGCTCGACCTCACTTTGCTGCGCATCCGCAACTTCAGCTATGCGGTGATCAGCAGCATGCTGTTTCGCATCAGCGTGGGGGCGGTGCCGTTCCTGTTGCCGTTGCTGCTGCAGGTCGGCTTCGGCATGAGCGCGGCGCAATCGGGCATGATCACCTTTGCCTCCGCAGGCGGGTCCATGTTCATCAAGGCGGCTGCGCCCGCCATTCTGCGGCGCTACGGCTTCAAGCTCGTGCTCATGCTCTGCGGCGCGGGCTCCGGCCTGCTGCTCGCCGTGAACGGCCTCTACACGATCGAGACGCCGCACTGGGTCATCTTCAGCGTTCTGTTTCTGAGCGGCTTCTTCCGTTCGCTGCAATTCACATCGCTGAACGGGCTCGCCTTCGCGGACGTGCCGACGGCGCAGATGAGCAAGGCGACAAGCCTCGTCTCGGTGCTCCAGCAATTCGCCACTGCGGCGGGCGTCGCCATCGGCGCGGGCGTGGTGGAACTGACGCTGTTCGCTCGCGGCGGGGATCATTTACGGGCGGAAGATTTTTCGTGGTCGTTCTTCACGGTCGCGGCGCTGACGGTGTCGTCCTCGTTCGTCTTCATCACCATGCCGCGCGATGCAGGCGCGGAAGTTTCAGCCGGCGTGAGCAAGACAGAGGTAGGCAGCCAGCGGAAGGGCGCTTCCGGGTAACAGCTTGACTGAATGCGCGTCTCGGGATTTGCTGACCGAAAATGGCCTGTCCGGGAGGACTCATGCTTTTTCGTCGCGCGATCATCGCCGCTTTTCTCATCGTCGTCGGAGTGACGACTGCTAACGCCCAGCAAGTCATCAAGGCCGCCTATGAAGTCAGCCAACGTCCGCTCATGTGGATCAACGGCGAGTCGTTCCAGCCTACCGGACCGCTCGTGGAACTGTTCGAAGCCATCGCCAAGGATCAGGACTTCAAGATCGAGTGGCACACGATGATCCCGGCTGACCGCGTGGCCTTCCATAATGCGAAGATTGTCGATCTTTCACTCGGGCAATATGCGCCCGAACGCGCCGGAACGCTCGACTTCGCCGATGTTGTTTATACCGTCGGCGATGCGCTCTACGTTCGCAAGGCCGATTCAGCCATGTACCGCACGATGGAAGACCTGCGCGATCGGATCGTGACTTCGCCCGCAGGAGGCGGACTGACCGAACAGATGCAAAAGGCATCGGCGGGAATCGTGAAGGAGTTTCGCGCGCTCGTAGCTCCTGCAAATTTCGACGCTGTGCGTTCCGGGGCAGCCCACGCGGGCTTCCTCAACAACATCAGTCTTGTCGAGCGGGTCCGGGCAATGCCCGATCTTCGCATCGTCACGACCTGGGAATCGCGCGTGAAGAACCCTGGCGGCTTCATGCTGAATAAGGGACAGGAACAGCTTCTGGCGAAGATAAACGCTTCCCTCGTAAAGCTGAAAGCTAACGGGGCGGCGCTGGCGATCTTCGAGAAACACGGAATGGAAATAGCGCTGGCTCGTTGACGCGACACATCAGCCTTCGCCGCCCCGAAACCCCGTCGCCAGAACATAAAGCTCCGCCGAATCCTGACGGCTCGCGGCGGGCTTCACATGGCGCACGGTGGTGAAATCGCGCTTGAGGTCCGCCAGCAGCTTGCCTTCGGTGCCGCCCTGCAAGACCTTCGCGGTGAAGAACCCGCCGGGCGCCAGCACTTCGCGGGCGAACTCGATGGCCATTTCGGCCAGAGCCACGATGCGCAGATGGTCCGTCTGGCGGTGGCCCGTCGTGTTCGAGGCCATGTCGGACATGACGCCGTCGGCCTTGCCGCCGAGCATCGCCTTCAAGCGGTCCGGCGCGTCGTTGTCCTGAAAGTCCATGATGGTGAATTCGACGCCCGGAATGGCTTCGATGTCGAGCAGGTCGATGCCGATCACCCTGCCCTTGCCTTCGGCCGAGCCGACTTTCTTCGCCGCAATCTGAGACCAGCCGCCCGGCGCTGCGCCGAGATCGACGATCTTCTGGCCGGGCTTCAGCAGCCTGTAACGCTCGTCCATTTCGAGCAGCTTGAACGCTGCGCGAGAGCGGTAGCCCTCGGCTTTCGCCTTGGCCACATACGGATCGTTCAACTGCCTTTGCAGCCACAGGGTCGAGGAGAGCGAGCGCTTGCGCGCCGTCTTCACCCGCACCTTGAGGCTGTTGCCGCCCGCGCCGCTTCCGGCTTTCTGATTGCTCACCGCAAATATCCCGTTTGATGGCCGCCGCCCCAGACCCCGTCGGCGCGCATCAGCTGCATCAGGATGCCTTCGCGCAAGCCCCGGTCAGCGATGCGGATGCGATTGGCCGGAAAAGCCTCCCGAATGGCTTCCAGAATCGCGCAGCCCGCCAGCACCAGATCGGCGCGTTCAGGACCGATGCATCCGTTAGCGGAGCGATCCGCGTAGGTCATGCGTCGCAGCCGGTTCATGGCGTCGGTGACTTCCTCATCCGACATCCAGAGTCCGTCGATGCGCCGGCGCTCGTATCGTTGCAGCCCCAGATGCACGCCCGCGAGGGTCGTGACCGTGCCGGACGTGCCGAGCAGGTGAAAACGGTCACAGCGCTGTTCGTTGGCGGCGCGTTCGGCAAACTCCGCAAGCTGTCCGGCGACGAAGTCGACCATGGCGCGAAAGTCCTGGGGGGTGACGTCCCGCCCGCCGAACTTCTCCGCCAGCGTCACGACGCCAAGCTGCATCGAGGTCCAGACCCGCACACGCTCGCGCATCGAACCGTCGTCGCGGCCCTGACGCTCGGGGCCGAGCCAGACAATCTCGGACGAACCGCCGCCGATGTCGAACAGCACGATCCCGGTCGCACGCGGATCAGCCAGCGAAGCGCAACCGGCGGCCGCCAGATGCGCCTCGGTCTCGCGGTCGACGACTTCGAGTTCGATGCCGACTTCCCCGGCGACGCGGTCCACAAACTCCGCGCCATTATGGGCGATACGGCAGGCCTCGGTGGCGATCAGCCGGAAGCGGGTGACGCCCTTGTTCTCGATCTTGTTGCGGCAGATCGCGAGCGCCGACAGGGTCCGCTCGATGGCGGCGTCGCAGAGCCTGCCGGTCTGCCCGAGCCCCTCGCCAAGCCGAACAATCCGCGAAAAAGCATCCACGATGCGAAAACCCTCGCGGGAGGGGCGCGCTATGAGGAGGCGGCAATTGTTGGTGCCGAGATCGAGCGCCGCATAAGTCGGCGTCGCGGCAGATCTGGCGGAACGCACGTCGCCGCCCGTCTGCCGATCCGGGATCGCAGCCGCCGTGGCGAGTCCCGGTGCGCCGGTCGTATCGATCGACGACAAAAGAAGCTCCTTGGCGCAGCGACCTGAGTCGGTCATGCGGCGACTTTTCATATTCAATGTAAGCACTGGCTGGCGGATATGCCAAGCGCGAGGGCGGCCATATCGGGAGGAAAGGCCTGTTCGGCGAACAAAAGTTCGTCGAAGGCGCGTCAGCCGGCGCGCGGCGGTCCCTCGTCGCGGGCGTTGGGACCCACATACATGCGGGCAATGCCGGCAGCCGCCAGGACTTCCTGACACGGGCCGCATGGAATGGAGGTCGAGTAGATGACGGCGTCCGGCAACCGGTTGAGCTTGTTGCGCAGCAGCGCATCGCGCAGACTGACCCTCTCGGCATGCGCTGCGGCGTCCTTCTCCACAACGACCCGGCTGGGCCCGAAGCCGACGATCTCCTCGCCCCGCACGATCACCGCCCCATAGGGCTGGTCCCCGCTGGCGATGGCCTGGCGGCGCATCTGCTCAGCCGCCGCCGCAAACCGTCCCGACCCGTCAGCCGCCTGCGCGACCGCAGGCAGCAGGCAGGTCGCCGCAAAGCCCGCAAAGGCTCTCCTGCTGATCACGCACATGGGCGGCCCCCCGCTGGAATCGTGAGCCCGAACATAGCATTCTCTTCGGCGTCGGTCTTGCCAGTCCGGGAATTCTCCGTATAAGGAGCGCTTCGCCAGCTCCGGCCGGGGGCTGAACGGAAGGCCGGCGTCCGCCGGTAGGGCCATCTGGTCCGGCTTCCCGTGTTCCCGCCTTCGATTTTTGAATTCCGTCGGGCCTTTCTCCGGGCTCGAAGGGCTCCGCGCCGGGGCGGCGTAACAGAGAAAGGCAAGATCCAAATGGCTCTTTACGAGCACGTCTATCTTGCTCGCCAGGACGCTTCGGCCGCACAGGTCGAGGCTCTCACCGAGCAGTTCAAGAATGTCATCACCGCCGGCGGCGGCAAGATCGGCAAGGTGGAATACTGGGGTGTCAAGTCCCTCGCCTACCGCATCCGCAAGAACCGCAAGGCTCACATCACCCTGCTGAACATCGAGGCTCCGGCTGCGGCCATCACCGAGATGGAGCGTCAGATGGGCATCAACGAAGACGTCCTGCGTTTCATGACCGTCAAGGTCGAAGCCCATGAGGACGGCCCGTCGGCCATGATGCGCAAGCGCGAAGACAGCGATCGCGACGATCGCGGCGACCGTGGCGACCGCCGTGGCGGTCCGGGCGGAATGCCCAGCGGCCGCGCGCCGCGCCGCCCGCGTGACGACATCGAAGGAGGAATGAACTAATGGCCGCTGCAGCCGGCGCTCGCCGCCCCTTCTTCCGCCGCCGCAAGACCTGCCCGTTCACGGGCCCGAATGCGCCGAAGATCGACTACAAGGACACCCGTCTCCTGTCGCGCTACATCTCCGAGCGCGGCAAGATCGTCCCGTCCCGCATCACGGCCGTCTCGGCCAAGAAGCAGCGCGAACTCGCCCAGGCGATCAAGCGCGCCCGCTTCCTCGGCCTGCTGCCCTACGTGATCCGCTAAGGATTTCCCAGATTTCGGAAGCACTTACGGGCGCTTCTCGACTCTGAACATGAACATGGCCGGCGCATCCCTGCGCCGGCTTTCAGATCGCCCCGAAACCATTCGGGACGAGGCTGGGCCGGAAGCCTTCGGGCGATCCTGCTCTAACCGCAGATGCGGGACAGCTCGGGAATGATGCAACGAGTTCTCATCGCGATCGGGGCGGGCCTTGCGGCCGCGATCCTGTTTGTCGTGCCCGTCAAGGGAACGGCGATGGCGATGTTCGTCGCGATCCTGTCCGCCCTCCCGATCATGATCGCCGGCCTCGGTTTCGGCCAGGCCTCGGCTTTGATCGCCGGCGGCATCGGGGCGGTTCTCATCTCCCTTTTCCTGACCCCCATCTTCGGCGGCGCCTTTCTGGCGTCCGTGGCGCTGCCTTCATGGTGGCTGGCCCGGCAGGCCTCGCTGTGCCGGACGGGGGACGACGGCAAGGTCGTCTGGTACCCGATCAGCCTGCTGCTCGGCTGGATCGTGGCGCTCTCCATTGCGATGACGCTGGCCATCATAGGCCTCGCGATCATGCAGGCCGGCGGTTATCAGGACTTCACCGAAAGCTCCGTCCGCCGGATTGCCCCGGCGCTTGAAGGCGTCCTGAGCAACAACATCCTGCCGGGGAATTTCACGCGCGAGGATTTCGCCCGCCTGATCGTCGGCCTCATGCCGGCTGTCATGGCAGGCTGGGCGGTCGTGAGTCTGGCCCTCAACCTCTGGCTGGCAGGCCGCGTGGTGCTGATTTCCCAGTTGCTCACCCGCACATGGGAAGACCTGCCCGAACATCTCGCCCTGCCCCTGCAGGCGCGGCATTTCTTCATTATCGGGCTGCTCGGCTGCCTGATTGACGGTCCTATCCGGATGGTCGGCTCGACCATCGCGGCGGCGATCGGCGTCGCCTATGCGTTTCAGGGGCTAGCGGCCGTCCATTTCATTTCGCGCGGTTCCTCCGCCCGCACGCCCATTCTGATGGGCGTCTATTTCACCGTGCTGGTGATGCTGCCATGGCCGCTGATTTTCGCGACCATCACCGGCCTCATCGAAACGGTCTATCCGCTGAGGCGTCCCAAGACGCCGCCCAGGAATCCACCCCTCACGCCAATCAACTGACAGGAGAAAATGATGGAAGTGATTTTGATGGAGCGCGTCGCCAAGCTCGGCCTTATGGGCGAGGTTGTGCGCGTGAAGGACGGTTACGCCCGTAACTTCCTGCTGCCGCAGGGCAAGGCGCTGCGCGCCACGGAAGCCAACCGGAAGAAGTTCGAATCCCAGCGCGCCCAGCTTGAGGCCCGCAACCTCGAACTGAAGCAGGAAGCCGAGAAGATCGGCGAAAAGGTCAACGGCAAGAGCTTCGTGATCCTGCGTCAGGCCGGCGAATCCGGCCAGCTCTACGGTTCGGTCTCGACCCGCGACATCGCCGACATCATCACCGCCGGCGGCTTCACGATCAACCGCAACCAGGTCGTCATCCAGAGCCCGATCAAGTCGCTCGGTCTGCACAACGTGCCGCTGCACCTGCATGCGGAAATCGACGTGTCGGTCACCATCAACGTCGCCCGTTCGGCGGACGAAGCCGATCGTCAGGCGCGCGGCGAATCCCTCAACATCGTCGAGGAGACCTCGATGGCCGATCTCGGCCTCGAAGTCGGCGCGGCCCTGGAAGAGACCGGCGGCAGCCTCGGCGACCGCTGATCGCTGCGATCCGGCGAACATCGGAACAACTGGAATCCGCGCCCCGACAGGCGCGGATTTCGCACTTTCCGGGGCTTGATTTCGGACCGGCTGCATTTTCAGCACGGTCGGGAGTCAAGCGGACATTTCGGCAAAATCGCCTCACTGTGGAAAGCACGCACAAGGGCGGAAAGTTAGCGCGCGATTAACAAACCGACTCGTACCGGCCTCGCCCGCATGCCACACATTGGCCGCGCGAATGGCGATATCCTACATTGCCGTTGCTCGCTGAGTCGGGTTTTTCCAGCCGCAAAGTGACCATGTCAGCCGTCGAAAATCTCGCGGGCCGCTACAACGTTTTCGGCTCGCAACCCGAACCCGCCACCTATCGCACGCCGCCGCACAATGTGGAGGCCGAACAGGCGCTGCTCGGCGCAATCATCGTCAACAATGACGCCTATGATCGCGTCTCGGACTTCCTGCGTCCGGAACATTTCTCCGAGGAGCTGCATCGCCGCATCTTCGAGATCGCCGGACAGTTGATCCGCGCCGGCAAGGTCGCCACGAACCTCACGCTGAAGACCTTTCTGGGCGATCACGATCTCGGCGGCATCACGGTCCAGACCTATCTGGCGCGCCTCGCCTCGGAAGCGACCACGATCATCAATGCCGAAGATTACGGGCGGATGATCTACGATCTGGCCACCCGCCGGAACCTCATCAACATCGGCGAAGAGATCGTCAACACCGCCTATGATTCGCCGGTTGACGCCTCCCCGCGCACGCAGATCGAGGAGGCCGAACGCCGTCTCTACGAGATCGCCGAACAGGGCCGCTACGACGGCGGATTCCAGCGCTTCTCGGACGCGCTGACGACCGCCATCGACATGGCGGCGCGCGCCTACGAGCGCGACGGCAAGCTGTCAGGCATTTCGACGGGCCTCAGCGATCTCGACGCGAAACTCGGCGGCCTGCAACATTCCGACCTTGTGATCGTCGCCGGGCGCCCCGGCATGGGCAAGACCGCGCTCGCCACCAACATCGCCTTCAACATTGCGCGGGCCTACGAATATGAGGTGAAGCCCGACGGATCGCATATCGCCAAGAATGGCGGCATCGTGGGCTTCTTCTCGCTCGAAATGTCGGCGGAACAATTGGCGACCCGTGTCATCGCCGAGCAATCCGGCGTCGCCTCCTACAAGATCCGCCGCGGCGACATTGCCGACGACGAATTTCATCGCATTTCGGAAGCCGCGCGCGAGATGCAGCAGGTGCCGCTCTATATCGACGCGACCGGCGGCCTCTCCATCGCGCAGCTCGTGGCGCGCGCCCGCCGCCTCAAGCGCCAGCGCGGGCTGGACGTCCTGGTGGTGGACTACCTGCAACTACTGTCCGGATCGAAATCGCGCGACGGCAATCGCGTGCAGGAACTCACCGAAATCACCACGGGGCTGAAGGCGCTGGCGAAGGAACTGAACGTGCCTGTCGTGGCGCTGTCGCAATTGTCGCGTCAGGTCGAGCAGCGCGACGACAAGCGCCCGCAACTTTCCGACCTTCGCGAATCCGGCTCCATCGAACAGGACGCCGACGTGGTGATGTTCGTCTATCGCGAGGAATATTATCTTCAGGCGCGCGAGCCCAAGCCCGGCACCGAGGAACACGCCAAGTGGCAGGCCGACATGGACGCCGTTCATGCAAAGGCCGAAGTGATCATCGGCAAGCAGCGTCACGGCCCCACCGGAACGGTGCCGCTCGCCTTCGAAGCGGCAATGACGCGCTTCTCCAACTTCGTCGGCTACGACTCGCTGCCGGAGCAGATGTGAAACGCACGTTGACCAATGACGAGCGGCTCGCACGCGCGCGGGCCATCGTGGCGCTGTCGGACGCCTCCACGCAGGCGACGCTCACGATCGACCTGTCGGCCATCGCGGCGAACTGGAAGAAGCTGTCGGACGTCACCGGCCAAGCCGAATGCGGCGCAGTCGTGAAGGCCGACGCTTACGGAACCGGCATCGAATTTGTCGTCCCGGTGCTGGAGCGCGCGGGCTGCCGAACGTTCTTCGTCGCCCACGTCTCGGAAGGCAAGCGCGTTCGCGACCGCCTGCGCGACAAGAGCGCCCGCATCTTCGTGCTCAACGGCGTTCTGCCGAAACGCGAGACCGTCGAACTGATGCTGATCCACCGGCTCATTCCGGTCATCGGCTCGCTGCCCGAATGGCGCTTCTGGCGCGACATTCCCGAGGCTGCCGGATTTCCGGTGGCGCTGCATGTCGATACCGGCATGAACCGTCTGGGACTGGACGCGCGCGACGTTCCGGTGCTCGCGCAGGACGATTCCTTCCGCAAGGCCCTGTCGCTGCTGATCGGCCATTTCGTGTCGTCCGAAGCGGCGGATGATCCGCTCAACGCGCGCCAGATTGCGGCCTTTGAGGCGGCGCGCGCGGCGTTTCCGCAGACGCCCGCGAGCCTTGCCAATTCATCCGGCATCTTCCTGCCCGCCCGGCCCCACTACGCGCTGGCGCGCGCCGGTTACGGGCTCTATGGCGGCAATCCCACGCCTGACCAGCCCAACCCGATGCGGCCCGTTGTGACGCTCGAAGCGCCCATCATCCAGCTGCGCGACGTCGAGGCCGGCGCCACCGTCGGCTATAACGGCCGCTGGACCGCCAGACGCCCGACCCGCCTCGCCGCCATCGGCCTCGGCTATGCGGATGGACTGATGCGCAGCGCCAACGGCATCGACGAAAAGCCGGACGGAGGCTTTGCAATCCTCGCCGGTGCGAGATGCCCCTTCGTGGGCCGGGTGTCGATGGACCTGACCGTCATCGATGTGACCGACGCGCCGCCCGGCGCCGTCGTTCCGGGCGCGCTCATGCAGATCCTCGGCCCAGACATCGGTGTGGACGATCTGGCCGCCCGCGCCGGAACCATCGGGTACGAAGTGCTGACCAATCTGGGCCGCCGCTACAACCGCGTTTACATCGGCGACTGACGGCTTTCCGACCCATTGACCCGCCGCCTGGCCGCCTATAATTAACCGATCAGTTAATTAACCGCACGGCTTAGCATGCAACCCGATCCACTGAGCCTCACCCTGACCGCATTGGCCGACCCGACCCGCCGGGCGATTCTGGCGCGCCTGTCGCGTGGGGAAAAATCGGTCGGCGAACTCGCCGAACCGTTCCGCATGAGCCTTCCGGCGGTCTCCAAGCACCTGAAGGTTCTCGAAAGGGCCGGTCTCATCAGCCGGAGCCGTCAGGCGCAATGGCGCCCCTGCCGGCTTGAAGCGGGACCGCTGCGGGACTTGTCCGGATGGCTCGAAGAGTATCGCCGGTTTTGGGAAGGCAGCTTCGAGCGCCTCGAAACCTATCTGCAGGACCTGCAAGGGCAGGCCGACAAGGGAGATGGCAATGACGCATGACGATCTCGCAGCGCGCACCATCGTGCAAACGCGGCGCATCTCCGCCCCGCCCCGCATTGTATTCGATGCCTGGACGAAGCCCGAACATCTGGCGCGCTGGTGGGGTCCGGACGGCTACACCACCACGATCCTGGCGATGGACTTCCGCGAGGGAGGGTTGCTGCGCTTCGTCATGCACGGACCGGACGGAACCGATTACGACAATCGCATCGCCTATCGGCGGATCGCAGCGCCCGAAAGACTCGAATACATTCATGGCAGCGACCGCGCCGATGATCCCAATGCATTCGACGTCACCGTGACCTTCGAGGACCGCGATGGCGCAACGCAGCTCACCATGCGCTCCGTCTTCCCGAGCGCCGAAATGGTCGAAGCGGTCAAATCCTTCTGGGCCGTCGAACTCGGGCAGCAGACTCTGGCCAAGCTGGACGCCTTCGTTCAGGCCCTCTAGCCAGAGCCGAAATGTTCCTGTAATGTTCTCACATGTTCGGTGGAGAACAGCCATGAACGATTCGATGCCCGCCACGACCGTCCGCCCCCGCTTCGCCCCTCGTCTGGTCCGCAGCAACAGTTTCGAGGACGCGACCGCTTCGGTCGAAGCGGCGCTGGACCAGCTCCGCAAGGCCGAGGACACGCTGGAGCGGCAACTGGCCGATCTGCGCGGCTACATCCGCCAGAACACGTCCCTTTCCGTCGCGCACTGACGGAGCGCCCGTGGCCAAGTCCCGCGCCAATTTTGTCTGCCAGAACTGCGGCGCGGTGACCAACCGCTGGCAGGGCAAATGCGAGTCCTGCGGCGAATGGAATTCCATCGTCGAGGAAGGCCCCACGGCCGGCATCGGCGCGCAAGCCGCGCGCGGCGCCCGCAAGGGCCGCGTCTTCCCGCTTGAAGGCCTCGCGGGCGAGTCGAAATCAGCGCCGCGCATTGTCTCCGGCATCGGGGAACTCGACCGGGTGACGGGCGGCGGCTTCGTGCCGGGCTCGGTCATCCTGATTGGCGGCGAACCGGGCATCGGCAAGTCGACCTTGCTCATTCAGGCCTGCGCCACGCTGGCGGATCGCGGGCACCGGGTTGTCTACATTTCCGGCGAAGAGGCGGTGGCGCAGGTGCGCCTTCGCGCGGAACGTCTGGGCCTCGCCCAATCGTCGGTCGAACTCGCCGCAGAAACGAGCGTCGAGGACATCACCGCGACCCTTCAGGAGGGCAAGCGGCCTGCCCTCGTGATCATCGACTCGATCCAAACCATGTGGACCGAAACAGTCGAGTCGACGCCCGGAACGGTCACGCAGGTGCGCGGCGCAGCGCAATCGCTCATCCGCTACGCCAAGAACAGCGGCGCGACCGTGATCCTTGTCGGCCATGTCACCAAGGACGGGCAGATCGCCGGGCCGCGCGTCGTCGAGCATATGGTCGACGCGGTCGTGTCCTTTGAAGGTGACGGCGGCCATCATTTCCGGATTCTGCGCGCGGTGAAGAACCGTTTCGGCCCGACGGACGAAATCGGCGTTTTCGAAATGACCGGTGCGGGCCTGCGCGAAGTCACCAATCCGTCGGCCCTTTTTCTGGCCGGGAGAGACTCCTCCGCGCCTGGCGCGGCGGTCTTCGCCGGCATGGAGGGCACGCGTCCTGTTCTGGTGGAGATTCAGGCGCTGGTCGCCCCGACCGCGCTGGGCACTCCGCGCCGCGCGGTGGTCGGCTGGGAGCAGAGCCGCCTTTCCATGGTGATCGCCGTGCTGGAAGCCCATGCAGGATTGCGGCTCGGCCAGCACGACGTCTATCTCAATGTGGCGGGCGGCCTGCGGATCAACGAGCCGGCGGCGGACCTCGCGGCGGCTGCGGCGCTGGTTTCCTCGCTCACCGGCGCAATCCTGCCGCGCGACTGCGTTTATTTCGGCGAACTGGCCCTTTCGGGCTCCATCCGCCCGGTGGCGCAGTCCGGCGCGCGGCTCAAGGAAGCCGCCAAGCTCGGGTTCAGTTCGGCCGTCGCCCCTGCCGCCATCAAGGAAAGCGGCGAGCAATCGCCTATCACGCTGCAGACGGCGGGGCATATTTCGGCTCTCGTGGCGGATATTGCGGCTGCGGGCGCGCAGGCCCGGCGCGGCTCCGGCGACCGCCCGAAGCCCGCCGTCGTCACAAACCGGTAAGGCTGTTCATAGAATGTTAGCCATGGGGTGACGCCGTGAGGTCGCTTCGCTATAAAGCCCGTGGCGTCGCCGGAAGCACTTTCGGCGAAAAGATGCGAGCGAAACTTTATGCCGTCCTATCTTGACCTCGGCCTGATCGGCGTCGTGCTGGTTTCGGCGTTGCTATCCATGCTGCGTGGATTTACGCGGGAAGTTCTGGCGATCGCCTCATGGGTGGCGGCTGCAGCGGCGGCTTACTATTTCTACCCGCTAGTAATTCCTTATATTAAGCCTCAGTATATCCAGAAAGACACAATTGCCCTGGCGGTTGCGGCGGCCAGCGTATTCTTCGTCACGCTCGTGCTGGTGTCCTTCATCACCGTCAAGATTTCAGACGTTATTCTCGATTCGAAAATCGGCGCGCTCGACCGGTCCCTGGGCTTTCTGTTCGGCGCCGGGCGCGGCCTGCTGCTTTGCGTTGTGGCTTTCCTGTTCTTCCAGTGGCTGGTGCCGGACAAATCCCAGCCGGACTGGGTCAAGAACGCCCGCACCAAGCCATTGCTTCAGGCGACCGGCGAACAGATCATGGCGCTGCTGCCCGACGATCCGGAAAGCACCTTCCTGAAGGCGATCCGCAAGCCGACCGACGACGTCGGCTCGCCCCCCGACGGCGAAGCTCCGGCCAGCACCACGCCCGCTCCGAACAACGGGCGGCGCGGCTGAAGCGCGAAACCTTCCATCAGCCATGCACTGGATAAATCGCCGGAAAGCTCTGGCCGATCCTGACATTTTGTTTGCAGCGCACTATCTTGAGTCGCACGGGTGCGGTACGAGTCGCGCCTTCTCCCGAACAGCCAGTTCCCGCCTAGAAGCGGCTTGATAGAGGATCTGCGGTCATGAGCGCGATCAATGGTCAATCCGCTGACGTTTCCGAAGCCCCCGACTTCGACCTCGACGGCGACACGCTGCGCGAGGAATGCGGCGTCTTCGGCATTTTCGGCCATCCTGACGCCGCCGCCATCACGGCGCTCGGCCTGCATGCGCTCCAGCATCGCGGGCAGGAAGCGGCCGGAATCGTGGCTTACGACGGCAAGCGCTTCAACACCGAGCGCCGCCTCGGCCTCGTGGGCGATCATTTTTCCAGCGAGCAGACGATCCAGCGCCTCCCCGGCTCCGCGGCCATCGGGCATGTGCGCTATTCGACGACCGGCGAAACAATTCTGCGCAACGTTCAGCCGCTGTTCTCCGAACTCGCGAGCGGCGGATTTGCGGTCGCGCATAACGGCAACCTGACGAATGCGCTGACCGTGCGGCGCGACCTCATCCGCGACGGCGCCATCTACCAGTCCACATCCGACACCGAAGTCATCCTTCATCTGGTGGCGCGCAGCCGCAAGACGCAGATCCTCGACCGCTTCATCGAAGCCCTGCGGCAGATCGAAGGCTCGTATGCCCTCGTGGCATTGACCAACAAGAAGCTGATCGGCGCGCGCGATCCGCTCGGCATCCGCCCGCTCGTGATCGGCACGCTTGATGGCAAGTATATCCTCGCGTCCGAAACCTGCGCGCTCGACATCATCGGGGCGAAATTCGAACGCGACGTGGAAAATGGCGAGATTGTCGTCATTTCCGAGGACGGCATCGAGAGCCACAAGCCGTTCCCGCCCATGGCGGCGCGGCCCTGCATCTTCGAATACATCTATTTCGCGCGTCCCGATTCTGTCGTGCACGGCCGTTCGGTCTATGACGTGCGCAAGAAGATGGGCGCCCAGCTCGCGGTCGAATCGAGCATCGACGCCGATGTGGTGATCCCGGTGCCGGACTCGGGCGTTCCGGCCGCCATCGGCTATGCGCAGCAGTCCGGTGTGCCTTTCGAACTCGGCATCATCCGCAACCATTATGTGGGCCGCACCTTCATCCAGCCGCGCCAGTCGATCCGTGAACTCGGTGTGCGCATGAAGCACAGCGCCAACCGCCATGTGGTGCGCGGCAAGCGCATCGTGCTGATCGACGATTCCATCGTGCGCGGCACAACGTCCGTGAAGATCGTCCAGATGATGCGCGACGCGGGCGCGAAGGAAGTGCATTTCCGGATTTCATCGCCGCCGATCACCCACCCGGATTATTACGGCATCGATACGCCGAAACGCGAGAAGCTGCTGGCCGCCACGCATTCGCTTGAAGAAATGCGCCGCTTCATCGGCTGCGACAGCCTGGCGTTCCTGTCGGTCGATGGCATCTACAAGTCGATGGGCTACGAACAGCGCGATCCGGTGCGTCCGCAGTTCACCGATCATTGCTTCACGGGCGACTATCCGACGAACCTGACGGACATTGCGGTCGAGACCGGCAAGCAGCAATTGTCGTTGTTGGCGGAAACGGCCTGACCCTCATTGCGAGCGCAGCGAAGCAATCCATACCCGAGTGCTGGATTGCTTCGTCGCTGCGCTCCTCGCAATGACGGTTGGATGGCGTCAGCGGGCTAGACTTCCCCAAGCTTCCCCGGATTCATGATCCCCAGCGGGTCCATCGCCTGCTTGATCGCCCGCATGGCTTTGAGAGCTCCTCCGCCGAGTTCCTCGTCGAGATATTTCTGCTTGGCCTGCCCGATTCCGTGTTCGCCCGTGCAGGTGCCTTCCATCGACAGCGCGCGGCGCACGAGGCGTTCGAGAAAATCCTCCACTTTCGCAAGCTCCGACGGATCTTCCGGATCGAGCAGCACGATCAGATGGAAATTGCCGTCGCCCACATGGCCGACCATCGGGGCGAGAAGTCCGGTCGCGTCGATGTCGCGGCGCGTTTCCTCCACACATTCGGCGAGACGCGAGATCGGCACGCAGACATCGGTCGAGAAAGCCTTCTTGCCCGGCGCCAGCGCGCAGCTCGCCCAGTAAACGTCGTGTCGCGCCTGCCAGAGTTTCGTGCGGTCCTCGGGCTTCGTGGTCCACCCGAAGGGGCCGCCGCCGCACTCTCCGGCGATCTCCCCGAAGCGCCGGGACTGCTCGGCCACGCCCGCCTCCGTCCCATGAAACTCCACCATCAGCAGCGGCGTGTCGGGCAGATCGAGCTTCGAATAGGCGTTGACGGCCTGCACCTGCAGCCTATCGAGCAATTCGATGCGCGCCACCGGCAGACCCGTCTGGATTGTCATGATCACGGCGTCGCAGGCGGATTTCACATCCGGGAAAGGACAGATGCCGCCCGAGATCGATTCCGGAATCCCCTGCAACCGCAGGGTCAGTTCGGTAATGATTCCCAGCGTGCCTTCTGCGCCGACAAAGAGTCGCGTCAGGTCGTAGCCCGCCGAGGTTTTCTTGGCGCGGCCTGCCGTGCGGATGAGTTCGCCCGAAGCCGCAACGGCCGCGAGTGCAATCACATTGTCCTTCATGGTGCCGTAGCGAACCGCATTGGTGCCGGAAGCCCGCGTCGAGGCCATGCCGCCGAGCGAGGCGTCAGCGCCCGGATCGATCGGGAAAAACAGCCCCTGATCGCGCAGATATTCGTTGAGTTCCTTGCGGGTGACGCCGGGCTCCACGACGCAATCGAGATCTTCCGTATGAACCGCGATGATGCGCTTCATCTGCGAAACGTCGATGCAGACGCCGCCGAGCGGCGCATTCACATGGCCTTCCAGCGACGTGCCCGTGCCGTAGGGAATGACCGGCACACGCGCGGACGCGCACAACCGCACAATCTCCTGCACCTCTTCCGTCGAGTGCGGCCACACCACCGCATCCGGCGGCTGGTTGGGCGTCCAGGTCAGCGTGTGGCCGTGCTGCTGGCGGATCGTCTCGTTGGCCGAATAGCGATTGCCGAACCGCGCGGCGAGTTTCGATAGAACATCTGCCAGCGCGTTCGGCGCAGGGCGACGGGAGGGATCGGGTTGCTTGATGGCCATCGGTTTCTCGAAATACCGGCACTGCGCCTTCAGCAACGTCTTTGACCCCGGACGGGTTGCAAAGTCCAGCCGCAGGTCTATCCTCCCCGCAGACTTGCCGCATAAAGACGGCAACCGGGGAGGACGAAATGTCCAGCAAGCTCACACGCAATATTGTTGCCCTGCTCGCATTTGCCTTGCTGTCGATGGTCGCGCGCGTCGATGGCGCGTCCGCGCAGGAAACGGGTTTCGCCGCCAAGCGGCCCATTGTGGCCGCTTCCTGCCGTGATTGTCCGTGGGGCTTGATCGCCGATGTGCTGAAGGCGCCGCTCGCCGCACAGGGCTACGAATTGCTCATTTGCTACACATGTTCGCGCGAGAACAATCCGCGCATCGTGGCAGGCGTTATGGAGCCGCCGCAGACCGACAGGCGCGGTTCGCCGCCGCCGCCCAAGGGCAAGGTGGATTTCGGCATCACCTCGGCATCAGCGGCGCTGTGGGCCTATCAGGGCAAGCACGAATTCGCCAAGGACGGGCCACGGTCAAACTTCCGTCTGATCGCCACGATTGAAATTCCGCAATATCTGCTGTTCGCGGTGAATGAAGCTTCGGGCATCGACGATCCGAAAAAGATCGCCGGCATGCGCAAGCCGCTGCGGATCGTCAGCACAACCAATCCTGCCGTGCAGGCGCTTCTCGACTATTACGGAATGACGAAGGAAAACGTCGCCGCATGGGGCGGTAAATTCGTCACCGCAGAGCCGGAAGACCGCGATCACTTCGATATTATCGCTGGCAACTCGGTCTATCTCGGCGAAGCGCCTGAGGTGCAGGGCTATAACGAGATGGCGATCAAGAACAAGCTGCGTTACTTCGATCTGCCGGAAGACCTGCGCGACAAGCTGCAAAACCAGTTCGAGATGCGCAAGGTGGATATGCCGCGCTACCTGCTGCGCGGCGTGGATCGTCCCTACAAGACGATGGAGATTTCGGGGCAGGCGATCTATGCGCGCGACGACATGCCGGACGATTTCGCCTATCTGCTGGCGAAAACGCTGGATGAAAATCGCGCGGCCCTGCGCTGGACACACATGCCGCTGTCTTACGACAACCGCACCGTGTTCAAGAACGGCGAGATGCCGCTCCATCCAGGCGCCGAACGCTATTATCGCGAAGTCGCCTACATCCGGAAATAAGCCGGTTCGGGCAGACAGGTGCGGCCCTAGTAGGGCCGCACATTGCCCTTGAGGGTGGTGCGCAACATCAGGCGGCGCTCCACAGACGGAAAGTCCGTCCGCGCGTGCGACGAACAGCGATTGTCCCACAGCAGAAGATCGCCCACCCGCCACTGGTGCGCATAGACGAACTCCGGCTTCTCCATATGATCGTAGACCGCTTCGAGCAGCGGCGCGGATTCCTCATCCGGCATGTCGACGATACCCACCGTCATCAGACGATTCACATAGACAGCCTTGCGGCCCGTATCCTCATGGGTGCGGAACACCGGATGCGTCGCTTCGCCGAAAGCCTCGACGCCCTTGCCGTCGCCCTTGATGGTTGATCCGTAATTGTAATGGTGCCTGGCCCGTTTGCCTTCGAGCTTCGACCGGATGGCGGGATCGAGCGTCTCATAGGCCGCATAGCCGCTGGCGAACAATGTGTCGCCGCCCTGCGAGGGAATCTCGACCGAATACAGCATGGTTCCCTTGTGGGGAACTTCAGCGTGGATCATGTCGTGATGGAACATCATCTCGCCGTCCGGCAACGCCCCGATGGGTTCGCCGTTCTCGCGGATGTTCGAAATCATCATGATATCGGGCAGGATCTTGGAAAATCCCGGCGGGAAGAATTTCGCCGGACGATGCAGATGGCCGATCTCGCCGAAAAAGCCCGTGATGCGAAGCTGGTCTTCCTGTTCGAGCTTCTGGCCGCGCACGACCAGCACCTGATGATCCAGCCAAACCTTGTTGATGAACTCGATGTCTCCGGACGTCAGCGGCTTCGACAGGTCCAGCCCGCGCACTTCGGCGCCGATGTGTTTGCTGAGCGGTACGACGTCGTAACGTGTTGCGGTTGCGGTCGCCATGAAATCCTCCCGATGTTTGGCCGGAGCCTACAGGAAGACGCGCGCGCCGCGCAACGTCCGGCTCAGGTCGGAATATCCTCGACGGCCGCCTCACCGGTGAACCGGATGCGTCCTTCTGTCTTGTAGACGATTCCGAAAAGGCTCTCGGCCAGCCGCATCCATTCCAGTCGGGCTTCGAGGCTCCAGTTCGCGCCCGGCTCCGGCATGGCCTTGAGAAACGAGGCGAGCATCGGATGGGCCGCTGCGCTAGCGGGGGCTGTTGCGGAGGGGCGCGGCAGGGGCGTTTCGCGGAGCGCTTCCGGAGCAGGTTCGGGAGCTTTCGGATGATCCTCGACGGTCACCTCGACCGAAGGATCGAAGCTCTGCAACGGTTCGGCCACCACGGGCGCATCCCGCGCCTCGTCGCTGTCCAGATGGCGCAGGGCGGCGCGGTCCCGATCAAGCCAGGCCGCTTCATCGCGGCGGCTGCGGGGCGGATTGGGGTTGATCCGAAACTCGACCATGTGCGTGATCTCCCGGCAATTGGCTTGCCCTACGGTAGCGTCCGGCAATTACCGCTGGCTTAAGGCGCTGCGGCGAACAGCAAGGCTTGCGCCATCGCTTGGTATGTTATAATGTAACATTTAAATGCGACCTTGGCTTGCGCATCGCCGATGCGCAAAATACGCAAAAAAATACAAGCCGACTCGACTTGTATGATGATCTGTGGATTTCTGCTTAAAGTCACGATATGCGTCAGCTGATGGGGTCCGGCAGGGGGATAGATGAAACAGGATTTTTGCAATTCGGCGGCGGCGCTTCTGCTCGCCGCATTCGGCGCCGGCGCGCCTGCACTTGCGGCTGACGAGAAGCCCGAATGGCTGCCTGAAAACTCGCTTGGAGTCGGCATTCCGACGCTGGCTGACCCGACTGGCGTGCGGCAGGCGCTCTGGCTGCGAGGCATCAAGGTCGGCGTCAACTACACCGGCGAATATCAGGGCGTCTCCAGCGGGGGCCTCGGGCGCGGTTCGCGCTACGGCCACCGGTTCGACTTCTACACAGACGTCGATCTGGAAAAGGCCGTCGGCTGGACCGGCGCGACCTTCCACGCGAACATCTTCCAGATCACCGGCACCGGCATTTCGCGCTATTACCTCGCGAACCTGATGGCTGTCAGCAACATCGAAGCGCTGCCGACGACCCGCCTGTTCGAAGCGTGGATCGAGCAGAAGCTGATGGACGGCAAGCTCGGGATCAAGTTCGGCCAGCTTGCCGCCGATGCCGAATTTGCCGCATCCAATTATGCGGGCCTGTTCATCAACGGCACCTTCGGGTGGCCGACCATCCATGCTGCCAATCTTCCCAGCGGCGGACCCGCCTACCCGCTCGCAACGCCCGGCATCCGCATCAGCTACGCAGCGAATGACAATCTGACCCTGCTGGCCGGTCTCTTCAACGGCGATCCGTCTGGTCCGGGCGCAACCGATCCGCAGATCCGCAATCGTTACGGGCTGAACTTCCGCGTCCGCGATCCGGCCTTCGCGATCGGCGAAGTGCAATACAAGTACGGCGACGAGAAGGACCCGCGCAGCCTCTCCGGTTCGATCAAGCTCGGAGCCTGGACGCATTTCGGTCGCTTCAACGACGGTCGCTACGGCACCGACGGGTTGTCGCTCGCTGACCCGCTCAGCAATGGAACGCCGGCGTCCTATCGGGGCAATTACGGCTTCTATGGAATCATCGACCAGCAGGTGTACCGGCTGGCTTCCGACCCGACGAAGGGCATCGGGGTCTTTGCGCGGCTCGGAGCCTCTCCGTCCAACCGCAATCTGGTGGATTTCTACGCCGACGCGGGCGTGAACTTCTCGGGACTCGTGCCGGGCCGCCCCGACGATTCCTTCGGCTTCGCCTTCGGCTATGCGCAGATCAGCCCGCAGATTCGCGGCTTCGATCAGGATGCGAATTTCTTCAACGCGACGCTGTCGCCCGTGCGCAAGTCCGAAGCCGTGTTCGAGGCGACCTATTCGGCGCAGATCACGCCCGGTTGGACCATCCAGCCGAACTTCCAGTACATCTTCCGCCCCGGCGGCAATGTGCCGGACCCGACCGATCCGGCGGGCCTGCGCGCCGTGCGCAATGCGGTTGTCATCGGGGTGCGGTCCTCGATCCGCTACTGATCGTCATTCTCCGGCAGCTTCGCGGCAGACGTCCCTGACCTGCCCGCGCAGCCATTGGTGGCGCGGTTCTCTTTCCCGCCGCACGTGCCAGGCCATGCTGGTCGTGATCTGTCCGATCTCGACCGGCGCACGCTTGCGGACCAGTTCGTAGTTGGCGCTGAAAGCTTCAGCCGCCAGTTCGGTGAAAACCGCGATCATGTCGCTCGCCTGAAGAAGCGCCGGAACGGGCGTGAAATTCTCCACCGTCACAAGCGCGTTCCGCCGCAGTCCCTGCCGGGCCAGCAGATCGTCGAAGATCGCCGTGCGGTCTCCGGTGGCGCTGACGATCAGATGGGGAAATGACAGCACGGCCTTCATGTCGAAGGCGCGTTTGCGGCGCAGCAGCGGATGGTCGCGCCGCACCACGCAATTCAGATGCTCGGCCAGCACGGTCTGCGTGCGTATTTCGCCGGGCTTTTCCTGAATCCATCCAAGTCCCAGATCAATCTTGTCGTCCTCGATGAGCCGCAGCGTCTGATTGCGATCGGCGGTGGATATTTGCAGCGTCAGGCACGGCGCGACTTTCTGGAGGCGAGCGAAAAGCTGCGGCACCACCGAGAGCGTCAGGCGGTCGGGCGTGCTGATCCGCACCGGACCCGTGGCGACAGCGGGGTCGAAGCCGCGCTGAAACAAGGCCGCTTCGAGAGACGACAGCATTTCAGCCAGCGGTTGCCGCAGCCCCTCGGCGCGCGGCGTCAACACCAGTCCCTTCTGGCCACGAACGAACAGGTCGTCGCCCAAGGTCGTCCGAAGGCGATGCAGCGCGTTGCTGACGGCGGGCTGCGTGCGCCCCAGCGCCTTTGCGGCGCGCGTCACGCTCCGTTCGGCCAGAAGTACGTCCAGAACCTTGAGCAGGTTGAGATCGAGATTGCGGATCGACACGGCCAGCTCCATTCACCAGATCAATGTTCGATATTCATAATATCAATTTGAGGAATGCCCAACAGCGCCCTAGTTCTTCTCCATTGCCGTCTGGAATGCGCGGTCCACGCGCCGATGCGGAGGAAACATGGTGGATATTTCTCGTCGTAACATCGTTGCCGGATCAGCCGTACTGGCCGCAGCCGCATCCTGCATGCCCGCTTACGGCTTCGCTCCGCCGATCAACAAACCGGCTGCGGGCTTCTATCGCTACAAGGTCGGCGAGATTGAAGTCACCGTCGTCAACGACGGCGTCAGCCGCATGCCGCTGACAGATGACTTCGTGAGCAATGTGCCGAAGGATCGGGTGAATGCTGCGCTCGACGCGCTGTTCATGGAAAAGGATTTTTACGCCGGTCCTTACAATCCCATCGTGGTCAACAACGGCAAGCAGCTCGCCCTTATCGACACCGGAACCGGAGAGCTGGGTTTCAAAGGCAGCAACGGCCTGAACGGACGGCTGATGCTCGGGCTGGCGGCGGCAGGCATCGATCCTGCGACCATCGACGTGGTGATCGCCTCGCATTATCACGGCGATCATATCAACGGCATCCTGAAGGCCGACAACACGCTCGCATTCCCCAACGCAGAAATCCTGGTCCCGGAGCCCGAACACAAGTTCTGGATGGACGACGGGGAAATGTCGCGCACCACAAATCCGCGCGTCGAGGCAGGCTTTCGCAACGCGCGCCGCGTCCTGACGCCGGAAGTTCTGAAGCGCCTTCGGACCTATCAGACCGGCAAGGAAGTGATTGCGGGCGTGACAGCGTTGAGTTCGCCCGGACATACGCCGGGCCATCACTCGCACATCATTTCATCCGGCAACAAGACGGTTTTCGCGCAGGCGGATGTCACGCACGCGCCGTTCCTGTTTGCCCGCAACCCCGGCTGGCATATCGCGCTCGACGTCGATCCCGTGATGGCGGAAGCCACGCGCCGCAAGATCTACGACATGCTGGCCGCGGATCGGATGACCGTGCAGGGATTCCACTATCCATTCCCGGCAGTGGCGCATATTGAAAAGACCAGCAACGGCTATCGTGAAGTCATGGTGCAATGGAGCCCGGTGCTCTAGGCGAAAACAGGAGTCGACATGAACAGGATTCTCATCGCCGGCCTCGCGGCCGCATCGCTGGTGATCGGCGCCCTGCCCGCTGCGGCGGCTGATTTCACCGGCAAGCAGATCAACCTCATCGTGCCGTTCCCGGCCGGCGGCGGCGTCGACCTTTGGGCGCGTTTCAATGCAACGCTCTTGCAGAAGCACTTGCCCGGCAAGCCTTCCGTAGTGGTGCGCAACAGCCCCGGCGGCGGCTCGACTGCGGGCGCGAACCTGTTTCAGGTCTCCGCCAAGCCGGATGGACTGACCCTGCTGGCAAGCTCCGCCTCGACGCAGTTCCCCTATCTGCTCGGCGATCCGCGCGTGAAATACGATTATACCGAATGGCGCGTGGTGCTGGCGGGCCCGACCGGCGGCGCCGCCTACGTGACCTCGAAGCTCGGCGCAAAGTCGATCAAGGACATAGACAAGCTGAATTCGAAGGAACTGTTCTACGCCAGTTCCGGTCCGACGGCGCTTGAACTCACCTCGATCCTCAGCTTCCGGCTGCTGGGCCTGAACGTCAAGCACATCTTCGGCATTGTCGGGCGCGCGGAAGCGCTGCTGGGCTTCGAGCGCGGCGAATTCACCATCGATACGCAGACCACGTCCGCCTATATCCGCCGCTCCGCCGAACTTGTGAAAAACGGCGAGGCGACAGCCCTGTTCAGCTGGGGCGTGCTCGACAAGGCCGGCGAGCTGGCGCGCGATCCGAACTTCCCCGATTTGCCGCACATCGGCGAGGCCTACGAAATCGTCCACGGCAAGAAGCCGTCGGGCATCGAATGGGACGCCTTCATGGCCTTCCTGATCTCCGGATTCCCGGCCCAGAAGCTTCTCGTGCTGCCCAAGGGAACGTCTGACGACATTGTGGAAACCTATCGGGCCGCCGCCCGCGCCATGCTGACCGACCCGGATTATCTGGCCAAGCGCGACGAAATCATCGGCGAGTACGATCAGGTCACCGACGCGGCAGCCGAAAAGCTCTTCAAGGACGGCACAACCATCTCGCCGCAGGCGCGGACCTGGGTGCGGGAGTTCCTGCAGAAGACCCACGAGGTGAAGTTCGAGTAGGTTTCGATCTTAATCACAATCGTAGCCTCAAACTTGACTCAAACCCAATTCAACCGGCATTGCTCAAAATGGGTCATCGGACGTTCGTCCGACCGGTGAAGGTTTGAGTTGGTGGAAAGCGTATCGCCGCGCCGTGCGGGCAGCTTGTGGACTGGCATGCTCTGGCTTGCCGCCGCGAACGTCATCCTCTGGTCCCTGCTGCCCCTGGCGGTCGAAGGTTCCCTGCGGCTCGACGCCGCCGAGGGCCAGATCGGCGGCGCCTTCTGGATGTTGTCTTACACGAAGCATCCGCCGATCTGGCAATGGCTCATTGCGGCGAGCAAGCTGACCGGCGAATTCCGCTATTTCACCGTGTATTTCGCCGGACAACTCTGCGCTGTTGGGGCGTTCTGCTTCCTGGCCTGGGGCGTCTGGCGCGAATACGGCGCACTGCCGGCGGCGCTCACGATGGCGCTCGGGTTGGTCTCGCCCTTTGCGTCCTATGTGCCCATACAGGTTAATCCGAATATTGTGCTGATGCCGTTCTGGGCGGTGGCGCTCTGGGCCGGCTATTGGGCCTTCGAGGGCGGGAAACTCAAGCACTGGATGCTTTTCGGAATCAGCGTGGGCCTCGCCATCTGGGCGAAATATGCGATCCTGCATCTCGTCCTGCCGCTCGGCGTTCTGTTTCTTTGCGTCCCGGCCTACCGGGCGCAATTGTGGACGCCTCGTCCGTGGATCGCTGCGCTTGCGGCCTTCGCGCTCGTCGTCCCCCATGCGGTCAGCGTGGCGAGCGATAATTTCGAAAGCCTGCACTACGCAACGCGGACATTCGTCACCAGCGCGACGGAAAAGCTTGGATTGTCCGGCAACTTCCTGATGAATGCGGTCATCCTGAACGCAATCATGGCGCTGATCTGCGGCGCGACCTTCGGCTTGCGGCCCATATGGGCGGCCGTTCGAAAAGGCCTCAGCCGTCATGCGTCCCGCATGGACGTTTATCTGCATGTCGCGGCCTTTGGCCCGGTGCTGGTGGTGATCGCTTCGCCGCTGTTCGACGCCCGCCCGCGCGCCCTGTGGATCACGCCCTTCGTGCTGGGTTTTGCACTCTGGTGGACGCATTTCACCGCGAGCTCCGGCGCACAGTTGAAAGTCTGGCGGCTTCGACCAGTCACGATTGCCGGAATGGGACTTTTTCTCGCCGGTTATATGTTGGCGCGGCTTACCGGCCCCGCCGTGACCGGGCTCGCCGGCTATCCCGAAATGGATGGCCGGGCGCTGGCCCACCTCGCAGAGACCGCGTGGCAGACCTACGACAAGGGCCCGATCCCCTATCTGATCGGCCTGCCCGACCAGCGCGGTCGGCACGCAGTCGGTTCGATTGCGTTCGACCTGCCCTACCGGGTTGCAACCATCGACGACATTGGCCGGACTACGCCGACCTGGGTGGATCTCGAGGATCTGACCCGGCGCGGCGCGCTTGTCGTTGCGGTCGGCGAACTGCCGAAAGACCTGCAGTTCCTGTCCTCCACGGTCCTTCCGGTAGGAACATTCATTCGCCCGACCACGAGAGGCGTCACCCGGAAACGGTTCATATCCTTCGGCATCCTGCCGAAGCGCACCGACCCTCTTCCGGCTGCCGACCAGATGCAGCTGGGGGAACGTTCATTACGCCCCTCCTGGCAGCAGGCGCATTACTGACGCACCCGCACCTTCATGTCGCCGATGCGTTCGATCCATGCATGGATCTCGCAACCAGCCGGAATTTCGCCCACGCCGTCCGGCGTGCCGGTGAGGATGACGTCGCCCGGGAAAAGCTCGTAAACGGCTGAAGCCCGCCGGATCAGGTCGGGAATCTTCACGATCAGATGCCGGGTATTCGAGCGCTGGCGCGATTCCCCGTCCACCTTAAGCGCCAGATCGAGCACGCCCGGATCGGGGATTTCGTCCGCCGTCACCAGCCAGGGCCCCAGCACCGAATAGGTGTCGGCGGACTTGCGGAAGCTGCGATCCTCGGGTCCACGCACCGTGATGTCGAGGCCGATTGAGTAGCCGGCCACATGGCTCATGGCGTCGGCGGCCGCGATGCGCTTGCCGCCCCTGCCGATGACGACCGCCAGTTCAACCTCATGGTCGTTGCGGCGACCGGGCCAGTGAAGCTCGACGCCCTGCGCGGGCCCGACGATTCCGGTCTGCGATTTCAGGAACAGTCCATATTTGTCGATCGGCGTGTCAAACCCCTCATGGGTCGGCATGTGAACGCCGTGATTGATCGCCGGATCGTGCGATTCCTGCACGTGCAGCGGATAATTCAGCGGCGCCGCGATGATATGCGCAGGCGAGGCGACCGGACTGTCGAATGCGACCTGATCGAGCGCCAAGGTCACGGCGTCCGGGCGGCGCGCGGCCTCCCGCATCAGCGGGATCAGACGGTCGAGGTTGGCGATAACCGGATCGCCCGGCGGAATCGGCCAGCTCAGGGCCGGAAGCGCTTCAAGCGCGCTCGACACGTCGACAATCCTGCCACCCTCGAAAAGGCCGAGGCGGTTTCCGTCAAAACGGCAGATTCTCACTTGCGAGATCCCCGGGAGCTTGGTGGCCCGACGGGTGTTTCGCCGACGGTTGCAACCCTCCCCTCGCACGAGGTTGTATCGGGGTCAAATCCACAGCCCCGCAGCATGGCGGGACGATCAACCGTTACAAAATTTTCGCCCGCGGCGTTCCAGTTGCGAGCCATTATGCTATGGAACCCCGGCAAGTCGGGGGAAGTGCATGGATCTGGGGCTCAAGGGACGCAAGGCCATTGTCTGCGCATCGTCGCGGGGGCTCGGGAAGGCCTGCGCCACATCGCTGGCCCGTGAGGGCTGCGAGATCGTCATCAACGGGCTCGACCCTGCCCGGCTCGAAGCCGCCGCCGCCGAAATCCGGCAACTGACCGGCGCGAAGGTTGCCCCGGTCCGCGCCGACATCACCACCGAGGAAGGCCGCGCGACCCTGATCGCCGCCTGTCCGGACGCCGACATTCTGGTCAACAACAATGCCGGCCCGCCGCCCGGAAAATTTCTGGACTGGAACCAGAAGGATTGGGACGGCGCATTCCAGGCCAACATGTTCCCGGCCGTGTTCCTGATGAAGGCGCTGCTGCCGGGCATGCGCGAGCGCAAGTTCGGACGCATCGTCAACATCCTGTCCGCGATGGTGAAGTCGCCCCGCTATTCGGACATGGGGCTTTCCACCGCCGCCCGCACGGCCCTGATGGGGATTTCCAAGTCAGTCGGCCGCGACGTGATCGTCGACAATGTGACCATCAACAACATGATGCCCGAACGCATCGACACCGACCGGCAGAAGTTCATGGCGCAGCGCATGATGCAGGCGCAGGGCATCAGCATGGAGGAAGCCCGCCGCCAGATCGCCGCCTCGCTCCCCGCCAACCGCTTCGGACTGCCGGGCGAGTTCGGCGATACATGCGCCTTCCTGTGCAGCGCGCAGGCGGGGTTCATGACCGGCCAGAACCTGCAACTCGACGGCGGCTCCTACGACGCCCTCGTGTAAACTTCGAATTTATCGCCCGTATCGCATTTCCTGCCTATCCTGAAAGCTCAAGAAGAGGACATACAGACCTATGATCATCGACATTCATGGCCACTACACGACGGAACCGGCCATCATGCACACGTTCCGCGACAAGCAGCTCGCGGGCATCGTGGACCCGAACCGTCGCCCCACCTCCACCGATCTCGGCCTCTCCGACGAGCAGATGATCAAGTCGGTCGAGAAGCAGCTCACCTTCCAGAAGGAGCGCGGCTCCGACCTCACGATCTTCTCGCCGCGCGCCATGGGCATGGCTCATCACATCGGGACGGAAGCGACCGGCCACGTCTGGACGCGCATGTCGAACGACATGGTGCATCGCATCTGCCAGCTCCTGCCGGACAACTTCATCGGCGTCGGCCAGCTTCCGCAGCATCCGGGCGTCTCGCCCAAGAACTGCCTTGAGGAAATCCAGCGCCTCGCCGACATGGACTTCGTGGGCGTGAACCTGAACCCCGATCCGTCGGGCGGCTACTGGACCGACCCGCCGATGACCGACAAGTACTGGTACCCGGTGTACGAGAAGCTGGTCGAACTCGACATGCCGGCCATGATCCACGTTTCGGGCTCGTGCAACCCGAACTTCCACCACACCGGCGCGCACTACATCAACGCCGACACGACCGTCTTCATGCAGCTGATCCAGGGCAACCTGTTCAAGGATTTCCCGACCCTGAAGATGATCATCCCGCATGGCGGCGGCGCGGTGCCGTACCATTGGGGCCGTTACCGCGGCCTGTGCCTCAACATGGGCAAGCCGCCGCTGGTCGAATACCTGATGAAGAACGTCTATTTCGACACCTGCGTCTATCACACTCCGGGCATCGAACTGCTCTGCAAGGTCATTCCGGTCGACAACATCCTGTTCGCGTCCGAAATGGTCGGCGCGGTGCAGGGCGTCGATCCGACCACGGGCTTCTTCTACGACGACACCAAGCGCTACGTGGACGCGGTCAAGAACCTGTCGGAAGCAGACCGCTACAAGATCTTCGAAGGCAACGCCCGTACGGTCTACCCGCGTCTCGACAAGATCCTCAAGAAGCGCGGCAAGTAAGCCGGCTTCGACGGACCACCGGGGCGTCCGCTCGCGCGGGCGCCCTTTTCCCATCCAAGCCTGGTTACACCGCCACTGGAGGCATAAATGGCCGATCTGCCGCGTCTCAACCCCGTCATCCGCGCTCTCGAACAGGGCAAGCCCGCCTTTTCGCTCTTCTCCCCCGCAACGATGGACAACGCCATCGAGCTGTCGCAGTCGAAGTACGACAGCGTCGTTTACGAAGGCGAGCATCTGGCGTGGGACCCGAAGAACCTGCGCGATACGCTCCAGCACATGCTGCTGCGCGGCCAGATCGCCAAGAATGGCGTCGCCCCGTCCGTGGCCCCCTTCGTGCGCATTCCGGCCAACGGCGTCGAGAAAAACCAGTTCCTCGCCAAGCAGGCGCTGGACGCAGGCTGCTACGGCATCGTGTGGCCGCATATCTCGACGGTCGAGGAAGCCTATAACGCTGTCGCGGCCTGCCGTTATCCGCGCCTGAAGGACAAGCCGCTCTATGAGCCGGCCGGCATCCGTGGCGACGGCCCGGCTGTGTGCTCGCGTTACTGGGGCATCTCGCAGGGCGAATATTATCAGCGCGCCGACGTCTGGCCGCTGGCCCCGCATGGCGAAATCTTCGTCATCATCCAGATCGAGGACACCGCTGGCGTCCGCAATCTCGACGACATGCTGAAGAACGTGCCGGGCATCGGCGCCGTGCTGATCGGCGAGGGCGACCTGTCGCAGGAACTCGGCGTGCCGCGCCAGTATGAGCATCCGGTTGTGCTGGAACACATGGCGCAGGTCGTGGCGACCTGCAAGAAGCACAATGTGGTCGTCGGCCATCCGCATGTCGAGAACGACAACATGGAGCGCATCGTCAATGAAGGCTATCGCTTCCTGATGTGCTCGGCCCCGCGCAGCTTCGGCAAGCTCGACAAGGCCCGCAAGCTCGTCGGTCGCGAATAAGGAGATACGCGCATGAAGTATCCGGCCAACGGTCCGCTGAAACTTGAGATCAATCTCGCGGATTCGGAACTCGTGCGCGCCCTCAAGGGCGGCGAGGTCAAGTCCGACCTCGTCACCCTCGACTATACCGGCCCCAAGACCGCCAACCAGGGCTTCAAGCCCATGGTGCGCGAGGGCAAGTTCGATGGCGGGGAGCTCGCCATCGTGACCTTTCTGCAGGCGCTCGAATACGGCAAGCCGCTGGTGCTGATGCCCGCCACCATGGTGGGCCGCTTCCAGCACTATCTGCTGGTTTACAATTCCGACAGGCGCTCGCCCATGACCCCCAAGGATCTGGAAGGCAAGCGCGTGGGCGTGCGCGCGTGGACGCAGACCACCGCCATGTGGCTTCGGGCCCATTTGCAGCACGACTACGGCGTGGATATTTCCAAGATCACATGGGTCTGCTGGGACGACGCCCATCCGGCGGAATACAAGGACCCGGATTTCGTCGTGCGTGTCCCGGCCGGGTCGAAGTCCGTCGACCAGATGCTGCTTGACGGCGATCTCGACGCCGCTATTCCGGGCTATGACGTCATCAGCCAGCCGCAGATCAAGCCGATTGTGCCCGATGTTGCAGGCGCTGGCCGCGCCTTCTGGGACAAGTATCACGCGGTTTCGGTGAACCACATTTTCACCATCCAGCGCGACCTGTCGCGCGAACGCCCCGATGCAGTGCGCGAACTCTACCGGATGCTGTGGGCCAGCAAGAAGGCCGCCCCAGCCCCGAAGGATGGGATCGACCCCCTGCCCTTCGGCATGTCGGCGCTCCGCAAGCCGCTCGAACTCGCCATCCAGTACGCGCTGGAACAGAAACTCATCACCCGGAAATTCTCCGTGGACGAACTGTTCGACGACACGACGCGCGCCCTCGACTGAAGAACTGCCGGGGTCAGGCCATGTGGACATGGCCTGACGTCCATTCATAAGCCTAGCTGACGGTTTGCGCCCGGGTCGCGCCTGTGGTAGCGCTCGCCTGAAATGGCGCGTTTCCGCGCGCCGGAAATTCCACAGGCGAGATCATGAAACGCTCCACGGACCGCATTATCACGACCCATGTCGGCAGCCTCATCCGCCCCGATGACCTGAAGGATTTCATCCGCGCCAAGCAGGGCGGCAAGCCGTTCGACGTCGAGGCCTACAAGAAGTGCCTGACCTCGTCGGTCGCCGATATCGTCCGCCGGCAGGCCGAGGTCGGAATCGACATTCCCAGCGACGGCGAATTCGGCAAGGGCATCAGCTGGTCGCAATATGCGCTGGATCGCCTGAGCGGCTTCGAGCGCCGTGCGGTGACTTCGCGCGACTCGAACCCGTTCAACCGCGGCGCCGACCGCACGAAGTTCGCCGCCTTCTATGCCGAACTAGACGCGCAGGATTACGTCAACACAACGCATGACTCAATTTGCACCGGGCCCATCTCCTACACGGGTCAGGAAGAAACGCAGCGCGACATCGACAATTTCAAGGCGGCCCTGAAAGGCACCAGCATTCAGGAAGCCTTCCTGCCCGTCGCGGCGGTGTCGAGCGTCATCCCGGACCGCAAGAACGAATATTACAAGAGCGACGACGATTGCTCGGCAGCCATCGCGACAGCGATGCGCACCGAATACAAGATGATCGCCGATGCGGGCTTTGTGGTTCAGCTCGACGATGCGCGCGCTGCTGTCACGTTCGACCGCATGGTGCCGCCCGCTTCGTTCGAGGACTACATGAAGTGGCTCGGCCGCATGGTCGATCTCATCAACCATTCCATCGAAGGAATTCCGGAAGACCGCATCCGCTATCACGTGTGCTGGGGCAGCTGGCCGGGTCCGCACACGTCTGACGTTCCGCTCGAAAAGATCGTCAATGAGATCCTGCGCGTGAAGGCAGGCGCTCTGGTGATCGAAGGCGCGAACCCGCGTCACGAACACGAGTGGAAGGTCTGGGAGCGTGTGAAGCTTCCGGCGGGCCGTGTCCTCGTGCCGGGCGTCATCAGCCACGCGACCAACGTCGTCGAACATCCCGAACTCGTGGCCGAGCGTGTGACGCGCCTCGCGAAACTTGTCGGCCGCGAGAACGTCATCGCAGGCACCGACTGCGGCTTCGCGCAGGGGCCGTTGCTTCGCCGCGTTCATCCGAGCATCATGTGGGCCAAGTTCGAGGCGCTCTCGGCCGGCGCAAAAATCGCCACAAAGGAATTGTGGGGCTAAGACGCACCGCACCGCACCACTTACGGGGAAGAAAATGTCCGCACGCACCAAGCCGCCGTTCCGCGCCGACCATGTCGGCAGCCTCATCCGTCCCGAGAGACTCGTGGCCGCCCGCCTCGGCCGGGAGGCCGGAGCGGTCTCTGACGAGGACCTGCTGCGCATCCAGCACGATTGCATTCGTGAGGTCGTCAAGATTCAGGAAGACCTCGGCCTCAAGGTCTGCTCCGACGGCGAGTTCAACCGCCAGTCCTGGCAGAGCGACTTCCTGCTGAAAATCGGCAATGTCGCCAAGACAGAATCCAAGATCCGCGTGCGCTTCCACTCCAAGACCGGCACGCGCGACAGCGCCCCGCCGTCGCTTCAGGTGGTCGGCAAGCTCAGCCGCCCGGCTCCTATCTTCGTGGATGATTTCCGCTTCCTCGCCTCCATCGCCAAGGCGACCCCGAAGGTGACGTTGCCGTCGCCCACCGTCGTCCACTTCCGCGGCGGCCGAAACGCCATCGACCGCAACGCCTATCCGGACATGGAAGAGTTCTATGCGGATCTGGCGCGTGTCTATCGCGAGGAATTCGCCGGCCTCGTGGGCGTCGGCTGCCGCTATCTGCAGATCGACGAAGTGAACCTCGCCTATCTGTGCGATCCGGCCCTGCGCGCCGAAGTGGTGAACCTCGGCGAAGATCCGGCCTCGCTGCCGAAGACCTACGCCAAGCTCATCAACTCAACCCTCACCGATCTGCCTGCCGACATGACGGTCGCGATGCATCTGTGCCGCGGCAATTTCGGCGGCATGTGGGTGGCCGACGGCGGCTACGATCCCATCGCCGACATGCTGTTCAACGAGATCAACGTGAACGGCTATTTCATGGAATATGACAGCGAGCGCGCCGGCGGCTTCGAGCCCCTGCGCTTCCTGCCCAAGGGCAAGGTCGTGGTGCTCGGCCTCGTCACCACCAAGTCGCCCGATCTCGAAACCAAGGACGATCTCAAGCGTCGCATCGAACAGGCCGCGAAGTTCGTTCCGCTTGAACAGCTTGCGCTGTCGCCGCAGTGCGGCTTCTCGTCCGGCATCGGCGGCCAGACCATGACGGTCGATCAGGAAATCCGGAAGCTCGAACTGATCATCGAGACTGCGCGCGAAGTGTGGGGCTCGGCATAAGCCGAAACCCGTAGACCGGAACGAACAGCAGCGCGCGGGCTCCGCGCGCTGCTTTTTTTATGATTACTTCAGGGCGATCGTCTCGCCGCCGAGCGGCGGCACGATCGGCGAAGGCTTGCGGTGTTTCGTGGCCTGCTCATAGGCATACGCGAAGCCCACCACCTTCGTGTCCTCGTAAGGCTTGCCGAAGAACGTGATCGTCATCGGCAGACCCTGCGATCCATACCCCATCGGCACCACAATCGACGGGAAACCGACGGAGCTGTAGCCGCCCATCGTGGCCGGCACCGGCGCTTCCGACTTCACGAAGGTCGGATCGTCGATCTTGTAGGCCGGATTGCTGATCGGTTGCGCGAACGTCGGCACATACGGGAAGACCAGCGCGTCGATGCCGTACTTTTCAAAGACGGCCATCTTCTCGGCGGTCCACTGCGGCATTAGCTTTTCCAGAAACTCCTTGTATTCCGGGGCTGACGTGGACGTCGTCATGGACGTCTTCAGCAAACGCATCACGCTGTCCTCGACCGGCAGGGGCGACTTCATCACTTCGGTTTCATAGATGCGGACGAATTCGGCGACCGTCTTCGGCACTTTCGGGTCCGGGAAGGTCGCCAGATATTTTTCCCAGTCCTCACGGAAGCGATAGTCCGACAGATTGCGCATCTTCGTGACGCCGCCACGCAGATGATTCTCGATGAAAGCGGCGTCGAACTTGATGTCGACGGTTTCACCGCCGAGTTTGCGGATATCTTCCACGGCCTTTTCGGCAAGCTTGACGATTTCCGGGTCGCCCTCGAACAGATCGCGCGGAATGCCGAATTTCTTGCCCTTGATGGCGTTTGGATCGAGCGCCTTGGTGAAGTCGATGCCGTTCTTGGCGTTGGGATCGCGCTTGTCCATCTCTGCCCATGTCTGGACGTTGAGCGGATCGCCCGGGTCGCGCGTGGCGACGACATTCATCATCAGGGCGAGATCGGTGACGGTGCGGGCCATCGGGCCTGCGCTATCGAAGTTCAGATTCTTCGGCGCAATGCCCGAACGGGAGATGAGCCCCGTGGTCGGCCGCAGGCCCACAATGCCCGTATAGCTCGAGGGACCGCGCACCGACGTGCTGGTGTCGGTGCCGATCGCCAGAACAGCGAAATTGGCCGAAATGGCCGCGCCCGAACCCGCGCTCGATCCGCCCGTGTTGCGCTTGAGGTGGAACGGATTGATCGTCTGTCCGGTCACCGAATTATAGCTGCCGCCTGCGAACTCGCCCATGGCGGCCTTGCCGAGAATGATGGCCCCGGCGTCGCGCAACGCCTTGGCGATCGGCGCATCCTTGGTCGGAATGGAGTTCTTCATGATCGCCGAACCGTTGCTGGTCGCCATGTCGAATGTGTCGACATTGTCCTTCAGCAGAACCGGAATTCCATGGAGCGGACCGCGCGGCCCCTTCTGGGCGCGTTCCTGATCGAGCGCAGCCGCTTCTTCCTTCGCCTTCGGATTGACAGTGATGATCGAGTTGATCTTCGGACCGGCCTTGTCGTAGGCGGCGATACGGTCAAGATAAAGCTGGACGAGCGCTGCGCCCGTCACGGAGCCGGAAGAAATCGCCTGCTGGATATCGGCGATCGTGGCTTCTTCGAGCTTGAAGGTTTTATCGGCCGCGAGTGCGGGCTGCGACAGCATCGTTCCTCCCAGGAACATCAGGGCCAGCGCCCCTTTGTGCATTCCGTTCATTCGGTAGTCTCCTGCTTTTCCGGTCGAGGGCAATGCCTAGACCCGGGCAGGCTCACGCAAACCGCATGCCGAACCGTGAGCAGTGCGGCTGGCACATCCCTTGCGGGATTTCCCCTGTAACATGAACGGGGGTGCGCCAGATGCATAAAGCAATTGTTCGGGGCCGGGTTTTTGCACTCGTGGCAGCAGTGCTTTGTGCTGCGCCATCACATGCCCAGCAAAGCAGCACGAAATTCGAAATCATCGAAGCCACCATCGGCTCGATACAGGCGGCAATCTCGGCGAAGGAAATCACCACCGTCGATGTTGTGAAATCCTACCTGACGCGCATCAAGGCCTACAACGGCCGCTGCGTGAACGAGCCCGAAGGCATTCTGGGGCGCGTCGCCCCGATGCCGGGCGCACGAAGCCTGAATGCGCTGATGACCTTGAACCTGCGGCCTGCAGCCCGCAAGGAATGGGGCTTCGACGACCGCAAGGCTCGCAGCATGACGGATGCGGCCGACAATAGCGCAACCATGCCGGACGCGCTGGAACTTGCAGCCGAACAGGACCGGCAGTTTCAGGCGACCGGAAAGCTCGTGGGTCCACTCCACGGCACGGTGGTGAGCATCAAGGACATCATCGACACCTACGACATGCGCACAACGAGCGGCGCTGACGCCGATTACGCCAACGACCGCCCGCCGGTGGACGCCACCGTCGTGAAGAGGCTGCGCGATGCGGGCGCTATCATTCTCGCCAAGGCGAACCTCGGCGAATATGCCTCCGGCAGCCGCAGCGCCTTTGGCGGCACCATGTGCAACCCCTACGACACGATGCGCGATCCCGGCGGCTCAAGCGGCGGTTCGGCATCCTCTGTGGCGGCCAATCTGGTGACCTGCGCGATCTCCGAGGAAGGCGGCCCGTCGGTCCGTATGCCTTCGCGCGTCAACAACATCGTCGGGCTGTCGGGTTCGCAGGGCCTCGTGAGCCGCGACGGGCTCATCGGCGCGGGTCCGCTGAACGACCGTAACGGCCCGGCCTGCCGAACCGTGGAGGACACAGCGCGGGTTCTCGATGTGATCGCCGGCTATGATCCCGCCGACGACCTGACCGTTTACAGCGTCGGCCGCACGCCGAAGGACGGCTATCTGGCTTCGGCCCGCAACCGCGATCTTCGCGGCATGCGGATCGGCGTCCTGCGCGAATACATGAACAAGTCGCTGTTCACCATCGCGGACGCCGAGACGATCGACGTTGTGGATCGTGCTGTGGGCGTGCTGAAAAATCTGGGCGCAGTCGTGGTCGATCCGGGACCGACCGGTGATCTCTTCCAAAGCTGTCTGGCGCAATACATCCCGCACAACATGAATGCCGGATACATCCGGCAATTGCCGGACCTGTTTCCGCAGGGCGGCGACCACATCAGCACGTTGATGGATCTCTATTTCCAGCCTTCCAAGGTTCCGCCGAAAGTCTCGATGCGGGACTTCGGACCATCTGGCGACACGATGGGAGAGAGCAAATATTATTTCAACCGCTACCTCCGCAAACGCGGCGACGCCAACATCAAGAACCTGACGGACCTGATCGCGAAGTCGCGCTTCTATACGGATGAATACAGCCGCGCCACGCGGTTCCGGGACGTAAAGGGCGTCCTGGAGGACACCAACAAGGCCACGACGCTGAACGTCCAGACCCGCAACGCCAATCGCCTTGCTATCCAGCAGACGCTCATGCAGTGCATGAAACTGCAGAACCTCGACGCCTTCACCTATCCGACCGGCAACATCCCGCCCACTTTGATCAAGGAACTGGTGGAGCCGGACGTGAACAACCGTTCGCATCAGGCCTGGACGCTCATCGGCCAGTTCGGCTTCCCGGCCATGACGGTGCCGGCAGGCTTCACCACACAGGTCTATGACCGCATCCGCGATGCGGCCGCGCCGGGCGGCACGAAGCTCGGCGCACCGACGGCCGCAAAGCTTCCGGTCGGCATCGACTTTGTGGGCGTTCCGTTCGACGAGGCGACCCTGTTCAGGATCGCTTCGGCTTTCGAAGCCGCCACGAAGCACCGCACGCCCCCGCCCCTGTTCGGGCCGGTGACGCCGTAGTCAAAATCTCGCCGGCGGGACCATCGCGGTTCCGCTGGCAATCCATTTTTCGGGGAAAAAACGTTGGAGGCCTCGGAGGGAATCGAACCCCCGTACAAGGATTTGCAGTCCTCTGCGTAGCCACTCCGCCACGAGGCCGTCCGGGCTGCGAAGCAGCGCCGCGTGTGTCTAGCAAACACATAGGCAAAGCCGCAAGGGAAACAGAAAAGTTTCCCTTCAATTTCGTCAAAGGGTGATTTGGGGCTTTGCAACCCGCAACGTCGCTGCTATATGCCCGGCATCGCGCAGCGCGTGATCCCTGATAGCTCAGTTGGTAGAGCATTCGACTGTTAATCGAATGGTCGCTGGTTCGAGTCCAGCTCAGGGAGCCATCTTTTTCAGACACAATCTGGCGAAAAGGTGCGGCCCTCCCGGGGCTGCGCCTTCGCGCTTGAGTTCCTCCACCGGATCGTGAATCCTGACGTCAGCGCGGACCAGCCTCCCCGGAGGTGCAGAGAGTCTCGCCGGTATAGCTGGAGGAAACATGCGGAAGGTAAATTGGGGCGCACTCGCCCTCACGGCCCTGTTGGGGTTGACGTCGCAAGCCCGTGCCGCCGACTGGCAGGACGGCGCTCCGGCGGAATGGGCGAAGGTGATGGCCGCCGCCAAGGCCGAGGGCAAGGTGGTCGTCGCCGGCAGCCCCGACATGGGCAAGCCCTTCACGGACGCCTTCCAGCGCGACACGGGCATCAAGCTCGAATATCTGGGCGGCAACACCCGCGACCTGTCGAGCCGCGCGGCGCGCGAAACCCGTGCAGGTCAGGTGACCATCGACCTCATGGTCGGCGGCGCCTCGGAACTTCCGCTCGTCAACGAAGGCCTGGCCACGCCGCTCGACAACCAGCTCATGCTGCCCACCGTCACCGACGGCAAATACTGGGCGGACGGCAAGCTGCGCTGGGTCGACAAGGGCAAGAGGTACATGCTGCAGGGCGCCGAATATGTGAACGGCCAACCCTTCATCAACACCGCCCTTGTGAAGCCGGACGCGATCAAGACCTGGAAGGACATGCTGAAGCCCGAGTTCAAGGGCAAGATCTCCGCGCAGGACCCGCGTCAGCCGGGCTCCGGGCAGGCCGCTGCGGCCTATCTGGCCGCCCTGTTCGGCATGGACTTCATCAAGCAGCTTTACGTGGACCAGAAGGTGATGATGACCGGCGACGCCCGCCAGATCACCGAATGGGCGGCGCGCGGAACCTATCCGATCGCCATCGGCGGCAGCCCGACCGATTACGAGACCTTCAAGGCGGCAGGAATCAAGACGCTCATCGTCGGCGACATGGAGGACGGCCCCGGGACCACCGTGGGCGGCTTCAGCCTGATCTGGCAGCTCAAGGGCAACCCGCACCCGAACGCCGCCCGGGTGTTCCTCAACTGGTTCCTGAGCAAGCCCGGACAGGAGGCCTATATCGCCGCCAAGGGCACGCCGACGATGCGGACCGACATCGACACGTCAGCCCTGCCCGCCTATCTCAAGCCGCAGCCGGGCAAGAAGTATCTCGAAACCTATCAGGAAGAATTCTACCTCGGCATCCGGCCGGGCCTGACCAAACACATTCAGGACTCGCTCGGGGCGAACTGAACCGGCGAACGGCGAGGACGCTCAGTCGTCCTTGCCTTTCACCAGCCTGTCCAGCACCAGCAGGCAGAACACCATCAGCAACTGGATCAGGGCGATCACCGCCAGCACGCCGAGCTTGCCCTGCTCGTAATAGGTCAGCAGGGCGACCGTCAGGGTCTCGGTGCCGCCTTGATAGAGCAGCAGCGGAATCGTCAGGTCGCGCGCCGCGATGGCGAAGACGATCACGAAGGTCGCCACGCCGCCTCGCCGCAGCAGCGGTCCCCAGATGAACGCCACCGTCTTCAGCCATGATCCCCCGTGAACGCGCGAGCATTCGTCCAGCTCGGGGCTGATCTGGTGGATCGACGATTGCATGGTGGCAGTGCCGAGCGGCAGCCCCTTCACGATGAAGCCGATGATGATGACCAGCGCCGTCCCATAGAGGTTGAACGGATAGGGCGGCAGCGCCCATGCCCACAGCAGCGCCAGACCCATCACGATTCCGGGCAGCGTCCACGGCGCCCATGCGGCGAGTTCGAGATAACGCCCCAGCCAGTGCGTCGTCCGTACCCGGATGTAGCCGACGAGTCCGCCAATCACCACGACGGCCGCAGCCGCCGTCGCCGAGAACACGATCGTGTTGCGCAATCCGTTGGCGGCCTTCTGGTCGCGGAACACGTTGCGCCAGTTGTCGAGCGTCAGCATGTCCCAGGAGTAGAAGCCGAAGATCGGGAAGAACGAATTGATGATGATCTGCCCGACCGGGATGACCACCGACAGCATGAAATAGACGCAGAAGAGCCCGAAGATCGTCCAGCGCAGGGACTTGGGCAGCTTCAGCTTGCCGGGCCGGTAGCCCTTGCCGGTCACCACCGTGAACTGCTTGCCGCCGACCTTGCGCCATTGCACCGCAAGCAGGATGAAGGTCGTCACGATGAGCAGGATCGAGAGCGCCGTTGCTGCCCCGTACTGCGGCGGATGCCGGTAGGCGAGCATCCGGTAAATCTCGTTCGAGAACAGATAGACGCCGCCCGGATTGCCGAACAGAAGCGGGTTCTCGAATGACTCGAGCCCGTGAATGAACACGAGCATCGACACGCTCATGATCGCGGGCGTCAGCATCGGGAAGGTGATGGTGAACATCGCCCGATACTTGTTCGCGCCCAGCGTGATCGCCGCTTCCTCGTAGGATGCGTCCATGCTCTGGAAGAAGCCGACGAGCATCAGATACATGAAGGAAATCGTGCCGAGCGAGGCGTGGAAGATCAGCCCGCCCCAACCATGCAGGTTGATGACCGGCTCGCGGATGCCGAACCAGTCCGCCGCCAGAATGTTGATCAGGCCATTCTGCGGATTGCCAAGCATCAGCCACGAAATGCCCGTCAGCAGATCGGGAATGAAGAACGGCACCGGGATGAGCCAGTGCATCGTGCGCGAAAACGGCACGTCCGTGCGCGCCACTGCCCATGCAAACAGCAACGCGAACGACAGCCCTATGGCCAGGCGCGCCGTCGCAAAGATCACGCTGTTGGCGAGGATCGGCAGAAGGTCCCAGCTTTGCAGCCACGTTTCGTAGCTCGCCAGCGTGAAGTCGCCGAGCCTGCCGGGCTGGCCGGTGAAGAAGCTCGCCACCAGCAGCACAAGGAAGGGATAGAGCACCAGCACCGCCAGCAGCAGCGCCAGCAAATAAGCGAAGAACGACGGCTTCAGCCCAAGCCGGTTGACCCACGACACCGGCGGGTGCGGCGGCGGCGACGTGTCGAAGAAACGCGGAACGCGCCGAACATCCTGACCCACGCTGCTCATGCGTAGAGCACCATTTCAGAGTGCGGGATCGCCAGCGTGACCTTCGAGTCGACCTCGTGGCGCGGCCCGCCGGCCACCTTCACCTTGAGGGACGTCTGCGAATTCACCGCCACCAGATATTCGTGATGATCGCCGCTGTAGGCGCGCCCGCTGACGCGGCCCGGCAGGTGGATGGCATTCTGCCCGCCCCTTTCTCCATCGGCCCCCATCATGATCTTTTCCGGCCGAATGAAAAGGCAGGCATTCTGTTGCAAACCCGCGCCGCGCACGTTCTTCGCAGGCAGCGCAATGCACACCGCCGAGTCGAATGTGGGCAGGTCGAATCTCGCATCGCCTCCTGCCCTGTCGACGCTGGCGATTTCAATCATGTTGCCCTTGCCGATGAACTCGGCGACGAACCGGGTCGCAGGCCGCTCGTAAATATCTTCGGGCGTGCCGATCTGCTCGATGCGCCCCTGATTCATCACCACAAGACGATCCGACAGCGTCAGGGCTTCTTCCTGATCGTGGGTGACGAAAAGCGCCGTGAGTCCGACGCGCTGCTGCATCATGCGCAGTTCGAAGCGCATATGTTCGCGCAGCTTTGCGTCGAGGTTCGAAAGAGGTTCGTCGAGCAGCAGGATTTCCGGCTGAAACACCAGCGCCCGCGCGAGCGCCACGCGCTGCTGTTGGCCACCCGAAAGTTTCGTGGCGGACTTTTCCTCGAAGCCCGCCATGCCGACGAGATCAAGCACGTCGCGCACCTTCTCGGTGATCTGCGCTTTCGGAACGCGCCGCATGCGCAGTGGATAGGCGACATTCTCCGCGACCGTCATGTGCGGCCAGATCGCGTAGGACTGGAACACCATGCCCAGACCGCGATTTTCCGACGGCACGTCAATGTCCTGCGAGGAATCGTAGATGGTGCGCGCGCCGATCCGGATGCTGCCCGCTGTCGGCTGCTCCAGTCCCGCCACCATGCGCAATGTTGTCGTCTTGCCGCAGCCTGACGGGCCGAGCAACGTCAGCATTTCACCATTTTGCGCACTGAGGTCGGAAGGATGTACGGCTGTAAAAGCGCCAAACTTCTTGGTCAGACCAACGAGATTGATCTCCGGCAAGCACGTCTCCCCATAGGCGCGACGACAAGCCCATGCGGGTGCGACGCTGCCTCCTCTAAAAGCGGTTGTTGTTCGCCCCTTCCGGCGTTGCGCGAAGGATGCCAGCGCCCCCCGCTTTGTCAAGCATCGGTTGCCTCTGGCGCGCGCATCAATTTCGTGTTGTGATCAAAGGACGCCCGGATTCATAACCCGGCGCAAAATTCAGGAGGAGGAACGGATGGGTCTCGCACCATTGTGGCGTCGCGTAGCTGGCCTTGCAGGTATGACATTTGCGACAGCCCTTGCGACGCAGGCGCTCGCCCAGCAATTGCCCGCCAACATCGCCAATGATCCCGTCACCAAGCTGCTGGGAGCCGACGTGATGGCCGCCGCCATCAAGGAAGGCTCGCTGACTTGGTACGGCTCCAGCACCTCTCAGGACTTCCTCGAGCAAGGCGGCAAGGAACGTTTCGAAAAGCGCTACGGCATCAAGATCAACACCGTCTTCGCCCCGCTACGTAACATTACGGACCGTATTCGTACGGAGACCGCAGTCAAGAAGGTCGTGGCGGACGTGTTCGACGGCAACGATCAGTACATGCTCGAACTCTACGAGCTTGGCGTGCTGATGAAGTTCCAGCCGCCGTCGCCGGAGATCAAGAAGATCAATCCGATCACCTTCGTGCGCGACCCCGAGGGATACTGGAACCCGGTTCATCTCAGCGCGCAGGGCATCATCGTCAACACGCGCCTGGCGGACCCGAAGGAAATCACGTCCTACTGGGATCTGATCAATCCGAAGTTCCGCGGCAAGGTCGGCATCCGCGATCCGCGCGCATCGAGCGGCGGCGCCTGGCACATGCTCAACATCTACGAGCAGCCGGGCCTCGGCGTCGATTACATCAAGAAGCTTCAGGACACCGTGAAGCCCGTCATTGTCGGCGGTTCTGCGGATGCGATGCGCGATGCGGTGGTGCGCGGCCAGTTCGCCATCGGTTTCTCGGGACGCGGCGAGAACTTCCGCGACCTGCCGAAGGGAGCGCCGCTCGCATGGGTCGTGCCGAAGGAAGGCATGGCGTGGACTCCCTCCTCGCTGGCGATCCTCAAGGACGCACCGCACCCCAATGCGGCAAAAGTCATGCTGACGTGGTTCTTCGAACTGCCGCAGTTGCAGCTCTGGACCGATACGGGCCGCCCTGTCCCGCATCCGGAGGTGAAGGTGCCGGTGCCGGAAATGAGCGTCTATGATTATCCGCTCATGGTCCGCATCCCGGACCAGCATCTCGCCAAGCCGAACTTCTTCTTCAAGGAAATGGAAGCTGTTTTCGGCGTTCGCTGAAACAGGCTTCAGAAGCGAATGCGCGGCCGGTCTTTCCGGCCGCGCTTTTCTTTGAGCTAGTTGGCCCGCGCTGCGTGACGGCCCGCCGTGAGGCTGAAAACGACATTGCGCGTCTGGCCGGTGCAACTCGGATAATTATGGAAGAACAGGCCCACCACATCGCCTGAGGCATAAAGGCCGCGGATCGGTTCGCCCTCGGTGTTCAACACCTGACTGTTGGTGTTGATCTGCACGCCGCCGAAAGTAAACGTGATGCCGCACGTCACCGGGAAGGCCTGGAACGGCGCCTGATCGATGCGGTTCGCCCAGTTGGTCTTGTCGATGTCCAGACCTTGCGTGCGGCGTCCGTCCAGAATCCCTTTGTTGAAGGGCTTCTCGTCCTGCACGGCGGCGTTGAAGCGCGCAACTTCATCGGCGAATACGATTGGATTGAGCCCGATCTTCTTCGCCAGTTCCTCGATCGTATCGGCCTCGAAGAAGGTCGCGTTGCCCTTGTTGTTGAAGTGGAACAGATCCATGCCCTTGCGGTCGTAGACCTGATAGGCGACGCCGCCCGGCTGGCCCAGAATGGCGCGTCCGGTCTTCGCGTAGGTATAGGCGTGGCTCGCCTCGCCCTCGTTGAAGAAGCGGCGGCCTTCCGTGTTGACCGTGATGCCGAACTGATAGTCGTAGCGGTTCATCTGGTTGCCGGTGCCGTCTTCCATGACGGGCGTCTCGACAGGCGGCGCGCCGGCGTCGATCGGCGACATATGCGCCCCTTGCCAATGTCCGCCGGCCTTTGCGCCGAGATCGAGCATCATCCGCAGAACTTCGCCGGTGTTGTGGCGATTGCCGCGCACCTTCATGAAGTCGGTATTCTGGCCGAGGTAACGCGCGCGCATTTCGGGGTTGGCCTGGAATCCGCCCGAACAACAGATCACCGAACGCGCGGTCAGCTCGTATTCCTCATCCGGAGTGATGACCCGCACCCCCTCGATGCGGCGATAGTCGCCCAGCAATTGCACGACCTTGCTGCGGTAGCGGATGTCGATGCCCATGTTGCGGGCGATCTCTGTCCACATGCGCAACTGGCCGGGCCCACCGCCCTTGGGATGCAGATACATGCCGGGCTGGAAATAGCGCTTGCCGCTGACAAGATGCGTCTTCTCCGGGGCCCATTTGATGCCGCATTCAAGCATCCAGTGGACCGCCTCGTTGGACTTCTCCGCCATATGTTGCGCGAGCACCGAGTCGATCTTGCCCTGCGTGACGCGATTGAGATCGGCTACGAGATCGCCGACCGTATAGGCAGGCATGTGGTAGCTGTCATAAAGGTCTTGCGGCACTTCCGGCAGGAAGTCGCGCATCTCGGCATGTCCGGTGTTCACAAAGCGAAAGCCGGTGTGCGAGAAGCGCGCATTGCCGCCCGATTGCTCGACCGGGGCCTTCTCCAGCATCACCACTTTCTCGGCGCCGTTTTGACGCACCGCCACGGCGGATTCGAAGGCCGCGCTGCCGCCGCCGATGACGATCACGTCGCAAGTCTGCTTCTGAACCAAATCTTCCTCCCGCCCCGCAGGGCATTGTGCTTGTCGCTCGCCTCCAGGGGCGCGCGCTGACTTGCATTTCGCGGATATGACGGCCCGGCGTCAATATGCGACAGGCGCGCAGGCGCTCAGTTCAGCCGCCAGATCGCCGCGTTGAGAAGCGATGCGAACGACACCCAGGCCGCATAGGGAACGAACAGCAGCGCCGCCACACGGTCCTGACGCCAGGTCGTGACGATGAACGCCAGAATGGTCGCCAGCATCAGCAATACGACCAGCAGCGCGAAACCGATCATGTGCAGTCCGAAAAAGGCCGGCGACCACATGAAGTTGAGGAGTAACTGCGCCCACCAGAGCATGTTCGCCCCGCCTGCCCGCTCGGCCATCCAGACGCGCCATCCGGCCACGGCGATGCAGACATAAAGCGCCGTCCAGACCGGTCCGAAGATCCAGTTCGGCGGGTTGAACGATGGCTTGATCAGCGACTGATACCAGCCGTCCGGACGCGCCACGAAGCCAATCAGCGCACCGCCGCCAATGACCAGCACAAGAAACAGAACGAGCGTGAGCCAACGATTCATGCCGCCTCGCAGGGGAAATCCATCCCCCACCACATAGGGCGTCGGCGGGCCTTTTAAATGCAGGATCAGGCAGCCACGCCCTTGCGGCCCGATTTGACCCCTGCGGGGTCGCAAACATCCAGATGGCCCCACAGACGGACCCATTCCGGCGCGTCCTGCCCGGTCGTGACCGCGTAATGCGCCAGGAGCACGAAGGCGCGCGCCCGCTCGTGGGCGGTCGGGGGCCTGCGTTTTGAAATGTCCGCGATTGTCATCTCCAGCCAGCCCGGGATGAGGCCGGGTATTTCATGCCGCTGGATCTTGTTGTTGTCGGCACTCTCGTTGAGCATGCTGGCGAAAACGTCCGCCCGCAGCGAACCAGACAGGAACGGCTCGAACAGGCTCGCCATGCGCTCGACGGCGGCCGCGCGCTGATCGCGGCACTTCCTGTGCGCAACCGCCAACATGCCGGCCGCCTTGCCGCAGAATACGCATTCACCCATGGCGAAGAACTCCCTCTGTGGGGAGTTAACCTGTGAGGATTGAAGCACTGGTAAAAACCAGTTTCCGCAAGACCTTACACCCGACGGAACGGTTAACGCCGGGCTTCCGGGAAATCGCGATCTTTTACGGTTTGACGAACAGGTAGCCGGACTTCGCCTCGAAACACGGAAACGGCAACCGCGTCAGGAATTCGGTGCGCGGCGCGCGGCGGATGGAATCGCGCCGCACCCGGTAGTGCTGCCAACCCCGGAACATGTCGAAGACGCGCTTGGTCATCGGGAAGGAACGATGAAGCCGGAAGCCGCCGCCCGCCGCAAAACGCGGATGGAAGGCGATCAGAACGGCGATCCTGGGGCGGTTCAGCAGGGGCCCGAGCGCCGGAACGATTTCGTATTCTGCGCCCTCGACGTCGATCTTGATGAAAAGCGGAGCGTTCGGCTCGAGCATGGCGGCGACGGCGGCGGGCGTGATGGCCTCCACCTTCCAGCTCACCTCGGCGTCCTTGTGCATCATGCTCGACATGGAATCGCCCGGCGCTGTGCGGGCGCCCATGGTGAGTGTGCCGCCGGTCGGCCAGACGGCCTTTTCGACGATCTCGATCTTCGGCGCGAGGTCGGGATTGGCGGCGATGTTCTCGCGAAGCTGGCGCAGCGCTTCCGGGTCCGGTTCAAACGAGATGACGCGCTTCGCGGTCTTCGCAGCGAAAAGCGAAACCGGCCCGATCCATGTCCCGAAATCCAGAAAGGTCGTCTCCGGGGTCAGATGGCGGCCGATGGCCTCGAAGGTCGCGGGTTCCCAGACGCCGGCCGAGACCTGCCCCCAATAGTCCCGATTGTCGTCACCGACCTGAAAGCTGACACCGCCCGCCGTAACCGTCTTCACATGAACGCCCGAGGATCGCGCCGGCACGCTATAGGCTTGAGCCGCGACTGTTAAGCGCCCGCTGCGGCTTTTCCCGTCGGGCGTCCCCGGCTTATCGTCACATCCGCCAAAGATGTATGGCGTTCGGGACCGGGTGGGAGACAATGCGCCTGCCTCCAGCCGCGCCCGCCCGGGATCATGGACCAGACCGAGACCATCGCATTTCTCGAAACGGATCTGGGTCAGCGCAGCCGCGCCCGGATCGACACGCATATTTCGACCGTCCTGATGGCTGGCGATCGCGTGTTCAAGCTCAAGCGCGCCGTCAAGCTTCCCTACGCCGATTTCGCGACGCCCGAACTGCGGCTGGCGGCCTGCCGTGAGGAATGGCGGCTCAATGCCCGGGTGGCGGCGGGCCTTTACGTGGGCGTTCGCCGCATCACCCGCGCGGAAGCCGGGGGCCTCGAATACGACGGACCCGGCCCGCTGGTCGACGCCGTGATCGAGATGCGGCGCTTCCACCAGCGCGACCTGTTCAGCCGCCTGGCCGATGACGGACGGCTGACGACGGAACTCGCCCGGCTGACGGCCGGGCGCATCGCCAGATTTCACCTGTCGCTCCCGGCAGAAGCCAAGGTGGGTGGTGCCGAGAGCCTCGCCCATGCGATGAGCATCAACCGGCGGATGCTGACCGGGTGCAATCTCTTTCCTCGCGCCCGCATCGCGGACCTGCTCGAAAGACTCGACCGCCGTTTCGCCGAAGTCGCCCCGATCCTCGACGCCCGCGCGAAGGCCGGATTTGTGCGGCGTGGCCACGGCGACCTGCATCTGGCCAATATCTGTCTGTTCGACGGCGCGCCGACCCTTTTTGACTGTCTCGACTTCAGTGAAAAGCTGGCTGCCACCGACGTCCTGTACGATCTCGCCTTTTTCCTGATGGACCTGTGGCGGCATGGGCTGCGGCGACAGGCCAATGCGGCCTTCAACCGCTATGTCGACGAGACGGGCGACATCGAACATCTGGGCTTGCTGCCTTTCCTGATGGCGGTTCGGGCCGTCGTGCGCGCCCATGTGCTGGCGGCGCAGGCGGGGCCCACCGATCCGGTGAAGGAACGGGACGCCCAAAGCTATTTCGCTCTCGCACAGTTTTTGCTCGAGCCGGGCGCGCCGCGCCTGCTCGCCATCGGAGGCCTGAGCGGAACCGGAAAATCCACGCTCGCCGCTCAACTGGCCGATCGCATCGGCGCACCGCCCGGAGCGCGCATCCTGTCGACCGACCGCATCCGGAAATCGCTGTTCGGCGTCCCGGCCTCCACGCGCCTGCCCGCGGAAGCATACAATCCCGACGTGTCGGTGCGAGTTTACGAGACGCAGCGCAGCCTTGCCGAACACGTCCTGAGCGGCGGCCACAGCGCCATTGCGGACGGAGTCTTTCTCAAGGAAGCGGAACGCACCGCCATCCTGCAAACCGCGATGCGCACCGGCGCGAGATTCAACGGCTTGTGGCTTCATGCGCCTTCATCCGTTCTGGTGGAACGCGTTGAACGGCGCACCGGAAGCGCTTCCGACGCCACTGCCGACGTGGTGGCCCTGCAGCAGAGCGCCGCGCCGGCAAATCCCGAATGGCCGAGCATCAACGCCCGGCAGCAGCAACCTGAAATCCAGCGGCAGGCGCTGAAGGCGTTGGGCGAAGCCTAGCGCCGCGCGACGAAAACCTCGCGATAGAGTTTCGTCCACTTGTCCGCGTGATCGAGCAATTGCGGAAAATCGACGAACTTGATCTCCACGCCCGGCGGCAGCGGCTTGATCTTCGTATTGGTCGGGTTCACGCCGCGCTCGAAATACAGCTTCTGCCCCTCATCCAGCATGAATTCATAAAACAGCACGGCTGCGTGCGGGTGCGGGGCGCGCTTGGCGACGCCGATGCCGGTCGGCTGCCCGAATACGGGCGGCATATAGATAAGTTCGACCGGAGCCCCTTCACTCTTCATCAGCGTGATGCGATTGTCATAGGCCGTCATGCTGAGCGGCACTTCGCCCGACGCGATGAGATTGGCGAGCAGCGTATAGCCCTTGCGCACCGAAATGCCGTTGCGGGCAACGATGTCGCGGAAGAACTTCAAGCCTTTTTCTTCTCCCATCGCGGTGACGATGGAGGAGAACCAGTCGATCGACCCATCCTCAACCGCAATCTTGTTCTTGAATTTCGGATCGAGCAAATCATCCCACTTCGTCGGCGCGTCTTTCCTGGCGATGGAATTCGTGTTGTACGCCATGGCGAAAATGTTGAGGCGCGTGGCCACCCATTCCTTGTGCGGGAACGAGGCCTGCGGCATCAGATTGGCGGTGGCCGGCGTCTCAATTGCCTGAAGCACGCCTTCGCGGTGGAACATTTCCATCGCAAGGCCCGTGGTCTCGTATGTATCCACCTCGCTGCGCCCGGCGCGGAACTCCGCCAGCGTCCGCTGTGAGAGATCCTCGGAGCTTCCGCGCCACAGCTTCACCTTCACGCCGTACTTTTTCTCGAACGCGCCGCTGATGACCGTCATGTCTTCCAGCGTCGCCGATGTATAGATGTTGATCGACCCTTCGCGCTTGGCGCCCTGGATCAGCTTCTCCATCCGGTCGGGGCCCTTGAGGGCCGCCACATCCGCCGCAGTCTGGGCGCTCGTCGCCGAAACGGAGGCGAACAACAGAGCCGATGCCGCCATCAATCCCCGAAACATCATGGTGGTCTCCCAGGTCAGCGAACCGCAAGTCCGAAGCGGCGAATGAAGGTGAAGAGGAACAGGCTCACGGCCGTCATGAAGAGCGACCACAGCACCCCGATAGCGCTCAGTTCGCCGAGCAGGCCGTTCTGCCACATGTCGAACAGCGCGACGGCAACGACGCGGGAGTTCGGACCGGCCAGCAGGATCGGAATCGACACGGCTTTCACGCTGACGAGAAACACGAAAAGCCCGCCCGCGATCAGCGCAGGCGCGACCAGCGGAACCACGATTCGCAGAAAGATCGTCGGCCCCTGCGCGCCGCTGACGGACGCAGCCTCTTCCAGCTCGCGATGGATCTGCAAAATCCCCGCATAGGAATATCGCATCCCATACGGGAGATAATGGATCGCCGAGGCGATGATTATCGACAGCAGCGTCCCGTAAAGCGGCACGGGCATGTTGAGGAAGATCTCCAGCATCGCCACGGCCATCACGATGGCCGGGAAGATCAGCGGAGCGCTGCACAATTGATCGAGAATCCACGCGCCCCTGAACCGCCGCGTCACCAGCCACGCGCAGACTGCCGTGAAGCTCACCACGCTGGCCGCCGTTGCGGCGCCAAGCACCAGTGTGTTCACGATAGCCTCGCGAAACGCCTCGCTCGCGAAGACCGCGCGATAATGTTTCAGGGTGACGAGATCGAGTGCAGCCACCCGAACGCCTTCGTAGAAGGGCTGGAAGGACACCCACAGAAGCATGATCAGCGGCAGCGCCACGGTCACGGCGAAAACCGTCACCAGAATGCCGAACGTGACCCAACGCCACGGGCCAAGATCGATGATGCGCGGACGGAAACCCTTGCCGCTGATCGTCTGATATCGCGCCGCATTTTTCGCCGTGTACGAATAAAGGAACAGCAGAAAGCCCACGATCACCAGCAGGATCATCGAGAACGAGCCGGCCTCGCCGTAGTCCGGCGGCGAATGCTGCATCGAGCCGTAGATATCGGTGGTCAGCACGTCCACGCGCCCCGGACGCCCCACGAGAGCGGGAGTTTCAAATGCCTCGATGGCGCGAATGAATGTCAGGATCAGCAGCGCGAAGATGCCCGGCAGCGCAAGTCGCAGTGTGATGCGCTTCAGGATCTGGCCGACATTCGCGCCCGACATCATCGCAGCCTCTTCCAGCGCCGGGTCGTTGTTACGGAACACCGCCGACAGAAGCAGGAAGCACAGCGGCGCGAATTCGATCCCTTCGACAAGGATCATCCCGCCCAGCGTATAGATGTTCAGCACAGGTTCGGTCTGCCCCAGCATGGACATGAGCATCTGGTTGACCGGACCGGTCTTGCCCAGGATGAGCAGCAGGGAAATCGTGTAGAGGACCGTCGGCACGCCGAGCGATACGATCGCCACACAAAGAACGTACTGGCGCCCCGGCGTATTCGTGCGCTCCACGATCCACGCCTGCAGTCCGCCGATAAACAGGGCCACGATCGCCGAACCGAGCGCAAACAGCGCCGAAGTCGTCAGGTGCCGGAAGAAGCGCGCGCCGCCCAGCAGCGTCTTGTAATGCTCGAGCGTGAACGCCCCCATCGAGCCGTCGTAATTCGTCTCGTGCAGGCTTGCCATCACGAGAAAGATCAGCGGCGGCACAACGCAGAAAACCAGGATGCCCGCAAGGCCGAGAACTGCGGGAGACACGCCCGAACTCCATCCGGTCCGGCGGCGCACCTGTGATGCGCCGCCGAAACCCTGAAGCCCCGTAGCTGCTTGATCGGTCACCATGACCTCCGTTCAGGCGCGACGCGCATCTAGCGGAAATATTCCTTGTAGAGAGCTTCCGCCTTGCGCTTGTTGTCGAGCAACGCCTGATCGCTGATGTAATTTTCCTTCAGGTTGACCAGCGAGGGCGTGATGGGCTCAAGCTGCTTGAGCGGCCTTACGCTGTCGATGACAGGAAAATATTGCGCGTCGCGCATCACTTCCTGCCCGTCCTTCGAGATGAAGAAATCGAGGAACAGCATGGCGGCGTGCGGATGCTTCACTCCCTTCGGGATCACGAGCGTTCCGGCGACGGACGGCACGGGCTCCATGGCCTGAGCGCCCGCCGGCGCGCCTTCGGTGGCGCTGATCACCGGATGGTGCAGGAAGATGTTCACGCCGATCTGAAATTCGCCTTCGATGACGCGATTGACCAGCGTGCGCGCGCTGCCGTTGAAGCTGATGATGTTCTGGGCCTGCAGCTTCTTGAGATAATCAACGGTCGCAGGTTCACCGCGCGACATCAGCAGGTTGGTGATGAACAGGACGGCCCCGCTGACAGAATCCTCGCGCCACGCGATCTTGCCCTTCCATTTTGGATCGAGCAGATCGTCATAGGTCTTGGGCTGCGTGCCGGGCGGCGTCAGCTTCGTGTTATAGGCGATGCCGAAGAAGTTGAGGCGGCTTGCGACCGAAAGTTTCGTCGGGTCGCGATAGCGCGCCGGAATGGCCTCAGCATAAGGCGATTCGAACGGCACAATGGCGTTGGCGCGCGACAGCGTACCGGCGACCCCGACGCTCTCGATCACGTCGGCCTGCAGATTGTTGGCGCGCTGCTCTGCAAGAACCTTCTGCGAAATCTGGATTTCGGTGCCGCGCCAGAATTCGGTCTTCACGAAGGGATATTTCTTCTGGAAGGCGTTCACCTCGGCGCGCAGGCCCTGGTCCACCGTCAGCGCTGAATAGAACATCAGCGTTCCTTCACGCTTCGCGCCTTCCTCCAGCTTCTGCTGACGATCCGCGCCCTTGTAGGTGAGGATGTCTGCAGTCTGCGCGGCGGCGCCGAATGCAGTCGCGGCAAAAAGCGCAACTGCGGACGCAATACGAGTCACATGTGCCAAGGCCATTCATTCCTCCCTATGAGATGAGTGCGGCGGCCGATCTTTGTCGGCTCGCCGCTCGCGACGATCAGTTCTTGCGCGGCAGGCCGCTGCTGGCCTTCGGGGTCACGCCGCAGCCCGGCGCGTCGCCGATCTTCAGCACGCCGTCTTCAAGCTGCAGGCCTTCCCACGGGTCGTTGATCAGGCCCTCGAACTCGGTCAGTTCCGACGAGTACCAGATGCCCGGCAGCGCCGCCGCGAGTTGTGAGGCATGAGCCGGCAGAAGACGCGGACCGGAATGTGCGCCCATGCGATATTTCACGCCGCCCGCCTCGCAGATCATCGCCGCCGCATAGGTCTTGCGCAGGCCGCCGATCTTCGAGAGCTTCAGCGACACCGCGTCCGCGATGCGTTCGCGCACGATGGTGGTGATCTGTTCGAGCGAATAGGCCGCCTCGTCCGCTTCGACCGGAATCGACACGGCGTCGGTGACTTTCTTCAGGCCGTAAAGATCGCCCGCCGGAACAGGCTGCTCGGCGAGTTCGATATTGAACGGCTCCATCATCCGGATCGCCGTGATGGCGCTCTTGACGGTGTAGGACTGATTGGCGTCGATCGTCAGGTGAATGTCCTTGCCGACTTCCTCGCGGATGGCGGCGACGCAGGCCACGTCTTCCTTCACGTTGCCGTGCACCTTGATCTTGAGATGCTTCACGCCCTCATTCACGAGCTTGCGTGCATTGGCGGCCATCTTCTCGGGAGACTTGATGGGCAGAATGCGCAGCGAGGAAAATTCCGTCACGGCCGGGCCGCCGAACAATTCGCAGATCGGAACGCCGAGGCGGCGCGCGAGCAGATCGTGCAGCGCGCAATCAATGGCCGACTTCGCCTGATTGTTGCCGACCACATTGTGATCGAGTTCGTCGAGGATCGCGGAAATCTTGCGCGAGTCCTGGCCGATCAGCAGCTTGGTGAAACGGTCGAGATTGGCCTTCACGGCTTCGAGCGGCGCGCCGTAATGCGCCATGGCCGAACCATATCCGTAACCCACGGTTCCGTCTTCGGCGATGATCGAGCAAACCCAGCCCTGCGACTGGGGGCTTGCCGCAAGAGCGAAGCGCCATTCCGGATCGTGCTTCTCCAGAATCGACGCATCAATGCGCACTTCGGCAATCTTCATTCTTTCACTCCCTTGTGTGTCTGATTTGGTTATGTCGAATTGTCCTAAGTCCAGGGCCGCGAGTCAACCTGCGGCGACCTGTCAGGATGCGGGCCGTCGCAACCAGCTTGTAAAAACCGCAATTCCGGATGCGCCGACCGACAAACCGATCACCGCCATCACGCCCGCCGCGCCCGTTGCGCCTGCAACGGCGCCGGCAATCAGCGGCAAGGCCGCCTGCCCGATGCGGTTGCCGGTAATGCGCAGGGTGACCGCAGTCCCCTGCGCCTCGGGCGGCGCGAGTTCGACAATGCTCGACAGGGCCAGGGCCGCCGCTACACCAAGGCCGACGCCGATAAAGGCTGTGGCGACGCCGAGCGCCCAGATCGGCGCAGGAGATGCGAGGATGGCGAATGCGGTTGCGGTCAGAAACAGGCAGAACACCATCAGGGGCATCCTGCCGAAAGCGCGGATCAGCCGCGTGAAGACCACACGCGACGCAATCGACAGCGCGGTCCGGATCGCCAGAAGCGTGCCGATCACCGCGACGTCGATGTTCCGCTCTGCGCCCAGAATGGGCATGTAGACGGCCAGCAGATCGAGCGACGTCACCGTCATCACGCTGGCGAGGATCATCGGCACGAATCCATGCAGACGCAGCATGGCCATCAGCGCCACCTTCTTGCGCTCCCTGTGCGCGCGCTCAAGCGGCGGCGCAGGCCGCAGCGCGAAGGACACCAGCAAGGCCACAACTGCCCCGACGAGCGAGATCGCAAACAGCGGCGCAGAAGGAGCGATGGTCGAGCCCGCCGCGATGAAACCGATGATGATCGGCCCCGCCCCCTGCCCGATGGCGATGCTCATCATGTAGGTGCCGAAAACGGAATCGCGCAGAAACGGTTCCGAACAACGCACCGCAAAGGTCTGCTGCCCGGCCATGACGAACAGATAGCCGACGCCCTGCATCAGCGTGTAGAAGATCATCGTCGCTTCGGTGAGCGCGTGCCACCAGAAGCCGGCGCAGGCGACGAGCACCAGAAACGAGCCGATCCACAGCGCCTGCGCATCCTTGCCGCGATCGAGCCAGCGTCCCAGCGGCACGGCCAGAAAGATCGGCAGCAGCGCGAAACATCCAGTGATGATGCCGAGCACTTCGACCGAAAATCCAAGTTCAAGCGTGCGATACGAAGTCGCGATGCGCGTCAGCCCGACGATTGACTGCGAGACGAGCACATGAGCGATGAACGGACCATAGAGGTCCCAGTGATAGCCGCTGCCTTTTGCGGGCTCGGCCATCAACTCGCCTGGAAGGTGCGGTGGCGCGGCTTGTCGCCGTTGCGCATTTCACCCAGCCGCGGATCATCGGCAATCACGGCCTGCGCAATCGCCCGGAATGTCTCCGCCTTGGGATGCGCCGCGAGGGCGTCCTTCAGGACGATTTCGCCCAGAAAATTGATTTCCGGAAAGGTCGGGAGATACGGGTCAATGGGTTCCAGCTGCGGTCCGGGCCGCACCGAGAAGGCGACCGACTCGCGGTCGCTCTGCAGCGTCTCGCCCGCCCAGTTGCCGACAACCAGCCCCAGCCGCAGCATGGGAAAATTGATCATGCCGCTCGGCTCGGCGAAATAAACCGCCAGGGCTTCATCGTTCTCGTAAACGAAGCCGCGCACGCCGGGCATCCCGGCGCAGCAGGAGCAGGACACCACCACGTCGTCTTCGTTCGGCTTGACGGTGAACCTGCTCAAAGGATTACGCCCACGGATCAATGGAAATGTGGATCGGACGCTCTGCGCTCTGGCCGCCGACCATGTGCAAGGCGTTGTCGACATCCTTCAGGGTCAGGAGATGCGTCGACATGAGTTCGAGCGGCAGGCGCTTGCTGGCCATGAGGTTCAGCGCCATTTCCACCGCATTGTAGCTGTGGCCGCGCAGACCCTTCAGGGTGAGCTGGTAGACGATCATGCGTTCGGCGTCGAACTTCTCGGCAGACCCGTGACGCGACACCATCAGCAACGTGCCGCGCTTGCGCAGCAGCGGCAGCGACGGATTGATGTTTTCGGGACCAAGGCCAGACGTGTCGAGCACGATATCGGCCATATGGCCGTTGGTGATGCGGGCGACGGCGACGCCGAGATCTTCCTTGTCGACCGCCACCGTGTGGGTCGCGCCGAGCGCCATGGCGAGTTCAAAACGCTTTTCGTCGCGCGACAGGCCGGAGACGATGATGAGATCGGCCCCGGCGATCTTCGCCGCGATGACGCCGCCAAGCCCCTGCTGGCCCGGCCCCTGAATCACCACGACCTTGCCGGGCGCGGCTCCACCGTCGAAATACATCCACTGGAAGCCGTTGCCGATGGGCAGGCACATGGAGGCCACGCGCGGCGCAACGCCAGCCGGAACCTTATGGACGATCGTGCGCGGGTGCATGTAGGCGTACTGGCTGTAACCGCCCCACAGGCTCGGCTCGACGTTGACGGACGTCGACCCAAAGCGGATCGAATTGGGCCGGGTCTGGTCCGTCTCCATGCAGGAGCGGATTTCGCCGCTGCGGCAATATTCGCAGTGGCCGCACGGCAGGTATTCCTCAAGGGCGACCAGATCGCCTTCCTTGACGCCCCAACGGTACTTGGCGGCGGCGCCGATCTTCTCGACATAACCCACCATCTCGTGCCCGAGAATGCGAGGTCCGCGCGCCATGGACTGGTACATGTTCCAGTCGCTTGAGCAGATGCCGTTGACGGCCATGCGCAGGAGGCCGCCGTCAGTCGGGATCTCCGGCAGGGGAAACTCGCGCAACTCCGTCTTGCGCTTGTCCACCATTACCGCCGCCAGAGACTTGCCCGACATCTTGATCCTCCGAAATAAAACGTCCATGCCGGGCGTGGTCCCGAGCTTCTTCCTGCCATTCGCATGCCGAAGCCGGTCGGGTAAACCGAAATCTGTTGAGAGACGGGCCTACACTCCCAGCCCGTCTTTCCTTGTCCGGACGCCCAAGCCTAAGTCCTGTGGCGCATCCGGCGGCGCTTTTGCTGCGTAACCCCCACGCAGGCGGTCAGGAAGGGGCTTTGGAACGTGACAGATCAACCGGCCATCGTGTGGTTCCGCGACGATTTGCGCGTCTCCGACCAGCCCGCTCTCAAGGCGGCGGCGGAAAGCGGACTTCCGCTGCTCTGCATCTATATTCTTGACGAGACCTCTGCCGGTATCCGTCCGCTCGGGGGCGCATCGCGCTGGTGGCTGCATCATTCGCTGGCGCGGCTCGGCGAGTCGCTCGCCCGCATGGGCGGCCGGCTGGACATCCTGCGGGGCTCCGCGCTTGACGTCGTGCCCGCGCTCGCCAAAGCCTCCGGGGCTAAAGCGATCTTCTGGACCCGCCGTTACGGGGCGGCCGAGACCGCCGTCGACACCGCCCTGAAATCCCGTCTGCGCAGCGAAGGCCTGAAAGCAGCAAGCTCCAACGGCCAATTGCTGGTCGAGCCCTGGACGGTGAAAACCAAGACTGGCGGTCCATACCGGGTCTTCACGCCATTCTGGAGAGCGGTGCTGGCCGGGTCCCGGCCCGAGGCTCCGACGCCCGCGCCGAAAAGGCTGCACGCCGCCGACTGGCCAAAGGCCGTCGAGCGCCTGTCGGTCGATCAAATCGGCCTTCTCCCGTCCGCGCCGGACTGGGCGGGCGGCCTGCGCTCCGCCTGGACCCCGGGAGAAGCGGGAGCGCAAGGGCGCCTCGCGGACCTCCTCGCCGCAGGGCTGGCCCGTTATGCCGACGACCGGGACCGCCCGGACATCGACGCCACCTCCCGCCTCTCGCCGCATCTTCGCTTCGGAGAAATCTCGCCGCGCCAGATCTTCGCCGCCGTTCGCCACGCGCAGGATTCAGGCGAAGCAAACCCGCGCGGCGCGGACAAATTCCTCGCCGAGCTTGGCTGGCGCGAATTTTCCTATCACCTGCTGCACCAGCAACCGGACCTCGCCACCCGCAACTTCCAGCAACGTTTCGACGCCTTCCCGTGGGGAGAACCAGACCCCGACCATCTGCGCCGGTGGCGGCGCGGGCTGACCGGATATCCGGTCGTGGACGCCGGAATGCGCGAACTCTGGCAGACCGGCACGATGCACAACCGTGTACGGATGATTACGGCGAGCTTTCTCATCAAGCATCTGATGATAGACTGGCGCATCGGCGAGCAATGGTTCTGGGACACCCTGTGCGACGCCGATCCCGCCAGCAATCCTGCGAGCTGGCAATGGGTCGCAGGCTCCGGGGCGGACGCCGCTCCCTACTTCCGCATCTTCAACCCGATCCTTCAGGGCGAGAAATTCGATCCGGAAGGCGCTTACGTGCGTAAATACATTCCAGAACTGCAAGAAATGCCGGACAAATGGATTCACAAGCCCTGGACTGCCCCGCCCGATGTGCTGAAGTCAGCGCGCGTGAAACTCGGCGACACATACCCTGCCCCGGCAGTCGATCACGATCTGGCGCGCCGCCGCGCGCTGGCGGCATTTGAAGCGATTTCCACTGCGGCCTGACTTTCTCACCAACGATCCTTGTCTCAAAAGGGCTTCCATGAAAATCGCCATTGTAGGTTCGGGCATTGCGGGCAACGGAGCGGCGCTTTCCCTGACTCTCGCCGGTCATCAGGCCATCGTCTACGAACGCGATTTGCGGCCCGGCGGCCATTCGGCCACCGTCAACATCGACTATCTGGGCGCGCAGATGGCCGTAGATACGGGCTTCATCGTCTATAACGAACTCAACTATCCGAACTTCACGAAGCTGCTCGAATTTCTGGGCGTCGAGACGCAGCCCAGCAACATGAGTTTTGCTGTCTCGGCGGATCGCGGACGTTTCGAATGGTGCGGGCGAGACGGCGTCGATGTGGTGAGCGGACTTTTCGCGCAATGGCAGAACGCCTTTTCACCCTCCTACCTGAACATGCTGGTTCAGATCCTGCGCTTCCAGAAGCACGCCAAGGCTGATCTCGAATCCGGCCGCCTCGGCGACATGTCGCTCGGCGATTACATGGCGCGATTCCGCTTCATGCGACGCCTGCGCGACGATTATCTCCTGCCGATGGGCGCAGCCATCTGGTCGACGTCCGCGCGCGAGATGCTGCAATTCCCGGCTTCGGGATTCCTGTCCTTTTTCGACAATCACAAATTGCTCGAATGGAATCGTCCGAAATGGCGCACGGTGACGGGCGGAAGCAGGTCTTACGTCGAACGCATCACGAAATATTACAAACCCCACATGCGGCTTGGCGCGGCCGTCGTTTCGGTGTCGCGCAACCCGAATGGCGTCGAGGTCGTCGACTCGCTCGGCCATCGCGATCTTTTCGATCATGTGATCATCGCCGCGCACGCCCCCGATGCGCTCGCGATGGTCAATGATCCGACAGACGCCGAGCGCGCGATCCTCGGCGCCTGTCGCTATTCGGACAATGCGGTCTATCTGCATCGCGATGAGCGCCTGATGCCCAAGCGAAAGCGCGCATGGGCCGCATGGAATTTCCTGCGTGAAGGCGACAGCGACGACCGCAAGGTGGCGGTGAGCTACTGGATGAACTGCCTGCAGAACCTCGATGCAGAACGCCCGGTCTTCGTCACGCTCAATCCGCCGTTCGAGCCGGACCCGGAACTGACCTTCGGGCGCTTCAACTATGCGCATCCGCAATATGACTGGGCTTCGCTGAAGGCGCAGTCAGAGCTTGACGATATTCAGGGCAAGGATCGCATCTGGTATTGCGGCGCATGGACGGGGCACGGCTTCCACGAGGACGGACTTGTGTCGGGCCTCAAGGTCGCGCAAGCTCTCGGGGCTGAAGCGCCCTGGCGCCAGCAGGACGCCCTCAAGATCGCAGCAGAATGAACCGGAAGCCCGAACCATCTCACGCGGCTGCGGCCCTCTATGTCGGGCATGTGATGCATGCGCGCATGAAGCCGTTTACGCATCGGTTCCGTTACACTGTCTTCTCCCTGTTGATCGACGTAGACCGTCTCGACGATGCATCGGCCATGACGCCGCTGTTTTCCGTCGAGCGTTTCAATCTTCTGTCGTTCAGGTCCGGGGATCACGGTCCGCGCGACGGCTCCTCGGTTCGGGCTCATGTGGACAAGCTTCTGGCCGAGGCGGGCGTCGCCGAACGGCCCGCTCGCGTGATGCTGCTCTGCTATCCGCGCATCATGGGTTTCACGTTCAATCCCCTGTCCGTTTACTATTGCTTCGATGCAAGCGACGAATTGTCGGCGCTTGTGTACGAGGTCCGCAACACGTTCGGGCAGATCCATTCCTATGTGGCTCCTGTTCAGGCGCATGAAAGATCCGCTCACGAGGTGCGGCAGGAACGCGACAAGCTTTTTTATGTCTCGCCGTTTCTCGAAATGCCCTTGCGCTATCGCTTCCGTCTGACGAAGCCCGACGAAACGCTCAAGCTTCGCATTCTGGAAGTCGATCACGAAGGCCCGATCCTTGCTGCCGCCTTCGCGGGCGAGCGCCGGCCATTCACGACCGCATCCCTGCTGAAGGTCTGCGCCGCGATCCCCCTGCTGACATTCAAGGTGGTCGCCGGCATTCATTGGGAAGCCTTGAAAATCTGGCTGAAAGGCGCGAAAATCCAGCCTCGGCCCCAGCCCCCGGAACGGGCGAGTTTTGGCGCGGCCGAGCGCAGCGAAGCGGAACCTTCGTCTGCGCTTGTGGTTCGTCCTCATCGTTGACAGGCACCACATGAAAGTCTCGATTCTCACCGGCTCCACCTCGCGGACCATCGACGGCGAACGCATCGCGTCCGCCTGCGCCGGCTACCCGTTCGCTGTTCGTCAGGCGCTGACGCTCGCCTCGAAACTGGAGAAAGGCCGCCTCGACATTCACATGCCGGACGGCCGGACCTTCCGGTATGAGACCGGCAACGAAGGCCCTGCGGCCGAAATGATCGTGAAGGACATGGCCTTCGCGAAACGCCTCGCGCAGGGCGGCGACATCGGCATCGCCGAAGCCTATCTGCAGGGCGACTGGGAGACGCCCGATCTGCCACGCTTCCTGGAACTGTTCTGCACCAATCAATCCGTCATGGTGAAGATGCTGGAGGACAAGCCGATCGTGCGCTTCCTCCAGATGGTGCGTCACTGGCTGCGCCGGAACACGAAGGCCGGCGCGCGACGCAACATTCATGCGCATTACGATCTCGGCAACCGCTTCTATGAAGCTTGGCTGGATCGCACGATGACCTATTCATCCGCCCTCTTCACTGACGACGCCAGGGATCTGGTCAGCGCCCAGAACCGCAAATATCGCGAACTGGGCGACAAGCTTCGCCTCGACGGCGACAAGAGCGTTCTGGAAATCGGCTGCGGTTGGGGCGGATTCGCGGAATTCGCGGCCAGTCACTACGGTGCGCGCGTCACCGGCCTGACCATTTCGCAGGAACAGTTCGACTTCGCCCGCAAGCGTATCTTCGAAGCAGGCCTGAACGAGAAGGTCGAGATCAGGCTGCAGGATTACCGGGACGAAAAGGGCGTGTACGATCGCATTGCGTCCATCGAGATGTTCGAGGCCGTGGGCGAGGAATACTGGCCCGCCTATTTCAAGCAATTGCATGACCGCCTCACGCCCGACGGCATGGCGGGCCTGCAGGTCATCACGATCCACGAGTCGCTTTTCGCCCAATATCGTCGCGAGCTGGATTTCATTCGCCGCTACATTTTCCCCGGCGGCATGTTGCCCACAGGCGCAATCATGCGTCAGCTCGGCGAAAATCACGGCATGTCGCTGGCGACAGAGCGCGTCTTCGGCCTCGACTATGCGGCGACGCTGAGCCAATGGCGCGACCGTTTCTACGACGCCTGGCCGAAACTCACGAGCCTGGGCTTCGACGAACGTTTCCGGCGCATGTGGGAATATTATCTGTCTTACTGCGAAGCCGGTTTCCGCGCAGGCACCATCGACGTTCGGCAGATGGTCTTCGCCAAGTCTGCGTGAAGGTCGTGCAGAACAGGCTCGCGCGCGTCGTGGGCGTATTCTCTGCAGGACGAGAGAGTAAAGGCCGGCCGGCGCTCAGGCGTCGCCGGTCCGCTTCCGCAAGATCGAGAAATACATGCTGTAGGGCAGCATGTTCAGGAATTTGAGACTCCACGCCATGCGGCGCGGGAAGGCGATTTCAAAGCCCGCCTTTTCGAAGCCGTCGCAGATGCGCCGGGTCGCTTCGTCCAATTCCATCAGGAACGGCATTTCGAACGTGTTCAGGCTCGTCAGGGGCGTCTTGACGAAGCCTGGGCAGACGATCTGCAGCGTCACGCCGTCCTTGTCGAGGTCGAACTTCAGCGCCTCGCACATGGCGATGATCGCCGACTTCGAGGCTGAATACGAAATGGAGCGCGGCATTCCGCCATATCCGGCGACAGACGACATGACGGCGATCTGGCCCTTGCGACGCGCGCCCATTCTGCGCACGAGCGGAGCCAGCGAATTCACCGTGCCAAAGACATTGAGGTTGAAGGTTTCCCGGAATCCTTCGCCGCCGAATTCACCCAGCGGATCGGGCACATAAGTGCCCGCGTTGAGGAATGCGAGGGCCAGCGGCCCATGCTCCAACTCCATCCGGTCCACAAGGGTCTCCTGCCCCTGCCGATCCGCGATGTCGCCTGGCGCCGGAATGATCTGTCCCGCGAGACCCTTCGCTTCCAGCGCCAGCTTTTCGAGTTCCGCCTGACGCCGCGCCGTCGCCAGAACCTTGTAGCCGCGCCTTGCCAGTTCCAGTGCGACGCCTCGCCCGATTCCGGAACTCGCTCCCGTAACCCACGCCGCTCCGTCAGTTGGATTGGCGCGGTACATGGGAAACTCCTGTTATCGTGGGCCGAAGAACCTGTCGATGATACGGCCCACAGGCCCGGTCAGATGCAAATGACCCTCGGTGACCGCAAAACAGATGCAGTCTCCGCCCTTGTCCACCACTGGCTTGTGATCGACGTCGGAATCCGCGAAGGCAATGTCGCCCGGCTCGTAATGACCGTGCAGATCTGAAAACGCGCCGCGCAGCACCAGCGTGGTTTCCGCGCCGTCATGGGTATGGGACGGCACGGCCTTTCCGGCTCCGATCCACAACAGGCTGGCTTCGGCGCCATCGGTCGATCCGAACTTGCACTCGCGGACCCCCGGCAGCAGCGATTTCCAGGCGACGCCATTGAGGTCGCGACCGATGAACCGGCGAATCGCGAATGGCAGTTCCGATCCATGCGCCGTGCGCGCAGGTTGCGAGCGCGAAGGCGCTTCGGCAAAAATGCGCGCCAGAACGGCCTCGCGACCGTTCATCGGCGTTGCGGGCGTCTCCAGAAGTCGGTCCGCCTCAAGTCCTTCCAGCGCTCTCACGAAGGAGCGATTGTCGGGCTTCATTTCCAGATGCGCGGCCACGAGAGCGTGGAGCGCGGGGTCCAGTGCGCCGGCGGCGTAACGGCCAAGCAGGGCGTCGAGCGGCGCGTCGTGGGTCTGACCGGGGGCTTGCATATGCATGTGCCTTCTAATCCGTTTGCTTCCGGCCGCGCCGGGCTTGGTTCGGGGACGCGGATTTCACTTAAAAATTTTGTCTAACGCAGTACGCACCGGTCAATCCACTGGATCACCGGAATTTGCCGATGGTGGCGCAATCCCCGGCTTGCGCCCCGCCACGCCTCCCCATATACGCGATTCCGAACCGGATTGGATGAGATGCAGATCAGTCGAGACGTCATCGGGGCCATCGGCAATACGCCGTTGATCAGACTTCGGAAAGCCTCGGAGCTGACCGGTTGCGAGATCCTCGGCAAGGCCGAGTTCATGAATCCCGGCGGCTCTGTCAAGGACCGCGCCGCCCTCGCCATCGTCCAGGACGCCATTGCCCGCAAGGCCCTGTCTCCCGGTGGACTCATTGTCGAAGGAACGGCAGGCAATACCGGGATCGGACTGGCGCTTGTGGCCAACGCCATGGGTTTCCGCACCGTGATCGTCATCCCGGAAACCCAGTCTCAGGAAAAGAAGGACATGCTGCGCCTGCAGGGCGCGGAGCTGATCGAGGTTCCGGCTGTCCCTTATTCCAACCCGAACAATTATGTGAAGGTGTCTGGCCGCATGGCGGAAAAGCTCGCCGCCTCGCACCCGCAGGGAGCGATCTGGGCGAACCAGTTCGACAATGTCGCCAATCGCGCGGGCCATGTGGCGACCACCGGCCCGGAGATTTTCGCCCAGACGGACGGCAAGGTGGATGGCTTCACCTGTGCGGTCGGGACCGGCGGAACTTTGGCCGGCGTTGGCATGGCCCTCAAGGAACGCAACAAAAACATCAGGATCGCCCTTGCCGACCCGATGGGAGCCGCCCTTTACAGCTACTACACGACAGGCGCGTTGAAGGCTGAAGGATCCTCGATCACCGAAGGCATCGGACAGGGCCGCATCACGGCCAATCTCGTGGACGCCCCCATCGATCTGGCTTTCCAGATTACGGATGAGGAAGCTCTGCCGATTCTTTATGATCTGGCCGCCGCGGAAGGACTGCTGCTCGGCGGTTCATCCGCCATCAATGTGGCGGGCGCGATCCGGCTGGCGAAGGAAATGGGCCCCGGCCATACGATCGTGACGATCCTGTGTGATTCCGGCGTTCGTTACGCCTCGAAACTGTTCAATCCAGCGTTCCTGCGTGGAAAAAACCTGCCCGTGCCGCCCTGGATGGAGCGTATGCCTTCCGTGAAGGCAGATCTGGTCTGACGCCAATCGCCTCGTCGGCCGGCAACGTACTATCAGCAGCAATGATAGTCCGGCAGCCAAAGACTGGCGCGGCTTTCGGCATCAGCCGCGCTGCAACATCCAGCCGAAGGCGATCAGCCATCCGGCGAAAACCATCATGGGTGCGATCAGATTGGTGTGTGTCCTGGCCATTGTGACGATCCCTGTCTCTGCCCGCCGTTTTCGGCTTGGGCCATGACGGGAACATGCCTCACGCCGGCGGCGGGCGAGGTGCGCCCGCACACAGGCCGGACGGGTCGATCCGAAAAAGCCTCATGATCACCGACTGCGCATGCATGCCTACTTTTTAGGCATTTTGATTATTTGTTGTCCGAAGGCCGGTAATGAGTTTGGCGGAAAGCGCCTGCTTCTCGACCATTTTCAGGATGGCCGACTGGCACGGCAGGTGCTAATAGCCCGGCATCCGGTCAGGCTCGCCCCACGGCGGGTTGGTTCGCGGCGCCGTAGCTCGGGAGTCTTGAACGCGCATGAAAAAGATTGAAGCGATCATCAAGCCCTTCAAGCTGGACGAAGTGAAGGAAGCTCTGCAGGAAGCTGGGCTGCAGGGCATCACCGTCACCGAGGCCAAGGGTTTCGGCCGCCAGAAGGGCCACACCGAGCTTTATCGCGGCGCAGAATATGTCGTTGATTTCCTCCCCAAGGTGAAGATCGAAGTGGTCGTCACCGACGATATGCTGGAGCGCGCTATCGAGGCGATCCGCAAGGCCGCCCAGACGGGCCGCATCGGCGATGGCAAGATTTTTGTATCGAATATCGAAGGCGCCATTCGCATCCGGACGGGTGAAACCGGCACCGACGCGATCTGACCTTCCGCCGCCCTCCATTTCCAACCACTCGAAAGACGAGCAAAAGCAGAAAGGCTCTAGACATGAAGACCGCCAAGGATGTCCTGAAGGCGATCAAGGACAACGACGTCAAGTATGTGGATCTGCGTTTCACCGACCCGCGCGGCAAGTGGCAGCACGTGACGTTCGACCAGACTCTTGTCGACGAGGAAATGTTCTCCGAAGGCACGATGTTCGACGGTTCGTCGATCTCCGGCTGGAAGGCGATCAATGAATCCGACATGATCCTCATGCCGGACCCGACCTCTGCCTGCATGGACCCCTTCTTCGCGGCGTCCACCATGGTCATCAACTGCGACATTCTCGAACCGTCGACCGGCCAGCCCTACAACCGCGACCCGCGCGGCATCGCCAAGAAGGCGGAAGCCTTCCTGAAGTCGACCGGCATCGGCGACACCGCCTTCTTCGGTCCGGAAGCCGAATTCTTCGTGTTCGACGACGTGCGCTTCAAGTCCGATCCGTACAACACCGGTTTCCAGCTCGATAACATCGAACTGCCGACCAACATGGACACGGCCTACGAAGGCGGCAACCTCGGTCACCGCGTTCGCACCAAGGGCGGCTACTTCCCGGTCCCGCCGATCGACTCGGCGCAGGACATGCGCGGCGAAATGCTTGCGGCCATGCAGTCCATGGGCGCCGTCGTCGAGAAGCACCATCACGAAGTGGCGTCGGCGCAGCACGAGCTCGGCCTGAAGTTCGGCACGCTCACCACGATGGCCGACCACATGCAGATCTACAAGTACTGCATCCATCAGGTCGCCCAGAGCTACGGCAAGACCGCGACCTTCATGCCGAAGCCGATCTTCGGCGACAACGGCTCGGGCATGCACGTCCACCAGTCGATCTGGAAGGCCGGCAAGCCGGTCATGGCGGGCAACAAGTACGCTGACCTGTCGCAGGAATGCCTTTGGTACATCGGCGGCATCATCAAGCACGCCAAGGCCCTGAACGGCTTCACCAACCCGTCGACGAACTCCTACAAGCGTCTCGTCCCCGGCTATGAAGCCCCCGTGCTGCTCGCCTACTCGGCCCGCAACCGTTCGGCTTCGTGCCGTATTCCGTGGACGTCGAACCCGAAGGCCAAGCGCGTCGAGGTCCGCTTCCCCGATCCGACCGCCAATCCGTACCTCGCTTTCGCGGCGATGCTGATGGCCGGTCTCGACGGCATCAAGAACAAGATCGATCCGGGCGCCGCGATGGACAAGGATCTTTACGACCTGCCGCCGAAGGAACTGAAGAAGATCCCGACCGTGTGCGGCTCGCTGCGCGAAGCTCTGTCGAGCCTCGACAAGGACCGCGCCTTCCTCAAGGCCGGCGACGTGTTCAACGACGACTTCATCGACAGCTACATCGAGCTGAAGATGACGGAAGTGATGCGCTTCGAAATGACCCCGCATCCGATCGAGTTCGACATGTACTACAGCTGCTGATTTTCAGCCGCGACACTTGCATCAGGGGCGGCCTTCGGGCCGCCCTTTTTGTTTGTCGCACGCGAGAGGCGTTCGTTAACGGCGCTTCTGATTTGCCCATTGCGCCAGGCATCTTTCGAATCCCGAAACGGAACTTCAGCGCGAGACTCCGGCCGCAACCATTAACGTTGCGCGCGCAGCAGACTCTCCGACCATTTTTAACATCGAGTTGGGCCGCAATGGCTTTGTGAAAACATGACAGTGACCCGACCGGGCTGTCACGCGCCGTTAGGGTTGCCTGTTTGGAGTTTGTTAGCCATGCGGCGCATTCATTCGGCAACCTTTATGCGCGTTAACCCCATTTTTCATGGCGTGGCGGATATTGCGGACATGCCGGGTCACGGTTGTTCAAGAAAGGTAGTTCCCATGCGTAGCATTCTTCTTCTCTCCGCCGCCGCCAGCGCCCTCGTGGCTGGTTCCGCGGTCGCCGCCGACCTTCCGAACCGCTCGGCCGCCCCGGTTTTCGCTGAGCCGGCTCCGCGCGTCGTCGCCTATGACTGGTCGGGCTTCTATGCCGGTCTCAACGCCGGTTACGCCTGGAACACCAGCCGCTGGACAGCGGTCGCCCCGACCGTCTTCACGGCCTTCAACACCGACGGCGACGGCTTCGTGGGCGGCGGTTTCGCCGGCTTCAACTGGCAGATGAACCAGTTCGTGCTCGGCCTCGAAGGCCAGCTCAAGTATGCCGGCACGCGCGGCACTGCGCTCTGCGCCGGTGGCCCGGCCACCTGCCGCACTTCGCAAGAGTGGCTCGGCGACATCGACGTCCGCGCCGGCTTTGCGGCCGACCGGGCCCTGATCTTCGCAACCGGCGGCGTCGCCTTCACGAACTACAAGTTCACGAACCCGACCCCTGCCCCGGTCACCACCTGGGGCGCTGGTTCGCGCACCGGTTGGACCGTCGGCGCCGGCATCGACTTCGCTGTGACCAACAACTGGGTCGCCGGTCTCGAGTACAAGTACTACGACTTCGGTTCGGCCACTTCGAACTCCACCCCGGCCGGCACCAACGTCCGCTTCAAGGAAACCGAGTCCAGCATCATGGGCCGTCTTTCCTACAAGTTCTCGAGCGGCGCTTCGCCGATCGCGGCCCGCTTCTAAGAGCGATCGACCCGGCATTCTTCTCCCCGCCGCGCAAGCGGCGGGGTTTTTCATTTGTCAGCCAGCGCTCCTGCGGCCGTACACGACAGCCACAAGACTGAGAGCGATCAGTCCACAGGCGAGCAGATAGGCTGTTCCCAAAAACCCATGCCCTGCAACGGTTGTTGCAAAAACCTGCGTGAACAGGATCGGGCCGATCATTCCGCTCACGCCGCGCAGGCTGCCGATCGCGCCCTGCAGAAGTCCTTGCGACTCCGGTCCCGCTTCCTTCGACATCAAGGCCTGCTCGGCGGGGCCCGCCAGCCCCCAGAGTGCGCCGAAAGGTATGCTGACCAGAAAGATCGCGCTGGTCGGGGCCAAACCGAAAATGGCGAAATAGACGATTCCGAATCCGAGGCCCGCGAAGGCCGCGCGCCACTCGCCGAGTCTCTTCACCGCCGGACGCACCACCGCGCCTGAAACGATGGTCGACGCGACGCCGATCAGGGCCAGCACCGTGCCGGTCATGGCCGCATCCCAGCCGTACCGCGTATCGGTGTAGAGCACGAAAATGCCCGGCAGCGATTCATGCGCAAGCTGATGCAGGAAGGTCGCGACGCCCAGCGCCACAAGCACCGGACGTGAGCGCAGCAACGCCAGGCCGCCCTCCACATTGGCCACACGCCATTTGAAGGCCTTGCTGCGATTTTCCAGCGGCAGCGATTCCGGCAGGACGACGAGTCCGTAAAAGAAGTTCAGGAGGCTCAAGCCTGCCGCGCACCAGAACGGGAGGCGCAGATCAATCGCCCCCAGCCAGCCTCCAACGGCAGGTCCGATGATGAAACCAAGGCCGAAGGCCGCGCCCAGCATTCCGAACCGTGCGGCGCGATTCTCCGCCGGGGTGATATCGGCGATATAGGCGCTCGCCGTAGCAACGCTTGCAGATGTCACACCCGAGATGAGACGTCCGACGAAAAGCCACGGCAAACTCGGCGCAAGCGCCATGAAAACATAATCGAGCCCGAGGCCCAGATTGGAGAGCAGCACGACGGGCCTGCGCCCGAACCGGTCAGACGCCGCGCCCAGCACAGGCTGAAACAAGAACTGCATCGCCGCCCAGGCGAATCCGAACAGCCCGACAATCATGGAGGCGCGCGCCACGTCGCCGCCCTCGAATTCGACGACAAGTTTCGGCAGCACCGGCACCATGACGCCCAGCGCCAGCATGTCGAGCGCGACAGTCGCGAAAATGAAAATGAAGGCCGCACGGCGCGGCGCTGGGGCGCTCATGGTGAATGACTCGTGAAGAAACCGGATCGCCGGTCGATCACGAATTCACGCCGCGCGCAAGGCGACTGGACCGCTGATGTCGCCGACAGCCCCGCAGGTTCAGCGCATCAGACGCCCGAATAGCCGCGCATATTCTCCGGCGGCGTCATCCCAGTCGAATTTCGCCGCGCGTTGCAGTCCCTCGCGCGAAAGCCGGGCGCGCAGGTCCGCGTCCTGTGCAAGCTGCACGATCCCTGCTGCAATCGACTCTGCCGAATGCGGGTCAACCAGCAGCGCCGCCTGACCGGCGACTTCCCCGGTCGCGGTGGCGTCTGCGGTCAGCACCGGCGTTGCGCAGGCCATGGCCTCGATGATCGGCAGGCCGAAGCCTTCATAGAGGGACGGGAAGACGAAGAACTCCGCGCCCGCCATCAGCGGACCCATATGCTCTTCGGGCACGTAGCCGAGCATCACGGTCCGGGGTGATTTCGAAACGTCGCCGATCTCACCGAAGACATGGGAGCGGCCGAGATTGCCCGACGCGGCCAGAAAGAGATCCGGCGGCAGCGCAGGCTGCGCCTTCTCCCAGGCTTCGAAAGTCCGCTGCAGATTCTTCCGACGGTCTGACGTCGCCTGCAGGAGTGCGTAGCGCGGCGGAAGGTTCAGGGCGGATCGCGTCGCGGCGATATCGTCGGGCGAATAGGGATGAAACACGCTCGTGACGCCGTTGCCGATCACCATGATCCGCTCATCGGGCACGCCCAGCCGCTCCATGATGCGCCGCCGGGAAAACTCCGACACCGTCACCACCATCGCGGCCCGCCGCACGAGCGCCGGAATGATCGCCGCATAAGCTGCTCGAAAAGTACTGCTGAAGAATTCCGGCACGTCGAGGAAAGCGATGTCGTGCAGGGTGACGACCTGAAAGGATTTCAGCAAAGGTCCGGTTGCGGAGGGCGACCACAGCAGGCGGCCGTGCGTTCGCATGGGCAGCACGAGTTGCTCCCACGCATGGCCCGCGACTCCCCCCAGGGGACGCGACGGCGCAATCAGTTCGACATCGGCAAGGCGCTTGAGAATTTCAGCCGTGACGCGCTGTTGCCCGCCGATCGTGAAGGCGGTGACACGGGCATTGACGGCAACTTGCATCGAACCCTGAACCTTGCCCCGCGAACCGTTCACACTCTAGCGGGGACACTTCAAGGCCGGGTAAACGAGACTGTCGTCAGACGATCCACCAGATCAGCGAAAGGGCAGTGACGCCGAGCCCGCAGGCCACCGGGGCGTAGCCCTTGAGGTCCGACAGGTTCCACCGCTGTGGCGCATCGTCGTCAACCGGCGACACGAAGGCCTGACCGGCCGCATCGGCGGCGCCCTGCAGGCCCGAGAAGGACGCAAACTGCTTGTAGGGAGATTCGATCTTCTTCATGTGAGCAGTCTGCGCTCCGATTATTGCCAAGATGTGACAGGCTCGCCTTGATCCTGGCAATTTTCCAGATCGTCGCAGGTTCCATTGTTTATGTTTCGTTCTCACGCTTTCGCGCAATGTGTCCTATATTCCGGCCACGAATCACAGTGAGCATCCATGGCAGTTGATCTGTTCGACGGCGACGACGAGCCGCGCAAGGGTTCCGGAAAGTCCGGCAAGGCGGCTGGACGCGGCAAGAAGGCCGCGCCGGCCCCCAAGCCGCCGGCCGCGAAGGCGCAGCCTGCGGAATACAACGCTTCCTCCATCGAAGTGCTGGAGGGGCTGGAGCCCGTGCGCCGCCGTCCCGGCATGTATATTGGCGGCACGGACGATGCAGCCCTGCATCACCTCTATGCTGAAGTGCTCGACAATTCGATGGACGAGGCCGTCGCCGGCCATGCCAGCTGGATCGACGTCAGGGTCGAGGAAGGCGGCTGGCTGAGCGTGGCCGACAATGGCCGCGGCATTCCGGTCGACCCGCATCCGAAGTTCCCGAAAAAGTCCGCGCTCGAGGTCATCATGACCACCCTGCACGCGGGCGGAAAGTTCGACTCGGGCGCCTACCAGACCTCGGGCGGTCTGCACGGCGTCGGCGTCTCGGTCGTCAACGCGCTGGCGGAGCGCCTCGAAGTGGATGTGGTGCGAGAGCAGACGCATTATCGGCAGAGCTTCGAGCGCGGCCATCCGGTGTCGAAGCTGGAAACTCTGGGCCGCGCGCCCAACAAGCGCGGCACGAAGGTTCGCTTCAAGCCAGACCCGCAAATATTTGGTCCGACAGCGAAATTCAGTCCAGCGCGGCTGTTCCGGATGACGCGGTCGAAGGCTTATCTGTTCGGTGGAGTCGAAATCCGCTGGCACTGCGCCCCGGCCCTTCTTGATCCCAGCGGGCAGACGCCGGCTGAAGCCGTGCTTCATTTCCCCGGCGGCCTGCGCGACTATCTGGCTCAGGAGATTGACGGAAAGGATCTGGTCACCGACCAGATCTTCACCGGAAAGGTGGACAAGCCCGAGGGGCACGGCTCGCTCGAATGGGCGGTGGCCTGGCTGGCGGGCGACGACGGTTTCGTCAATTCCTACTGCAACACAATCCCGACGCCGGACGGCGGCACCCACGAGAGCGGGCTGCGCACTGCCATCATGCGCGGCCTCAAGGACCATGCGGAGCGGGTCGGACAGGCCAAGCGCGCCTCTGCCGTCACGTCTGACGACATCATGGTCACCTGCGCCGCCATGATCTCGGTGTTCTTGCGGGAGCCCGAATTCCAGGGCCAGAACAAGAGCCGCCTGATGACCGTCGAAGCCTCCCGGATCGTCGAGACGACGGTGCGGGACGCCTTCGACCATTGGCTGGCGGCGTCGCCCGCACAGGCCAACAAGCTGCTGGACTGGGCCATCGAGCGCGCCGAGGAGCGCTTGCGCCGCAAGGCCGAAAAGGACGTCGCCCGCAAGACCGCGACGCGCAAGCTGCGCCTGCCCGGAAAGCTCGCAGATTGCTCGAACTCTTCGATGCAAGATACTGAAATATTTATCGTCGAAGGAGATTCTGCCGGCGGGTCCGCCAAGCAGGCCCGCGACCGCGCCAGCCAGGCGATCCTGCCCCTTCGGGGCAAGATCCTGAACGTCGCGAGCGCCACCCGCGACAAGCTTGCGTCGAACCAGCAATTGTCCGACCTCGTGCAGGCGCTCGGCTGCGGGACAGGCAATCATTTCAAGGAAGCGGAACTGCGCTACGGCCGGGTCATCATCATGACCGACGCGGACGTGGACGGCGCCCATATCGCCTCGCTGCTGATCACCTTCTTCTATCGCCAGATGCCGAAGCTGATCGAGAACGGCCACCTCTATCTGGCGGTACCGCCGCTTTACAAGCTGTCGCAGGGCGCGAAGATTGCCTACGCCCGCAACGACGCCCACAAGGAAGAGTTGATGAAGTCGATCTTCAGCGGACGCGGCAAGGTGGAGGTCGGCCGCTTCAAGGGGCTTGGCGAGATGCTGCCCGCGCAATTGAAGGAAACCACCATGGACCCCCGCAAGCGGACCCTGCTGAAGGTGGCGATCGCCCCGGAGGACCGGGAATCGACGGCGGATTCGGTGGAACGTCTGATGGGGTCGAAGCCGGAGGCGCGGTTCGCGTTCATTCAGGAACGGGCCGCTTTCGCCGCCCAGGCCGATCTGGTGGATATCTAATCGTCCGGTTTACAAAAAAGCCTACCTTTTGAAGCGCTTTGTAAACTTAAGGTTTACCATGCGGCATCATTATGGCCCCAATCAAGCGTGGGGCATTCATGAACAAGTTGCGCTCTTTCCTTGCCGATCGTCGCGGCAACGCCACCGTCCGGATGGCGATGGCGGCGACGACCTTGTCCTTTGTGGCTGTTCTGGCGGCAGTCTCGCTGGATCGCTCGGCGCGTGACGGTTCGCTTGCCCGGACGGCGCAAGCCTGGTTCGGCAAGAGCGGCAACCAGCAGGTCGCCGCGAATCGCCCGCGTGGCCCCTACGACTTCACCCCGACCGGAACGGTCGTCGAGCAGGCCCGCAACGTTTTGCTGGACCCCTGCCTCGGCCTGCCGAAAAACTGAGCGATTCACGCTGTTTTGCGGTGGCGCTGCGTTAAACGATTGACTTTCGGCGTTTAAGTCTTATGTCTCCGGTCGGCGTACGAGAGGCTCGCGCGTGCCCGTCGCCTGTTTCGCAGCAAGTCAGCTTGCGTAATTTTCAAAATGCCAGGACGCGCATGAAGCGGGGCGGATTCGATCTCCGGCCGCTTTGGAAACAACCAAATAATGAACTTCACCGAACTCGGTCTCAGCGACAAGGTCCTCCAAGCCGTCACGACCTCGGGCTACACCCAGCCGACCCCCATCCAGGAACAGGCCATCCCGCACGCCCTTCAGGGCCGCGACGTTCTGGGCATCGCCCAGACAGGTACGGGCAAGACGGCAGCCTTCGTGCTCCCCATGCTCAGCAGGCTCGAATCGGGCCGCGCCCGCGCCCGCATGCCCCGCACGCTCATCCTTGAACCCACGCGCGAACTCGCCGCACAGGTCGAGGAAAGCTTCGTCAAGTACGGCGCGAACCACAAGCTCAACGTCGCCCTGCTCATCGGCGGCGTATCTTTCGGCGATCAGGAACAGAAGATCATGCGCGGCGCGGACGTGCTGATCGCGACGCCGGGCCGGTTGCTCGACTTCGCAGAACGCGGCAAGCTCCTGCTGACCGGCATCGAAATTCTCGTCATCGACGAAGCCGACCGCATGCTCGACATGGGCTTCATCCCGGATATCGAGCGCATCTGCAAACTGGTGCCCTTCACGCGCCAGACGCTGTTCTTCTCGGCCACCATGCCGCCCGAGATTACGCGCCTGACCGAAACCTTCCTGCAGAATCCGGTGCGGGTCGAGGTGTCGCGCGCTGCGACCACGAACGCGAGCATCACGCAGGGGCTGGTGGCCTCCGCGGGCGGCGGCGCGAAGCGCGAGACGCTGCGCAAACTGTTGCGCGATGCGGAAAACTTCAAGAACGCCATCATCTTCTGCAACCGCAAGCGCGATGTGGCGATCCTGCACAAGTCGCTCCAGAAGCATGGCTTCTCCGCCGGCGCCCTGCATGGCGACATGGACCAGCGCGCCCGCATGGCTTCGCTGGACGCTTTCAAGACCGGCGAAGTCGCCCTGCTCGTCTGCTCGGACGTCGCGGCGCGCGGCCTCGACATTCCGGACGTCAGCCACGTCTTCAACTTCGACGTGCCCACGCACCCTGACGATTACGTCCACCGCATCGGCCGCACCGGCCGCGCCGGCAAGTCGGGCGTCGCCCTGACGATCCTGACCCGCTCGGACGAGAAGTATATCGACGACATCCAGAAGCTGACGCGCCAGACCATCGACTGGATTGGCGGGCGCACTCTGGCTGACATCGGCGATGACGAGGAAGGCGCTTACGAGCGTTCGCGTGGCCGCACAGGCCGCGGCGGCGCGCGCGGAGAGCGCAGCGAGCGCGGCGGACGTCGCAGCCCGCGCGGCGAACGCGCCCCCCGCGAACGGGCGCCCGCGCCGTTCAATGCCGAGGTCGAAGACGACAAGGACATGGCTGTGGCCGTGGCGGAAGCGCCCGTCCGCGAACCGCGCGAACCGCGCGCCCCGCGCCCCCCGCGTGAGGACCGCCCGCGCCGCGAAGACCGCCGCCCGCCGCGTGAGCGCGCGCCGGCGGCTGCCGCCGGCGAACGCCCCGCCCGCGAGGACCGGAGCGAGCGTCGCGAACGTCGCCCCACCCGCTACGAGGATGACGGCCCGCCGGTGCTGGGTCTGGGCGACCACGTGCCGTCCTTCCTGCTGCGCCCGGTCGTGTTCAAGACCAAGGCCGCAGCCGAGAAGGTCGCCGCAAAGGAATGACGGCTTGCGGCTGAAGCCCCCGTCAGGGCTTCTCCGCCGCAAGGGCCGCTGCCTGTTCGGCCGCCAGATGCGCGTCGAATTCCCGCACGCGCACGGCCGCCGGTCGTGACGTGACCCGCGCCACATAATCCATGAAGACCGGCAGTTTCGGCACGAGGCCGAAACTGGTCGTCCAGCCGAGCCCGATGCCCCACAGCACGTCTGCGGCCGTAAAGCGCGAGCCCAGCAGCCACTGCCCCCCGGACAGTTGATCCGCGATCAGTGTAATCAGCGTGTCGTAGTCGCCATAGACGCTCATCGACGCCGTGCCGCCATCGCGCTGCATGGCCTTGTCGATCAATGCAGGCTCGAACGATGCGCCGTAGATCGCCATCCAGCGCAGATACGGACCGCGCAACGGATCGCCGATGGCAGGTGCGAGCCGCGCCTCGGCCCACAGATCCGCCAGATAGAGAAAGACCGCCACCTGTTCGGTGACCACGGCTCCGTCGTGACGGATCGCCGGAACCTTTCCGAGCGGATTGACCGCCAGATAGGGCTGCTGGCGATTCTCGCCCGCCTTCATGTTCAGGATCGAAAGCTCGAAGTCGGCGCCCAGTTCGTGCAGCAGCGTCAGCGCGCCGGACGACCGGGTATTGGGTGAATGAAACAGCGTGACGCGACGGGACATGATTGCTCCTCCGGCGGCGACATTCGAACATGAGCCGCGCCGGCGCAAGCCTGCGGGCTTCCGTCCTCTTGACGCAGCCGTCCCGTCCCCGCACCCTCGTGAGATGTCGAACGCCGGACAAAGCCCGGACATCACACCGCAACTGCTGCTGCGCGCTTACTCGATCGGCATGTTCCCCATGTCGGAGAGCGCCGACGACCCGAACATGTTCTGGGTCGATCCGGACGAGCGCGGCGTCTTTCCGCTCGACGGTTTGATCGTCTCGAAGAGCCTCGCCAAGGTTGTCCGCTCGGACCGCTTCGTGGTGAAGGTCGACAACGATTTCGAAGCCGTGGTCGAGGGCTGCGCGTCTTCGGCGCGCGGTCGCGGCGACACCTGGATCAATGCCAGCATCCGCAAGCTCTATGGCGAGCTGTTCCACATGGGCTTCGTCCATACCGTCGAGACCTGGACGCCGGAAGGCGAACTGGTCGGCGGCCTCTACGGCGTCGCCATCGGGGCGGCCTTCTTCGGCGAAAGCATGTTTCACCGCGCCACGGACGCCTCGAAAGTCGCGCTGGTCCATCTGGTGGGGCGGCTGCGGGCGGGCGGCTTCGTCCTGCTCGACACGCAATTCGTGACGCCGCATCTGGCCAGTCTGGGCGCGCAGGAGGTGCCGCGCGACGCCTATCTGGCGGCGCTGGACGCTGCGATCAGCCGCGAGGCCGATTTCTACAGCTGGCCGAAGGAACCGCCGGTCCCGGGCGAAGTCGCACTCCGGGCCGTGCTGGCGGATCGCTGAAAAACGCCGTCCGGCCTATCAGGCCAGAGGCGTCTCAGTTCTGCGTCTGCGCCGGAAAGAAGGTCTGCGAAGGCTGTCTGGCAGGCTGCTGATTGGCGCGCTGCTGCTGCTGGTTCGCCGGAGCAGGCTGGGCGCGTGGACGCGGCTGGGCCGGCGCAGCCCCGACCTCGATCGGGCCGCCGAGATTTTGCGCCGGATTGTTCCGGGGCGCCGGCAACCGTTGCTGGACCGGCCTTGTACCGGGCTTGGGCAGCGGCTGCACGAATTCGGTCTCCTTGACCTCCTGCGCGCCCTCGGGCGTGACGCGTACGACGGTCGTGCCGCCCTTGCAGTTGGTCATCCAGGCGTCATAGACGGGATGCTCGATGCCGTGCAGGCCGGGGCTGGCGGCAAACATCCAGCCTGAAAAGATTCGCTTGTATTCGTTGCTGGCGGATACCTCATCGACCTCCACGAAAGCGTCGGTGAGCGGCGCCTCGGTGGTCGGGCGCGTGTAGCAGGCGCGCGGGGTGATCTGCAGCGAGCCGAACTGAACCGTCTCGTCGATCGCGACTTCGAAACTGATGATGCGACCGGTGATCTTGTCGAGACCGGCGAAAACGGCCGTTGGATGCTTGATGTAGTCAGCATTGGCGGGCCCGGCCAAAGCAAATCCTGCCGCCAGAGCCAGCCCGGACGCCCAGGAATATCGAAGAGCCGAAAGCCTCATACGCCGCACCAATCTTCCGTCGCCGACTCGTTAAAGCCGGAGGCCTTTACCATGCCGGTTTCATGCCTGAAAGTCGCGGCAAAATCTTGGCCACAGAACCGATTATTCAGAAATGTCGCTTAACGTGACTCATTGTTACGCAGGTTTCCAGCGTACCGGAGCCTCCCTTGCGCAGAATTTCCATTCTTCTGGCGTCCTCCCTGCTCGCAACCGCACTGGGGGGCTGCAAGCAGTCTGAGCCCGATATCGGCACGCCTCCTGTGGCGAATCTGCAGGGCGTCTGGATGTTCGCAAACCGCCAGCTCGGCTGCACCAAGACGGCCGCCACCTTCGGACATTCCGGCCTCTACGAAATCCACATCGACAACAGCCCGCGCAGGAAAATCTTCGACATCACGCAATTTGCAGTCGGGGGCGGCATCGTCCTCATGGATGTCGAGAAATTCGAGCCAGAGCCGGATACTCCGCTCAAGATGACGCTCGCGGTCGCCAAGGACAGTCTCAAACTGACGGAACTCACCACCCGAGATGGCGTGAGCTTCAAGAATCCGCCCGCCAGCGTTGCGCCCAAAATCGCGGAGCGGATGAAGAACGTCTTCCGGATCGCCCAGATGCATCTGACGATGCAGCGCTGCCCTGACGACGAGGCCTGAGCAAAAGGCCTTTCAGCCGCCCGGCGTCCAGGGCTGATAGTCGCCCGTAGCTGCCGGCCGCTGTGCAGTCGACAGCGTCGACCCTTGCGGACGATAGGCCGCAGGCGTCCCGGTCAGGTTCGACTGGTGCGGACGTTCCCAGTCGCGCGCCTTGTAGGTCTCCTGCGTCGGCGGCACGTCGACCGTATGGTGCAACCAGCCGTACCAGCCCGGAGGAGTCGCGGATCCCTCCGACTCGCCCGCATAGATCACCCAGCGCCGCTCGAAGCCGAGGACGGGATCAATCTTCCCGCCCTTCTGGCGGTAATAGACGTTGCCATATTCGTCCTGGCCGACGAGCTCGCCGTGCCGCCACGTATGAAAGCGGGTGTTGAGCGTCTGGCCGTTCCACCAGGTCAGAATCTGAATCAACCAGTTCATCATGGGAAGAATCCGCAGGAGCCTGAGCTTCGATCGCGCCGGACTATGGTGAGCGCCCTTGCGGGTGTCCATAGGGACAAAAGTCGCCTGCCGCAACGCACAAATCATCCGCCCGGACCCCGGCGCATTTTTTTCGGGCCGGTCCGGATCGGCCGCCGGACCCTCAAAGGTCAGCACTCTTGACCGATTCTGACTGGAGCCCTTGCCCCGTCGCGTCAGGATGCAAATGCAACCGGAACGCCCGCTGTCCGACCGACGCCCCACAGGCCCCTGCGCTGGGGACAGAAAGCGCGACCGTTCACTATGGTTAGTGGATTGTGAATAAAATTTGACGACGGCCGAAGTTCACAAGACGGATGAGGAGCTTGCCGAAATTCGCGTGTGCTCAATAGTTTGCAAACCGAGGCGCACGCGAATCCCCGCAATTCACAGGCCCGCTACATTTTGTGCCCACCCGTCAAGTCGCCCACAAGCGCTTGACGCATTCCGGGCTGCGGGCCTAGTGTGAACCCGTTGCTTGAGCACCCGCCGCTGCCGCTTTCGAGGGCCGCAAGTCGGGCGGGTAGAGCCAAAGTATCAGGTCCCTTCGCAATAGGGACCGAATGCGTTTCGGGGACAATCAAACGGGGCACAGAGGCCGGGAACTGGCCTCGCGCAGACTTGTTGTCTGCGCCATCAGGGACGAATGCGATGCGGATAGAACGCCGGTACACCAAAGCCAACCAGTCGCCTTACGCGGAAATCGAATTTCGCGAGGCCAAGAGCGAGATCCGCAACCCCGATGGTTCGGTTGTATTCTCCAAGTCGGGGGTGGAAGTCCCGGCCGACTGGAGCCAGGTTGCGTCCGACGTCATCGCCCAGAAATATTTCCGCAAGGCGGGCGTCCCTGCCCGGCTGAAGAAGGTCGAGGAAAACGACGTTCCGTCTTTCCTCTGGCGCTCCATCCCGGACGAGGCCGAACTCGAAAAGCTCCCGAAGGCCGAACGCTACGGCTCCGAATCCACCGCCAAGCAGGTGTTCAACCGTCTCGCCGGCACGTGGACCTATTGGGGCTGGAAGGGCAAGTATTTCGACACGGACGCCGACGCACAGGCCTTCTATGACGAAATGTGCTACATGCTGGCCAAGCAGATCGCCGCGCCGAATTCGCCGCAGTGGTTCAACACCGGCCTGCATTGGGCTTACGGAATCGATGGTCCCGGTCAGGGCCACTATTATGTCGATTACCAGACCGGCAAGCTGACCAAGTCCAAGTCTTCCTACGAGCATCCGCAGCCGCACGCCTGCTTCATTCAGGCCGTGCAGGACGATCTCGTCAACGAAGGCGGCATCATGGACCTGTGGGTCCGCGAAGCGCGCCTCTTCAAGTACGGTTCCGGCACCGGCTCCAACTTCTCGCGCATTCGCGGCGAGAACGAAAAGCTTTCGGGCGGCGGCTCCTCCTCGGGCCTGATGTCCTTCCTGAAGATCGGCGACCGCGCGGCGGGCGCGATCAAGTCGGGCGGCACGACGCGCCGCGCGGCCAAGATGGTCGTCGTTGACGCCGATCATCCGGATATCGAAGCCTACATCAGCTGGAAGGTGAAGGAAGAAGAGAAGGTCGCGGCGCTCGTGACCGGCTCCAAGATCGTCAAGAAGCACATGAAGGCCGTGATGCGGTCTTGCGTGAACTGCGAGGGCTCGGGCGACGATTGCTTCAACCCGGAAAAGAACCCGGCGCTGAAGAAAGCCATCAAGCTCGCCCGCCGCGACACGGTGCCGGACAATTACATCAAGCGCGTCATCCAGTTCGCCCGGCAGGGCTACAAGGACATCCAGTTCGACACCTATGACACCGACTGGGATTCCGAAGCCTATCTGACCGTCTCGGGCCAGAACTCGAACAATTCCGTCCGCGTCACCGACGACTTCCTGCGCGCTGTCGAAACCGACGGCGACTGGAACCTGATCCGCCGCACCAACGGCAAGGTCCACAAGACCCTCAAGGCGAAGGAACTGTGGGAGAAGATCGGCGAGGCCGCATGGGCCTCGGCCGATCCGGGCATCCAGTACCACACCACCATCAACGACTGGCACACATGCCCGGCCTCGGGGCCGATCATCGCCTCGAACCCCTGCTCCGAATACATGTTCCTCGACGACACAGCCTGCAATCTGGCGTCGATGAACCTGCTGACCTTCCGCGATCCGACGACCGGCAAGCTGAACATCGAGAACTACGAACACGCTGTCCGCCTGTGGACCGTCGTGCTCGAAATCGCTGTGCTGATGGCGCAGTTTCCGTCGAAGGAAATCGCCAAGCTCTCCTACGATTACCGCACGCTCGGCCTCGGCTACGCCAACGTCGGCGGCCTGCTGATGTCGTCGGGCCTCGGCTATGACTCGGACGAGGGCCGCGCGATCGTCGGCGCTCTCACCGCCGTCATGACCGGCGTCTCCTATGCGACCTCGGCTGAAATGGCCAAGGAACACGGCGCGTTCCCCGGACATGCGCCCAACGCCCAGCACATGCTGCGCGTCATCCGCAATCATCGCCGCGCCGCCTATGGCGAGAAGCACGGTTACGAGAAGGTCAGCGTCGCGCCCGTCGCGCTCGACCATGCGACTCTCGCCAAGCTCGGCGACAACGGCAAGGTCCTGTCCGACCATGCGCGCGCCGCCTGGGACAAGGCGCTGTCGCTCGGCGAGCAGCACGGCTATCGCAACGCGCAGGTCTCGGTCGTCGCCCCCACCGGCACGATCGGCCTGGTGATGGATTGCGACACGACCGGCATCGAGCCCGACTTCGCGCTGGTGAAGTTCAAGAAGCTCGCGGGCGGCGGCTATTTCAAGATCATCAACCGCGCCGTGCCGGAGGCCCTGCGCTCGCTTGGCTACTCGCCCTCGCAGATCGCCGAGATCGAAGCCTATGCGGTCGGCCACGCCTCGCTGGCGCAATCGCCGGGCGTCAACAACAACACCCTGAAGGCGCGCGGCTTCACGGATGAGAAGATCGCCGAGCTGGGCAAGACGCTCGCGGGCGCGTTCGACATCAAGTTCGTGATGAACAAGTGGACGCTGGGCGAAGACTTCCTGAAGGACCTGCTGAAGGTTCCGGCGGAGAAGCTGGACGATCCGTCCTTCGAGCTTCTGCCGTTCCTGGGCTTCTCGAAGGCCGAGATCGAGGCCGCCAACATTCACGTTTGCGGGGCGATGACGCTGGAAGGCGCGCCGCACCTCAAGGTCGAACATTACTCGGTGTTCGATTGCGCCAATGCGTGCGGTCGCACCGGCAAGCGTTACCTGTCGGTCGAAAGCCACATCCGCATGCTGGCCGCCGCGCAGCCCTTCATCACGGGCGCGATCTCGAAGACCATCAACATGGCCAACGACGCCACTGTGGAAGACTGCAAGAACGCCTACATGCTGTCGTGGCGTCTCGCCCTCAAGGCGAATGCGCTCTATCGCGACGGCTCGAAGCTCTCGCAGCCTCTGAACTCGCAACTCATCGAGGACGATGCGGACGAGGACGACGACGCCATCGAACAGCTCGTCGCGCAGCCCATGGCGGCCCGCACCACGCAGGTGACGGAGAAGATCGTCGAGCGCATCATCGAGCGCATTCAGGTGACGCGCGAGCGTGAAAAGCTTCCCGATCGCCGCAAGGGCTACACGCAGAAAGCCGTTGTGGGCGGCCACAAGGTCTATCTGCGCACTGGCGAATATCAGGACGGGCGCATCGGCGAAATCTTCATCGACATGCACAAGGAAGGCGCGGCCTTCCGCTCGCTGATGAACAATTTCGCCATCGCTATCTCGGTCGGCCTGCAATATGGCGTGCCGCTGGAAGAATATGTGGACGCCTTCACGTTCACGCGCTTCGAGCCGGCGGGCTTCGTGCAGGGCAATGACGCGATCAAGAACGCCACGTCGATCCTCGACTACGTGTTCCGTGAACTCGCGATCTCGTATCTGGGCCGCAACGACCTTGCGCATGTGGAGCCGAGCGATCTCGGCCACGACGCGCTCGGCAAGGGCGACGACCAGAGCCGCGCGCCTGCGGGCTCCGCCGCATCCACGGCGAAATTCGTCTCGCGCGGCTTCGTGCGCAACAAGGCCGACAAGCTGATGCTCGTGCAGGGCGGAGCCGAAAGCTACGCGCCGCTCGGCCTGATGACGGACGGAGCGACCGCCCTCAAGGGCGACCCGCAGCAGATCCGCAACGAATTGCGCGAGGCCGCCAACGAGGCGCTCGACGATCTCGACTGGAAGACCCCTGCCCTCAACAAGTCGCCGTCGGGCCTCGACAAGCGCACCGAGGCCCGCATGAAGGGCTATGTGGGAGAGGCCTGCTCCGAGTGCCAGAACTTTACGCTGGTGCGGAACGGAACGTGCCTGAAGTGCGATACGTGCGGCAGCACGACGGGGTGCAGTTAAACTGACCTGTGGATAGCGGGGAGATCACAAATGTCCCTCATTCGCAGCGTCAGACAGCAACTGACCGTCATCGACGGAGGCGAAAAGCCCGCCTCCGCGTGGCTCGACTTTCCAGCAATTGTCGTTGGGAGAAGCCCCTTCGATCCAAGTGTTCCAACCGCCTATCGTTTTGCGAAAACAGACTTCGTTAAAGGTGCGAAGCTCGGTCGGAAGCAGCCCACTTTTGAGGCTTGGAGTCTTGTTTTCGGAAGGATACCTCCGATCCCAAACTCCTTTGCGATGACCTTCGAACTAGCCGGTCGCGAGCTATCTTCGCTCAAAGACGCGACCAGCTGCTTTCGCGGGATCAAGCGTCCAATCGGAGCGGATGATCGTGGCTTCGATACGGTTGCGTTTGTCAGAAGTGGCCTGAAGAATCTGAACAGCATCGATAGGTGGGTTTTCGCCTGAACGCGGCCTATTCTGGCCGAGAGCAGGAGATTGACCATGGCGAGACGAGCGAGGCGGAACCACACGCCGACCTTCAAGGCGAAAGTGGCGCTGGC
>CANJNI010000013.1 GCA_947475995.1 Beijerinckiaceae bacterium | reverse complement strand
TCATCGCTGAACTATCAACCGCCGGCCCCCGAGGCGCTGCAATGGCCGGCTGCGGAGCCAGGACCAGCTTCGCCCGCCACCCCGGCGTTGCAACCAAGACCGACGATGCACTAACATCAAACTGGATCACCACATGGGGTCAGGCCACATCGTGACGTTTCTGATGGTTTTCCTGATCCAGAACTCCCAGAATCGCGACAATGCGGCCATTCAGGTCAAGCTCGACGAGCTTATCCGCGTGAGCGAGGTGAAGAACCTCTACATCGGGATCGAGCACCTCACCGACGAAGAAATCGACGAGTTGCGCACCCGTTGCGAGTCGCGGGCCCGCCAGGATCCGGAGGAGGCGGTGAAGGCGGTCGATCGCCGGGCGCGCCGCGCCGCCGACGCGGTTGGATGAACGCCTGTGGCTGGACAGTGGCGGGGCCGGGTCCTATCTTTTTCGAATTGGATCAAACTGATTCTTAAAATGGATATCGGTCGGGCTGTGCGCAGCTTTCTAAAGACAATCCTGTTTCTCTGCACACTGGCGCTCCGCGTTGCAGTGGGAGAAGCCGCATATGCCCATGGGGGCTGGCATCAGCACAGTGCCACGTCCGGTGGCGCGCAAAATCCGGAAACACAGGCGAGTGACCAAGTGGTCCAGCCTTCGAAGCATGTGATCGTTCGGGCCTTCACTCCGTCGCCACAAGTTGAAAACGATTGCTGTGACGGCGATTGCCTTTGTCACAAGGACAGGCTGCTCGGCTCCTGCTGTACGGCGGTGGTGATGCCCAACATGCCATCCGGTGCAGCGCAAATTCCAGAGCGTGTCGAAAGGCCTTTCGTGGCGCAACAGGATGTGGCTGCCGCATATCCGCCCGATGTTCCGGTAAGACCCCCCATCCGTCCCGTCTGATCCAGCGAGCGCGCCTGATGGCGCGCATGTTTTGACCGGACGGAATTTTCTTCATGAGATTGTTATTTGTCGCCTCACGGGCGGAACGCTCACGTTCGCGCGTCGAGCACAGGGACCTGTCGGGCGAGGCATTCGGGTTGCAAGGAGCGATCCATGTTGCTGCCTGACATCGTGATGGGCGCCTGTGTGGACGACCGGCTTTGCTGGCTGGGCGCCACTGCGCTGGGAGTGATGGTGCTGGGCGGGGGCGCGCTGCTGTTCTGGCCGTCGCGCCGCCGCGCCCCGTCCCGTCAGGATGCGAAGCCGCCGCGCGTATTCATGAATGGCAGGCGCGCCTCGGATCGGCCAGTCCGATGGACTGTGCTGATCATCAGCGTCGCCTTCTGGATCGGCGCGGCCCTGTGGCTCTGGTGGCTGCGGCAATAGCTAGCGAGGCTTCAAGAGGCCTGCATCCAGCAGACGGCGATGAAAGCCCGGAATTTCATTGCGGTCTGCGCAATCGTAGTAGCGGCCCTTGCAGACTTCCAGCAGGCGAAGCCGCTCTTTCATTGAATCGGGCAACGGCAGGCCCGCCGCCGTCAGGGCGAGCGTTCCCAGATAGGCAGCATCGACGGGTTCGGTGCGTGGAATTGGCAGCGGCGTGTAACGTACGCCGTCCAGCGCCAGATAGGTCACGAGGCCGGGGGAGTCGGGCGCGAGCACGATGTCTTCAGCTTCCGTGCCGTCCTTGAAGCCCAGCAGAAAGCGCGTCGCCATCGGGTGATGATCGCCGTAGTGGACGATCAGAAATCGCTCGCCCGGAAAGCGCGTTTCCAGTTGCCGCTTCATGTCGTCGTAATCGACCTTGGCGAGCCACAGACGGCGCAGGAACTCATTGATCTCCGCGCCCGGGCCGCCGCCCGGCACGTCTTCGTCCGCGAAGTGCTTCACGTCGTAAGGCCAGTGCGTGCCCATGGTCTGGATGAAGGTGAACAGAGGCGCTTTGGACGTTGCGAAATGCCGCTCCATCTCGGCGAGCGCGTTGCCGAAATAAAAGCGGTCGCGTTCCCAGGCGGTCGGGGCCTTCTGGTCCTTCGCGTCGAAAATCTCGCGCACTCCGATGGAATTGTAGAAGGGCGCGGTCGAGATGAAGACCTTCAGCATGGGATAGAACAGCACGTTGCGATAGCCGCAGCGCTCCAGCGCCTGCGGCAGCGTGTCGCCGAGACGGTTCACCATGAAGGTTTGCAGGAAGCCGCGCATTCCGCCGAATGACTGAGCCGACAGGCCGGTCATGATGGAGAATTCGGTCATCCACGAGCCGCCGCCGTAAGTTTCGACGCGCATGCTGCGGTGCTGCCCGCCGGGTGGGCGGAAGAACGCATCGAGGCGTCGATCATATTCCACTTGAGGAAAGATCGACGGTTCGAAAACTGATTCCTCATGGATAAGGATGATGTTTGGCGGCTTCTGCACGGGCGCGCAGGTCGTGTCGGTGCGCAACGGCGGCCGCGAGGCTGTAGCAGCGGCCTCGACCAGATTGCCCCGCCGCCACGCGACGAGCGCCTCCGCCCACGAGGCGTAGAAGGAGGTGATGAAGGAATCGTCCCAGAAGAATTGCGTGTGTCGCCGTTCGGGGCGTTGCATCGTGGCCGCGACGCTCGCAGCGATCAGCACAACGCAAGCAAGAGCCGTCCATGCGCGCCGAAGGTGCGGACGCTCGACTTTCCAGGCAAGCCACGCGAGCGCGGCAGTCGCCAGCGCGCCGGCCAGAAAAGCCAGCGTGAAGCCCAGATGTTCGGGCTTCATGGCGCTGGTGAAGACGGAAGGGACATAGAACCAGAAGTCCCACGCATGCAGGACCATGAGTTCCTGCGAGCGTTTGTGGAACGAGATCGCCGTGACGGCTGCGATCAACATGGCCACAAGGAATGTCGAGAACAGGACGCGGCGCGTGACAGCGGCGAGGATCGCGACAAGCGACAGGGTCACCAGCGTGGTGAATATCTGGTTCGGCAAAACGCCTTCGTAGAACCAGAAATAAACGCCGACGCCGCCGGAGAGGAGCAGCGACAGCCCCCACACCATCCATCTGTTGAGGCGAGCGCTGCGGATGCGGTCCCATGCGCTGCGCGCCGCCCGATCCTGATCGGGTTTCCGCGCCTTGTCCGCAATCGGTCCGTGCATGTTTTTACAGAATGAAGCTCACCGAGCCGAGCGAACCCAGTTCGTGCGACTTGAGATAGGCCCGGCGCTCCTTGATCCTGAAGCTGTCGCCGTCGAGTTTGAGCAGATAGCGATAGTGCCCGACATATTCGCCAAGCCGCTCGTTGCGGCGATAGCGATGCACGACGAAATTCGCCCACACGGTCAGGATGTCGCCATCCTGCTCGGTGATCCGCACATTGCCGACAATGCGCGACAGGCGCGAGCGCGGATGTTCCGCGTGGCAGTTCGGATCGAGCACGCGAATGACGCGCTGGCGGATGCGCTCGCGGTCGTCGGCGATGATGAACAGCGTGTTGCGGTGGCTGCCTTCGAGATCGTCGTTCGGAGGCACATAATAGCAGGCGTCTTCGGTCAGAAGCTCCTGCCATTCGTTGAGCTTCCAGTTGTCGAGAAGCGAGGCCTCGTAGAACAGGAAATCCTCGACCTGTGCGCGCGTGACCGGAAAAGTCTTTGCCTGAAAAGTCATTTCGCCGCTCCGGTCATCATGGCGTTCCATTTGCGCCAGAAGATGCGCAGGTGATGTTCGTCGCTGTTGAGTTGTTCGCCTTCGCGGCCCATGCCGCGCGACATTTCCGACCAGCGGTCGTCTTCCCAGTTCGCCAGCCCCTGCTGGACCATTTCGAGCGCTTCCACATCGTCCGGGGTGGCGAAGCCGCCGGGTCCGTAGAAGGTCAGGAAGGCGTCTAGCCGGCGGGCGCGGGCGTTTTCGCTTTCCTCGACCGGGCCGAGCGCCCAGGCGGTGACGTGCATCTTCGCGGGGCCGTCCGGGTAGAAGGTGCGGATGGTGACGGACGAACCGTCGTTGATTACGAGGTTCGGGAAGATCACCAGATTGCGGTTGGTGTCGGCAACGCGTGTGGCGCGTTCCTCGCCGAGACGTTCCACAAGCTCGGCCCGAATGGCGGCGATTTCTCCTTCGGCCTCCGGCCCGTAAAGCGGAATCCATTTCGCCACCGGGCGACCGCGGAAGTTCACGTTGTCGGTGGTGAAGTGGCCGTTGCCGAGTTCGATGGCCCAGCCGCGCGTCGGCAGAACCTGATCCTTCGCCTTCGGGGGTTCCACCTTCACGCCCGAATTGGCCATGAAGTTCAGCCAGGTCGAATGTGTGGATGGCAGGTGGTAATCGTCCACCGAATTCTCGACCATCAGCTTCCAGTTGGCCGAGACGTCATATTCCTGCGTGCCCGGCAAGACTTCCATCTTGCCCGACGGCGACTGGTCGATGACGAGGTCGATATAGTCGGTCGCCTTGCCGAGATATTCGGTCAGCGGCTGCGCATTCGGGTCGAGATTCATGAACCAGAAATCGCGGTATTCCTCGAAGCGCGCCGGTCCCTTGAGGGCGAGGGATTTCTGGTCGAACGCCTCCGTATAGGCTTCGTCGCCCGGCACGCGCTGGAGCGAGCCGTCGTTGCCGTAGATCCAGCCGTGATAGACGCAGTTGAAGCGCCGCACATTGCCGCTGCGGTCGTTGCACACGATGGCGCCGCGATGCCGGCACGTATTGAAGTGACAGCGCACCTGGCCCTGCTGGTCGCGCACGAAGATGACCGGCCGCCCGGCGACGCGACGTGTCTGGAAGTCGCCGTTCTTCTTCAGCTCGGAACCGTGGCCGACGTAGATCCAGCATTTCGCGAAGACGTTCTTCACTTCATCGCGCAGGACCTGCTCGGAGACGAGGGCTTCGCGATCGAGCAGAAAGATACCCTTTTGGGTATCGTCCACCACGAAGGAACGCGGGTCTGCCATACTGTACCTCTCTGGTGGCGGGGTCGGCTTGCGGCGCCCGCGCGAGTTCTTTATGGGGTCTAGCCTAAATCGGGCCGGAAAATAGCTTTTGGAGGCGTGTGTGTCATCCGACAACCGGATTTTTGTGTGTTCGGTCTCCGATCTGGCTCCGGGGTCGATGAAGCTTGTCGAGCGGGAAGAGGGCAACATCACGGTCTACAACGTGGAGGGATCTTTCTACGCCACGGACGACCGCTGCAGCCATGGTCTTGCGAGCCTCTGCCAGGGCGAGATCGTCGGCGACGAGATCGAATGCCCGATGCATTTCGGCAGTTTCCGGATCGCGACCGGGGAGCCGGTCCAGTCTCCGTGCAGCATGCCCATCCGCACCTGGCCGGTGGTGGTGGAGGGCGATCAGGTCTTCCTGGCGGTCTGACAGCGCCCGCCTGCAACCATTCCTGAACATTTCCCCGGCAAGATCGGGCGACCTCCAGCCGCGAGTTGCCCGTGACCGACGCCGCCTTCGTGACCGCCGCCCTCGACAGCGCACGGATGCAATCCGCGCCCATCAATCCCGACTGGATTCTTGATGGTTCGCCGATCGCCCGGATGGCCGAACTGTCGCGCTCCCGCGACGGCACGACTGTTTCGGTCGCCTGGGACTGCACGGCCGGCACGTTCAAATGGTATTTTGGCATCGACGAGACGGTGCACATTCTGGCCGGATCCGTCGTGGTTTCCGGCGAGGACGGCGTGGAGCGCCGCCTCAATCCGGGCGATGTGGCCCTGTTTCACTCCGGATCGTGGACCACCTGGCGGGTTGATGCTTACGTCCGCAAGCTGGCCTTCTGCCGCCACGCCATGCCGGTTCCGCTCGGCTTCATGCTTCGGGCAGTCCACAAGCTGCAAGCGCTCGTGACCGGGAAAGGCGGCAACGCCATCGCCGCTGCGCCGGACGAAAAGGCGGCCTGACCCGCCGCCAAATGGACTCATCCGTTTCCGCATGGTAGGGGCGCGCAACTTCCCCAGAGCATGTTCCGCAAAAGTTGAATGACTTTTGCGATCAGAACATGCTCCTTCATATTGAAGGGGCGCGATTTCTTGTCGACCGGACGCTTCCGTCCGGTCGGAAAGCGCGCCAGAGCGCCCAAATGTCCGTTTCCCGCCGACCGATCCAGATTTTGCCCTCGATCCTGTCCGCCGACTTTTCCCGGCTGGGCGAGGATGTCCGCGCCGTCATGGATGCCGGGGGCGACATGGTCCATGTGGACATCATGGACGGGCATTTCGTGCCCAACATCACCTTCGGGCCGGACGTGATGCGGGCGATCCGCCCCGTCACGCAAAAACCCTTCGACGTGCATCTGATGATCTCGCCGGTCGATCCTTACCTGAAAGCTTTCGCGGATGGCGGCGCGGACATCATCAGCGTCCACGCCGAAGCGGGCGCTCACGTCCATCGCACGCTGCAAAACATCCGCGCGCTCGGCAAGAAGCCCGGCATCGTCATCAATCCGGGCACGCCCGAAAGCGTCATCGAGCCTGTGCTGGACGATATCGACATGGTCCTGTTCATGGCCGTGAACCCCGGCTTCGGCGGCCAGAAATTCCTGCGTCCCGTCCTCGAAAAAGTGCGCCGCGTCAGCGCCATGATCGGCGGCCGCGACATCGACATCGAGATCGACGGCGGCGTCACCGCCGACAACGCAGCCGATTGCGTGACTGCGGGCGCCAACTGGCTCGTCGCCGGTTCCGCCGTCTTCAAGGGCGGCGCATCCGCCTACGCACAGAACATTTCCGCCATTCGCCGCGCCGCCGAAAGTGCGCGCGGCGAGATGGTTTAGCTCTCCCCCTCTCCCCGTTAACGGGGAGAGGGCCGGGGTGAGGGGCTGGACATAGCACCGCCTCTTTCCCCGCCCCTCATCCGGCCTCAGGCCACCTTCTCCCCGCAAGCGATCAAAGATCGCCTGCGGGGGGAAGGCGCACACGACACTTACGGAACGAGCCCATGATCCCCCGCTATTCCCGCCCCGAAATGGTCGCCATCTGGGAACCGCAGACGCGGTTTCGCATCTGGTTCGAAATCGAGGCGCACGCCTGCGATGCGCTGGCCGAAATCGGCGTCATCCCGAAGGAAAGCGCGAAGAACATTTGGGAGCGCGCCGGCAACGTCACCTTCGACGTGGATCGCATCGACGAGATCGAGCGAGTCACCAAGCATGACGTGATCGCGTTCCTGACGCATCTGGGCGAATTCATCGGTCCCGACTCGCGCTTCGTTCATCAGGGCATGACGTCATCTGACGTGCTCGACACGTGCCTCGCCGTGCAGCTCGCGCGCGCCTCCGACATTCTGATCAGGGACGTGGATGCGCTGCTGGCCGCGCTCAGGAAGCGCGCCTTTGAACACAAGATGACGCCGAGCATAGGCCGTTCGCATGGCATTCACGCCGAACCGGTGACATTCGGCCTCAAGATGGCCGAAGCCTATGCGGAATTTACGCGCTGCCGTGAGCGGCTCGTCAACGCGCGCAAGGAGATCGCCACCTGCGCGATCTCCGGCGCTGTCGGCACGTTCGCCAACATTGATCCGCGCGTCGAGGAACATGTTGCCAAGAAGCTCGGACTCGCGGTCGAGCCGGTGTCCACGCAGGTCATTCCGCGCGATCGACATGCGATGTTCTTTGCGACGCTGGGCGTCGTCGCCTCCAGCATCGAGCGGCTGGCGATTGAAATCCGCCACCTGCAACGCACTGAAGTTCTGGAAGCCGAGGAATTTTTCTCCGAAGGCCAGAAGGGCTCTTCGGCCATGCCCCACAAGCGCAATCCTGTGCTGACCGAAAACCTCACCGGCCTCGCGCGCCTAGTGCGCGGCATGGCGGTTCCGGCCATGGAGAATGTGGCGCTGTGGCACGAGCGCGATATTTCGCATTCCTCGGTCGAGCGCATGATCGGCCCCGACGCCACCGTGACGCTCGACTTCGCGCTGGTGCGCCTCACCGGCGTCATCGACAAGCTGCTGGTCTATCCGGCCAACATGCAGAAGAATCTCGACCGCCTTGGCGGCCTCATCCACTCGCAGCGCGTGCTGCTGGCGCTGACGCAAAAAGGCGTCTCGCGCGAGGATTCCTATGCCTACGTGCAACGCAACGCCATGCCGGTCTGGCGCGGCGAGGGCGACTTTCTCACGCTGCTGAAGAAAGACCCGGATGTATCGAAGGCGCTTTCAAATGCCGAGATCGAGGAATTGTTCGACCTCGGCTATCACCTGAAGCATGTGGACACGATTTTCAAAAGGGTGTTCGGGGAAAGCTAGACCCGCAGTCACCTGCCGGAATCGCCCTTCGGCGAAGGCCGAGAGGCGATGAAGGCGGCCACGCAGAGCAAGATCAAAGCCTGCAAGCCCAGAATGGGCCATGGAACGCCGAGCACGACGGAAAGCCCCCAGCTTGCCGCCATGGTCCCGTAGGCGATGAACTTGACGCGGCGCGGGATGGCCCCTTCGCGCCGCCAGGCCGCGATGGTCGGCCCGAAGGTCGGATGCGACAGCAGCCAGTCATGCAGACGTTGCGAGGACCGCCCGAAGAAGAAGGCCGCCAGAAGCAGGAAGGGCGTCGTCGGCAACAGCGGCAGGATCGCGCCCGCAACAGCCAGCGCCAGCGCGGTCACTCCGGCGACGATCCAAAGAAGCTTTCGGGTCTGGGCGAGCATGGAAGGGTCTCTGGTGCGGACGACGGGAATCGAACCCGTACGGGAGTCCCGAGGGATTTTAAGTCCCTTGCGTCTACCAATTCCGCCACGTCCGCGCCGGGTTCAGGCATAGCGGGGCGGCGGATTCGGCACAAGCGGGGAGGCGCTCGCGTCGCCCTCGTGCTTCGAGACGCTTGCCTCGCAAGCTCCTCAGCATGAGGGCTCTTTTGCGGCTGAGCCACCCAAGCCCTCATGCTGAGGAGCAGCCGCAGGCTGCGTCTCGAAGCACGAGGGCGCTCCAGAACTCACCCCGCCCGGATCTGCGCCTTCAGCGGCGGCAGCACGCCGCGATGGAAGTCGATCGACAGTTGCAGCGATTGCGCGATGCGCTCCGCGCGGTCGATGAAAAGCCCGGCGGCTTCCGGCGGCGCAATCTCACGCGCCGTGGCGCGGAAAAGCTCCAGCCAGTGGGCGAAATGCTCATGCTCAAGGCCGGGGATCTTCACATGGGCCGGCACCGGGCGGCCATCGTAGCGCCTGGTCATCAGCAGGACGGAGGACCAGAAATCGCACATCTTGGCCAGATGCGGCGTCCAGTCCTGGATCTGCGCGGTGAAGATCGGCCCCAGCACCGCATCTGTCCGGATGCGGTCGTAGAATGTGTGGACGACGCGATGGATCATCGCCTCGTCGATGCCAAGCTGCTGACCCGGAGGCGGCGGGCGGACGATGACGCGAGGCTCGGGCATGGCTGTTTCTTTCTGCAAGTTCAGAAACTTGCATATAGGAACAACCGCCCGGGGCGAAATGACCCGCGCCTGCGTCCTTACGCCACCACGCCCTTGCCCATCGGGGGCTGGAAGGTGAGGCCCAGATCCCACGGGAAATAGATCCAGGTGTCCTGCGAGACTTCGGTGATGAACGTGTCGACCAGCGGACGTCCGGCCGGCTTGGCGTAAACGGTGGCGAAATGCGCCTTGGGCAGCAGGTCGCGCACCACCCGGAAGGTGGTGCCGGTGTCGACCAGATCGTCCACCACCAGCACTTTTTCGCCGGCGCCGAATTTCTGAAGCTCGGACCCAAGTCCCTTCAAGATCTGCAGGCCGCCCTGCGTCTTGTATTCGTGATAGCTGGCGATGCAGACCGTCTCGATCACCCGGATGCCGAGTTCGCGCGCCACGATGGCGGCAGGGACGAGTCCGCCGCGCGTGATGCACACCATGGCGTCGAACGGTCCGACGCCCGCGAGCCGCCAGACGAGCGCGCGCGCATCGCGATGAAACTGGTCCCACGAAACCGGGAACGCTTTCTGGGATTGGTCTTCGGCCATCAACTCAACTCCGACGATCAGGCTTGCGCGGTTTCGGCGCGCAGGCGTTCGAGCAATGCATTCACGGCGGCGACCGCCGCATTCACCTGGGTGGCGTCCTTGCCGCGCACCACGATGGAATTCTTGAAACGGCCCTCGCCGAAGCTCGGATAGGACCCGATGGAGACGCCCGGAAATTCCGCAGCCACTTCGCCAAGACCCTTCGCGTAAATGCCTTCTGGCAGGCCGACTGATTCCAGAGTCTCGATGATCATGCGCGCGCCGGTCTGCAGGCGCGGCGCGACCGCATCCATCATCGACTGCATGATGGACGGCACGCCCGCCATCACGATGACGTTCTCGATCATGAAGCCCGGCACGCGCGAAATCTTGTTTTCCACATGTTCCGCCCCGACCGGAATGCGCGCCATGCGGCGGCGAGCTTCGTTCATGTCCTCGGGCTTCAGGCGCTGCAACATCAGGTCGATGATGCGCTGGTCCTCGTAAAGGGGAATGCCGAGCGCCTGCGAGACGGCGTCGGCGGTGATGTCGTCATGGGTCGGGCCGATGCCGCCCGTGGTGAAAACGTAGGTGTAGCGCTTGCGCAGGGCGTTCAACGCATCGACGATATCGTCCATCTCGTCGGGTACGACGCGCACCTCGCGCAGGTCGATGCCGATCTCGGTCAGATAATCGGCGATGAAGCCGATGTTCTTGTCCTTCGTCCGGCCCGACAGGATCTCGTCGCCGATCACCAGAACCGCGGCCGTGATGGTCTTTTGCGTCATTGTGCCTCTCTGCTGGCTTTATGGAGAGCGCGGCTGTGGATTGGCAAGTCGAAACTCCTTTTTCCGGGCCTGTCCACAAGGCTATTGTGGAGCCGATGAAATTCGAAACGCCCCTGACGCCCGGCCGTCTGCTGCGCCGCTACAAGCGGTTCCTGGCCGATATACGGCTCGACACCGGCGAGGAGATCACCGCCCATTGCGCCAATCCGGGCGCGATGCTCGGATTGCTGGCCCAGAATGGCCGCGTCTGGCTGTCCCGGTCCGACAAGCCGGGCCGCAAGCTGCCCTGGTCGTGGGAGATCGTGGAAGCCGATTTCGGACGCGGCCCGGAGCATGTCGGCATAAACACCGCGCACCCCAACGCCATCGTGGCCGAGGCAATCCGGGCCGGCTTTTTCGAGCAATTCCGGGGTTACGGGAGCCTGCGCCGCGAGGTGAAATATGGCCAGAACAGCCGCGTCGATATTCTGCTGGAAGGCGATGGCCTGCCGCCCCTCTATGTAGAGGTCAAGAACGTCCACATGATGCGCCGTCCGGGCATTGCGGAATTCCCCGACAGCGTGACCGTGCGGGGCGCCAAGCATCTGCGGGAGCTGGCCGACATGGTGGGGCAGGGACACAGGGCCATCATGGTTTATCTGATCCAGATGAGCGCTGACGCTTTCACGCTTGCCGGCGACATCGACCCCGCCTATGCGGCGGCCTTTCGGGACGCGCAGGCGCGCGGCGTCGAGGCGCTGGCGGTGTCGTGCAACGTGACGCCCGAAGGGATCGTGGTCGCCGGGAACGTGCCGATTTCGATCTGATCCATTTCCGGGGTTGCGCGGGCCGGACTTTTCCCTAGATTCCGGCCTTCACACCCGCGCACCCCGAGTCCCCGATCCGATGAATTATGTTGAAGCCGCCGTGGCCCCCAGCCGCAAGACCGGCCAGATCAAACTGCATGGCCCCGAAGATTTCGAGGGCATGCGCAAGGCCGGGCGGCTGGCGGCGGAAGCGCTCGACCTGATGGCCGCCGAGGTCAAGCCGGGCGTCGCCACCGAGCATCTGGACAAGCTGGCCTTCGAGTTTGCGATGGACCACAAGGCCTATCCGGCCCCGCTCGGCTATCGCGGCTACCGGAAGTCCATCTGCACCTCGACCAACCATGTCGTCTGCCATGGCATCCCGGACAACAAGCCGATGCGCGACGGCGATATCATCAATGTGGATGTCACCCTGATCGTCGATGGATGGCACGGCGATTCAAGCCGCATGTATCTGGTGGGCGAGGTTCCGCGCCGCGCCCAGCGCCTCGTCGAAGTCACCTATGAAGCCCTGATGCGCGGCATCGAGGTGGTGAAGCCCGGGGCCACGACGGGCGACATCGGTCACGCCATTCAGGTCTATGCGGAAGCCGAGCGCTGCTCGGTCGTGCGGGATTTCTGCGGCCACGGGCTCGGCCGCCTGTTCCACGACGAGCCAAATATCCTGCACTATGGCCGCCCGGGCGAAGGCGCGGCCCTGAAGCCGGGCATGTTCTTCACCATCGAGCCGATGATCAATCTCGGCCGCCCGCATGTGAAGATCCTGTCCGACGGCTGGACGGCGGTGACGCGTGACCGTTCGCTCTCGGCCCAGTTCGAACATACGATCGGCGTCACCGAAACGGGGTGCGAAATCTTCACCCTCTCGCCGCAGGGAATGCACCGTCCGCCCTATTCGACGGACATGCCGCTGCGATGAGCGACCGGGAGCCCGCCTCCTTGAAGAAGCAGGCGGGCCTCGGCGAGGCCCCGCACCATTCGGGCCATCGCGAACGTCTCCGCGCCCGCTTCATGGAAGCCGGCGACAAGGGCATGCCCGATTACGAGCTGCTCGAACTGGTCCTGATGCGCTCGATTCCGCGCCGGGACGTGAAGCCGCTCGCCAAGACCCTGATTGCGAAATTCGGCTCCTTCGCGGAAGTGATCGGCGCGCGCCCGGCCCGGCTGATGGAGGTGGACGGCATAGGCGCATCCGTCGCGACTGACCTGAAACTGGTGGAGGCCGCCGCACGTCGCTTCGCCAAGGGGGAAATAGCCAGCCGTCCGATGCTGGATTCCTGGAAAAGCGTCATCGACTATTGCCGGACCGCCATGGCCTTTGCGGACCGGGAGGAGTTCCGGATTCTTTTCCTGGACAAGAAGAACTGCCTGATCGCCGATGAGGTGCAGGGCTCCGGCACCGTCGATCACACCCCCGTTTATCCCCGCGAGGTTGTACGCCGCGCCCTGGAGTTGTCGTCCACGGCGGTCATTCTGGTGCATAACCACCCGTCGGGCGACCCCACGCCGTCCTCGGCGGATATTCGAATGACGCATGAAGTCGTCAACATTTCCAAACCTTTGGGCATTACGTTGCATGACCACATCATTGTCGGTCGCAACGGTCACGCCAGTTTCCGCGGCCTGAAGCTCATCTGATCCGCACGTCCAACGGCGTGTTAACACTCTCGTCTTAAAGTGGCGGATGGTTCGAACGGAAGTCGTTTGATGCGTCTGTTTTCTTCAGGCCGTTTTGGGGACGTCGCAGACTCGCAGCGGCTCGCCCGGCTTTCGTTGCTGACCTCGCTCGTCCTGATGACCATGGTGCTCATCCTGACGTGGTCGCGCGAGAGCGACAATGCCAACGTCCGCGAGAATGACCGCGCCCGCATTGCGGCGGCGGTGCAGCAGCGGCTTGGCTACCTGACCGACGAATTGACCGATTGGGTCGTGACACGCTCCGGCATCGCCCCGCAGGGGGCTGCGGCCATCCGCACCAACCGGGCCGATGTGGGCCATGAATTCAAGCATATCTTTCTGGTCGACCAGATCACCGGAAAGCCCGTCTCGTCCGTGAAGACCTTCAGCGAGGCGGCGGATTATGCTCCTTTCGCGCGCGCCTTCGCCCAGAGCATCGCCCAGATCCGCGCGAGGGGCGGGGACCTTCTCCGCGGCTCCGTCGACGGCGACCCGGTCATGTATTCGGCCGCCAACGGCATCCTGCGCCGGGAACAGGCCCTGACCGGGCTGATCAGCAGCCTTTATACGCCGGTCGCGGCGACCATGCTGCCGATGGACCTGCCGGTGCAGACCGGCGCGGGCATCGAACTGCACCCCTATGTGGTCATCGGGGTGGAGGAAGCAGGCGACGAATTCCGCGGCCGCATCTCGCAAGGCGCAGGCGTCGGCGCCATCGAAATCCTCAATCATCCGTCGGGCGAAAACTGGCGCGGCCTTGCGGCGTTCCGCACCGGCGATCAGGAAGCCTTCGTCGAATGGAATCCGGACCGCCCGGGCGACCGCACCGTCGGCACCATCGGCTCGCTGCTTGTCTCCTTCGCGGCCCTGTTCGCCGGCCTGATCGCGGTCCATACGACATCGCGGCGTGCCGATAACGAGGCGCAGGCTGCCCGCATGGCCGGCCACGACCTTCTCACAGGCATGCCGAACCGCCTGCTGTTCACCCAGTTGCTGGAGGCGGAGATCGCCCGCGCCGGCCGCCACGGCGGCAAGCTGGGCCTGCTGTTTCTCGACCTCGACCGGTTCAAGGAAATCAACGACACGTTCGGCCATGACGCGGGCGACTGCCTGATCATCGCGGCCACAAAGCGCGTGGCGGCGGCCCTGCGCCAGGGCGACATTCTGGCCCGTTTCGGCGGCGACGAATTCGCTGTGCTGCTGCCCGACATCCAGACACCGCATCATTGCGAACTGGTGGCGCGCCGCATCCTCGACTGCATCCGCGAGCCTTTCGATCTCGGCTCGCAAAAGGGCACCGTGGGCGTATCGATCGGCATTGCGCTTTTCCCGCACAATGCGGCCGACGGCTCCGAACTGATGCGTCTTGCGGATCTGGCGCTCTATCGGGCGAAGAACGCAGGCCGGAACCGCTTCTGCTTCTTCGAAGACCGCATGGGCGAAGATCTGCGCGTCCGCAAATCCGCCGAGGACGAGTTGCGCACCGCGATCGACCACAGCCGTCTGGAAATTCACTACCAGCCCATCGTGGCCGCCGATTCGGGGAAGATCGTCGCCGTCGAAGCGCTCGCCCGCTGGCCGCATCCGCTCAAGGGCATGATCCCGCCCGAAAGCTTCGTCAAGCTGGCCGAAGACCGCGGCCTTGCGCTGCAACTCGGCGAATGGGTTCTTCGCCGCATCTGCCGCGACATGGCGCAATGGCCGGACATGACCGTGACGGTCAACGTGTCGCCCATCCAGTTCCGCCAGTCGGACTTTGCGGTCACGACCTTGCGCATCCTGCGCGAGATGAACATCGACCCGCGCCGCATCGAGATCGAGATTACCGAGAACGCCATTCTGGATGATCCCGATGCGGCCGAAAGCACCATGCTGGAACTGCGCACGCACGGCACACGCTTTGCGCTCGACGATTTCGGCACCGGCCACATGAGCCTGATCTATTTGCGCCGATTTGCATTCGACCGGCTCAAGATCGACGAATATTTCCTTCAGACCATCGAGGGCAGCGGCGAAAGCGCGATCATCATCCAGACCATCGCCCAACTGGCGCGCGCGCTGGGCCTGACGGTCGTGGCCGAGGGAATCGAGACGGAGGAGCAGTATCAGCTCATCCGGGCCGCCGGCTGTTCGCAGATGCAGGGATTCCATTTCCACAAGCCGATGCCGGCGCCGCAGATCACCAGCCTGCTGACTTCGGGCGTGACACGCGCAGCCTGAGCACGCCGCGCCCACGTTTTTGTGAATTGCAAAAACGCAAGAAAAGCATCGCATAAATCGCTGATGATTTTTAAATTGCAAGAGTCCATGTAGTCGCCATCGACAACATGGAGCTTCTTCGATGAATCCCGCTCTCCGCAACGCCGCCGATCTTGCCGGCCGCATCCTTCTCGCGTGGCTGTTCCTCTCGTCCGGCCTCGCCAAGATTTCCGACTATTCCGGTACGGTCGGATACATGGCGATGTTCGGCCTGCCCGGCTTCCTGCTGCCGCCCACCATCGTGGTGGAAGTGCTGGCAGGGCTCGCGCTCATCGTCGGCTGGCAGACCCGCTGGGCGGCTTTCCTGCTCGCGGGCTTCACGGTCCTGTCGGCGGTCTTCTTCCACAACAATTTCGCGGATCAGAACCAGATGATCCACTTCTGGAAGAACATCGCTCTCGCCGGCGGCCTTCTCTACGTCGTCGCACATGGCGCGGCCGGCTGGGCGCTGGACTCGCGTCGCAGCGGACAGGCTGCCAAGGGCAATCGCGAAGCCGGGTTCGCCTGATCAGGTCGACTGACCCCGCCGGGCTTCTTCCAGCGCGGCGGGCGTATCAATGTCGAGCGTCACGGCCGCATCATTGACCTGCACCTCGACGACCTCGCCATCCCCTTCAAGAAGCTTGCGGGCGCCCATATCGCCCGTGAGCTTCGCGACTTCCCCGAAGATCTTTTTCGACAGAAGGACAGGATTGCCGCGTTTGCCGCCGAACACGGGCACGACCGCGCGTGCCTCCGGGTTGTCGCCGAAAGCGTCGATCAGCAGATTGAGAAGTTCCAGCTTCACGCGCGGCATGTCCGCGAGCATCACGATGGCGGCGCTCACGCTGGGGCCCGCCGCCAGCACGCCGTTGCGCAGCGAGGATGCGATGCCGCTATCGTAGTCGGCATTGTAGCGCACCTGCACCGGCAGGCCGATCAGGGCATTCTCGACCGCATCGCGCGCATGGCCGGTGACGACCACGACCGAAAAGGCTTCCGAGTTCAGAGCCGCACTGACGACGTGCCGCACCATCGGCTTGCCATCCACTTCTGCGATCAGTTTGGTGGCGCCTTCGCCGCCTTCGGCCCGAAAGCGGCTCGCGGTTCCGGCAGCCAGAATGACAGCCGCCACAGCACCGGCCTTACTCATGCGTCTCCCCCGTCGCTTCACGCGGCTGGCCGCGCGACACGATTTCCATCAACAGTCCGCCGACCCCCATGCGGCGAATATCCTTCGCCGTCACCGGAATGTCCGCCAGCAGGCGCTGCAAAACCCAGTCGAAGCCGTTTTCCTTCGGCGAACGCGCGCAGCCCGGCGCGCCCAGCAGGGGCTTGCCGTCAAGGCTGGCGATCAGAAGAAGATTGCCCGGATCGACCGGCATTCCCAGTTGTTCGATGCGACCGCCTGCGGCTTCAACAGCAGACGGAATCACGTCCCGCCGGTCCGTGATGGCCGACGCGCCGAACACGACGACCAGATCGGCTTTCGGAGCGACTTCGCAGATCGCCTTGCGCAATTCCCCGGCGTCGTGCGGCACGCGCACATCCGCCACGATTGTCGCGCCCGCAGGTTCAAGCCGCTCGGCCATCACTCGAAGCGTTTTCGTCACCACCGAAGCCTTCAGGCCTGGCAGCAAGGTCGAAACGACGCCGACCTTCAGGGGCCGGAACGGGGCGACCCGGATGGGAGGAGCCGCTGCGCCGGCAATCGCGGCATTCACGGTTTCGAGCGGGGCCGCGAATGGAATGATCTTCACGGTTCCGATCATCTCTCCTTCGACCACCGCGCGATAATTCGGCAGGGTCGCAACCGTCACGCGCTCATCGAGGGAATTGATCTGGTCGATGATGGACTCATCGACCACCAGCACGCCAGCCGCTTCGGCGAAAAGGTTCGAGCGGCCGGTGAAAGGCTTCTCGACGCGCACGTGCGGTCCCGACACAGCCTGCGCCAGGCGGCCTGCAGCCTCGTCCTCGCTGACGTCGTCGCCTTCGAGTTGCGCCACCACAATTGACTCGACGCCCGCAGCGCGCAGGGCTTCGACATGGGCGGGCCGCACGATCTCGCCCTTCTTGAGTATCAGGCCTTCGCGCTTCACCGCATGGGCGACGATGCCGCCCGCGCTTTCCGCAATCGGTACTGCGCCAAACTTCACGCGGCCTTGCTCCCGGCTGCGGACTTCGGATCGCGCAGCGGCTTCTTGCGCAGGGCCAGAATGATCTCGCCCAGTACCGCGACCGCGATCTCGGACGGCGTGACGGACCCGATGTCCAGTCCGATCGGCGCACGGATGCGGCCGAGCTGCTCGTCCGTAAAGCCCACTTCCTTCATGCGTTCCACACGCTTGGCGTGCGTCTTCCGCGAGCCCAGCGCGCCGATGTAGAAGCATTCGGCTTTCAGGGCTTCGATCAGACCCGGATCGTCGATCTTCGGATCATGGGTGAAGAGCGCCATCGCCGTGTAGCGATCGGGCTTCAGCGGCGGCAATGCGGTCTGCGGCCATTCGGCCAGCAGTTTCACGTCCGGAAAACGATCCGGCGTCGCGAAGGCCGTGCGCGGATCGATGATCGTCATGTCGAAGCCCGCAAGCTTCGCCATCGGGGCCAGCGCCTGCGAGATGTGGACTGCGCCGATCACGATGATGCGGACAGGCGGAACCTGAACAGTCAGAAAATAGCTTTTGCCTTCATGCTCGACGGTCGTGCTCTTGCCCGACCGCAAGGCGGCGTCGAGCAACTCGGCCATCGGGTCGGATGCAATGCTTTCGCCGCGCACGACGCGCTGCGCGCCGTCCGTCACTTCTGTGATGAGCACGATGGCGCGGCGTTCGGTCCTCGCCGTATTGAGTTCGCGCAAATGTTCGAGACGCATCAGTCCACCTTCTCGACATAGACCTTGATGCGGCCGCCGCAGGACAGACCCACGCGCCAGGCGGTTTCATCGGCAACGCCGAATTCGATGCTGCGCGCCTTGCTGTCCTCGATCACGTCCATGGCGGTCGTCACCACGTCGCCCTCGACGCAGCCGCCCGAAACCGAGCCGAGAAAATTGCCGTCGTGGTCGATCACCAGATGGCTGCCGACCGGACGGGGCGCCGAGCCCCAGGTCTCGATCACGGTCGCGATGGCCACCTGACGGCCGGCCCGCCGCCATTCCTCGGCTCGCGCCAGAATATCGTCATCCGATGCCAGCATGGCTGTCTCCCCGAACCGAAATGTTCAAATGAATATAGCGCCCTGCGGGACAAATTCAAACAGAACCGTCAGGGCGTCGTCAGCAGCGACACGTCTGCGGCAGCCCACCGGTCGCCCGTCTTGCTGAAGCGGCCGTGAATCTGGACGATCTTGTAGTCGGGCCGCGTATCGCCGACGTAGCCGGGCAGATAGCCCGCCACGATCGAGGCCGAGAACTGGCAATCATAAGCGCCACCCGCCGCAGGCTTGCACGACGCGCCCTCGATGTTGAACGGCTGCTCCTTCATGCCGCTGACGGCCTTGTAGATGTCGTCGGCGCCCGGCGGCTTGTCGAAAAAATTGCACCCCGAGAGAAGGAGCAGGGCAGCAGCCGTCATGGCGGGCAAAGGCAGGCAGTCGAGAGAGCGTTGCCGCAAGGGGATCGCTGCGCCATCAGGCCGGCCGCAATGGCCATTCCGGTTTTCGCGCGGTCCAGACATCTTTTGCCGATGCGGTTTGAGGTGAATGGCCATCATCGCGCCTCTGGGCCCCCGGTCGCATCGGCCCGCGCCCATTTATCGCCCGCTTTCGCGAAACGTCCCGACATCTGGACAACCCTGTATTCGGGCCGCATCTCGCCCCCATTGGCCGGCAGATATCCGGTCACGATGGTTGCGGAAAATCCGCACTCGTAAGCGCCCGATCCGGCCGCCTTGCAAGCCACGGCTGCAATATTGAACGGTTGTTCCTTCATGACGGCGACAACCTTGTAGATGTCGTCGGCGTTTGGCGGTCTGTCGAAGGCGTTGCACCCCGAAAGCAGGAGCGCGAAAAATCCAGTCATCGCCGTTGAAGCACAGCCCGCAAGCGCGCTGCCGGACGAGCGGGCTGCTTCGTCGCTTCGCGCGTTTGCGAAAACATATGATATCGGCTGCATCATTCTAATTCGTTGTGGGGGCGTCAGGCGTCTGCTTCACCTGCGCGACAGCCCACTTTTCGCCGGTCTTCGTGAAGCGTCCGGACATGCGCACGCGCTTGTAGTCGGGCCTGCGGTCCGCCACGCCGGTCGTCTGGTATCCGGTGATGACCGTGGCGTCGAAAAGGCAATCGTAGCCTTCGCCCGCGGATGTGCAGGCGACGCCGTCCACCCCGAAGGGCTGGCCTTCCAGGTTCTGCACCAGAGCGTAAATGTCGTTCTTGGTCGGCGCGCCCGAAAACAGGCCGCAGCCGCCCAACGCCAGCGCCGTCAGAAAAACAAGCCCGCGCACGTTCGTCCCCCGATTTCGGGCAAATCTAGCCTGTAGGAGAGCCGACGTCACGCGGCGCGCCGCAACCATTCGCGCGGATCGACCGCTGCGCCGCCCTGCGCGCCCGAAAGCGCCCGGCAGAGGTCCGCGATGGACGCCAGATTATGCACGGGCCGAAATTCGTGCACGAAGGGCAGCATCGCCCGGATGCCGAGCGCCCGCGCCTCGAAACGGTCGTACCGCAGCAGCGGATTGAGCCATACCAGGCGACGGCAGGACTTTTTCAGCCGCTCCATCTCGCGCGCCAGATCGCCGCCCGGATCTCGCTCCAGCCCGTCGCTGAACAGGATCACGATGGCGCCTTGTCCCAGCACGCGCCGCGACCATTGCTGGTTGAACAGATGCAGCGACGAGGCGATGCGCGTACCGCCCGACCAGTCCTCGACGCCCGCCGAACATTCGGCCAGCGCCTCGTCGGGGTCCTTGTGGCGCAGGGAGCGCGTCACGTTTGTCAGCCGCGTGCCGAACAGGAATGTATGAACGCGCCTGCGCTTGGCGGTGAGCGCATGCAGGAAATGCAGGAAGACGCGCGTGTAATCCGACATCGAGCCGGAAATATCGCAGATGGCCACGATGGGCGGATGCCGCACAGCACGCGAGCGAAACGCCAGTTCGATGCCGCCGCCGCCCATACGCAAGGAGCGCCTGAACGTCGCGCGCGGATCAATCCTGTCGCCGCGCGCATCGGCCACGAAGCGCCGGATGCGCCGCGCATCGTCGCGCATCTCGAAACGGTCGATCTGCCGTCTTGCATAAGCGATTTCTTCCGCGCTCATCTGGGCGAAATCTTTTTTTTGCAGGACCTCGCTCGCCGACATGGTGAAGCGCGCATCGAGTTCGACAGCGGCTTCAAGCTTTTCCTTGTCGGGCTTTTTGAAGAGAGCTTCGGCGACGCGCGTTGCGCCCGCCTGCGGCTTGCTTGTGTCCGACTTTTTAGGCTCCGCCACCGGCGACAGCATCGCAAGCAGCTTGTCCATGTAGCCGCGCTTGCGCCAGAAGATGCGGAACGCCTGATCGAAGATCAGCGTATGTTCGTGCTTCTTCACGAACACGCTGTGCAGCGCGGCGCGAAAATCCTCGCGATTGCTGACGCCCGCAACCTCGATGGCCCGCACGGCGTCGATGGCCGCGCCCGGCCCGACCGGCAGGCCTGCGTCACGCAGGGCGCGTGCGAAGAAGATGATGTTGCGCGCCAGCGCGCCTTCTTCGACAGGCGCGCCCCCGCTCATCCGGCTGCGCGCTCGACTGCGGCGCTGTAGGTGCCGCCCTGATTGTAGACCACGATATTGTCGCCGGTCTCCAACGGGCCGAGATCCGCATTGCCGGTCGGCAGGACGACCGTGACGCGATTGCCGTTCAGCACCATCACATAGGTGTTGTTGATGAGGGCGATGCGCGCCCAATGCTTGATCATCGAATAATAAGGCTCTTTCAGCCACGCGCCCTGCGCGCCGGGATCGAGCCACACCGCCAGCGCCGTCGTGCCCGGGTAGGTGCCCATCACGAAGCGGGCGCGATCCGGCTTCCATTCGGGGCCGAGGCTCGGATTGAGCATCCACTCGCAATGATAGACGCGGCAGACATCCGGTTTTGTTGCGTGGATCGAACAGCCGCGACCCTGCGCGACATGCTGGCACCACTTGCCGGCGGGCTTGTCGATATCGGCAAAATGCAGAACCTTGCAGCAGAGAGTGCAGGAACCGCATTCACGGCCCTGTACCGGTCCGGCCGGGGCGGTTTGCAGGACGGGCGTATCGTTCATTGTCAACTCGCTCTGATTTCAGACAGGATTTCCGCCGCTTTCGTGCCTTCGATGCGGGCGATGTCGTCCTGATATTTCAACAATACGCCGAGCGTATCGGTCACCATGGCCGGATCGAGCGCCACCGCGTCAAGTTCCGACAGGGCGGTGGCCCAATCCAGGGTCTCGGCGACGCCCGGCTGCTTGAACAGGTCCTGCTTCCGTAACGCCTGCACGAACGCCACGATCTCTTTGGTCAGCTTCGCTGGCGCGTCGGGCACGCGGGTCCTGACGATCTTCATCTCGCGCGCAGCGTCCGGATAATCGACCCAGTGATACAGGCAGCGACGTTTCAGGGCGTCATGCACTTCGCGCGTGCGGTTGGATGTGATGATCACGATGGGCGGATGCTCCGCCTTGATCGTGCCGAGTTCCGGCACGGTGATCTGGAAGTCCGACAGAACTTCGAGCAGGAACGCCTCAAAGGCCTCGTCCGTGCGGTCGAGTTCGTCGATCAGCAGAACCGGCGGACCTTCGGACTGCGGCTCCAAAGCCTGCAACAAAGCGCGCTTGACCAGATAGCGCTCGGAAAAGACATCATGCTCCAGCCGCGCGCGGTCGGTTTCGCCCGACGCTTCCGCCAGCCGGATCGCCATCATCTGCTGGGCGTAATTCCATTCGTAAACGGCGGACGACACGTCGAGGCCTTCAAAGCACTGAAGGCGAATGAGCTTGCGTCCCAGAGTCTGCGCCAGAACCTTGGCGATCTCGGTCTTGCCGACGCCAGCCTCGCCTTCAAGGAATAGCGGACGGCCCATGCGCAAAGACAGATACAGCACGGTCGCCAGCGAGCGGTCGCTGACGTAATCGGCGCTTTCCAGCAATTTCAGCGTGGCGTCGATGGAGTCCGGCAGCCCGGCTTTGGAAACTCGGTTCATACGCCACCTTTATCACACGCCGGGCGAGCTTTTGAAGGCGACACCGTTTGTCGACGCCTCATCCCGCTGCGTCTCGAAGGATGAGCGCAGACACAAATTCATCACCGGGCTGATGCGTGGCCCGCCCTCCGTCCTTCGAGACGCCCGCAAGCGGGCTCCTCAGGAGGAGGGCTAACTGCAGTGCAAAACGGTTACTTCGCCTTGTCGGTCGCGCGCTTCGCCATCACGGTGATGAGATGCGCACGGTACTCAGCGTCGGCATGAATGTCGCTGTTGAGGCCTTCGGCCGGCATCTTCACGCCTTCCAGCGACTTCGAGGAGAACTTCGCCGTCAGCGCCGCCTCGATCTTGGTCGCGCGGAACACGCCGCTTGAGCCAGCGCCCGTCACGGCGACGCGGACTTCCGAGCCCTTCTTGGCGACGAAGACGCCGACGATCGCGTAACGCGAGGCAGGGTTGCGGAACTTCTCGTAACCGGCCTTGGCGGGAATCGGGAACACCACCTTGGTGATGACTTCGCCGTCTTCCAGCGCTGTCTCGAACAGGCCGGTGAAATATTGTTCCGCCTCGATCTTGCGCTTGTTGGTCACGATGGTCGCGCCGAGCGCCAGAGCGGCTGCGGGATAATCCGCCGCCGGATCATTGTTGGCGAGCGAGCCGCCGATGGTGCCGCGGTTGCGCACCGCCGGATCGCCGATCATGCCGGCAAGATCGGCCAGCGCCGGAATGGCTTCCTGCAATTCCTTGGAATTCGCCACATCCACATGGCGCGTCATGGCCCCGATGGTGACGCTGCGGGCGGCGACCTCGATGCCGCGAAGATCATCGCACTTGGCGAGATCGACAAGATTGGCGGGCGACGCCAGACGCTGCTTCATGGTCGGCAGCAACGTCATGCCGCCGGCGAGGAACTTGGCGTCTTCGAGCTTGCCCGCAACCGTCGCGGCCTTACGCGCGTTTTCAGGCTGGTGATAGGTGAACGGATACATTCTCGTCTCCTTGAAGTCGTTCCGCCGGGCTTATTCGGCAGCCTGTTTGGCAATGGTTGATTGAGCCGCGCGCCACACTGCATGCGGCGTCGCCGGCATCGGCACATTCTCGTGGCCCAGCGCATCGGTGAGCGCATTGACGACGGCGGGCGGCGCCGCGATCGCGCCTGCTTCCCCACAGCCCTTGATGCCGAGCGGGTTCGACGGACAGCGGGTCTGGGTCATGCCCACATTATAGGAAGGCACGTCGTCCGCGCGCGGCATGGTGTAATCCATGTAGCTGGCGGTGAGCAGTTGCCCGTCCTTGTTGTAAACCGCGCCCTCGCAGAGCGCCTGGCCGATGCCCTGTGCGATGCCGCCATGCACCTGGCCCTCGACGATCATCGGATTGATGATCTCGCCGAAATCATCCACCGCCGTCCAGCGGTCGATGCGGGTGACGCCCGTCTGCGGATCGATTTCGAGTTCGCAGATATGCACGCCGGCCGGGAAGGTGAAGTTCGTCGGATCCCAAAAGGCGCTTTCCTTCAGGCCCGGCTCAAGATCCTGCCCGTTGAACTTGTGGGCGATATAGGCCTGCAGGGCGACCGAAGGGAAATCGACAGACTTGTCGGTGCCCTTCACGCTGAACTTGCCGTCCTTGAACTCGATATCGGCGTCCGAAGCTTCGAGCACATAGGCGGCGACCTTCTTGGCTTTCGCCTCGATCTTGTCGAGCGCCTTCACGATGGCCGACATGCCGACCGCGCCGGAACGCGATCCATAGGTGCCCATGCCCATCTGCACCTTGTCGGTGTCGCCGTGGACAATCGACACATTGTCGATCGGCACCCCGAGGCGCGATGACACGAGCTGCGCAAATGTCGTCTCGTGGCCCTGACCGTGCGAGTGCGATCCGGTGAGAATTTCCACCGTCCCGATGGGGTTCACGCGCACTTCGGCCGATTCCCACAGGCCGACGCCCGCGCCGAGCGAACCAACGGCGGCCGATGGCGCAATCCCGCAGGCCTCGATGTAAGCCGAGATGCCGACGCCGCGCAGCAGTCCCTTTTTGGCCGACTCGCGCTTGCGCTTGCCGACATTCTTGTAGTCGGCCATCTCAAGCGCCTTTTCGAGCGAGGCGTTATAATCGCCCGCGTCGTAGCACATGATCACCGGCGTCTGGTGCGGGAACTTCGTGACGAAGTTCTTCTTGCGGAACTGGGCCGGATCGACCCCGATCTCGCGCGCCGCAACTTCCATCAAACGCTCGACCACGAAGGTGGCCTCGGGGCGTCCCGCCCCGCGATAGGCGTCGACCGGCGCAGTCGTGGTGTAGATGCCGTCGACTTCCGCATAGATCGCCGGAATGTCGTACTGGCCCGACAGCAGCGGCGCATAAAGATAGGTCGGGACCGACGACGAGAAGGTCGACAGGTACGCGCCGAGATTGGCCTTCGTGTTGACGCGCAGGCCCAGGATCTTGCCCTTGTCGTCGAGCGCAAGCTCGGCGTGCGTGATGTGATCGCGGCCATGCGCGTCGGCGAGGAACGCCTCGGTGCGATCCGCCGTCCACTTCACCGGACGCCCGACTTTCTTGGAGGCCCAGACGCAGACTGTCTCTTCGGCGTAGATAAAGATCTTGGAGCCGAAGCCGCCGCCCACATCCGGGGCGATCACGCGAAGCTTGTGCTCCGGCGCAATGCCGATGAAAGCAGAAAGAACGAGCCGCGCCACATGGGGGTTCTGGCTCGTCGTGTAGAGGGTGAACGAATCCGCGCCGAAATCGTAGTCGCCGACAGCCGCGCGAGGCTCCATGGCGTTCGGCACGAGACGGTTGTTGACGATGTCGAGCTTCGTCACATGCTTCGCCTTCGCGAAGGCCGCATCTGTCGCGGCCTTGTCGCCCAGGTGCCAGTTATAGACCGTGTTGTCGGACGCCACGTCGTGCACGACAGGCGCGCCGGGCTTCACGGCGGCGTTCATGTCGGTGACGGCCGGCAGGACCGTGTAGTCGACCACGATCTTTTCAGCCGCTTCACGCGCCTGCGCATAGGTATCGGCAATCACGACCGCCACATGGTCGCCCACGTAACGCACCTTGCCTTGCGCCAGCGCCGGATGCGCGCCCGCCTTCATGGGCGAGCCGTCCTTCGAGTGAATCATCCAGCCACAGATGAGGCCGCCGACCTTGTCGGCCGCGAGGTCGTCGCCGGTGAAGACAGCCAGAACGCCCGGCATCTTCAGCGCCGCCGAGGCGTCGATCCGGTTGATCGTCGCATGGGCGTGGGGAGAGCGCAGGAACACCGCATGGGCCTGTCCGGGACGATTGATATCGTCCGTGTAATGGCCCTTGCCGGTGATGAAACGGAAATCTTCCTTGCGGCGAACGGGTGCGCCAATGCCACTCATGCTCATCGCTGCCTCCGGGGTGGAAACGCTAGGGCTAAAATCAATGAAAAGAGGAGGGCGGCCTCAGCCGCCCATCGCTTCCGCGCCGGCGCTGATCGCCTTGACGATGTTGTGGTAGCCGGTGCAGCGGCAGATGTTGCCTTCAAGCTCCTCGCGGATGAGCTTCTCTTCCAGCTTGTTGCCCTTGCGGTTCACAATATCGACCGCCGACATGATCATGCCGGGCGTGCAGAAGCCGCACTGCAGACCGTGATTTTCCCGGAAGGCTTCCTGCATCGGATGCAGCTTGCCGCCCTGCGCCAGCCCCTCGATGGTGGTGACGTTCGCGCCTTCGAGCGCGACGGCGAGCGCCGTGCAGGACTTGATGGCCGCGCCGTTCACATGCACCACGCATGCGCCGCACTGGCTCGTGTCGCAGCCCACATGGGTGCCGGTCAGACGCAGGTTTTCACGCAGGTACTGGACGAGCAGCGTGCGCGGATCAACGTCGGCGCTCACTGCCTTTCCGTTTACCGTCATGGATACGACGGGCATGGGCTTTCCTCCAGACTGGCCGCTTCATCCCGCCGGATGGCGCGGCAAAACCACGAAATGAATGTAACCGTTCATCCCGCCATACGTGAAGCCCACGGCAGCGGTTTCCGGCAGCGGCCCTGATATGCCCCTTTTCAGCGGCCAAGCAAAGGGGCGACCGACGAAAGTCGGACCGTTAGGATTCTACCCGCGATTCAAATTGGTCCGATCAATTGCAGTTGACCCCGCAGCGCCGCTGATCAATTGTTACCGTCAAGTTGTCGAAGTTGCTGAATTCGAGCGATCATATGGATGAATTTATAAATACACACGAGCCGGAAAAAATTGCAAATATTAAATCCGATGCAAGAAAAATTCACAAAATTGCAATTAATTTGTTAAAAAAAATATATAGAAAAGCAGTACAAATATGTACTATTTCGATATCTGCGACGTCTGCAATCGTTGCCTATAATTCATTTTTACTTTCAAATTCCTCGTTGGATCTGTCTATAGTGGCGTCAAAAAGAGATTTTAATTATAGAGAAGCCTCGGTGTTGCCATTTTTATCCTTCGAAATCCGGAACGACCAACTTAAATTAGTTATTAAAAATAGCGGTCCAGGGTTAGCCGTCTTAAGCGAATTTAGCGCGAAGTACAAAAATTTATGCTACAGTAATAAAACAAAAGAAATGGATCTGCGCGAAATATTTATAGGTTTATACCAAGAAATAGCAAAAGATTATATGGAATTAATCAATAATAACGGTATCGAAATTGATCAACTGAGTCAGAAATATACAATACTTCCTATTGAAACGGCTGTCGGTCCGAATCAAGAATAGGACATCTTTGATTTCGGAGGTGTGGATATGATAGAAAAGGACGGTGACGATTACGAAAACTCCCGTCAAAAAATTATACAAATAATTAGAGAAATTGAGAAAGAAATCGCGATTAAGATAGAATACTGTTCCATCACAATGAATACTTGCAAGGGGGTATTGTCAAATAAGAATTTTTTGTGCGACCAAGATGGCGGTGGAGGTCGGCATCAATGAATGCTATTGCTGCATAATTTTCCCGAAGTTGGCGAAAAATGCGTCGGCGTTCTTCTTCGCCACGCCGTCGATGAGACGCGCGCCGAGCTGGGCGATCTTGCCGCCCACGTTGGCTTCCACATCGTAGCGCAGGATGGTGCCGCCGCCCTCGGCGTCGCTCAGCGAAACCTTGGCGCCGCCCTTGGCGAAACCCGCGACCCCGCCTTCGCCCTGTCCGGCGATCTTGTAGCCGTTCGGGGGGTCGAGATCCTGCAGCTCGACATTGCCCTTGAAGGTGGCGCTGACCGGCCCGACCTTCAGCTTCACGACGGCCGAAAAGCCGTTTTCGCCCGTGCGATCAAGGGTCTGGCAGCCCGGGATGCAGGCCTTCAGGACTTCCGGATCGTTGAGCTTGTCCCAGACCGTCTGCCGGTCAGCCGGAAGGTGCACCTCCCCGGTCATTGTCATCGCCATGATTGTCCCTCGCCGGATTGAATCTCGAAGCGCTGTATTCGCAGCCGCCGACCGCCGATGCAAGCGCCCCGGTCCCGGCGCGGCCCCCCCGCAGCCTGAGCTTCGCAACAGTTGCGAAAGATCAAGCGCCATCGTAATCGAAAAGCACCCAGGGAACACGCACGGGCATCGACGTTCGAGGAGATGCGGAATGGGGCGGGTCAGGATCGGCGAGGAGCATTTCAACATCGTCCTGGACGGCGATGCAGGCGCTCCACCCTTGCTTGTTTCCAACTCGCTGGGCACCAATCTGACCCTCTGGGACGACCAGATGGCCGCGCTGACCCGGCATTTCCGGGTGATTCGCTACGATTCGCGCGGCCACGGGCAGAGCGACGCTCCGCGCGGCCCTTATTCGATCTGGCGTCTGGGGCGGGACGCCCTCAACATTCTCGACGCGCTGGAAATCGAGAAATCGCATTTTCTCGGTCTTTCGATGGGCGGAATGGTGGGCCTGTGGCTGCTCGCCAACGCCCCGGACCGTATCGGCCGGGCGGTTCTGGCCAATACGGCCGCCTCCATGCCGCCGCCCGACCATTGGAACATGCGGATCCGGATGGCCCGCGAGAACGGCATGGCGGCTATCGCCCCGATGGTCGCAAACCTCTGGTTCCCGATAGGTTTCCGGGATCGCAATCCGTCCGCCGTGGCGCGCGTGCAGGCCATGCTGGCAGCCACCCCGGCGCACGGCTATGCGGCCTGCTGCGCGGCCTTGCGCGACATGGACCAGCGCGAGACCATCCGGTCCATCCGGAAGCCAGTGCTCGTCGTCGCCGGCCGGCACGATCAGTCCACCCCCGCCGACCGCAGCCGGGCAGTGTCCGACGCCATTCCGGGCGCGCAGTTTTTGCTGCTCGATACGGGCCATCTTTCCAATATCGAGGCCCCCGAGGCCTTCACGGCGGCAGCGGTGGAATTTCTGTCCGTGAAGGAGAAGGTCGAGAAGAAGTCGAAGGGCAAAGCGGACAAGCCTGCGCGGAACACCGCGCCCCCTCCCGAAGCCGTTGCGCCGGAAGCTCCCAAACAGAAATCCGCCCGCAAGGCCGATGCAAAAGGGAAGCCGGCCCAGGCGACCAAGACAAAGGCGACCAAGACAAAGGCGCCAAAGACCAAGGCGACAAAAGCCAGCGCGGGGGCGAAAAAGCCCGCGAGGGCCTCAGGCGCAAAGGCCAAAGCGGCCAAAAAACCTGCCAAAAAGTTCGCCCGGAAAACAGCGCCCCGCAAGGTCGCCAAAAAGAAGGCGGGAAAAAAGAAGCGGTGAGCGATCGCCCGCACCCGGGCGGGCCGCCGCAATTGCCCGGGGGCATATGGCTTGCTAGCTTCCGCCCATGATCCATTGCGAATCCATGCCATGAACTCCCGGAGCGCCTGAGCCACGCATGGAAAATTTCCTCCAGCAATTGATCAACGGACTGACGCTCGGTTCGATCTACGGGCTCATCGCCATCGGCTACACGATGGTCTTCGGCATCATCGGCATGGTGAACTTCGCTCATGGCGATGTGTTCATGGTGTCGGCCTTCATTGCGCTGCTGATCTTTCTGGCGGTCACGCAGGTGCTGGGCATCGCGTCGCTCCCCGTCGCGTTCGTTCTTGTGCTGCTCGCCGCCATGGTGCTGACGGCCCTATGGGCGTGGGTGATCGAGCGCGTTGCCTATCGCCCGCTGCGCGGTTCGTTCCGGCTCGCGCCGCTGATTTCCGCCATCGGCATGTCGATCTTTCTGGCCAATTTCGTGCAGGTCGCGCAGGGCCCGCGCAACAAGCCGGTGCCGCCCATGTTCACCGACGTGATCGCGCTGACGGACGGGCCTTACAAGGTCGTCCTCTCCTACAAGCAGATTCTCATCATGGTCGTGACGGCGGCGTTGCTGCTGGGCTTCTGGTGGCTGGTGCAGAAGACCTCGCTGGGCCGTGCACAACGCGCCTGCGAGCAGGATCGCAAGATGGCGGCGCTGCTGGGCATCGACGTGGACCGCACGATCTCGCTGACCTTCGTGATCGGCGCGGCGCTCGCAGCCGTCGCCGGCACGCTCTACATGATGTACTACGGCGTCGTGAACTTTTACGACGGCTTCATTCCGGGCGTGAAAGCCTTCACGGCGGCGGTGCTGGGCGGCATCGGTTCGCTGCCCGGCGCAGTGCTGGGCGGATTGCTGATCGGGCTGATCGAGGTTTTCTGGTCCGCCTATTTTTCCACCGACTACAAGGACGTCGCGGCCTTCTCGATCCTTGCGATCGTGCTGATCTTCATGCCCTCCGGCATTCTGGGTCGGCCGGAAGTCGAGAAGGTCTGACGAATGGACGCACCGAAATCCGCGCCTGACCTTTCTGCCCTGCTGCGCAACGCTATCTTTGCAGGCCTGATCGCGGCCGGACTGGCGTTTCCGATTCTGGCGCTGCGGGCGGAGCCCGATCTCAACAACCATCTCGAACTGCTGAACCGCTGGCCGCTGATGCTGTGGGCCTTCGGGATTGTCGCCACCGGTCATCTGCTGGCGCAGGTTCCGTGGATCGGCAGCGCCTTGCGCTGGGGACTCTGGGCCTGCGGGGCGCTTATCGCAATCTGGATGCTTGTCAGCATCGCGTCCGGCGACTTGCCGATGGCGGGACGCATCGTGCTTTTCGTTCTGCTTGGTTCGGCGGCGTTGCTGGCGGTCGGCCTGTCAGCGCCCGTGAATGCGGACGGCGCTCTTCACGCAAGGCAGACAACCGTTCGTGCATCGGTGGCGAAAGTCGCCGGGCCTGTCGGCGTCGTGGCGCTGATCGCGTTTCCGCTCGTGATGCTCTGGATGCTGGGGCCGGGCGGTTCGCTGAAATGGATCAACAATTACGGCGTACAGATTCTCATCTATGTGATGCTCGGCTGGGGACTCAACATCGTGGTCGGCCTCGCGGGCCTGCTGGATCTGGGTTACGTGGCGTTTTATGCGGTGGGGGCCTACGCCTATGCGCTGCTCTCCACCACGGCCGGATTGTCCTTTTGGATATGCCTGCCGCTCGCGGGTCTTCTGGCCGCCCTGTGGGGCATCATTCTGGGCTTCCCGGTGCTGCGCCTGCGCGGCGACTATCTGGCCATCGTGACGCTGGCCTTCGGGGAGATCATCCGCCTCGTTCTCATCAACTGGACGGATGTGACGAACGGCAATGCGGGCCTGTCTTCCATTCCGCGCATCACGTTTTTCGGCCTGCCTTTCACGGCGAGCGACAATGGCTTTGCGGCGACGTTCGGGCTCGAATTCAGCCCGATCCATCGTAACATCTTTCTGTTCTATCTTATTCTGGCGCTCGCCCTCATCACCAATTTCGTCACGCTGCGCCTGCGCCGCCTGCCCATCGGGCGCGCGTGGGAAGCATTGCGCGAAGACGAGATCGCCTGCCGCTCGCTTGGAATCAACACGACCAATACCAAGCTCACCGCCTTCGCGCTGGGGGCGATGTTCGGCGGTTTCGCGGGGTCGTTTTTCGCCGTGCGTCAGGGTTTCGTGAATCCTGACAGCTTCACCTTTCTGGAATCGGCCACGATCCTCGCCGTCGTGGTTCTGGGCGGGATGGGTTCGCAAATTGGCGTGGCGCTCGCCGCCGTGGTGATGATCGGCGGCACCGAAATCCTGCGCGAACTCGATCTGCTGAAAGCCATCTTCGGACCCAATTTCGATCCGGCGCAATACCGCATGCTGATCTTCGGCTTTGCGATGGTCGGGATGATGATCTGGAAGCCGCGCGGCATCGTCTCGTCGCGCGAGCCTTCGATCTTCCTCAAGACCCGCAAGTCCGTCTCCGCCTCCCTCGTGCGCGAGGGGCACGGCTGATGCGCTGGAAGACCGATCCCCTCCTCAGCGTCGAACATCTGACGATGCGTTTCGGCGGCCTCGTGGCGATCAACAATCTGTCGTTCGATGTGGGACGCGGCGACATCACGGCGCTGATCGGCCCCAATGGCGCGGGCAAGACGACCGTCTTCAACTGCATCACCGGATTCTACAAACCTACCGAAGGCCGCATGGCCTTCGCCCGCACAGGGCGAGCGGAAGCCGAAGCGGTGGCGCAACTGACGCTGTCGGGCAAGCGCTTCGGCGCGACCCCTTCGGGCGATCTCTACATGCTGGAGCGCATGCCCGATCACGAGATCGCGCGCAGCGCGCGGGTCGCCCGCACGTTCCAGAACATCCGCCTGTTCTCGGGCATGACGGTGCTGGAAAACCTCATCGTCGCGCAGCATAACGCCCTGATGGCCGCGTCCGGCTTTTCGCTTCTGGGAATCATCGGGGCCCGCACCTATCGAAGCAGCGAGCAGGAAGCTGTTCGCCGGGCCGAACACTGGCTGGAGCGCGTCGGCCTAACTCACCGCGCCGACGATCCTGCGGGCGACTTGCCTTACGGGGCCCAGCGCCGTCTCGAAATCGCCCGCGCCATGTGCACCGGCCCGGTGCTGCTCTGTCTCGACGAGCCCGCGGCCGGGCTCAACCCGCGCGAGTCGGCGGAACTGAACAAGCTGCTGCGCGCGATCCGCGACGAGGAGCAGACATCCATTCTTCTCATCGAACACGACATGTCGGTCGTGATGGAAATTTCCGACCATGTGGTGGTGCTCGATTACGGCGTGAAGATTTCCGATGGTACGCCTGCGGAAGTGCGCAATGACCCGAAGGTGATCGCCGCCTATCTGGGCGTGGACGACGAAGCGGAGGCGGAGGCGCTGCCATGACAGAGCCGCTCCTCTCCATCCGCAATGTCGAAACCTTCTACGGCAATATCGCCGCCCTGAAGGGCGTCGATCTCGACGTGCGGCAAGGCGAGATCGTCACGCTCATCGGGGCGAACGGCGCCGGCAAGTCGACGCTGATGATGACGATCTTCGGATCGCCGCGCGCCCGCAGCGGCTCGATCCTGTTTGACGGTCGCGACATCACCCGGATGCCGCCGCACGAGATTGCGCGGCTGCGCATCGCGCAATCGCCCGAAGGCCGCCGCATCTTTCCGCGCATGAGCGTTTACGAAAATCTCCAGATGGGCGCGGCCATTGATCATTTCGCGCATTTCGACAGCGATCTGGAACGGGTCTTTTCCATCTTCCCCCGCCTGAAAGACCGCGCCCAGCAACGCGGCGGCACATTGTCGGGCGGCGAACAGCAGATGCTGGCCATTGCGCGGGCGCTAATGAGCCGCCCGCGTCTCCTGTTGCTGGACGAACCTTCGCTCGGCCTTGCGCCGCTCATCGTGCGGCAGATCTTCGATGTGATCCGCGATCTCAACCAGCGCGAGGGCCTGACGGTGTTCCTCGTCGAGCAGAACGCCTTCCATGCGCTGCGCCTCGCCCATCGCGGCTATGTGATGGTCAACGGGCTCGTGACCCTGTCGGGGACCGGACAGGAATTGCTGGCGCGACCGGAAGTGCGCGCCGCCTATCTGGAAGGAGGCCACTGATGCGCGGCATCCTGTATGAAGGCGGCCCTTACGCCTTCTGGGTCTTTCTCGTGGTGACGATCATCCTGGGCGGGGCTGCGGCGCTTGCAACGGGACGTGCGGTCGCCCGGACCTGGCGGCCGTTCGCGCCGGTGCCGTTCCAGATGCTGATCCTGTCGGGCTTCGTGTGCTTCCTGCACTATGCGCTGTTCAACGAGCCCACCATTCCGCTGAAGCCCATCGGAGCCGCGCTGGCGCGCCTGCCTTCCGAACCCGGGAGCGGAATCGCGGACCTGATCGTCGCCTTTCACTACGTGCTGACGACCTTCGTGATTCTCACCGCCATCGCCTTCGCGGGGTTCCGGACAACGCGCTCGCGCCAGATGGAGCGCCAATATCCATGGGCCATGCGGCGCGCGGGGGCCTTTGGGTGGGGCGTGAAAGACCGCACGGGCGTCTAAATTTACCGCGCGGCTTCCGCCGAATTGCGGATGACTTGCGGACAAAAAACGGCAATCATCCCCATCAGGGCGGACTTGCCGCCGCTCCGGCCGCCGCCCTCGGGGCCGGACAAACCCACGGGAGCATTCGATGAAAAAGGTTTGGTTGTCAGGCGTATTGCTGGCCGCCGGTCTGGCCTTTGCCGGAGCCGCGCAGGCGCAAATCAAGCTCGGCGTCGGCGGCCCGATCACCGGCCCGAACGCCGCCTTCGGCGCGCAATTGAAGAACGGCGCCGAACAGGCTGTCGAGGACATCAATGCCGCCGGCGGCATCATGGGCCAGAAGATCACCGTCTCTGTCGGTGACGACGTGTCGCGTCCCGAACAGGGCGTGTCGGTCGCCAACCGTTTCGTCGGCGACGGCGTGAAGTTCGTGGTGGGCCACTTCAACTCGGGCGTTTCGATCCCGACCTCGAAGGAAGTCTACGAGGAAAACGGCATCCTGCAGATCACCCCGGCGTCGACCAATCCGGTCTTCACCGAACGCGGCCTGTGGAACGTGTTCCGCACCTGCGGTCGCGACGACCAGCAGGGCGCTGTGGCGGCGAACTACATTCTGACCAAGATGGCCGGCAAGAAAGTCGCCGTCGTCCACGACAAGACCCCTTACGGCAAGGGTCTGGCGGACGAGACCAAGAAGGCCCTCAACGCCAAAAGCGTGACGGAAGTCCTTTACGAAGGCATCAATCCGGGTGAAGCCGACTATTCGGCCACGGTCGCCAAGATCAAGGCTGCCGGCGCGGACATTCTCTACTGGGGCGGTCTGCACACCGAAGGCGGCAAGCTCGTGCGCCAGATGCGCGAACAGGGCGTCAATGCGGTCCTGATGGGCGGCGACGGCATTGCGTCAGCCGAATTCGCCGCCATCGCCGGCCCCGGCGCTGAAGGCACGCTGATGACCTTCGGTCCCGATCCGACCAAGCGTCCGGCGGGCGCGGCAGTCGTCAAGAAGTTCGAGGCCAAGAAGATCAATCCGGAAGCCTACACGCTGTACAGCTACGCAGCCGTGCAGGTCATCAAGCAGGCGGCCGAGCAGGCCAAGTCGCTTGATCCCAAGAAGGTCGCCCAGACGATGCGTTCGGGCATGTCATTCGACACCGTCATCGGCAAGTTCTCCTTCGACAAGAAGGGCGATCGCAATGACGCCGACTACGTCATGTATGTCTGGAAGAAAGCCGCCGACGGCAAGCTGAACTACGTCGAGCAGTAAGGACTCTGATACTGCGAGTGCGGGCTTTGCCCGCACGAAGCAATCCGGCACGCATTGTTGGATTGCTTCGCTTCGCTCGCAATGATGCGCACCACAAAAAGCCCGCGACGGTCTCCCGTCGCGGGCTTCTTTATTCAACAGGTCAGTGACGGATCTTCACTTTGGCGCGCGTCACGGTGCGACGGGCGCCCCAGTGATTGGAATGCGACCAGCCGCGATGCAGACCGCGGTCATGGCCGCCCGTCTTGATCACAGTGACCTTCTTGACGGTTTTGGCTTCAGCCGTGGACGGAACCGCCGCGAAGGCGATCACGCCTGCAAAGAGGCTCGCGAGAAGAAGCTTCATGGCTCTCTCCGATCCGTTCATTACATGCAGACCTGAACCTTCTTCATGGCGGCTTCGGCGTCGGTCTTGGTCCTGTAGACGGTCGTGTTGCCCACAACAGTGACCGAGGTCGTTGTCGCCGGCTTCTTGTCGACCACCATGCACTTCTTGGTGCTGGTGTCCTGCACGACGTAGAATTCGGTCGTGGCGGCGTTCTGGGCGAACGAAACCGTCGAGGTGAGGGCGATGGCGGCGGCGCCGAGGAAACCTGCAATACGCATCTTGAATCTCCCTTGTCGTTCAGAAGCGTGACGTCCCAGACGTGCTTCGGGGAGATAATGCTTTTGCTGCGCTGACGTTCCCTGCTGCAGCGTGGGTGTTTCCACCCGCTCAGAGCTGAGTGTTGGTGCGGCCCATCACGACGCCGAGCGCAACGCAGAAGCCGCAAAGCAGAAGCCCCATCACCGCAAAGCCTGCGGTGAGACCGAACCATTGCACGATCAGGCCCATGATGACCGGCGTCACGATGGATGCGAGGCGGTTGTTGGTGACCCGCAGGCCCACGATGGACCCTTGCAGATGTCTCGGCACGGCGCGCGCCTGCAGCGAAAACATCAGCGGCTGCACGAGCCCTTCGAAGATGCGCCGTCCGGCCTGCGCGGCTGCGAGGAGGACGAACGAGGCTCCCATGAAAGGCGTCAGGGCCAGCAAAACGATGGATGCCGCCGTGAAGGCGATCATCGTCGAGACCATCGGCAGCGCCCGCGCGAGTCGGCCCGCAAAGAGCGAACCGATGCCGCTGGCGATTTCTCCCACGGAGAAAATCGCCCCGATGGTGGTGGCGGCGAAACCGACTTCCTTCAGGTAAACGATCAGGAAGGAGTTCTCGGCCGCATTGGTCGCATGGCGGGTGAAGGAAATCGCAAGTGTGAAGGCGACGGCCGGAACCCAGATCAGATTGATCGAGCCCGTATAATCCGACAGCTTCGGCAGCACGTCGCGCCAGCTGAATGCGCCGCGTTTCGCCATCACCTGCATGGCCGGATTCACCTGCCAGACGGCCAGAAACATCACCGACGACCAGACCGCAATGCCGAAGAACGCGATGCGCGGCCCGGTGTAATCCCACAGGAAACCCATCAGCAGCGGCGCAATCACATTGCCGATGCGCGAGTAGAAGCTGAAATGGCCGATCTGTCCGGGATCGCCCTTGGCGACCTGCGCCACCAGCGTCTGGGCTCCCATCCAGGTCATGTTGCTGGTGAAGCCGATCATCATCTGCAGGAAGATCATCGCCGGCAGCCACGGCAGGAATGGATAAAAGAGGGCCAGCACCCCTGTTGCGGCGGTGAAGAACAGCATCACCCGGCGCGTGCCGAGCCTGTCCATCAGCGCGCCGCCGTGAATGGCGAGGAAAAACGTCAGCGCCGAGCGCGCGCCAACGATGGCCCCGATCTCCGCCGGCGAAGCGCCTTGCAGCACGGCCCACATCGGAATGATGACGGTGAGCAGCTCCGCCTGTCCCATGCTGAACAGGCCGGATGCGTAAGACGCATAAAGATCGCGCTTGGTGATGGGATGGTCGGCGGAGGTTTCCGGACTGCTAATTTTTGTCGTGGGCATGGTCCCCGGAAACCATGCCGCTCCAACCTTGGCAACCGGACGCTTTGTCCTAGCCCAGCTTCGACAGCGCCGGGAATGTCTCCAGCAGCCAGAAGCTGGCGGTCTGCATCATGCCGCTCAGGAATCCGATTCCGGTCAGCACCAGCAGCACGCCGACGACCTTCTCGACCGTACCGAAATGGCCGCGAAAGCGTTTGATGAAACGGAAGAAGGGTTCGATGGCGAGGGCCGCGCCCAGAAACGGAATGCCGAGCCCCGCCGAATAGACAGCCAGCAGGCCCGCGCCCTTCCAGACTGTGTCTTCCGAACTCGCCACCGCCAGAATGGCCGCCAGAATCGGCCCGATGCAGGGCGTCCAGCCGAACGCAAAGGCGAGGCCCATCACATAAGCGCCCCAAAGGCCCACAGGCTTTTCGACCTGCACGCGCGCCTCCCGATAAAGGAAGGCGAAACGCCAGACGCCCAGAAAGTGCAGGCCCATGGCGATGATCGCCACGCCCGCCGCAAGCGACAGAATGTCGAGATATTGCCGCACAATCTGGCCGAAGATCGACGCCGTCGCTCCCAGCGCGACGAATACGGTCGAGAAGCCGGCCACGAACAGGACGGCCGCCAGCGCCACGTCGCGCCGCGCGCGCGTCACGCCCTCGGAAGCCAGATCTTCGACCGTCGTGCCCGCAATGAAGGTGAGGTAAGGCGGCACCAGCGGCAGCACGCAGGGGCTGAGGAAGCTGAGCAATCCGGCGATTGCAGCGGCCGGGATCGAAACGTCGGTTGCCATGGGTCCTGACTGAGCAGCTTGATCGGACCCCTACCTACAGGCAGAAATGCCACCAATCAAAGGCAGCGGACGCCACCTCCCGCAGCCGTGATGGAGAATGACGGATCGTGATGAATCTCCTCACCGACGTGCCGGGCCTGCAGGTCGGCCACGCCCAGGACGAAAAGCTCGCCTCCGGCGTCACCTGCGTACTGTTCGACGAACCTGCCGTGGCGTCGATCTCCATTCAGGGCGGCGCGCCGGGCGTGCGCGACGGGGCGCTGCTGGAAGCCGACATGAGCGTCGAGAAGGTCAACGGACTGGTCCTGTCCGGCGGGTCGGCCTTCGGGCTCGACGCCATGGGGGGCGTTCAGGGCTTTCTGCGCGAACAGGGGCGCGGCTTCCGGATCGCCAACGCCATTGTGCCCATCGTGCCGGGCGCGATCATTTTCGACCTTAGCAATGGCGGCGACAAGAACTGGGACCGCCGCCCGCCCTATTGGGACCTTGGCTACGAAGCTGCTGTCGCCGCACGGTCCGGAAGTTTCGGGCTCGGGACTATCGGAGCCGGGTACGGGGCCACGACGGCGAATCTGAAGGGCGGGCTCGGCTCCGCCAGCGTCCGCACGCCCGCAGGTTTCACGGTCGCCGCCATCGTGGCGGTGAACGCAGTTGGTTGCGCCACGGTCGGAGAGGGTCCGCATTTCTGGGCTGCGCCATACGAGCAGAACGGCGAATTCGGCGGACTCGGCCTGCCTTCCGCATTCCCGCCCGAGGCGCTCCGGCCCCGCATCAAGACTGCCGATCCGGCCAACACCACCATCGCCATCGTGGCGACCGACGCGCGAATCTCGAAAGGACAGGCCAAGCGCCTCGCGGTGATGGCCCATGACGGCATGGCGCGGGCGCTGCGCCCGTCCCATGCGCCCTTCGACGGCGATCTGGTTTTCGCCGCCGGCACAGGGACGCATCCGGAGCGGATCGATCTGGCGGCGCTGGGCGAAATAGGGCTCGCGATGGGGGATGTTCTCGCGCGGGCCATTGCGCGTGGAGTTTATGAGGCGATGGCGCTGCCTTTTCCCAAAGCCCTGCCTGGATGGAAAGACAGGTTCGGGCGCTGAGTGCGCTCAGATCTTCGCCAGAAATCCGCCGAGACGCATCAGGCCTTCCGGCCACGGACCATGACCGGAATCGGCATTGATGTGTCCGGCTTCGCCGGCGTCCACGATGGCGGAGCCCCACGCATAGGCGAGGTCCTCCGACTGCGCATATTCGCCGAACGGGTCATTCCGGCTCGCAACCAGAACGGACGGGAAAGGCAGCGGTCCGGCCGGAACGGGCAGGAAAGCGCGATCAACCTGCTCGATGCCTTCCAGAACATGTGCGGCGGGCGGGGCCACCAGAAAGGCGCCGCGCACCTTGCCGCCCTCCAGGGCCGCGGCCGCGTGCGCCACTGCGTGGACGCCGAGCGAATGGCCGATCAGCAGGACCGGACGGCGCGCTTCGGACACGGCCGCCGCGATATTGCTGATCCAGTCCGCCAGAATCGGCCGGTCCCAGTCCGGCTGCGCGACGCGCCGGGCGGTCGAAAACTTGTTCTCCCACCGGGTCTGCCAGTGATCGGGACCCGAGCCGCCAAGGCCCGGAACGATGAGGATGTCGGCTTCGGAGGTCTTCATGGTCTCTTCAGGGCGCGGATTGTCATGGCCGGGGCTGACGTCCCGGCCTCCCGCTCAGATATGCATCAATTGCTGCAGTGCAACAACTCATTCCACGTCGGGACGCTTGTACTCGACATTCGGGCCGCCCTTCTGGGACTTCAGGTAGCCTTCGACGTCCCCGAGCGGGTCCATCGCCCGGCGCAGGCGCTGGCCGACAAGCTGATCCACCTGAATGGCCTGTCCGATGCCGAGGTCGCGACCGAGCTGGACGGTGATCTTGTGATGCTCAAGCGGCGCCAGATGGCGCGAGCCGATCTCCTTGGCGATGGTGAGCGTGAAGCTCTCCAGCTCTTCCGCCGGCACCGACTGTGAAATGACGCCCATCTGGTCGGCTTCCTTGCCGGTAAAGTTCTTCCCGACCAGCGCGATATGGGCGAGCTTCTTCACCGGCAGGCCGCCGTGCAGCAGCGTCGAGGTCACAAGCTGGCCGAAGGAGCCGCGCAGGATTTCCGGCATGCCCAGCAGGGCGTCGTCGGCGGCGTAAACAAGATCGTGGCAATTCATGATGCCGAGCGCGCCGCCAAGGCAATAGCCATGCACCTGCGCGATCATGATGCGCGGAAAATTGCGGATGGCTTCGGCCAGCTGGATGGTGGGGGTGGGGCGATCCCAGTCGAGCAGACCGCTGTTGGAAACATCGCGCAGGAACGTCAGGTCGAGGCCGGACGAAAAAACCTTTCCGGCGCCGCGCGTGATGCAGCATTTGATGGTCTTGTCGGCGCGGATGATGGCGAGCGACTCGAAGAAGGCCGCGCACATTTCGGCATTCCAGCAATTGCGCTTGTCCGGCCGGTTGAGGGTGATGCGGGCGACGCCCGCGCCTTCAAGCTTTTCGAGAATGAGTTCGGGCCATTCCCGGACGATGGTCCACTGGTCGGACATGCGTTTCCTCTCCGCTGAATTTTGATCTCCCTTGATGGTCGGGCGCGCGCCTCGCGTCAATATGCTTGAGGCCCGCGCAAGATTGCGGGGGCAGGCTGGTCTGGTTGGCCATTCAGGCGGGAGACCTCATGTCGCAGGAAATCTTGATCGCATTACAGAACGTGCACGAACGGATGCGCGAGCGGATGGAGCGCCACCCCGAATATTGCGCCATGCTGGCGCTGGAAAAATCGATTGCGTCGATCTCGGAAATTCTGGCGCCGCCGCCGCCGCAGCCGGAGGCGACTGCCGATCAGGAGATCGAGAACGCCATTGCGGAGACGATCGCCGCCAAGGTCGCGCCCGCCGCCGCGCCGCCGTCTGCGCCCGCCGCGCAGCGCCCGCCCGCCGCCCCGTTCTTCCCGCAACACCGCGTGGTGGGCGGTCAGGCGATCGGGATGCGGTAGTCCGGGGAGAGCCCGGACAAATTGAACGCCGGCGGCCCGGCCGATCCTTTGCCGGGCGTCGCCAGCGATAGTCCTTTTTGCGGATTTCGAGTCGCGCAATCGCCGCAAGTGTTTCGACTTTCATCGCGCATGTCGCGGCTCCCGTGGGCTGGGCCGGGCGGATGATCTCGGCGAGCCCTCGTGCTTCGAGACAGCCTGCTGCGCAGGCTTCCTCAGCATGAGGGCTCCTTTGACGCGCACCACAAAGCCTTCGTGCAAAGGAGCAGCCGAAGACTGCGTCTCGATGCGCGAGCACGGGTCGCGCGCCGCACCTCGTGCAGCCCCCGCCGCAGACGAAATCCCCGGGGGATTTTAAGCGCCCTGCGTCCACCCCCAACGCACCTCCTGCCCACCATCGCGGCGTTCATCGCCTCGCGGCCTACGCCGAAAGGCGATCTGGCCGCAAAAGGCGACCTGGATCACTGACGGGGCCGGGCGAAGCGGCTAGATATGGTCGCAAGGAGAGCGACCAATGCGATTCCACCGCAACGAGGCGAAAGACTGGGCCGCCGAGAACATGCGCGGCATTTGGGCGGCGGCCCTGATGCCCTATGGGGCGGGCGGCGGGGCCATGGACGAGGCCGGGTTCCGGCGCAACATGCGGCACTGGATCGACGACCTCGCCATCGACGGGTTTTTCATTTCCGGCAAGCAGGGCGAATTCTACGCCATGTCGCTGGAGGAGCGGAAACGCTCCTTCGAGATCGCGCTGGACGAGGCGGGCGACAGGGCGGGCGTCATCCTGTCCTGCTCCGACCAGAACATGGATGTGGTGATCGACCTTGCGCGCCATGCCGAAAAGATCGGCGCGACCTCCATCGTGGTCCATGCGCCGGTGCTGCACTTCACCACCAGACAGGACGAGACGCTCTACCGCTATTACGAGACCATCAGCCGCGAGACGAACCTCGCCATCGCCATGTGGAGCCATCCGGACAGCGGCTATCTGATGAGCCCGGAACTGTGCGCACGCATCGCGGATCTGCCGAATATCGTGGCGATCAAATATTCCGTGCCCCGGCCGATGTATGTGCAACTGACCGAGATGACGCGCGGCAAGCTGATCGTGTCCACCGCGTCCGAAGAAGAATGGTTCGACAATATCGTCGAACTCGGCTGGCGGCTGTATCTGTGCTCCAATCCGCCCTATTTGATCCAGACTAGGCACGACCGGCGCATGCGGGACTATACGGATCTGGCCTTTGCGGGCGAGATCGAGAAGGGCCGCGCGGTGCGCGACAGTCTCAACCCCGTGCGCAAGGCACTGTCTTCGACGCGCCCGCCCGAGAAGCCGCACGCGCATCCCAAATACTGGCAGGAACTGCTGGGGCAGGTGGGAGGCGCGGTGCGCCGTCCGATGCTGGAACTGACCGACGAGGAAAAGGCGCGCGTGAAGGCCGCTTTTGAAACATGCGGATTGAAGCGGGTTTAGTCCCGATTGCGAGGATCAGATGAGCTTTGTGCAACCGTTCAATTTCCAGAAATGGATCGACGAGAATTCGCAATTCCTGAAGCCGCCCGTCGGCAACAAGATGGTGTTTCCGCAGAACAACGGGATGATCGTGATGGTCGTCGGCGGACCCAACCAGCGCGTCGATTTTCACGACGATCCGGTGGAGGAATTCTTCTTCCAGCTGAAGGGCGACATGATCCTCAAGGTCGTGCATGACGGCAAGCATGAGGACATTCGCATCCGCGAGGGCGATGTGTTTCTGCTGCCGCCACATTTGCGCCATTCGCCGCAGCGGCCCGTGCCGGGCTCCATCGGGCTGGTGGTGGAAGCGCCGCGCCAGCCGGGCATGAAGGACGGTTTCGAGTGGTACTGCATGTCGTGCAAGGGCCTCGTGCATCGCATCGAAGTGTCCGTGAAGGACATCGTGAAGGATCTGCCGCCGCTGTACGAAGCGTTCTATGCGGATGAGAAGGCCCGCACCTGTTCGGCTTGCGGCACGCTGCATCCGGGCAAAATTCCGCCACCCGGCTGGGCGAATATCTGACGCATGACCCGCATTGCGATCATCGGTTGGGGCGCGCTAGCGAAGCGTCTGCATACGCTGCTCCGCGAACGGCAGAGCAGCATCGTGATCGCCGCGCTCGCAACCCGCCCTGATGCTGTATGGCCTGAAGACGTGCCTGCGGGCGCGGTGCGTTTGCAATCGCCGGATGATCTTGCAGGCGCAGGCATCGACATCGTCGTGGAGGCTGCGCAGCGATCGGTCGTGCTGCCGTGGGGCGTGGCGGCGTTGACGCATTGCAGGGGTTTCGCGCTCGCCTCGACCAGCGCGTTCGCGGACGACGGCGTTTTCGACACGCTGATGCAAACGGCGGAGCGGAACAACACGCGACTCCTGGTGCCGCCCGGCGCGCTCGGCGGCATCGACGCATTGCGGGCGGCCTCGGCTTTGCCGCTAGATCTGGTGTGTCACACGATCATCAAGCCATGCGCGGGCTGGCGCGGCACGGAGGCGGAAAGACTCTGCGATCTTGGCGCGCTCACGGCGCCGCAGGTTTTCTTCGAGGGTTCCGCGCGGGATGCGGCGCGGCGCTTTCCGCAGAACGCCAATGTGGCGGCGATTTCGGCGCTCGCCGGCATCGGGCTCGAGAGGACCATGGTGCAACTAGTGGCGGACCCGCACGCGCAGCGCAATGCGCATGTGCTGCGCGCCGAAGGGGCGTTCGGGAATTTTGAAATCAGGCTTGAAAACCGGCCGCTCGCCGGCAACCCGAAAACATCCGAACTGACCGTGCTGGCCATGCTGCGGATGCTGGAAAATGAAACGGGCCGGCTCGTCATCTGAGCCGGCCGGCTTTTGTCACAAGAAGATTACGGACGCTTGTAGGTCGTCACGATGCTGACGAGATTGAGGATGCGACCCTTCACCTTCTCCAGAAACTCGTCGCGCTTGAGGCCTGCCGGAAGCTCGTCCTTCGGCACATCGAGCGCATAGACGCTGTAGATGTAATGGTGGGGCGAATCCGTCGCGGGCGCACAGGGGCCGAAATATTCGCCCGAGTTGCGCATGTTGGAGCCTGCGCGATAACCGGCCGCTTCCTTGTTGCCCGCGCCTTCCGGAATGCCGGTGGCTTCCGGACCCCAGCCGTAGGAGACCCAGTGCGAGACGCCCGGGCCACGGCCGCCTTCGAAGTCGAACACCAGAACCGCGAAGCTCTTGGTGTTGGCTGGAGCGCCCGACCATTGCAGGGGAGGGGACACGTTGTCGCCGCCGCAGTTCATGTTGGGCAGGTTGGGACCGGCGTATTTCTTGTCGATTGTCGTTCCGTCCTTGATGGCGGATGACGTGACGGCAAAGATGGCCGCAGGAGCGGCGGGCGCCGCCGGAGCCTGCGCGAATGCCTGGGTTGCGCCGAGCGCCATAACGCCGGCCGTAATGGTAGACTTGAGAATGCTTTGCAAAATGATCCTCCCTCTTGGCGGCCGGCGTTCAATGCGCCCGGCCGCCGAAGGATCATAGCTGGCAACGAGGCCTATTTGAAGCCGCGCACCATGGAAATAAACCGAACCTGTTCGGCCGGATCATCGCGGAACACGCCGGTGAACCGCGTCGTGATGGTGGAAGCGCCATGCTTGCGCACGCCGCGCATCGACATGCACATATGCTCTGCTTCGATCAGGATCGCGATGCCGCGCGGCTTCAGCGCGGTGTCGATTGCGTCGGTGATCTGCGCCGTCATGGTTTCCTGCGTCTGGAAACGGCGCGCATAGACATCCACGGTGCGGGCGAGCTTTGACAGGCCGACCACGCCGCCCGACGGAAAATATCCGACATGCGCGGTTCCCACGAAGGGGACCATGTGGTGTTCGCAATGCGAGTGGAACGGAATGTCCTTCACCAGCACCATGTCGTCATAGCCTTCGACTTCCTCGAAGACCTTGGACAGAACGTCGGCTGCATCCTCGCGATAACCGCGAAAGAGCTCTTCGTAAGCCTTGGCGACACGTTTGGGCGTCTCGACAAGACCTTCACGGGCAGGGTCTTCGCCCGCCCAGCGCAAAAGGGTGCGCACGGCCTCTTCGGCCTCTTCGCGGCTCGGCTTGGGGATCATTCTGGCTTTATCTGCATCGGCCGAAACCGGACGGCGAACCAAGGTCTTAACCACGGCATCCATGTGGCGCCCCTCTCTATTGTTGCGATAATTCCGATACGTCGGCTCTCAAGCTTTGGACCACCCAAGGTCCCTAAATTTCCGGACGGTCCCATCTGTCGCGTTTCAAACGGCAGGATGTGATTGTCGTCAGCCCGGGTCAGTTCCTATATATATGCATGAAAATCGCCCGGACAGAAGCTGCCGGACGCCGGAACCAAGCCGATGCTCAATGAGGTCTACAACAAGCGCATTCTGGAACTGGCCGCCGATATCCCGCGGCTCGGCCGTCTTCCGGCCCCGGACGCCAGCGCCACCGCCCATTCGCGCCTTTGCGGCTCGACCGTAACGGTGGACGTTACGTTGCAGAACGGCAAGGTGGCCGACTTCGCCCATGACGTGAAAGCCTGCGCGCTCGGTCAGGCCTCGTCCTCCATCATGGCCCGCAATGTCATCGGCTCGACGCCGGAGGAACTGCGGGCGGTGCGCGAGACGGTGCGGCGGATGCTCAAGGAAAACGGCGCGCCGCCGGATGGCAAGTGGGCCGACATTGCGGTGTTGGAGCCTGTGCGGGACTACAAGGCGCGCCATGCCTCCACGCTGCTGACGTTCGATGCGGTGGTGGACGCCATCGGCAAGATCCAGGAAAAGGCCGCGCAACCGGCCGCCTGATCGGCTTGCGCGCAAGCTGCGCTGCGTTAATCTGCGGAAAATTCCGGAGGAACGCATGGCCGTCAGTCCCGTCTCGATTTCGCGCGCCGCCTCATCGCAGCCGATGAGCGCCGAGGAGCGCAAGGCGCGCGTTGACCTCGCCGGGCTTTACCGGCTGGTGGCGCGCGCAGGGCTCGACGATCTTTTCGCCACGCATATTTCGGCGCGCGTGCCGGGGCCGCACGAGCATTTCCTCATCAATCCCTATGGGCTGCTGTTTGCTCAGGTGACGGCGTCCAATCTGGTCAAGGTCGATGTGGACGGGAAGATCGTTCAGGACACGCCTTACTCGATCAATCCCGCAGGCTTCGTGATTCATTCCGCCATTCATGCGGCGCGACCCGATGCGATGTTCATCATCCACACGCATACGGTGCACGGGATTGCGGTGTCGTGCCTGCAGGAAGGCCTGTTGCCGCTCGCGCAGAAATCGCTGCGCTATTACAATCGCATCGGCTATCACGATTACGAGGGCAAGGCGGACGATCTCGACGAGCGTTCGCGCCTCGTGCGCGATCTGGGCGAAAAGAACGCGCTGATCCTGCGCAACCACGGACTGTTGACGTGCGGTCCGACCGCCATGCGCGCCTATCATCTGATGCTCAATCTGGAAAAGAGCTGCCGCATCCAGCTTGAAGTGATGAAGAGCGGCGGCACGCCCATCAGGCTGTCGCCCGAACTGCTTGAACATGCGGCGAAGCAGTACGACCGCGACGACCGGGCCGGCGAGAACGGACGCCCGGACGGCTGGCCGTCGCTGCTGGCGTTACTCGACAAGCACGAGCCGGATTACCGCGACTAGGGCGCGTCCCGCAAAAGTTGAAAGACTTTTGCGATGAGGACCCGCTCCGCGTTTTTGAAATCGCCTCGAAACCGCCGCGCGGCTTTGCTACAAGGCCGCATGTTGCCCCGCCATCCGACGCGCGTGCTCGCCCACGGGCTGATCCGCACCTACCAGCTCACGCTGTCGGGGCTGGTCGGCCGTCAGTGCCGCCATCTGCCGACCTGTTCGGAATATACCGACGAGGCGATCCAGCTTCACGGCTTCTGGCCAGGCGGCTGGATGGGACTGGCGCGCATCTGCCGGTGCAATCCGTGGGGAACGGCGGGCTTCGACCCGGTGCGCAAAGCGCTGCCGCCCGACGCCACTTGGGTGACACCGTGGCGATATGGGCAGTGGCGCGGGCCGCTTGCGTGTGAAGGCGTCGATCCGGAAAAGCCCGCGAACTGACGAAAGCCTAAAATTTAGTCGAGACTGCTACCGGTCGTTCAGATTGCCAGTCGCCCGAGGCAATTTCGATCAATAGCACACGGCTGCGTTTACGCTTCGGCCAGCACTTCGCCCCATCATCCGGCCCGGTGAATTGCAGGAGTTTCGTGATGAGCGTCATGTCGCGGCGGTTGGCGATCGAAACGATAGGGGCGCTGGCGGTCGGGATGACCGGCATGGGCTTCTACCAGTCTGCTTACGGCTATGACCTGGGCTCACTCAAACTTCCGCCCGTGCCCGATCTGAAGGATTTCAATGGCCTCCCGACAGTGGGAGTCAGTGTCGACCACATCCGATCCATGCCTCGGTCGCTGCTGATCGTCATGGATCCTGAACTCACAGATTGTCTCGAGCATCATCGCCGAATGGTCGATCTGGCTGCGCTGGTGCGCGAACCCCTGTACGCCATCATGGTGACGGACAGGCCGGAAATGACCCAACGAATGATGAAGTTGGGCGGCAACCCTTACAAGGGCGTCGGGTGGGACAGGGATCGCAGCTTCTCGAAGGGGATCGGGGTGAAGCACGGGCGTCCCAATTCTTTCGTCGTAAACGACAAACTGAAATATAGACGTTTTGCGACAAGCGTTGCGAACATCAACTGCGTACGTTGGGCCGAACCTTACGTCATCTTTCGCGGCAACGAGCTCAACAAATATGAAACGCAGCCCGTTTGACCCGGCTCACGTCCGCGCCATCAATTCCACCATCAGGGCTTCGAGCCGCACGCGCGTGGCCTCGGGCAGGGCGGAAATGACTTTCAGGTAGGCGGTTCCGGCGGCGCACATGCGCTCGTCCGGAAGGGGCGGATCGGGGGCCTTGCCGTCCACGAGCGCGTCGATCTCGGTCTGGTTGAGGCCGGCGGCCGTCAGGGCTTCTTCAAGCTGCTGGAATTCCTCGTCGCCCGGAGTGAGCCGCACGGCCTTGCTGGAGGGACCGTCGATGATGGCCGCCAGATTGGCCAGCGCCATTTCGGCGATCAGCGGCCGATGCGATTCCGAAAAGGCAAAAAACCCTTCCGAAGTCGCTCCATAGATGAAGTCGGCACACAGCCGCGCATCCTTGACCGCAAGGGCCTCGATCACCGCCGCCTGCATGACGAACATGCGGTCCAGCAGCGAATTTTCCGCCTGCGCGGCCAGCAGTCCTCGTGTGTGCCGCAGGGCCCGTATCGATTCGGACATGTAATAATCGACGCTGTCGGTCTGTTTTCGGTCGAAGGCGCGGCGGCCGAAGCGATCGATCAAGGCATTGTAGTCGCTGCCGAAATTGTCCCGCAGGGAGGAGAAGTACGGCTCGAAATCGCCATCGAGCGCAATGACGTCCTCCACGGCCCCGCGCGCCCCGTCGGGCGTATCGAAGGCGCCCGGGGCGATCTGCGGTTCGATGACGATCCTCGGCTGCGGTTCCTCGATCCGGGGCGGCAGGCGTGGCGGATTGACGGCGCGCCAGCCGAGCGCCGCAAACATTGAAATCGAGATCGCAATGAGGATGAACCTCAGGGCGTGCATCGGGTCTATCCCGCAGGGGAAGGGAGGGTTACCTTGGCTGCGTCGGGCCGCTTGGGCAAGACTGCTTAAGGCCAAAAGCCCCAAGACTCTTGCGGAAGGTGGCGCGGCTGCTGTATCCCCACCTCCCATCGCTTACGCCGGCTTGTTTCGGCGAGTGAGCCACAGGAGGTTACATGGTTTCGGTTACATTTCCCGATGGCGCGCAGCGTCAGTTCCCCGAAGGCGTGACGGGTTTCGAGATCGCCCAGGGCATTTCCCCCTCGCTCGCCAAGCGCACGGTCGCGATGGCCCTCGACGGGGTGGTGGTCGACCTGGCCGACCCGATCAAGACCGACGCCAGGATCGAATTTCTCAATCGCGAGGACCCGCGCGCGCTGGAACTGATCCGGCACGATTGCGCGCACGTTCTGGCGGAGGCCGTCCAGACGCTCTGGCCCGGCACGCAGGTGACCATCGGGCCGGTGATCGAGAACGGCTTCTATTACGACTTTTTCCGCGAGACGCCGTTCACGCCGGAAGATTTCGTCGCCATCGAGAAGAAGATGCGCGAGATCATCGCCCGCGACGCGCCGCTCACCAAGGAAGTGTGGAGCCGCGAGGACGCCGTCTCGTTCTTCGAAAAGAAAGGCGAGGCCTTCAAGGTCGAACTCGTGCAGTCGATTCCCGGCAACGAAGATCTGAAGATATACAAGCAGGGCGAGTGGCTCGATCTCTGCCGCGGCCCGCACATGACGTCGGTCGGCAAGATCGGCAGCGCCTTCAAGCTGATGAAGGTGGCGGGCGCTTACTGGCGCGGCAATTCGGACAATCCGATGCTGTCGCGCATCTACGGCACGGCCTTCGCCAGGCAGGAACAGCTCGACGCCTATCTGAAGCAGATCGAGGAAGCCGAGCGCCGCGACCATCGCCGCCTTGGGCGTGAAATGGACCTGTTCCATTTTCAGGAAGAAGCGCCGGGGGCGATCTTCTGGCACCCGAAGGGCTGGACGCTGTTCCAGACCCTCGTGGCCTATATGCGCCGCCGTCTTTCGGGCGACTATCAGGAAGTGAACGCCCCGCAGCTCATGGACAAGAGCATGTGGGAGATTTCCGGCCACTGGGGCTGGTATCGCGAAAACATGTTCATGTCGAAATCGGCGGGCGACGACACGGAAGACGAGCGCACTTACGCAATCAAGCCGATGAACTGCCCCGGCCATGTGCAGATCTTCAAGCACGGGCTGCGCTCCTATCGCGATCTGCCATTGCGTTTTGCCGAATTCGGCATCGTGCATCGCTACGAGCCGTCGGGCGCCATGCATGGCGTGATGCGTGTGCGGGCCTTCACGCAGGATGATGCGCATATCTTCTGCACGGAAGAACAGCTCGCCGCCGAGTGCCTGAAGATCAACGAGCTGATCCTGTCGGTCTATAACGACTTCGGGTTCGGCAAGATTCTCGTGAAGCTCTCGACGCGCCCCGAAAAGCGCGTCGGCACGGATGCGATGTGGGATCACGCGGAATCGGTGATGATGCGCGTGCTCGACGAGATCAAGGCGAAGCACGGCGACGTCATCGAGACGGCGCTCAATCCGGGCGAGGGCGCGTTCTATGGGCCGAAGTTCGAATATGTGTTGCGCGACGCCATTGGCCGCGACTGGCAATGCGGCACCACTCAGGTGGACTTCAATCTGCCGGAGCGTTTCGGGGCCTTCTACATTTCGCCCACCAGCGAAAAGACACCGCCCGTCATGGTGCATCGGGCGATCTGCGGATCGCTGGAGCGCTTCACCGGCATTCTGATCGAGCATTTCGCCGGGCACATGCCGCTGTGGATCGCGCCGGTGCAGGTTGTCGTCGCGACGATCACCCAGGAAGCCGACGACTACGCCTATGAGCTGATCGCCGCCATGCGCAAGCGCGGGTTGCGGGTCGATGCCGATATTCGCAACGAGAAGATCAACTACAAGGTCCGCGAGCACTCGCTGGCGAAAGTCCCGGTGATGGTCGTCGTCGGCAAGAAGGAGGCGCAGGAGAAGACCGTCTCCATCCGTCGACTCGGCTCGCAGGCGCAGACGTCCATGACGATGGAGGAGGCGATCGCTGCGCTGATAGACGAAGCGACGCCGCCGGATGTGAAGCGGGCGAACGCCTAGACCCATCGCCCCGGCCAGGCGCAACGCAGGGCCGGGGTTCGACCGCGTGATTTCACATCGCAAATGGCGCTGCCTCCGTTCGTCACGATCGCGGCGCGGGCTCGCTTGTCCTCGCAGCGAAACTGGTCAATGATCCTTCATCTGGCGGCTCGATCCGCCGCCCGGCTTGGCCGGGAAACAGGAGGGGCGCGATGATGTTGCGGGGGTTGATGGCGGCGGCTGTTCTGGCTGCGGGGGCGCTGGGCGCACAGGCCGACGAGATCGAGGATTTCTACAAGGGCAAGCAGGTCGAGATCGTGGTCGGCTATGCGCCGGGCGGCGGCTATGACGTTTATGCGCGGCTACTGGCGCAGCACATGCCGAAACACCTTCCGGGCAGCCCGACGTTCATTGTTAAAAATATGCCGGGCGCGGGTAGCCTCCGGGCGGCCAATTATCTCTATACTCAAGCGCCCAAGGACGGCACGTCGTTCGGGACCATTGCGCGCGAAATGATCGTGACGGGCGTGCTTGGCGGCAACGCCAATGTCCAGTTCGATGCGCGCAAGTTTAACTGGCTGGGTTCCGCCTCCAGCTTTTCGACGGATTCCTATATCCTCTGGGTGCGCAAGGATGCGCCGGTCCAGCGAGCGGAAGACCTACGAGACAAGTCCAGGCGGCAGATCGTGATGGGTTCGGCAGGTCCTGCGGCTTCTGCGGCCACGACGCCCGCTCTCCTCAATCTGGCGCTGGGATTCAATTTGAAGGTCATCAGCGGCTATCCGGACTCCAACGCCGTGGGTCTGGCGGTCGATCGCGGCGAAGTGGACGGCCAGATGGCCAGCTTCACTGTCATCAACATCGAGAAGGGCCATTGGCTGCAGAAGGATTCGCCGGTGAAGCCTCTGCTTCAGTTCGTGCGGACCACCCGCATGCCGATCCTGCCCGATGTGCCAACCGCGCGTGAACTGGCGCTGGATGAACGTTCACGCCAGCTGGTTGAATTGTCTGAGGCACCATGGGCGTTGGGTCGCCCGTTCCTGGCGCCGCCGGGCATTCCGCCTGCGAGGGTGGCGGCTTTGCAGAAGGCCTTCATGGCCGCCCAGTCGGACCCTGCTTATGTGGCGGAAGCTGCACGCTTGAAAATCGACATCAGCCCAGCCTCGGGAGACGATATCCTGAAGCTGATGGACAAGCTGGCGAGTGCGCCGCCGGACCTGCTGGCGGATCTACGGAAGTTTCAGGAGGGCGGGGCGAACTGATCGCCCCTGCTCACCCGCGCGCGGGTTCGGCCGGTTTGTCGTCCTTGCCGCCTTCCGGGACGATGGCGTCCGGATTGAAGAGCTGGATGTAGCGGACGACGTCTGCGATTTCTTCGCGCGACAATTCCAGATTCATGCGCGGATGCGGATCGGACAGGAACATCGACAGCGCCCTGGCGTCCGTCCGCTTCACGGCGATTTCCTTGAAGGATGGAACGTCGACGCTGCCGGTCTTCTGGTCCGGCGTGACCACATGACAGGACGAGCACCAGCGCTGGGCGATGCGAAGGCCGTTTTCCGCATCGGCCGACAGGACCGTACTGGCGGAAAGGATCGCGACCGCGAAGCCTAGCAAAGCGTGGGACGGTTTGATCATGTTGTTGCCTCCTTGAAGGCAATCTGATCCGGGCCGCGCCCGTCCGCCTTGCGATGCGTCAAAACGCCTTGAAGGTGATGATCGTGCGAGTGTCGACGATGCCGGGGAGCTTCTGAACCTTCTCGCCGACGAAATGCCCGATGTCGGTGTCCTTGGGCACGTAGAACTTGGCCAGGATGTCGTAGTTGCCGGCGATCGAGTAGATTTCGGATGCGATCTCGGCTTCCGCGAGTGCGCTCGCGACGCTGTAGGTCTTGCCGAGCGCGCATTTGATTTCGACGAAGAAGGTCTGCATGCGAATCCCCCGATGGGCTATTTTGCCAGAACTTCGACGTCGCGGTCACGCGCGGACTGGACGGTGAAGACGGCCTGATGGGTTTTGCCGTCGCGGCGCGCGATGACCACATATTCGCCCTCCGCCAGCGGCAGGGACGGGAAGGCGCCGATCATTTCGCGAATGACGTCGCCGCCCGGGGTCAGCACTGTGAAGTTGGTGTTCGCCAGCGCCTCGCCGCCCGGCTGGTTGACGAGCTTCAGGGTGAGCACGGCGGCGCGATGGCGCAGGGTGGTTTCGGTCACCTTGCCGGCCTGCACGCGCGCATCGGCATCCACGATTGAATTGGTGGCGCTGCCCGCGGCCCCGCCTGCGGCGGCGGCGTCCAGAAACGTCGAGACGACGTGATAGGTGCCCTCCGGCAGGCGCAGCGCCTCGCCGGCCCTGACGTCGGAAGCAATGAGCTTGGCCTCCGCATTGCCGCGGTCGGGCACGAAAACCGAAATGGAAAGCCGGTTCGGCGGCACCGGCAGATCGCCCAGCATGCCGTTGATCACCAAAGCCCCGGCGTTGAGCGGCACCCGCTCGTTCAGGTCCTGTCCGTTGATGCTGACCCGTTTCGTGGCGCCCGCCAGCCCATAGGCGGCATGGATGATGTAGTCGGCGTTTGGCAGGGTGAAGGAGGGCGCGGCGTCCGTGCTCTGGGCTACCAGCCGGTGACTGCCGTCCGGTTCCGCCCGTTCCTGAAACACGCGCCAGACCAGCCCCGAATTAACCGCGCCGCGCGCATCCGAACCGAATGTGGCGGTCAGGCGCAGCACGCCCGAGTCGAATTCCGGAATGGGGGTGGTGAGCTGGCGTGGCGCGAAGAGGGGAGCGGCTGTGGGGGCGCGTCCCTGATTTTGCGCAGCCGCCATGCCGGTGGCGGCGGCGAGCCACAGACAGCATCCGGTCAGGTGAAGAACGAAGGTCCTCATGGGTCGTGCTTGGCTTTTTTCGCGGGCGGGGTCAATGCGGGTAGCCGATGGGTGTCTCCCGAATGTGACGCTGTCGTGGCCGGACGGCTTCCGGTGCGGCCCGGTTGCGGGTTAGAAGCATGAGCATGGGACGCCCGGCGTCCGGTCCTGGAGTAGACCCTTGTTCTTCGAACCCCATCTGCGCGACAAGTCGATCCTCAAGCACGATCCGTTCAAGGCGCTGATTGCGCCGCGACCGATCGGCTGGGTTTCCACCATGGACAGGGCCGGGCAGGTCAATCTCGCGCCTTACAGTTTCTTCAACGCCTTTTCCGGCGAGCCGCCCATCGTGGGCTTTTGCAGCGAGGGCGAAAAGGATTCCATGGTGTTCGCTCGCGACAGCGGTGAATTTTGCTGGAACATGGCGAACTGGGATCTGCTGCAGCAAATGAGCGCCAGCTCCGCGCCGCTGGCCCGCGGCGACAGCGAGTTCGTTCACGCCGGCCTGGAAACAGCCTCCTGCCAGATGGTGCGCGCCCCTCGCGTGGCGGCCTCGCCGGCCTCCCTCGAATGCAAGGTGACGCAGATTCTTCGGCTGACGGACATGAACGGCGCTGACATCCCGCGCTTCCTGGTGCTCGGCCAGGTGGTGATGATGCACATCGACGACCGGTATATCCACGACGGCATGATCCACATCACCGAAATGAAGCCGCTCGCGCGCTGCGGCTATCAGGACTACATGGTGCTGGACAAGGTGTTTCCTTTGCAGCGTCCCAAGGGCGCTGGAAATACAGCATCCGGAAGCTAGGTTTTCGGAACGCGCGCCAGCAATCTCTCGGCGCGGCGAAGATGCGGGCGGTCGTACATCTGGCCGTCGATTCCAATCACCCCCGCATCCGGCTGGTTGGCGAAGGTCTCGATGATCATCCGGGCTTCCGCAATCGCCTTGGCTGACGGCGTAAAAACCTCGTTGATGACGGCGATCTGATCCGGATGGATCGCCATCTTGCCCGTGAAGCCGTCGCGCCGCGCAGTCTCGCATTCGGCGCGCAGGCCAGCGTGATCTTGAAAATTCACAAAGACCGTGTCGAGCGCATCGACGCCCGCATGGGCGGCGGCGAACAGGGTCAGGTCGCGCGCCAGCCGATAGGGCGATGTGTATTGGCCGTTAGCGTCGCGGTTCGATTCCGCGCCTATGTCGGCAGACAGGTCTTCGGCCCCCCATGTGAGCGCACAGAGCCGGCGGCTTGCGCCCGCATAGGAGCCGAGGCCGAAGATCGCGCCTGCGGTTTCGGTCGCGATTGGCAAAATTTGCGTCGCGCCGTCCGGCAGATCGGATTCGGCTTCCCGCACCGCGAGCTTTGCGCCCAGATGCTGCACGTCGCGGCCGCCCTGCGCCTTCGGCAACATGATGATGTCTGGACGCAGCGGCATGAGCGCGTCGAGATCGCGCTCCGTCAGGCCGCTGTCCAGCGCGTTGATCCGCACGATGATGCGCGCCGCCCGCTCCTGCCGGCGCCATTCCTGAAGGAATTCGCGCGCGGCTTGACGCCCTGCATCTTTCGCCTGCGCGGCAACGGAATCTTCCAGATCCACAATGATCGCGTCTGCCCCGCACGCAAGCGCGCGCGCCTGCTTGCGGGGGCTGTCGGCGGGAACGAACAGGAGCGAGCGCATGGTCAGGCCGCCGGGCGTCTGCGCACGAGGACCTGCCTGTGGCATTCGGCCACGAGCTTGCCGTCCTGTTGAAAAGCCTTGTGGTGCAGGGCCAGAATGCCGGCGTCGGGCCGCGACTTCGACTCGCGCGCGGACGCGACCTCCGTCGTGCAATGAACCGTGTCGCCCTCGAACAGAGGGTTCGGGAAACGCACATCCGTCATGCCGAGGTTGGCGATGGTGGTGCCGTTGGTGGTGTCGTTGACCGATATGCCGACGAGCAGCCCGAGGGTGAAATAGGAATTCATCAATGGCCGTCCCCACTCGGTTTCCGTCGCACAATAATGCGCGTCGATGTGGAGCGGCTGGGGATTGAGGGTCATGTTGGAGAACAGCATGTTGTCCATCTGGGTCACCGTGCGGGTGAGCCGATGCGCGAAATGCAGGCCGACCGTGAAGTCCTCGAAATAAAGGCCGCCTCGGGGATGTTTCGGATGGGCGTCATTCATGCGGGCCACCGGCATTCTCGTTACGGGATAAGTGCGGAGCATCGCACTTAAAGCTCCGTTTACCATAAACCGACATGATGAAACCTGTAAGCGTTCGGCAATTTGCCGCCGTGTCTGTTTACGGGTTGTTCATGATTGTCGGTCGGTTTCTGGCCTGGGCGCAGGGCGTATCTGCGAGGGAACGAGCGGAAGGGGCGAGCGCTCTGGCGCGTGCCTATCTGTATGCGGATCTCCTCGACAACGACCGGCGGGACGCCGACGTCGTCCTGACAACCCTTCTGGACGATCCGTCCCCGGTCGTGCGGCGCGCGCTTTCGGAAGCTTTCGCGAGCGCCGAGGATGCTCCCCACCATATCATTGTGGCGCTGGCGAACGACCAGTCCGATGTGTCCGCTCCCGTGCTGGGTCGCTCGCCGGTCCTGTCCGACGCCGAGCTGATCGACTGCGCGGCGATCGGCGACGCTTTCGCCCAGTCGGCCATCGCGCTGCGGCCCAATCTGTCCGCCGCCGTAGCCGCTGCCCTGGCAGAAGTAGGAACGCGCGAGGCCTGCATCTCGCTGGCGGTGAACGGCGGCGCTGACCTGCCGGAATTCTCCATGCGCCGCATTCTCGACCGGTTCGGCGACGATGGCGAAATCCGCGAGTCGCTGTTGTCGCGGCCTTATCTGCCGCCGACCCTGCGGGCCGATCTGGTGACCGCGACGGCGAGCGCGCTGTCGGCCTTCGTCACCGCCTGCGCGTGGATGAGCGGCGAACGGGCCGAGCGTGCGACCCGCGAGGCGCGCGAAAAGGCGACCTTCTGATTTCGGCCGATACCGTCGCGCGCGCCGATCACGGACCCGTTGCGCTGGCCCGGCATCTGCGCAAGTGCGGGCAATTGACGGCCGGGCTTGTGCTTCGGTCCCTTCTGTCCGGCCATCGCGCCCTGTTCGAGGCGACGCTCGCGGAATTGTCCGGTGTGCCCTATGCGCGCGTCGCCGGGCACGTCCGGGCGTTCCGCCACTCGGGTTTCGCGGCTCTCTATGCGCGGGCCAGGCTTCCGGCCGGACTGCTGCCGGCCTTCCGGGCCGCGCTTGAAGCGGCCGAGGAACTCGGGGCTCCGGCGGATGAAGGCGCAGAAGCGATTCTTTCGCGCACCATGGTCGAGCGGGTCCTGACGGCTTGCGCGCATCTGGAGACTGGAGAAATCCAGCAGCTCATGGCGCTGCTGCGCCGGTTCCAGGCCGAAGCTGCACGGGAGGAGGCGCGTCTGCTCTCCCGGCAGGCCGAAGCAGCCAACCGGGCGACCGAGGCCCGGCCAAGGGTCGAGATCGAAATCGACTTTGCGGCGCTGGAAGCCGAAATCCTCGAAGCCGCCTGATCCAAGTCAGGTAAGATCGCCCGAAATGGGCGAAAATTTTCCGAAATAGCGGCTTAACCATGCAGGTCCGGATACTGGAATCGCTGAAACGAGCGATTGCGGCGACGGATTGTGTATGGCAGAATTACACTGAATTTCAAATACTTAATGGATTCTTAACGGGCCGCCCAAAGTGTGGCCTTTCGACAACAGGCCCGACGGGAAGATTGTTTACGCTCATTTTGAGCATCAAAACCCGAAATGGGCGACATCACAAGCTAGTGTGGAACCTGCGAACGGAATCACCGGGAGCAAACTGTCTTTCGTCGGTTTCCTGGAAGGGGCAGGCGAGGCGGGTAGTGGGACATGGACGAGGCCGGGGTCGGTTGCGCTGACGGGATGCCGTCATCGGAACCGGTGCTGAGACCGAAGCCTGCTCCCGAAGGGTCTTTCACACTGGAGGTTTGTAAATGACGCTCACCAAGAGCTTGCTCCTCGGCACCGCGGCTGCTTTCGCCGCCATCGCCGGAGCCAACGCTGCCGATCTGCCGTCCAAGAAGGCGGCTCCGGCTCAGTACGTCAAGATTTGCGATGCCTATGGCAACGGCTTCTATTATATCCCGGGCAGCGAGACCTGCCTGAAGCTCGGCGGCTTCGTGCGCGTCGACTATCAGTACACCCCGGGCAAGGACCTCCGCTCGACCGCCGGCGTGCTTACGCAGGATGCGGTTGACCAGGACAAGATCGGCCAGGAAATCCGCGGCCGCATCGACATGGACGCCCGCACCTCGACCGCATGGGGCACCGCCCAGGCCGTCGTCCGCCTCCGTGGCGCGAATGCTGACGGCATTCGTAACGCCTCTTTGTCTTCTGGCGTTTACGCACCGTCGGGCAACAGCGGTACCGGCATCACCATGGAGCGCGCCTATATCCGCTTCGCGGGTTTCTCGTTCGGCCTCGGCGACGACATCTTCACGACCATGCCGTCGGTCATGTACCACAGCGGCCCGTCGGCCGGCTTCGCTTCCGGCATCAAGAACCTGTCGTACACCGCCGTGTTCGGCGGCGGCTTCACGGCTTCTGTCCAGGTTGCTTCGAAGACCGACTACTCGTTCGGCACCAAGGTGGCGGACTTTACCTACAACCATGACTTCGACACTGCTCTCGTTGTGTCTGGCGCTCTGCGCTACACCCAGTCGTGGGGTTACATCCAGGCGATGGGCGCGTTCACCACGAACAGCACATCGACCGCTCCGCTCAACACCAACGCTCCGCTCCTCGGCGCTGCCACCACCGGCGCCTGGGCGCTCGGCATGGGCGCGCAGTTCTTGCTGCCGATGATCGCGGCTGGCGACTCGCTGTCGCTTTATGCTGCCTACGCGGATGGTCTCGCCGGCCTCACCGGCTGCTCGGACCTGAACACCTGCTCCAACTCGGGCAACAAGCGCATCCTCGGCGGTATCCCGGGCACCTTCGCCAACATGGTGCTCACCAACAACGTTGGCAGCAACGTCTACAAGAACACCAAGGCGTGGACGGTTCAGGGTATCTTCACCCACTACTGGACCCCGTCGGTTCGTTCGAACTTCACGGCCGGCTACAACCAGTTCCTCGTGCCGACCGTTGCGGCTGGTCCGGGCGTTCAGCCGGGCAACAGCTCGCTGTGGATGGCTGCCGGCAACCTGGTGTGGAGCCCGGTTCGTCAGCTCGATCTCGGCATCGAACTCGCCTACTACCAGAACAAGGTTGGTTTCCAGAACGTTGCCACCGGCATCTCTGGCCGCACCAACAGCAACTGGTCGGTCAAGACCCGCGTCGAGCGCACCTTCTAATCGTCTGACCTAGACGAATGGAACAGAGCCCCGGAGCGAAAGCTCCGGGGCTTTTTTATTGCGGCGAGAACGCGATGCGGGATTGATCCTTGAGGATATGGACGAACGCATCTTCGAGATTTTTTGTGTAAAGTGCTGGATCGAAAAGCGGTCCATTCCTCACGCCTGAAGCGACGCGCTTGCGCAATGCGGAAAGCTTTTCGGGATCTCGCGCAATCTTGGCCGCCAGCGCTTCGTATTCCGCAAGGTCGGATGCGACGAGGTCCTGCAGACCCGCCGATGTCAGAATGCTTGCGCAAACGCGACCGGCGAAGGACTCACTCCGACACGTGACGATCGGCAAACCAGTACGCAGCGCATCGCTAGCGGTGGTGTGGGCGTTGCAGTAAATCGTGTCGAGGAACAGATCCGCGTGTCGGTGTCGTTCCAGATGCTGCGGTCGCGGAATTCTGTCGGCAAAGATCAGACGCCCGCTGCCTACATCACGTTTTTCTGCCTCAAGGCGCAGGTTCTTGACCGCCACCTGATTATCGGCAAACAACCAAAGAACGCTATTGTCATCATTCCGGAGTAGCCGCATCCAAATATCAAAAATGTCCGGCGTGATCTTGAAGCTATTATTGAACGAGCAATAGACAAAAGCTCCGTTTGGAAGTCCGTGTTTCTCACGAGATGTTTCTTCAACCGAAAATTCTTCGAATGAATCGTTACATTGGTAGCAATTCGGTAGTCGGATGATCTTCTCGGAAAACTCGCCCTCGCTGCCGAGGGGCGCTGTAACATGATCTGCAATGATGTAATCGATAAAGGGCGCGCCACTTGTGCCGGGAAAGGCCAGGTAGGTGACCTGAATCGAGCAGGGCCTGAGCGCGAGAATTCCTACGCGGCCACCCAGCGTGGCTCCGTTCAGATCAACAAGAATATCAATGTTTTTTTCCTTCACGAGGGCGGCGATCCGGGCGTCATCCAGCACCCCCACCTCGAAAAGGTGATCAAAAGCACCCGCAAGTCTTGTTTTCATAGGGTCGCTTTTTGCAGGGCCAGTCGAGAAGGCGAATATCTCAAATCTGGATTTGTCGTGGTGTTCGAAAACGCCCGCCATCAGGAATGCGGTGGCATGTTCTCGAAAGTCTGCGCACAAGTACCCGACCCGAATGCGTCCGCCTGCGGAGGGGCGCCGCTCGCAAGGTCGTTCGCTTGCCGGTGCGATGTAGTGAATGTAGTCACGGGCGCATTTCAAATGAGTGGCGGCCGGAAGAGGTAGCCCCAAAGCGCAGAATGGCTTGACCGGAACGCCTTCTGCGATGTCGGATAGAAAGCTCGCAAGCTGCCCTTGGAAGTCGCTCCAATTGCATTTCTGCATGCGGTAGTGGAGAAGATTGCCTCGTGCGAGTGGAAACTTTGGATCAATTTCAAGGCATTTAGCCCAACACTCCTCCGATTCCAGAGGCTGTCCCATTCTTTCGAGCAAGGAGCCGAAGTTGCTCCAGGCATCTGCAGAGCTAGGATTTATGGCGATTGCCTGCTGGTAGGCCAGGCGGGCTTCTTCGAGCCGGTTTGTGCTCGTCAGGATCTTTGCGAGGTTATAGGCAGCGGGAAAAAGCCGCTTATCAATCGTCAATGCCCTTCGATAGGCCGTGATCGCCTCTTTCGCCCGCCCGGATTCTGTCAAAGCGATGGCGAGATGTGTGAACCCCTCACTCGAATCCTTTCGCCGTCGCGTAGCCTTTTCCAGGAATTTGACAGCTGCCGAAAAATCGCTGCGCTGGATTTCAATTATTCCCGCCAGATGTAGTGCATCAAAATCGCTCGGGCTGCGGGCGAGTACACGGGAACATGTGCTGGCTGCATTCGCCAGGTCGCCAGCCCGGAACAAGTGGAGGGCAAAAAGGAGGTCGGGGTTTGGCGGGCGAGTGTCTGTCATGCCAAACTGCTACAATAACAGACGTTTTGATGTAAGCCTGTCCGTTTGCTGATCCAAAGGTAAGGACTTCGATCCACATGAACGACCGTCCCGACATGACCGGCATGGCGCGTTTCGCGTCGCGGCTGTTTCGCGTGTTCAACAGCCTGCGCAGCCGCCACGGGATCGAGTTCGACGAAATCCTGATCTTCTTCGCCCTTGGCCGCCTGAACTACGATCCGGGCCAGAGCAACGTCATGTATGTGAAGCCGGCCAATATCGTCTCGCTGGCCGAGTTCCTCGACATCCCCCGCGAGACCCTGCGCCGCAAGCTGGTGCGCCTCGAGGAAAAGGATCTGGTCCAGCGCACAAGCTACGGCTTCGTCGTCAAGGACATGGCGGTGTGGCGGCGCATCGGGGAAATCGCCCAACAGGGGGCGGACGCCGACGCCTGAGCGGATTCAGTAGCCGAACTGCTCGCGCAGGATACGCTCGTCGAGCGAATGGCCGGGGTCGTGCAGCAGCACAAGGCCGGTGTCGTGGTCCATGCGGACTTCCACGCGGGCGACGTCCTTGATCTCGAAATGATCCGCCACGGCCGCGACGGGCCTTTTCGCGGCTTCCAGCACGTCGATGGAGACGCTCGCCTTGTCGGGCAGGAGCGCGCCGCGCCAGCGCCGGGGCCTGAAGGCCGAAATGGGCGTCAGGGCCATCAGGGGTGCATCGAGCGGCAGGATCGGGCCGTTGGCCGAGAGGTTATAGGCTGTGGACCCCGCAGGGGTGGCGATCAGCAGGCCATCGGCTACCAGCTCGCCGAGCCGTTCCTTCCCGTCCACCGAAATCGCCATCTTGGCCGCCTGGTAGGACTGGCGCAGGAGCGAGACTTCATTGATCGCCCGTGCGGTGGAAACGCGCCCCTGCGTGTCGGTCGCCCGCATGATGAGCGGATGCACCAGCGAGGCGTGCGAATCGGCGAGACGCTCGCGAAGGCCCTGTTCCTGATATTCGTTCATCAGGAAGCCGACGGAGCCCCGGTTCATGCCATAGATGGGTTTCCGGTCCGCCATGAAGCGGTGAAGCGTCTGCAGCATCAGGCCGTCGCCGCCGAGCGCCACCACAACATCGGCTTGCGGCGGGTCTGCATTCCCGTACAGGGTCGTCAGCCGTCCAAGCGCCTGTTCCGCCTCCGGCGTGCCGGAAGACAGGAAGGCGATCCGGTCGAATCGAAACCGGGTTTGCTGGTCAGCCGTCATTCGTGAGCACCGGTGCTGCGAGGCGGCTGGAGCCTTACATGGATTGGCGGCGTGGCGAAAGCGGCCTAGCCGGCTTCGGCCAGTTGCAATGATCGATCCGCCAGATAACAGGCGATCTCGGTCTGTTCGAATCCTGCATTGCGGAGCGCCTCGCGCGCCGGGCTGGCGTCGTCGAGCTCCACCATCACGCTGTCGCAGCCGCTGTCCTTCGCGATGGCCGCGATGGCGTCCAGCATGGTCTCCGCCAGCGTGCGGCCCGGCAGGTGGGCCATCACGACGTCATAGACACGCAGCGACTTGCGGTGGCGCAGGTGCTGGCGAACGCTGTAGGCGAAGACCGCATGGACATAGCCACGCTCGTCTTCAAGCACCTGCAACCCGGCGTTGCGGGCCGAATTGCGACCGAAGGAGCGCGCATAGGCGAGCCAGTCGGCCAGCTCCATGGTGGGATTGAAGAGCCGCACCAACGGATAGGCCCGGCGGGCTGTCTCCGCTTTGAGCGGCACGGCCTGAAAGATCGCGCGGGGAATTGTGGGCTTGTCATCCATTCTACAATTTTGGTCGTCGATGCATTTGTCACATTGACTTGGATCAAGAGGGGCTTTCAGTAGCGGTCACATGATGTTAGCCTGTTGCGAAACCGTTCCGGCCCAGCTTGGGCCGAGGGAAGAACCGTGGACGCCTTTTCTGATTCATCATTCGACCGGAAGCATCCTGGGCTTTGTCCAAACTCGAAATCCGCCGTCGACTGCGATCATTGCCGCGTCAAGACAATGAGCGTCTGTGCGGCGCTTGATCCGGATGAGCTCTCGGCGTTGAACCGTCTGGCGCATACGTTTTGCGTCAACGCCAAGCAGACGCTGTTCGAACAGGACGAGCCTGCCGGCAATGTCTACAACATCACCTCAGGCTCGGTGCGGCTTTACAAGCTGTTGCCCGACGGTCGCCGACAGGTGGTGGGCTTTGCGCTGCCGGGTGATTTCCTAGGCCTGTCGATGGCGGAGAAAAATGCGTTCTCGGCCGATGCGCTAACAAGCGTGACTGCCTGCCAGTTCAGCCGTCAGGACTTTTCCGACATGATCGACAAGACGCCGCATCTGCTGCGGCGTCTGCATTCGCTGGCGAGCCACGAATTGTCGCTCGCGCAGGACCAGATGGTGATTCTGGGTCGGCGCACGGCGGAAGAAAAGATTGCCTCCTTCCTGATGGGTCTTCGCAAGCGATGGGCGAAGGTTTCGGGGGCTTCCGTCACGATCCCGCTTCCGATGACCCGGCAGGACATCGGCGATTTCCTCGGCCTTACGGTCGAGACAGTCAGCCGCCTGATGACCCGGCTTGCACGCGAGAAGGCGATCGTCATCGTTCCGGACGGCGTGCGGCTGCTCGATATTCCGCGCCTCGAAAGACTGGCGGAAACCTGAACCGCGCGTGCTGCTTGAAAGCCGCGGGGCGCCGGTCTATTTGCGAACATTGATGCCGACAGCAGGCTGGGGCTTTCCGGTCGGCGAATCATCGGTGATGATGCCTGTCATTCTTCACGACGCGCTGCGGCGTCCCCTCGGCGGACACGCAGCGTCCTTTTTGATTTCAACGGGAGAATTGCATTGAGCTGGCTGACGGATCCGAACATCTGGGCCAGTTTGCTGACGCTTACGGCGCTCGAAATTGTTCTGGGCATCGACAATCTCATTTTCATCGCCATCACCACGGAGCGCTTGCCCGAGCACCAGCGCGCCACTGCACGGCGCATCGGCCTGTCCCTCGCCTTGCTGATGCGGCTCGGCCTGCTGGCCTCTATCGCCTGGATCGTCAGCCTGACGAACCCGCTCTTCACCTTGTTGGGGCAGGAGTTTTCCTGGCGCGACCTTATCCTTATCGGCGGCGGCTTCTTCCTGCTCTACAAGGGGACAGCGGAAATCCACGAGCATATCGAGGGCGGACATGAGGAACGGTCCGGCGTTTCGGGCGCCACGCTCGGCTTCGGCAGCGCCATCGGGTCGATCATCATGCTCGACATTGTCTTCTCGCTCGACAGCGTGATCACGGCAGTCGGCATGGCGGACAATCTCTGGGTCATGTCGTCGGCGGTCATCATTGCCGTGCTGATCATGCTGCTTGCGGCGAGCCCGGTTTCGAATTTCGTCAATCGTCATCCGACGGTGAAGATGCTGGCCCTGTCGTTCCTGATTTTGATCGGCGTCGTGCTGGTGGCTGACGGTTTCGGCTTCCATGTGCCGAAGGGGTTTGTGTACGCCGCCATCGGCTTCAGCGTCGTGGTGGAGGCGCTCAACATGGCGCGGCGCAAGAAGGAAGGGCCCACGCCCGCCGGCTAGGGCGGCGGCCTCGAATCACCACCGCAGACTGTTTTAGGCGCCCTTCGGACCCGGTCCGGAGGGCGTTTTGCCGTGACCTTAAGGAGCCGTGCGATGAGGGGCCTTGCCAGACGTTAATTAATGACTGTATAGTCAGTCATTCGGAGCGATCATGGCGAAGCGGGTCCGGCAGGCGCGGAGCGAAGAGGACAAGCAGTCGCGGCAGGCGGCGATCCTGAGCGCGGCGCTGGAGGTCTTTGTCGACAAGGGATTTGCGGCGGCGCGCCTTGAGGATGTGGCTGCGCGGGCAGGCGTCGCGAAGGGGACCGTCTATCTCTATTTCGCCTCCAAGGAAGCCCTGCTCGAAATGCTGGTGCAGCGCGCCGTGTCCGGCCCCATCGAGACGCTTGAGCAGCAGTTTCGGGCGAGCGACATGTCAGCGCCGGACGGCCTGCGGATGCTCGTCGGTTTTTTTGCGCAGGGAATTCTGGCTAGCGAGCGCCGGCGGATCGTGACGCTCATCCTGACCGAGGCGCCGCGATTTCCACAGATCGCGGCCTTTTATCATCGCGAAGTCGTCAGCCGCGGCATGAGTCTGTTCCGCGCCATTGCACAGCGCGGACGCGAGCGCGGCGATTTCGTGATGCTCGAGATCGAGGCCTTTCCGCAACTCGTCATGGCGCCCGCCTTGATGGCGCTCATCTGGAAACTGCTGTTCGACGAACATGAGCGCCTCGACGCAACGGCGATGTTGCAGGCGCACCTTGATATTCTGCTTCGCGCCGGAAAAGGGACGATCCCATGAAACGCGCAGCGCTTCTGTTCGTCCTATTGCTGGCCGGCGGCCTCTATGGCTGGCGCTTCATGCACGCGCCCGCCGAGGGGCCGCGCATGTTCCAGGGCTATGTGGAGGGCAATTTCGTCTATGCGGCCGCAGAGGATGCGGGTCGCATCGACGTGCTGGCCGCAGATGCGGGCGACGAGATCAGGAAGGGCGCACTTCTGTTCGCGCTGGAATCGTCCGTGCAGGCCGCGCAGCGCAACGAGGCGGAAGCGCGCCTGAAACAGGCGCAGGCGCAGCTTGCGAACCTCAAGGCTGCAGGACAAAGCCCGGAACAGATTGCGGTGATCCGCGCGCAGGAACAGCAGGCGCAGGCGCAACTTGCCTTGTCGAGGGGCGAGTACGAAAGGCAGCAGACTCTCTATGAGCGGGGCGTCACCCCGAAGGCCGCCTACGATCAGGCGCGCGCCGCCTTCGATCGCGACACGGCAGCGCTGGAAGTTGCGCAAAGGCAGATTGACGCCGCGCAACTGGGTGGACGCAATGCGGAGATCGCCGCTGCGGAAGCGGCCGTGGTAGCCGCCGAGGCCGCGTTGCGGCAATCCGAAACCCGGCTCGAAAAGCGCCGCGTGACCTCCGTGGTCGACGCTCGCGTGCAGGACGTATTCTTCAGGGCGGGCGAGGTGATCAATCCGGGGCAGCCCGTGCTGGCGCTTCTTCCGGTCGGCGGCCTGCGCATCCGGTTCTACGCGCCGGAGACTTACCTGTCGCAATTCCGCATCGGGCAGCGGGTGATGGTGGCGTGCGACCGCTGCGCGGCAAATCTGATGGCGACGGTTTCCTATATCTCTCGCGAAGCCGAATATACGCCGCCGGTGATTTTCTCGCAGCAGGAGCGTGCCAAGCTGGTGTTCCGTCTGGAAGCGCGCCCGAGGGACATTTCGACCTGCCGGTTGGCTTGCCGATCGACATTCGCCTTCCGGATGGCGGCTAGGATGAGCGCGCTGCACGCCAGCCGCGACATCGCCATCGATGTTCGTGACCTCACCAAGTCCTTTCAGGGCCGCGCGGTGGTGCGCAACCTGACCATGCAGGTGCGGCGCGGATTGATCTATGGATTCCTTGGGCCGAACGGGAGCGGCAAGACGACGACATTGCGTATGTTGTGCGGCCTGCTCACGCCGGATTCGGGTCAGGGCACGTGCCTCGGCTACGACATCCGCACGGAAACAAACGCCATCAAACGCCACGTCGGCTATATGACGCAGCGGTTTTCGCTCTATGCCGATCTGTCCATCCGCGAGAATCTGGAATTTGTCGCCCGCGTGCATGATTTGCCCAAACCGCGCGAGGCGGCGCGCCGCGCTATCGAGCGGCTCGGCCTGACGAACCGGGCGGATCAACTGGCGGGCGATCTCTCGGGAGGCTGGAAGCAGCGTCTTGCGCTGGGCGCGTGCATTCTTCCGGAGCCGCAATTGCTGCTGCTCGACGAGCCGACCGCCGGCGTCGACCCCAAGGCGCGGCGCGATTTCTGGGACGAGATTCACAAGCTCGCCAATGACGGGCTGACGGTGCTGGTCTCGACCCACTATATGGACGAAGCAGAGCGCTGCCACGAGATCGCCTGTATCGCCTATGGGGACCTGCTCGCGGTCGGAACCGTCGAGGAAGTCATCGCCGGCGCGCATCTGGCGAACTGGATCGTGACCGGCGCAGGGCTTGCCGAACTTGCGCTACAATTGCGCAACCGGGAGGGCGTCGACATGGTCGCGCCCTTCGGAACATCCCTGCATGTGGTTGGGCGCGACGCCGCTCGTCTCGATGCGGCTACGGCAGATCTGCGGGATGATGCGCGCTACACATGGGCGCGCGGCGAAGCCACGCTCGAAGATGTGTTCATCGACCTGATGAGCCGTTCGCGGGACAATTTCGCATGAGCGCCGCAGCGGAGCGCGGAAGCGGACTGCGCGCCTCGATGCTGCGCTGGTACGCGATGTTCATCAAGGAAATGATCCAGTTGCGGCGGGACCGGATCACATTCGCGACGATGATCTTCATCCCGCTCGCGCAATTGCTGCTGTTCGGTTATGCGATCAACACCGATCCGCGCATGCTGCCGACGGCGGTGCTGATCCAGGACGACAGTCCTTTCGTGCGCAGCTTCATTTCGGCCATGCGCGCCTCGAAATATTTCGAGGTGACGGATGTGGCGGGGAGCGAGGCTGAGCTCGATCATCTGCTGCTGTCGGGCAAGGTGCAGTTCGGCGTTCAGATCCCGGCTAATTTCGGGCGCGATCTGGTTCGGGGCGAACGCCCCGCATTGCTGGTCATCGCGGATGCGACCGATCCCTCAGCGACAGGCGGCGCGGTGTCGGCCTTGTCGGGGCTTTCGTCGAGCGTCTTCGGGCGCGATCTGACAGGCCCGGCGGCTTCGCTCAACGGCAAGCCGCCGCCCTTCGATCTGCGCGTGCATCGACGATTCAATCCGTCCGGCGAGACGCGGCTCAATATCGTGCCCGGTCTCATGGGGACGATCCTGACCCTCACCATGCTGATTTTCACGGCTCTCTCGGTGACGCGCGAAATCGAACGCGGCACGATGGAAAGCCTGCTGTCGATGCCGATCAATCCCGTCGAGATCATGCTGGGAAAGATCGCCCCCTATGTGGTCATCGGAGGGTTGCAGATGGCGCTCATCCTGGGCGCGGCCGTGTGGCTGTTTTCCGTGCCGATCGTCGGAAGCCTGTCGATGCTGATCGGCCTGAGCGTCCTGTTCATCATCAACAATCTCTCGATCGGCTACACATTCTCGACCATTGCGACGAACCAGTTGCAGGCGATGCAGATGTCCTTCTTCTTCTTCCTGCCGAACCTGCTGCTGTCGGGCTTCATGTTTCCCTTCCGGGGGATGCCAGGCTGGGCGCAGACCATCGGGGAGGTGCTGCCGCTGACGCATTACCTGCGGCTCATCCGTGGCGTAATGCTCAAGGGCGCGGAACTTCCCGATCTCTGGTGGGACCTGATGGCGATGCTGCTGTTCATGTTCGCCGCCATGGGCGTCGCGGTAGCGCGGTTCCGGCAGACGCTGGATTGACGCATGAGCGCGCGCTAGGATGCGGGCTTCAGGAGAGCCTCATGCTGCGCATCGCCATCTGCGACGATTATCAGAACATTGCCCGCAGCCTCGCTGACTGGTCGTCTGTAGGGCCGGATGCGGAGGTCGTGTCTTTCACCCGCAATCTCGGCGACGTCGATGAGGCTGCCGAAGCGCTGAAGGATTTCGATGTGATCAGCATCATGCGCGAACGCATGCCGTTCGGGCGCGCACTGATCGAGAAGCTGCCGCGCCTGAAGCTGGTGATCTCGACGGGTCCGCGCAACCGCTCGCTCGATGCGGCCGCGTGCCGCGAGCGCGGCGTGGTCGCCTGTTCGACCCGGCAAGGCGAGAAGGTTCCGCCGACGCTCGAAATCGCCACGACGCTTCTGTTTGGACTGTCGCGCAATGTGTTTGCCGAGGACCGCGCCATGCGGGCGGGCCGCTGGCAGGAGGGTCTGGGGCGTTCACTGTCGGGCGGAACGCTTGGGCTTCTGGGCCTCGGCAATCTGGGGCGCGGCATGGCGCGCATCGCGAAGGCCTTCGAGATGGAGGTGATTGCGTGGAGCCAGAATCTTACGCCCGAGAAGGCGGCTGCGGGCGGCGCCACATGGGTTTCGAAGGAGGAACTATTCGAGCGCTCCGACGCCATCAGTGTGCATCTGGTGCTGGGCGAGCGCACGCGCGGCCTGGTGGGCGCGGCTGACTTTGCGCGCATGAAGTCCACGGCGATCTTCGTCAACACTTCGCGCGGGCCCATTGTGGATGAAGCGGCGCTGATCGACGTGCTGAAATCCGGCAGGATTCGCGGCGCGGGACTCGACGTCTATGACATCGAGCCTTTGCCGGCCCATCATCCCTTCCGGACCATGGAAAATGTGGTTCTGTCGCCGCATCTGGGATACGCAACGCAGGCGAATTTCCGTGCCTACTATGCCGACACCGTCGAGTGCATCATCGCGTGGCGCAACGGCGCGCCCGTTCGGGTCGTGCAGGATTGATGAAACAATTTTAGCGATGGCGCGAGATGGTCGTTAACCTTCCGTAAAGGCCTCGCTTGAAGACAGTCCCGCTGCTGGCATCATGCGCACAAGTGGATGCGTCGCCTCCGATGGGGACCGGCATGCTGTTGAAGGCAGCTCGAAATTTCCTTCGTCTGGTGCGGGACGTGAGGGGCGTCTCGGCCACGACGGTCGCGATCGCGGCTGTGCCGCTCGTCGGCGGAATCGGCGTGTCGGCTGATGTCGGACGCATTTACATCGTCAAGTCGAAATTGCAGGACGCCGTCGAGTCCTCGGCCTTTGCGGCCTCGCGCGTGTTGCAGCAGTCGGGCGACCGCATGTCGGCCATCGACATGGCGGCGAAAGTGTTTCGACTGGCGGAGCCCGATGGCGCGAACTCCATCATCACGCTGGTTGATTTCGATCCTGTGTCCCATGCGGTGACGATCCGGGCCAGCGCGACCGTCCCGACGGGCCTCGTGGGCCGCTTCACCCCGGCAGTCCGTTCGATGCAGATCGACGCGACCGCAAAACTCTCCGCTCCCAACCTGCGCGACATTTCCATCGTCCGGGACAATTGAATCTCCGGCAGGTCCGCCTAGACTGGGCGCTCGTCTGCAACGGAGATCGCCTTGCCCAACCTGCCACTGACGCTCGCCTGCTGGGATTACGACCGCACACGTCCGCTTGCGGACGGGTTGGTGAAGGCGGCGGGAATCGATCTCGATGTGAAGATCCTGCGGCCGCGCCAGATGTTTCCGCGCATGCTGGAGGACAGGGAATTCCACGCCTCCGAACTGTCCCTGGCTTCGCTGACCAGCCTGATCGGACGTGACGAATGTCCGTTCGTGGCGCTGCCGGTGGCTGTGTCGAAGTTCTTCCGGCACTCCTGCATCTATGTGCGCAAGGGCGCGGGAATCAAGTCGCCGCAGGACCTGAAGGGAAAGCGCGTCGGCACCACGCAATACAGCTCAACGGCGGTCGTCTACATCAAGGGGATGCTGAAGGACGATTATGGCGTCGAGGCGCATGACATGCACTGGTTCATCGGCGGCCTCACCGCGCCGACCGAACGGCCCCTGATCCCGCTGGACCTGCCTCCGGAACTGAAGATCGACTTCCTGCCCGACGGACAAACACTGGAAGCGATGTTCCTGCGCGGCGAACTGGATGCGCTGACCTCCATCTATCTGCCGAAGATTTTCATCGACGGCCATCCGTCCATCGAGCGGCTGTTTCCGAACTACAAGGAGGTCGAGAAGGACTATTACCGCCGCACTGGCATTTTCCCCATCATGCACACGGTGGCGATGCGGCAGGATGTGTTCGATGCGCATCCGTGGGCGGCCACGAGCCTGTACCGGGCCTTCTGCGAGGCGCGGGATCACGCCACCGAAGGCCTGTTCGACACCGACGCGCTTCGCCTCGCGCTGCCCTGGCTGATCGACCATGTGGAGGAGGCCTGGAGCGTCTTCGGCAAGGATTACTGGGCCTACGGGATGGCGGCGAACAGGCCTGCCCTGGAGGCGGTCGGTCGCTATGTCCATGAGCAATATCTGTCGCCCCGCGTGGTGCGGGCCGAGGAGATTTTCCGCCCTGGCGTCGAATAACGGAGAAACGGACCCGGAACGCCGTCACACGTTGGCCATTTTATGCCCCTAGGCCCTTGACTTCACTCGGACCGTATTTAACTCGTCTGCGGCTGTCGCGGGTTCGTGGCGGTCCCAATGCGGGCCGTCCAGTCCGAGAACGCGGTCAAAGACCGGTGTGTGGAAGGGGAGCGATTTCATGGCGCTTGTCGAGACGCGCGATCTCGTCAAAAAGTTCGGCGCGCTGACTGCCGTCGATCATATTTCGTTCTCGGTAGGGCGGGGTGAGGTGGTGGGATTTCTGGGGCCGAACGGCGCCGGCAAATCCACGACGATGAAGATCATCAGCGGCTTTCTGGAGCCGACCTCTGGTCGCGCTTTCATCGCCGGGCATGATTCGCATGAAGATCCGATCACCGCGCGGCGGCATCTGGGCTATCTGCCCGAAGGCGCTCCGGCCTACTCGGACATGACGGTTGCGGCCTTCCTCGATTTCGTCGCCGGAATGCACGGCATGTCGAAGCAGAAGGCGAACAGCCGGCTGGCCGAACTCGTCGAGCGGGTCGATCTCGCCGGGGTGTGGAACCAGCGGATTGAATCCCTGTCGAAAGGCTTCAAGCGTCGCGTCGGCATTGCGCAGGCGCTGATCCACGATCCTGACGTGCTGATCCTCGATGAGCCGACCGACGGCCTCGACCCGAACCAGAAGCACGAGATGCGCTCGCTCATCCGCTCCATCGCGGCCAACAAGGCGATTGTGGTCTCCACACATATTCTCGAAGAGGTGGAGGCGATCTGCTCGCGCGCCATTATCATCGCCAAGGGCCGTATGCTGGCCGATTCCACGCCGGCTGACCTGATGGCGAAAGCGCCGGGTCAGGGCTCCATGGCGCTGACGGTCGAGACGGCGCAGCCGCAGCGCGTCGTCGATCTTCTGGCGCAGCAACCGGGCGTGGCGAATGTGGAGATTACGTCGCATGTGAACGGCGTCGCGCAGTTCCTGGTGCATTCGGGCGATGTGCGTCCCTCCGGAGCGGCGATCACGAAGCTGCTCGCAAAGTCCGACATCGTGGTGGAAGAAATCCATATGGAGCGTGCGCGTCTCGACGAAGTGTTCCGCCAGATCACCAGACAGAATGCGGGGGCCTGACATGCGCACGATCGCACTCATCTTCCGCCGCGAGTTTGCAGCCTATTTCGCCACGCCGCTTGCGGCGGTGTTTCTGGCGATCTTTCTGGCGCTCGCCGCCGGAATGACTTTTTTCGTCGCGGGCTTTTTCGACCGCGGCCAGGCTGACATGTCCGGCTTCTTCCTGTGGCATCCCTGGCTCTATCTTGTGCTGATGCCCGCCATTGCGATGCGGCTTTGGGCCGAAGAGCGCCGGGGCGGCACGATCGAGCTGCTCATGACCTTGCCGGTGCGGCCCTGGCAGATCGTCGTGGGCAAGTGGCTCGCCGCTTGGGCCTTCGCGGCCCTTGCGCTGATCCTCACCATGCCGCTGTGGATCACCGTCAATATGCTGGGCAATCCGGACAACGGTGTGATCTTCGCATCCTATATCGGCTCGTGGCTGATGGCGGGTTCGTTCCTGGCCATTTCGGCCTGCATATCGGCGCTGACGAAGAGCCAGGTTCTGGCCTTCATCGGCTCGGCTGCGGTGGGCTTCATCTTCACCATGGCGGGTTTCGACCTGGTGCTGGCTGGTCTGCGCTCCTGGGCGCCGCCGGTCGTGCTGGATGTGGTGCGGTCCATGTCGTTCATCGGCAATTTCCAGCGCATCACGGATGGCGTGCTGGAAGTGCCGTCGCTGATCTTTTTCATTTCGCTGATTTGTTTCGCGCTGTGGCTGAATGTCCGCGCGATCGAAGTCAAGAAAGCCGCGTGAGGCGCTGATGTTCGATAAACTGAACAAGCTCGGAACCGGACGCATCGCGATCATCGCGGCGGTGCTGGGGGCGGTTATTTTCGGCTGTGTGAACCTGATGGGCGCACAGCTCTTTCGCAGCGCGCGCATCGATCTGACCCAGCAGAAGCTTTATTCGCTCAGCAACGGCACGTTGAAGCTGCTGGGCGAGATCAAGGAGCCGTTGCGGTTCCGGCTTTTCATGTCGTCTGGCCTGACCAAGGAAGCTCCGGCGATCGCGGCCTTCGCGTCGCGCGTCCGCTCCATGCTGGACGCCTATGTGGCCGGCTCGAACGGGCGCATCGTGCTTGAGGTGATTGATCCGAAGCCCTTCTCCGAGGACGAGGACCGCGCGGTCGGTTTTGGCATCAGCCAGTTTGCGTCCGCGAGCGGCGAACAGATGTTCTTCGGTCTGGCGGCGACGAACTCGACGACTGGTCGCGCCACCATCGGGGTTTTCTCGCCCGAGCGCGAAGCGTTTCTGGAATATGACCTGACGCGGCTCGTGTCCGAACTCGGCCGTCGGGGCAAAGCGGTCGTGGCGCTGCTGGATGGTTTGGGTCTGTCGGGCAATCCGCAGATCCAGATGCCCGAACAGCAGATTCTGGTACAGATGCGCCAGTTCTTCGACGTGAAGCCGGTGGCGGGCGAGATCGACAATTTTCCCGACGACACCAAGGTCGTGATGGTGGTGCAGCCGCAGAACCTGCCGGAGCGCACCCAATATGCGCTCGACCAGTGGGTGCTGGGTGGCGGCGCCACGATGATCTTCATGGACCCGATGGCGGAAAACCAGTTCGGTCCGCGCGGTCCTGCACCGAACAACGCTTCCGATCTCGACAAGCTGTTCGCCGCATGGGGCGTCGGCTTCGACAACAAGGTCGTGGTGGGCGATCCGACCTTCGCGCTCTCGACGGAACGCAATGTCGATGGCCGCCCGGTTCAGGCCCCGAATCTGCCGTGGATGGCGCTGCGCAAGGAAGCCTTCGACACGAGCGAAGTGATGCTTTCGCAGCTTTCCGCGATGGTGATGACCTCTGCGGGTTCGTTCACCGCCACCAAGGATAGCGCGAAGTTGCGTCCGCTGATCTTCGGGTCGGCTGAGGCGGGGACGCTGGACAAGTCCATCGTGGCCGAGCGCGGCGGCGATCCGCGTCGTTATCTGGCGAATCTCAAGAAGAGCGACAAGCCGCTGGTTCTGGCCGCACGCCTGACCGGTACGCTCGACAGCGCCTTCGCGGCCGGCAAGCCTGAAGGCTCACAGCGCAATGGCGATCCGGTGAAGCAGTCGACCGCGCCTGCGAACGTCATTCTGGTGGGCGACGCCGACATGCTGATGGATCGCAACTGGATCACGTCGCGCAACATTCTCGGCCAGTCCTTCTCGCAGGCCTTCGCCAACAATGGCGACTTCGTCAACAACGCCATCGAGCAGATGGCGGGCGGCGCTGCGCTGGCCGACCTGCGCGGTCGCGGGGTCTCGTGGCGTCCGTTCTCGATGATCCAGAAGATGGAGCAGGAAGCTGACGCGCGGTACCGGTCGAAAGAGCAGCAGCTGATGACGCAGCTCAAGGAAACGCAGGAGAAGCTGGCGCAGCTTCCGAAGGCAGAAGGCGCCGCCGCCGAAGCCTTGTCGCCCGAACAGCTGAAAGCCGTCGAGGGCTTCCGGTCGCAGATGTTGCAAATCCGCTCCGATCTGCGCGATGTGCAATTCGCGTTGCGCCGCGATGTCGATACGCTGAAGAGCTGGATCACGGCGATCAATGTCGGCCTCGTGCCGGTTTTGGTCGCGATCCTGGCGCTGATCTTCGCCCTGCGGCGTCCCAAGCGTCCGCTGCCGACCAAGTCCGCCTGAGGAGATTTCCCATGAATGCCAAGGGACTCGTTTTGCTCGCGGGCGTCGCCATCGTGGCGGTGGCGGCGACAACCTACGTTCTGCAAAATCGCTCGACACGCGTGGTCACGGACCGGCGCGGCGAGACCGTGTTTGCGACCCTTCGGGACAAGGGCGCGGACATTGCGTCGATCGAATTGCAGGATGGCGATCGCAGCATCACGGTCGTCCGCAAGGACAATGGCTTCGTGGCTGCGGGCTCGGAATATCCAGTGAAGCTCGACGTCGTGCGGGACATCGTCGCATCGACGGCCACGCTGCGCTTCGAGGAAGCCAAGACATCCGATCCGTCACGTTACGGGGATATCGGGCTGGGCGCTCCGGGTTCGAGCGACGGCGGCAAGCAGATCATCATCAAGGGATCGGGCGATGCGACTTTGGCCAACTTCCTGCTCGGCCAGCGCGACATGTCGGTCGGCGGTCCGCAAGGCGGCGTCTACGCGAAGATCGGCGATGCGGCCCAGACCTGGTTGCTGCGCGGCGAGGTGAAAGCCCCGACCTCGAAGTCCGACTGGTTCGACAATGTGCTCGCCCGGATCGAGCCCGCGAAATTTGCGAAAATCGAACTGGTTGGCGACAACAAGGACCCGATCAGCGTCTCCTCCCCGGAGGAGGGCAAGGAGCTCGTCCTCGCCAATATTCCCGAGAAGCACGAGGTCGAGCCCGGCAAGATCACCCGCATGAGCGGCGTGATCGAGACGCTGGATTTCCAGGACGTCCGCAAGGCGGGAAATGGAGCGTTGGCGCCGCGTCAGTACGTGGCCGAAACCCGCGACGGTCTGGTGGTGAAGATCACCCCGGTCGGAGACCTCGGCGAGAACTGGGTCCGGATCGAGGTTTCCTCCAAGGCGGAAGCTTCGGCCGAGCAGGCGAAAGCGCTCTCCGCCAAGGTGTCCGGCAGGGACTTCCGGATCGCAGGCTATCAGGTGGAAATGTTCGGCTGGACCATGAGTGAGATGACCAGCGAACAGAAAAGCTGATCTCCAGACTCCAGTATTTGAAACATATACGCAGTCGCCGTTGAAGTCGGGCGCGGGCGTTAGCCATGCGGCGGCGTTCGCTTACTTTTATTAGTAATTTGCGCTATTATGTCGGGAGTTCCTGCACATCTTCCGCGGGCTCGGCTAATCCGCAAGGGTGATAGTCGAAGCGACCGCCGGAGTGGATGAGTGGCAGGCTGTTGTTTCGGTTGTCGGAATTTCGATGAACCAGAGTGTAGCCCAGATTGCTGAGCCTGCTCCGACCCCGCCGCCGCTCGACGCGGGCCTCGCCTGCGTGGCGGCGATCGCCGGTTATTACCGGATCGCCGCTGACCCCATCCATATGTACAACCAGCTCGGTCTGGTCGGTCGGCCCACCGGGGCGAACGAACTTCTGCGCGCCTCAAAGACCATCGGACTCAAGGCCCGTCAGCTCACGCTGAAATCCGCCGGACGGCTGGAAACCATCCCGACGCCCGCCATCATCCAGTTGCGGACCGGCGCTTTCGTCATTTTCGGCGGCAAGAACCCGTCGGGCCTCTACCGGGTCGTCGATCCGATCCTGCGCCGCGACCGTGAAGTGGCGCTCGAAGAGCTGTTCGGCGAGATCGAGCCCTTCGTTCTCCAGGTCGCGCGGCGCATTGGGGGCGAGGGGGTCGATCCGAGCAAGTTCGGCTTCATCTGGTTCATGCAGTCGATCTGGCGCTATCGCCGGCCGCTGTCGCATGTGCTGCTGGCGTCATTCTTCGTGCAGATCTTCGCGCTGGTGACCCCGCTCTTCTTCCAGGTCATCGTCGACAAGGTTCTCACCCATAAGGGCTACTCGACCCTGTTCGTCCTGATCGGCGGGCTGGTGGTGGTCGGCCTGTTCGATGTGATCCTGCAATATCTTCGCACCTATGCGCTGTCGCATACGACCAATCGCATCGACGTCGAACTGGGCCAGCGCCTGTTCCATCATCTGCTGCGCCTGCCGCTGGGCTATTTCGAAACGCGCTCGGCGGGGCAGACTGTCGCGCGTGTGCGGGAACTTGAAAGCATCCGCGGGTTCCTCACCGGCCCGGCGTTGTTCTCGTCGCTCGACTTCGTCTTCACCTTCGTGTTTTTCGCGGTGCTGTTCGCCTATTCGTGGAAATTGTCGCTGATCATCGTGGCGTCGGTTCCGATCTATGTGATCATCGCCACCGTGCTGCGCCCGCCGCTGCGCGAACTGGTGAAGGAAAAATTCAATCGCGGCGCCCTGAGCCAGCAGTTCCTGGTCGAGACCGTGGTGGGCATTCACACCGTCAAGGCTTCGGCGGTCGAACCCTTCATGCAGGTGCAGTGGGAAGAGCGTCTGGCGGCCTATGTGAAGACCGCCTTCAGCACGACGATGCTGGCCTCCGGCGGCCAGAACGCCATTCAGTACGTGAACAAGCTGACGACCGCCGCCATCCTGCTGTTCGGCGCGAAGGCCGTGATCGACGGCGACCTGACGGTCGGCGAACTCGTGGCTTTCAACATGATCGCCTCGCAGGTCGCGCAGCCCATCCTGCGGCTGTCGCAGCTTTGGCAGGACTTTCAGCAGGTGCAGGTGTCGGTGGATCGTCTGGGCGACATCCTGAACACCCCGATGGAAGCCGCTTCGAATTCGCGCGTTGTGCTGCCGCCGCCCAAGGGCGCCATCGAATTCCGCAACGTGTCCTTCCGCTATCGTCCCGAAGGCGCTTTCGTCCTGAAGGGCCTGTCGCTGGGCATCCGGCCGGGCGAGGTGATCGGGGTTGTCGGACCCTCCGGCTCCGGCAAGTCGACGCTGACCAAACTCGTGCAGCGCCTTTATTCGCCGGAGGAGGGGCAGGTGTTCCTCGACGGCGCTGACATGTCGCAGCTTGATCCCGCGTGGCTGCGCCGGAACATCGGCGTGGTGCTGCAGGAAAACCTGCTGTTCAACCGCACCATTCACGACAATATCGCCCTGGCGGACCCGGCGATGCAGCGTGCGCGCGTGATCGCCATCGCCAAGCTCGCGGGCGCGGACGAGTTCATCAACAAGCTGCCGCAGGGCTACGACACGATGATCGAGGAGCGCGGCGCGAACCTCTCTGGCGGACAGCGTCAGCGCATCGCGATCGCCCGCGCGCTTGCGACCAATCCGCCCATCCTGATTTTCGATGAAGCCACCTCGGCGCTCGATTATGAAAGCGAGCGCATCATCCAGATGAACATGCAGCAGATCGTCCGCAACCGCACCGTGATCATCATTGCGCATCGGCTCGCGGCGGTGCGCCCCTGCAATCGCATCATCGGCATGGTGGATGGCCGCATCGTGGAGGCTGGCTCTCACGACGAGCTGCTGAAACGTCCGAACGGACTTTATGCGCGCCTGTGGTCGCTGCAGAATTCGCAGGCCACGTCGTGAGCGCGGTTCCGCAAGCAGCCGGAAAGCCTCCGGCGCCGAAGAAGCGTTGGGAAGTCGGCGATCACGAGTTCCTCCCGGCCGCTGTCGAAATTCTTGAAACGCCGCCCTCGCCGATCCGCATCTGGCTGCTGGTGACGATCTGCGCCTTCGTGGTCATCACACTGGTCTGGGCCTGGTTCGGACGCATCGACATCGTGGCGAGCGCGCAGGGCAAGATTCAGCCGCTCGGCTCCGTCAAGGTCATCCAGCCTATCGAGACAGGCCGCGTGCGCGAGGTCGCAGTGGTGAACGGCAAGAGCGTAAAGGCCGGCGACGTGCTGGTGCGCCTCGATCCGTCGGAAGCCGAAGCGGATGTGCGCGGCACGCGCAGCATTCTGGCCGCTTTCCGGGCCGAGGCGACGCGCCGTCGCACCAGCATTGCGGCCTTGCAGAAACGCCAGCCCGAGCCCATTCCGGCGATCCAGTGGCCGGAAGGCATCCCGGATGATCTGCGGGCTCGCGAGACGCGCGTCCTCACCGGTGAGTTGACGCAGGTTGCGGCCGTCGTCGCGTCGCTTGAAGCGCAACGCAGGCAGAAGCAGGCGGAAGTCGAAAGATTGCGTTCCACCATCGAGGGCCAGAAGGATCTGATCAAGATCCAGAAGGAGCGCGTCGGCATGCGCACGGAGCTGGTGGAGCGGGGCGCGGGTCCGCGCGCCAATCTGCTCGATGCGCTTGAGACCATGCGCTATCAGGAGACGGTCCTGATCACCCAGACCGGCCAGCTTGCCGAGAGCGAAGCCAATATCGAAGTGCTCGGGCGCGAAATCGGAAAGATTTTCGAGGCCTTCGTTTCCGACAATTCGCAAAAGCTTGCGGATGCCGAGAAGCAGATCGACGATTACGAACAACGTCTCGCCAAGGCCGAGGTCCGGCTCGAACGCATGACGCTGACAAGTCCCATCGACGGGACGATCCAGTCGCTGACGGTCAGTACCGTCGGGCAGGTGGTGACGACAGGCGTCGAACTGATGCGCGTCGTTCCGCTCAATGCGGCGGTCGAAATCGAGTGCTATCTGCCCAACAAGGACATCGGCTTCGTGTCGGTGGGGCAGGACGCCGTGATCAAGATCGATGCTTTCCCGTTCACTCGCTACGGGTCGATCAACGCGAAGGTCATCCGGATCGCCAAGGACGCGATGCCCGAACCGGAAGCGCAGGCGCTGGAAGGCAACATGCCCGCCCAGAAAAGGCCGTCGATGTTCGCCACGCCCGAGCGCACCCAGAACCTCGTCTATCCGATCACGCTCGCGCCCGAGACGACGCAGATCAACGCTGACGGCGTGATGGTTCCGTTGTCGCCCGGAATGTCGGTGACGGCGGAAGTGAAGACCGGCAGCCGCCGCATTCTCGAATTTGTCTTCTCGCCGCTTGTCGAACTCGGCTCGAAGTCAATGAAGGAACGCTGATCCTAGCGGTTGAGATCGGCGTGGCCGACGATGCGGGTGATGGCGGGAAATTCTGCGCGCACCTTGCGGTCCAGCGCATCGACAGCCGCGTGGACGTCTTCCACCGTCAATGTGGGGTCGACACGGCAATGGTAGTTCACCACGAGGCCGGCGGCGTTCCGGCGCGCACGGACATTGTGAACATTATTGACAGGCGAGCCCGAAGCGTGGCGCTCCAGCGAAGCGGCGATAGCCTGCGTTGTGTCCAGCGGCGCCTCGGTTCCTGAAAGCTCGTTCGGCTCCATCGGCTCGATGTGGGTTTCGACCTCGATGTCGGGACCCATTTCCTCGCGTATTGCGGCTTCCAGTTGGGACGCGATCTCGTGGGCCTGCCCGTGGCTGAGGCGTCCGTCGATTTCGAGATCCAGACTCACCGATTTGATCCCGTCGATCTCCTGAATCGTCAGGTGATGGATTGCGAGCTTGCGCCGGGCTGCGATGAGCAGCACGCGCTCCAGCACCGTCTCGTTGTCGAGCGCGCGTGGATTGGCGGTGACGGTGATCGTGGCCTCGGGCGCCGCTTCGCGGATGGCGGCGCTCACGGCGTCCTTGATCGGGATGGCCTTTTCGATCGGGATCGTGCGGGGCACCGCGATCGCAATTTCGCCGAACACATGCGAGCCGACGTTGCGCACCCGGACCGTGTCGACACCCACGACGCCCGGCACCTGCAGGGCTGCGGCGCGCACTCGCTCCGCATAGCCTTCAGGGGCCATGTCGATCAGCGTCTCGATCGTCTGCCTGCCGAGCCGATAGCCCGCGATAGCAATGAATGTGGCGACCCCGATGGCCGCCAGCGCATCGCCCTGCTTGAAGCCGAAGGTCGTCGCGATGAGGCCGAGCAGAACCAGAAAAGAGCCGACCATATCGCTGGAAAAGTGCAGCGCATCCGCCGCCAGCGCATCGCTGCGGGTCTCGGCGGCAATCTTCTTCAGGGAGCGCCAGCGGATGAAATCAACCGTTATGGCGACGACCAGCACCGAATAGGTGAGCCAGTTCGCATCCACCGCCCCGGCTTCATGTCCGGTAAGGCGGCGGACCGCTTCAATCACGACGGCCACCGCAAGCGCGATCAGCAGGCCGGTCTCGCACAAGGCCGCGACGGCCTCGACCTTTCCGTGGCCGTAGTGGTGTTCATCATCGGCGGGCTTGCCGGCGATTTTCACCGCGTAATAGGTCAGGATCGTCGCGCCCGTATCCAGCAGGCTGTGTCCGGCTTCGGAGATCAGCGCCAGAGAGCCGGACAGCAATCCGGCGACGAGCTTTCCGATGGTCAGGGCCGCGCTCGCGAAGATGGAGGCGAGAGCTGCCGATTCCTTGCGTTTGGCTAGATCGCTCATGGTGGACCCGGCTTGAGCTATGCATTGATGACTATTTGATCGCGTCGATATGGCACGAATTGCGGCGCTGCGGTACGCTTCTAAAGAACAGGCATACGGAACGGAGCGGCTCTTGCGTTATCTGCACACGATGGTGCGCGTCACCGACCTCGACAAATCGCTGCATTTCTACTGCGACCTGCTGGGGCTGAAGGAGGTTCGTCGCTTCTCGAGCGCGAAGGGGCGTTACACGCTGGTGTTCCTGTGCGCTCCGGCGGACGAGGAACTGGCGAAGGAACGCAATGCGCCGCTGATCGAGCTAACTTACAACTGGGACCGGGAAGTCTACACCGGCGGGCGCAGCTTCGGGCACCTCGCGTATCGGGTGGACAACATTTATGAGCTTTGCGAGCGGCTGATGAGGGGCGGCGTCGTCATCAACCGTCCGCCGCGCGACGGGCACATGGCGTTCGTGCGCTCGCCCGACAATATCTCGATCGAATTGTTGCAGGAGGGCGACCATTTGCCGCCCGCAGAACCCTGGGCGTCCATGCCCAATACGGGCAGTTGGTGACATGAAAATGGCGTCCGCCGGGAGACGGACGCCATCAGCAGATTCGTCAGCAGAACGGGTCGATCAGACCCAGTAGCAGCGGCGTACGAGACGGCGGCCGCTGCGCACCCATACGCACCGGCGGGTCGGACGGCGGCGGCGGATCACCACACGGGGACGAACCGGACGATAGATCCGGCGAGCCGGCCTGCGGCGGCGGACGCGAATGTACTGCGCGTCCTGCGCGCCTTCGGCCGGGATGTCTGCATCATCCTTCAGAGGATTTTCGACCTTGCCGGCGTCCATGCCTTGCAGCGTGTCGAGCAGGTTTGGAGTCTTCTCGGCGGCTTCAGCCGATGACGTGAAGGCGACGCCTGCCGCTGCTGCGCCTGCCAGTCCGAAAAGTCCTGTAAGAAAATTGCGCCTGTGCATTTCGATCTCCTTTTTGTCGCACCCCCGGGGGCAGACATGAACATGCCAGCCTGCATGAAGCGTTGCGCACTTTCTCACCACTGGCAAGATTGGTATTTGCCGCGCCCCATTCGGGCTGGATTTGGGCGGACCGCACCGGGAACCGGAGGTCCGATCCTACGTTAGTGACCGAAGGCAGACCCGCATGTGTGCAAGCACACAGTCAATTCGGCGGCGCTGCTGTTTGTAGCCGACATCGGGTTGTGACTGTTCGCCTGACGGATGTGGCGACGTCGCGCATTTGGCTGCGGTCGAGGAGAAATTGCGATGCTGATCGCTGAACTGATTCATTCCTGTTCTCACGAAAGCATCGCACACGCGGCTCTCATGAGCATCGGTCCGGACTATCATCGCAAGGTGGGCGCTGTGGCGCAGAGCTTTGGCCAGAGCGCCGCGGCCTTTGCGGCCGCCCGCGTCAGCGAATTCGCCCGAAAGGCCGATGAGGAGAAATGGACCGCAATTGCTCGCGTCATGTCGGGCGAGGACATGCCGCTGCTTAGCGGATTGCGTTACATCCTCGATCCGCACTTGCCGCACTATGCGGCGCGCCGCTGTCCGGTCGCGGTCGGAGGCCACACCTACTGGATGAAGCCCGATTGCCGACCCGAGGGCCTGCATCCAGCCTGCTGATCAGGCCGGCTTGCGCAGCCAGGGGCGGGTGCCGACAGGCGCTTCCGCAGCAATGCTCGGTTGATAGAAATGCGAGATGCGCAGCGCGCGCCCTTCTTGCAGCGCAGTGCGCGTCGGAGCGTCGCTGATTTCCATTGTGTCGAAGCCGCAGCGCGCCATCAGTTGCACCTGATCGAGCAGAATCTCGCCGACGGCGCGCAACTCGCCGCGAAAGCCGTAGCGCTCGCGCAGAAGCTGTGCGGTCGAGAAATTGCGTCCATCCTGAAACTTCGGGAAAGCCAGTGCGATGAGAGCGAAGCGCGGAATGTCCTCCGCATAGGTCTCGATCTTTACGCCGGGCTCGATCCGCACGCCGATCGGCACGTTCGAACCTTCGAACGCGCCGCGTTGCGCCTGCCACCAGTCGAGCGGAACGATCACATGGCCGGACGGCGGCAGATCCTCGCCGGTCCGCACGGTTTTCCAGGTGTCCTCGACAAATTGTCCGTCCTTGAAAATCAGGCTCAAATGTCTGCTCCGGGATTCTTTTCGTAGAGCGCCGCCTTGAAAGGCGCCATGCCGACGCGACGGTAGGCCGTCAGGAAGTCTTCAGACTTGTCCGTGCGCAGGCCAAGATATGTGTCGACCACGGTTTCCACCGCGTCCACCACGGCCTCATAGGAGAACCCCGGCCCGGTGATGTCGCCCAGCGTACAGTTCTCGTCGGCCGAACCGCCGAGCGTGATCTGGTAAGTTTCGACGCCCTTGCGCTCCAGGCCCAGAATGCCGATGTGGCCGACGTGATGGTGGCCGCAGGCGTTGATGCAGCCCGAAATCTTGATCTTCAGATCTCCGATTTCATGGGCGCGTTCGCCGTCGCCGAAGCGATCCGATATGCGCTGCGCGACCGGAATGGAGCGCGCGGTCGCCAGCGAGCAATAGTCGAGGCCCGGGCAGGCGATGATGTCGCTGATCTGGCCGATGTTGGACGTGGCGAGGCCGTGCTTGGCCAGGAAGTCGTAGATGGCCGGAATGTCGTCGAGCGCCACATGCGGAAGGACGAGATTCTGCTCGTGGGAGACGCGGATTTCGTCGTGGCCGTAACGCTCTGCGAGATCGGCGACGATGTCCATTTGCTCGGACGTTGCGTCGCCCGGAATGCCCCCGATGGGCTTCAGCGAGATGGTGACGATGCCGAAACCGTCGATCTTGTGCTGCGCGATATTCGTCTCCACGAAAGCACGGAATTTGCCATCCGCATTCCGCCGCGCATCGAACAGTTCCGGCTTCGCGAGTCGCGCCTTGAGAGCAGGCGGGGCGAAATAGGCGTGGATGCGGTCGATCTCGGCCTGCGGCAGGCGCAAGGCGCCGTCGTTGCGGGCTGCGAATTCTTCCTCGACCGCCACGCGGAACGGCTCCGCGCCCTTTTCGTGCAGCAGGATCTTGATGCGGGCCTTGTACTTGTTGTCGCGGCGGCCTTCGAGATTATAGACGCGCACGATGGCTTCGCTATAGGCGAGCAGATCGGCGACCGGCAGAAAGTCGCGGATTTTCTTGGCGATCATCGGTGTGCGGCCCTGGCCGCCGCCGACCCACACGGCGAAGCCCGGTTCACCCGCTCTGTTGCGGACGATCTGGTAGCCGATGTCGTGCACCTGAATGGCCGCGCGATCCCGCGCTGCGCCGGTGACGGCGATCTTGAACTTGCGCGGCAGGAACGAAAATTCCGGATGGATGGACGACCACTGGCGAAGGATTTCCGCATAGGGGCGGGGATCATCGATCTCGTCGGCGGCCGCGCCGGCGAAATGATCCGCCGTAACGTTGCGGATGCAATTGCCGGACGTCTGGATGGCGTGCATCTCGACGCTGGCGAGTTCGGCCAGAATGTCGGGCGTATCCTTCAGGGCCGGCCAGTTGAGCTGCAGGTTCTGCCGCGTGGTGAAGTGGCCGTAGCCCTTGTCGTAGCGTCGCGCCACGTCGGCGAGCTTGCGCATCTGCCGCGACGACAGCGTTCCGTAAGGGATCGCGATGCGCAGCATGTAGGCGTGAAGCTGAAGGTAGAGACCGTTCATCAGGCGATGAATGCGGAACTGGTCTTCGTTCAGTTCGCCCGACAGGCGGCGTTCCACCTGATCCCGGAACTGGGAGACACGGTCCTTCACGAAGGCGGCGTCGAACTCGTCATAACGATACATGCGGAACCTCCGCTGGAGGAGAGTCTAGCGGGCGACGGCCTGCTTGCCGTGGTCGCGATGAACAGTGGGGCCGGCGGTGCGGATGCGGTCGCGCAAGGTCACGGCCTCGACATGGCCCGCAGCCGCCTTCACCTCGAACGCGAAAACGTCAACAACAAGGTTGGCGGCCACATCGGCCTGCGCGCTCTTGATGTTGGCTTCGACATCGTCCTTCGTTTGCAGAACCTGCGCCTGATCGAGCAATTCGACCCAGCCGCCGTGGCTCCAGAAAACCACGATCCCGTCAACGAGACGACTGGCGGTGACGACTTGCGGCATGGATGTTTCAACCTCGAAGCATGGCGGGCGGCGGCTCGGAAAGCTGCGGCGACTTTCTCATGGCTGAAACTTAAATCTACGTCAATTCTGACGTATTTGAATTATAATACAAAAAATATCCGTATTATGCCGATGGAAGGAGAAAGTCCCGCATATGGCCCAGCATGGCGTCCCGCGCCCAGCGGGGCGTCAGATTGTGGTCGCCGCCCTCGATGATGGCGAAACGGGAACCGGGCAGCGCTTCCACCTGCTTGCCGCCCGCTCCCATATATTGCGCGATTTCATCGAGGCCGCCGTCGGTGGAGCTGTACACGAGAAGGAATCGGCCGCCGCGTCCGCTCACCGCGCGGAAGCCGCGTTTGACCTTGGTCACGTCGTTCGGCGGGCCAATGTTGAGCGCACCGGCCAGGGCCTCGCCGCGCGCCATCACGAGGCGCAGCAACCGCTGGCTGACCGCCCTGGCGATGCCCAGAACGTCGATCTCGCCACGCAGCAGCCGCCGCCAGGTTTCTGCCCGCAAGGCCTGTCCCTTGTAAAAGGTGTTGGACCTGTAGGTGCTGCGCACCGCGATCTCGAGGGAATAGCCGTCCTGCCAGATGAATTTCTGCAGATTGGCCATCACAAGCCCCTGAATGCGGGTGTCCGCCACGGCTGTATGGAACGCGAGATGAGCGCCGCTGCACAGGCCGACCATGTGAAAATTGCAGTAGCCGCGCGCCGCCAGCAGATCCAGAGCCGCTTTCACATCCTCGATCGTTTCGAGGGAATACATGATCTGGCTCTTGCGGCCCGGAATGGGCGCGCTGTCGCCAAGGCCCGCCACGTCCATCCGGAAGGACGAGACGCCCATTGCGGCAAAGGCGCGCGCGTTGTCGACTGTCATGCGCGCCCAGCCGATATGCGGATTGGCGCCAGCGTTGACGTAAACCAGCGTGGGCGCGCCCGGCGCAGGCGCCTTGGGCATGCACAACATGCCGAAGAGGGCGCGGCCGGGCCCGAAGCTAATCGGCTCCTCAATGAAATGCGCGCCCGTTATGACGTCTTCCTCGGCGATCACCGGCGCGGGCGCTGTGTTGGCCCCGTCCGCGAAATGGGTTTCGAGCCATTGCGTCACGCTCGCGATGGCTTCTTCGGGCAGGCGCGAGAACGTGGGTTCGGCGATGAACTGCGCGTATTGAACGAAGGGCGCGCGCTGAACTTCGCATCCGAGCCCTTCCAGATGGCTGGCGACGGATTCTGCGCTCGTGTGCTCGTCCGGCGCAACCAGCAGCACCTTTGGGGCCGGGGCCTTCTGCAGCTTCGTCAGATCGACCGCCCGAAGGGATTCCTGCGTCTGCGGCGAGAGCCAGAAGCCCTGCACTTCGAGGCCCGGTTCTTCGGGGACGTCAGCGGGGCGCGTGACGGCCTGCGCCTGCATTTTCACAAGCACCGACAGTTCGCGCACATAGGCGCGGCCGCTTGCGACCGGAGCGAGCAGCGCCAGTCCCGCCACGTCGCCATCTTCGCTGGCCACCTGCGCGGCCAGCGATGCGCCGAGGCGGAGGCCGAGCAGGATGACCCTGTCGACGCCGGTGCGCTCCTTCAATTCGGCGATCGCCATGCGGGTCGATGCAAGCCAGTCGTCGAGCCGGTCGGGATCGCGATCGCTTCCGAGGGAGTCGCCCGCGCCGCCATAATCGAAACGCAGGACCGGGAAGCCGCTTTGCGCGATCCTGTCGCCCAGCAGCCGCCAAGCCTTCTGGGCGCAAAGCTGTTCGTAGCCCTGCGCGCCGCAGAGCAGGACGCCCGTGGAGCCGGAGGCTTCATGCAGCCAGCCGAAGCGATTGTGGAACGTGATGGGCGTCATGCGTCGTCCCCGTAAGCGACGCAGTCGCGGCCGTTTACTGCTGCAACAAGGCCGCGCGGCCTGGCGGAATGGGCGGAGTCTCGCGGGCTGAGGCGAAGCATGCGCGTGGTCGCTGGCGGCAGATGGAACCAGTTGTCGTCCGGCCGGTAATGCGCATCGCGCACATGGAAGGATTGCGCCAGGCGCGCGGTGGAGACACGCAATGACCAGCCATGCTCATCAGCAATGAGTTCGGCTTGCAGGCCGAGATCATGCCGCTCTGCGCCGCGCCCGAGCGGGAAATGGAAGGCCTCTGCTTCTGCGCCCTGCGTCGTCAGCGTTGCGACCGTGACGTCGTGCGAAGGAGGGCCGAAGCGATACGCATAGGACGTGTCGAAAAAGGCGCCCCAGAGATCGACGGCGGGAATCTTGATGCTGCTGCGCGGCGCAAGCGTCAGCTCGCGCGCCGCGCGCATCACCGGCACCGCACCGTCGCGCAGGCAGGTCAGGGCGAGCTGCGCCGGGATCTGCTGCGCGGTTTCGTTGATGCAGTGGACGTCGAGACCGTTGAGGCCCTCGTCGATCAGCAGGACCTGCACGGGACGGAAAGCGCGGCGCAGGGCGTACCAGGCGGCTTTCGGCTGGTTCAGCCCGTCAATGACGCCCCATCCGGCCTCTTCGCGCAGGTCGCGCAGGAACCACACCAGCCCGCCGCGTGTCGGAGAGCCCTGCCGACGCCAGAGCGCATAGACCGATTCCAGAAGTTCCGCCGTGGTGGCGCGGGAAAGGTCGAGAAAATGATCGGCGTCCGCGCGCCGTGCCGCTTCCGGGTCGATCCCGTAAAGCTCGCGAACATAGTGGTTGCGGATGTGATCGAACCACCACGTCGAGCCGGAATCGTTGTGAACCCGGTCGGCATATTGGGCGTGAACGACGAGCGGCGCATCGGGTTCGAGTTCGACATGCGCAGCGTCCGGCACATGGGCGTGGCCCAGACATTCGGCGGCGAACCGCACATTCGCCTGTCGGGCGTCTTCAACGGGGCGGAAATAGGCGCTGACCCCATAGTAATGGCAGACGCCTTCCGACATGTAGAAGGGCATTGGACCGCCGTGGGGCGTGTGCTCCACATAGATGGCGTCCGATCTGTTTTCTTGCACGACGGATTTCAGCACATCGTCGAAAATGCGGTTCGACCACGATGCCGATGGAAGGCCGAGCATGGCGGCCTGCTGGGCGACTTCGCTGCCGCCGCAGAAGACCGCGATGCATGGACTGACTTTTGTGCGCGCGACGAATTGCTTCGCCTCAGTGCGGACAAGTTCGACAAAGGCGTCGTCGTTCGCCGGATAGTCGAAATTGGAGAACATGAAGTCCTGCCAGACCAGAATCCCGCGCTCGTCGCACATCCGGTAAAAGGCGTCGGCTTCATAGACCATCGTGCCGCCGACGCGCAGCATGTTCATGCCGGCCTGCCGCGCAAGGTCGAGCAATGGCGCGTAGTCCTCGCGCGATCCGGGCAGGGCGACCACATCGGCATTTGTCCAGACAGCGCCGCGGCAGAAAACCGGCACGCCGTTGACGCGCAGTCCGAAGCCTTTTCCGTCCGCATCGCGATCAAGCTCGATGCGACGAAACCCTGTGCGGGCGATGGCGTAACGCGTCTCGTTCACCACTAAAAACACGTCATGCAGAACCGGTTCGCCATGGGTGTGCGGCCACCAGGCCTTGACGTTCGGGATGATAAGTTCGCCGCTAAAGGCGCCTGCCTGCGTCCGGGCGAGTTGCGTTTGCTCTCCGGCGCATTCGACCGAGACGTGTCCAGCAGGAGGCGCATCGAAAGTCAGCGTGACGCGCAAGCGTCCGTCACGGTCAACCAGAGCAGCGTCCAGATCGCATTCTGCCCATGCGCCCTTGCGCCGCTCGATGGCGCGCCAAGGGCCGATGGGGTGAACGGGCGGGCACCATCCGGGCACATGTCCCAGAAAGGTTGTGCGGAAGGCGCGCAAGGTCGATGGCGTGACATTGCGCGGGCGCCAGCGCGCGCGCTTGCCGGGCTTTTCCAGCAAGGGGCCGAGCGCGCGGAAGCAGATGGCGAGTTCGTGTCTGCCATTCAGCGCAACATTGCATTCGGATTCGACGAACATGCTGGTTGAGTCGAGCACCCTCACGCCGTCGAGAAAGACCTGCGCGATGGTGGCGAGGCCCAGGAAGCGCAGGGATTCCTCCCCGTCGCCTTCGATGGTCGCTCGAAACCAGAAGTCCTTGTCTTCAAGCGGCGTCGGTTGATCGACGTCGAAACGGCCCAGTGCGCGCAATGAAGCGGCGACCGTGCCGGGTACGATGGCGGGCAGCCATTCCGCATCCGGCGCAATGTGGGTCGGCGATGCATAAAGATCCGGCGGGCTGGAGGTAAAGGTCCAGCCCGCCGCAATCGTTTCGGCAGGCGCATTCGGGAAACGGATGCGCATGTGTTTGCTCAGGCGTAGCGGCTGCGAAGCGCGCCGAGCGTCTGGTCCCATGCAGACGCGATGCCGTCCAGCATGGCCGGAAGGCCTTCGGTGCGCTTGCGATTGACGGCGCGCGCCAACTGGAACTGCATGGTCTTCGCGCCCGACGAGATGGCGCGTGCTGTGTCGCGCGGCTCGATCAGGCCACTTTCGCCCTGTTGGGCGAGCCAGTCGAGATACGAGCCAAGCAGTTCGAAATTGGCGCCGACCTGCCGCAGCGTATTGAACGCATATTTGTGGAAGAAGGCCGGATCGCGCTGGATCAGCCAGTGGATGTCTTCATTCAACCGCGCCGCGAAGGAACGCACGGGATTCTCGCGCGGGGCCAATGCCAGATGGCGGCGCATGAGATCCAGCGAGGTCCTGCGCAAGTCTTCGGGCGAAGCCTCGCCTGCTCCGATCTTCACAAATTCCACATAGGGGAAAAGAGTGTCGGGGCGCTTGGAGATATGGCCCTCGCGCTGGAAGACGCCGTCGTAATCCTCGCCGTCGAGGGTGAAGAAACCCGCATTGTGGAAGTAGTCCACGCTGCGGCCCACTCGGTCGAGCCTGTTGACCGCGATGGTCGTCTTGGAATGTTCGACCCCGTAGGAGACGCCGCGCGTGTCGGGAAGATAGAATGCGTCCACTTCGACGAGCGCCATGCGGCCGCGCGCGATCTGTTCCGCAACGTGGCTTTCGACACTGTCGTAGATCGCCAGTTCTGTCACGCTCACGCCGTAGAGCGCCGCCAGATCCTCGAGGGGATACTTGAAGAACGTGAAGTGGTCGCCCTCAAAATCCTGCGCGAGCGTGAAGGCCAGCCCAGCTTCGGGCGAGCGCCCGAGACTGTTCAGCACCTCGATCCACAGATCGACGTAGCAATTGGTTTCCGGCCAGTCGCGCGTCGCATCGTGCAGACTATGCTGACGATACGACGCATGATTGAGGCCCGGAATGACCGTGTCGGAGATCAGCCCCAGAGGGCTTTTCGGACGGGGGAGGGCCATTTTTCGACCTCGAAGCCGTGATGTTTGAAGAGCGCCAGTGCGACGCGTTCCATGCCGAAGCCGACACAGGCCGTGTGGGCCGTTTCGCCATCGTGCTGCGAGATGCCCCACAGTGTGCCGAAATGGTCCTGATGGTAGTTGAAGCTCAGGCATGCTGTCGGCTTCTCGGTGCTTTCGATCGGCACGAGAAGTTCGAACTTCAGCTTCTGGTCGCGCTGGTTGTTGGCCAGCATGCGGCCCGCGCGACCGAAGAACGGGTCGTTCGCCACATCAACGTCGAACGGCACGCCGAGCTTTGCGATCAGTTCGCGTCCACGATCGAGCCAGGTCTGGCGGAACTCGGTGACCTGTTCGGGCGAACCAATGCGCACATATTCGCGCATGCGGAAGAACTGCTGGCGTGCAGGGTCCTGCGAAGGCTCGCGACGGAAGCAATAGGACTGGAGGTCATAAAGGCGTCCGTCTTCCGGCAATGCGCCGAGCTGGGCGACCGTCGGATAGAGTGGATAGCAGGCTGCGGGAGCGAGAACGATGTCGGTCGCCTCCTGACCGTAGGTCCAGTCCTCGCCGGCGAACAGCTTTTCGAGAAGGGCCGCGTGGTCCTTGTCGTTGCCGTTGAAGGCGTGGATGGTTCCGGCAAGGTTCGGAAAGCTCTTCAGATAGCCGCTTTTCTCAAACAGCGCCCGGTTCATGCCTGGCGGGAAGCGCACGACCTCCGCCCCGTCAGCTCCACCGAAGGAGGTGATGAGGTTGTCGAAACGGTGGATCACATCCTCAAAGACGCCGCCGCGGCCGTAAAGACCGTCGACGCCGGTTTCGATCAGCAGGCGATGCGCAAAGAGGCCCTTGCGGAAAGTGGTGCAGTTTTCGCACATGGGTCAGCTCGCAAGCCGCTGGTCGAGACGATGCACGAGCAGCATGTTGGATGTGTTGCCGAAGATACGGTCGTTGTTGATCATCAGCGGCGCCGACATGGCGTCGCGCATGTGACGGCCGAGGCTGTAGGGCGTGCCGTTCTTGTAGCCGTTGATGCCGCAGACCATCATGGCCTGCTGGACGATGTCGTTGAGCAGTCGCGACGAGCCGATCTTGAGATTGCACATGTCGATGGCGAAGCTCATGGAGTTGAGATCGTCGTTGGCGAGCTGCGCCTTCTCGAAACGTTCCAGACCCGCGTTGAGGCTGGAGCGCATGAGCTGCAACATGCTTGCGGCCTCGGCGACGCGGAGCGCCCCGACGGGGTTTTGTCCGGGCTTCTTGCGGGCTTCGGCGCGGACATAGGACTGCGCACGCGACACCGCGTTGGCGGCGATGCCGTACCACAGCGCGCCCCACAGAAGGTGGGCATGCGCAAGCATCGAACGTGCGGCGATTTCGGCGAAAGGCTGCGGCATGATCTGCTCGGCCGGCGCGCGGCCTTCAAAAATGAAGCCCTCGCTGCAAGTGCCGCGCATGCCGAGCGTATCCCACTCGGCCGTCTTTTCGAGAGTGTACTGGCTCTTGAGAAGAGTGGCCATGACCTGGTCCGAACCGGGCGCGTCGGGTGCGCGGCGGGCTGTCACCAGAATGGCGTCGCATTGCGTTGCATAGGAAATGACGCTCGCGTCCTTGCGCAGGGTGAACTCGTCTCCATCGCGCTCGATGGCGCAGATGGAATTGCCGAGGTCGCCGCCGATGCCGCCGCCTTCCGTGGTGGAGGAGCCCAGCAGCAATTGCTGCGAGGCGATGCAGGCCATGAAGGCGCGATGCCAGGGATGATCGGCCCCGTGAGACACGACGCTGGACACCTTGATCTGGTGCATCGCGTAGACCATCGCGGTCGAGGCGCAGTTCTGACCGAGGAGTGCGCAGACTTCGGCGATGTCGCGAAGGCTGGCGGCCTCGCCGCCCAGATCGCGCGGGATCATGATGCCCATCAGGCGCGCGTCCTTCAAAGCCTGCATGGCTTCGGTGGGGAAGCGCGACTGGGCGTCGACCTCGTCGCAATATTTCGCCGCGACCGCCGCAGCATCCGCTGCGCGGTCCAGCAGGTTGGAATTTCGGGTCATGTCAGGCGACTGCTTTCTGCGGTGCGATTTCGGCGATGCAGGCTGCAATCGCGTCGATGCTGGAAAATGACTTGCGGTTAAGCATCCGCTCGGGAAATTCCACGTCGAAAGCTTCTTCCAGGCCGAGCATGAGCTGGACAGCCGCGAAGGACGTCAGGCCCGCTGCATAAAGGTCCTGACCGTCGGCAAGCGTGGACATCGCGACCGGAAGCCGACCATGTTGCTCAATAAGCTTGCGAATAACTGTTTTCACTGCCCGCTCCTGTCAAAAATCTGAAACGCCTGTCGTTGCGGGGAGGACTCTGATCGCCCTTTCTCCCGATACGGTTAGTGTGATCGGGACAAATTAAAATAAGGTTCCGGGACATCGGAAGCGTGGCCATATCAGACGGACTGCCTACGATCCGATTGATGCAAATCAATGTCCCCCCATGCTGCACCCGCGAAGGTCGATGGGCAGTCGAAGCGGGCTCGAGGACCGAGTCGCGCCTGCGCCTGCGACATTTTGGGGCGTTCCGATATGGCTCAATCAGCAACCATCCCGGCAAAAGGCGGGTCCGGTGGACCCGGCGCGGTCGGGAAATCACTTACCGTCGGCGAGCTCGGACTCGGGCTTGCGGCTGTTTTGATGGCATTTTTCTCGATTTATGTGGCCGCCAAGGCCTACACGCCTGAATATGCCTTTCATGCTTATGTGTTCGCAGCGGCCAGCATCGCGGCTGTCTTTGCGATCGGCAACCGTTACATGAACCGCGATGCGGCGCCGCCGGCGCAATTCATCGACGGTAAACCAAACTACAATTATGGACCGATCAAATTCTCCACGCTGATCTCCCTCTTCTGGGGCGTGGCTGGATTTCTGGTCGGCCTGATCATCGCACTGCAGCTCGCATTCCCGGCAATGAACTTCGACCTGCCGTGGATATCGTTCGGTCGTCTGCGTCCGCTGCATACCTCTGCGGTCATTTTTGCATTCGGCGGCAACGTGCTGCTGGCGACATCCTTCTATGTGGTGCAGCGCACCTGCCGGACGCGCCTTGCAGGCGATCTGGCGCCGTGGTTCGTGGTGCTCGGCTACAATCTGTTCATCGTCATTGCCGGCACCGGCTATCTGCTCGGCATCACGCAGGGCAAGGAATATGCCGAGCCCGAATGGTATTCGGACCTGTGGCTGACGGTTGTCTGGGTGGTTTATCTGCTGGTGTTCCTGGCGACCATCTGGAAGCGCGAGGAGCCGCATATCTATGTGGCGAACTGGTTCTACATCGCCTTCATCGTGACGATTGCGGTTCTGCATCTCGTCAACAACACGACCGTTCCGGTGTCGATCTTCTCGCCGAAGTCCTACATCGTCTGGTCGGGCGTGCAGGACGCCATGGTGCAATGGTGGTACGGCCACAATGCGGTGGGCTTCTTCCTGACCGCAGGCTTCCTGGCCATCATGTACTATTTCGTGCCGAAGCAGGCAGGTCGTCCGGTCTATTCGTACCGGCTGTCGATCATCCACTTCTGGGCCCTGATCTTCATGTATATCTGGGCCGGTCCGCATCACCTGCATTACACGGCGCTGCCTGACTGGGCGCAGACGCTCGGCATGGTGTTCTCGATCATGCTGTGGATGCCTTCGTGGGGCGGCATGATCAACGGTCTGATGACGCTCTCGGGCGCCTGGGACAAGTTGCGCACCGATCCGGTTCTGCGCATGCTGGTCGTGTCGATCGCCTTCTACGGCATGTCGACCTTCGAGGGCCCGCTGATGTCCGTGAAGGTCGTCAACTCGCTGTCGCACTATACGGACTGGACCATCGGGCACGTGCATTCGGGCGCGCTCGGCTGGGTCGGCTTCGTGTCGTTCGGTGCGATCTACTGCCTGGTTCCGTGGCTGTGGGGCCGCAAGGGTCTTTACTCCCTGAAGCTCGTCAACTGGCACTTCTGGGTCTCGACCATCGGCATCGTGGTCTACATCACGTCGATGTGGGTGGCGGGCATCCTGCAGGGCCTGATGTGGCGCGCCTACACGGCCCTGGGCTTCCTTGAGTATTCGTTCATCGAAACCGTGGATGCGATGCACCCCTTCTACATCATCCGCGCCATCGGCGGCGGCCTGTTCCTCGCCGGCACGCTGATCATGGTGTGGAACATCTACAAGACCATCGCTTCGCCCGAACCGGCTGAATCGCCGCTGGGCAATCCGTCCCTCGTGCCGGCCGAATAAGGAGACAGGCAATGTCACTCTGGCAAAAGCACGCGATCTTCGAAAAGAACTCGATCATCCTCATCATCGGCGTTCTGGTGATGATCTCGATCGGCGGTCTCGTCGAAATTCTCCCTCTCTTCTATCTGAAGAGCACCATTGAAAAGGTGGAGGGCCTGCGGCCCTACACGCCGCTCGAACTGGCAGGCCGCAACATCTATGTGCGGGAAGGTTGCTACACCTGCCATTCGCAGATGATCCGTTCGCTGCGCGATGAAGTGGAGCGCTACGGTCATTACTCGCTCGCTGCGGAAAGTATGTACGATCACCCCTTCCAGTGGGGTTCCAAGCGCAACGGGCCGGACCTTGCCCGCGTCGGGGCAAAATATTCGGACGAATGGCATCGCCAGCATCTGGCGGATCCGCGCTCGCTCGTTCCCGGATCGATCATGCCGTCCTATCCGTGGCTTGCGAAGACCGAACTGGATGTGTCGCATCTCGGCGAGGACATGAACGTCCTGGCTCTCGAGGGCACGCCCTATACGGCCGACATGATCACGAAGGCGGCTGCGGACGCGAAGGCGCAGGCCTCGGATGAAGATCCGGGCGATCTGGCCGCGCGCTATCCTAAAGTCATCGCGCGTAATTTTGATGGTCGTCCGGGCGCCGTGACGGAAGCGGATGCGCTGATCGCGTATCTTCAGATGCTCGGCACGCTGGTCGACTTCAAGATCTATGACGACAAGGCCAACCTGCGCTGAGGAGTTCGCCATGGATCTCGCAACTTTTTTCTACAGTGCAAAAGTGTGGAGCCTGATCGGCATGGTCGCCACGTTCAGCCTCATCGTTTTGTATGCGATGTGGCCGGCGTCCAAGAACAGCTTCGATGAGGCCGCCAACCTCCCGTTGAGAGAGGACTGAAAACAATGTCCAGCACGAATCCAAACGTCAAAATGGTGGACTCCCACACCGGGACAGCCACAACCGGCCATGAATGGGACGGCATTCAGGAACTCAACACGCCGCTGCCGCGGTGGTGGCTGGTCATCCTCTACGCCACGATCGTCTGGTCGGTCGGATATGTGTTCGTCTATCCGGCCATTCCGATGATCTCGTCCTTCACGCAGGGCATGTTCGGCTGGTCGTCGCGCGGCGATGTGGCGTCGGAACTCAACGCGCTGAAGGCGCTGCGCGGTCCGATGGTGTCGGCGCTCGGCGGCGCATCGCTGGCCGATATTGAAAGGGACCCGAAACTGCTGACCTTTGCGCGCGCGCAAGGCAAGGCGGCCTTCGGCGACAATTGCGCTCCGTGCCACGGCGCCGGCGGCGGCGGCTCGAAGGGCTTCGCGAATCTCAACGACGACGACTGGCTGTGGGGCGGCAAGGCCGAAGACATCCAGCAGACAATCGCCTTCGGGATTCGCTCCGGTCATCCAAAGGGGCGTGAAGGCTCGATGCCGGCTTTCGGCCGCGACGGCATCCTGAAGAGCGCCGAAGTCTCGCAAGTTGCGGATTTTGTGCGCTCGCTCTCCGGCCTCTCCACCGAAGCGAGCTTTGACAAGGCCGCCGGCGCAAAGATCTTCGAGGAGAATTGCGCGGCGTGTCACGGCTCCGACGGGAAGGGCAATGTCGAGACAGGCGCTCCCAACCTGACCGACAAGATCTGGCTGTGGAGCAGCGACAAGGCGACGATCGTCGAAGGCCTCACGAACGGACGCGGCAATGTGATGCCTGCATGGGTGGATCGCCTCGACGATACTACCATCAAGGCGCTGACCGTTTATGTACACACGTTGGGTGGCGGCAAGTAGCCGCCACCTCGGAATGCATGCAGAAAGTGTGACGACATGAGCGTCAAGCAAATCCAGGCGCGCGAAGCAGCTCTGGAGCAGAGCGGGGTGGAAACCCCGCTCTATGCGCCCCGGCAGAAAATTTATCCGCAAAACGTCGCGGGCCGGTTTCGCAACATCAAGTGGGCGATCCTGTTTCTGACCCTTGGGGTCTATTACTTTCTGCCTTTCGCGCGCTGGGACCGCGGCCTCGATGCGCCCTCGCAGGCGGTGCTGGTCGATCTGGAACATCGGCGCTTCTATTTCTTCTTCATCGAAATCTGGCCGCAGGAATTCTATTATCTCACCGGTCTGCTGATCATCGCGGCGCTGACCCTGTTCCTGATGAACGCGGTCGCCGGCCGTCTGTGGTGCGGCTATCTGTGCCCGCAGACGGTCTGGACCGATCTGTTCCTGTGGATCGAACGCCTGACGGAAGGCGACCGCCGCGAGCGGATGCAGAACGCCGACAAGCCCTGGAATCTGGAGAGTTTCGCGCGGGCCACCCTGAAGCACTGGGGCTGGCTGATGATCGCCTGGTGGACGGGCGGCGCCTGGGTGCTCTATTTCACCGATGCGCCGACGCTGGTTTATGAACTCGCCACTTTCAGCGCGCCCTTCACGGCTTATCTGTGGATCCTCATTCTCACGGTGACGACCTACTTTTTTGCCGGGCACATGCGCGAGCAGGTCTGCACCTATATGTGTCCGTGGCCGCGCATTCAGGCGGCGCTTACGGACGAGTGGGCCCTGAACGTCACCTATCGTTATGATCGCGGCGAGCCGCGCGGCTCCGTGAAGAAAGCTGCGGTGCTGCGCACGGCCGGAAAGCCCGCCGGCGATTGCGTCGATTGCAACCAGTGCTTCAATGTCTGCCCGACCGGCGTCGATATTCGCGACGGCCTGCAGATCGACTGCATCCAGTGCGGCCTTTGCATTGACGCCTGCGACAGCGTGATGACCAAGATCGGTCGGCCGACGGGGCTCATAGGTTACGACACCGACATCATCGTGAAGCGCCGCCAGGAATGCAAGCCCGAGCTGCCCGTGAAAATGGTTCGTGCCCGCACGATCCTCTATGCGGGGCTGATCGCCGTCATCGGCGTGGTGATGCTTTACGCGCTGGTGACTCGCAGTTCGATCAGCCTTTCGATCCTGCACGATCGCAATCCGCTTTTCGTGCGCCTGTCCGACGGTTCGATCCGCAACGCCTATACATTGCGTGTCGCGAACAAGTACGGCGGCGCGCGTGAATTCTCGATCCGCCTCGACCGGTTTGATGCGGCGCATCTGGAGGTTGTCGGAGCCCAGAAGGGCCCGGACGGTTGGCCGGTGATCAAGGTCGGTCCAGACCAGACGCTGGAGTCGCGCATCCTCGTTTCGATCGCAGCGGATTCACACCCGCCGCGCTCGCAGGACATCCGGTTCATCCTGAAAGATCTTGCGGGCGGCGAAAGCGCCGTTGCGAAAGACCATTTCATCTCTTCCGACGAAAAGCACGATTAGGATCAGGAGCAAGCCATGTCCCGCATATCCGGTGCTACGATGAATGAAGGAAGGCCGCTCACGGGCAGGATGGTTCTGCTGTTCGTGCTTGCCTTTTTCGGCACGATCATTTTTGCGAATGGCATGCTGCTGCACTTCGCGATCCAGACGTTCAGCGGACTTGAGACAAAGAACGCCTATACGGCGGGGCTGAACTATAACCGCCAGATCGCCGCCGAGCGCGTTCAGGACGAACTCCGGTGGAAGGTGGATCTGTCGTTCCGCCGCGTCGGTCCGGGCGTGTCAGAGGTCAGCGTCACCCAGCGCGATTCACTCGGCGCGCCTTCCTCGTCGGTGGAAGCCGTGGTGCGGCTCGAACATCCGATGGATGGCCGCCGCGACCAGACCATCGAATTGCGGGAAGTCGGCCCCGGTCTTTATCGCGGCCGCGCCGATATATCGCCCGGCCAGTGGGAAGCCGTGACGGAGCTGCAGCGCAGAGGCGAGATTCTCTTTGTCTCCCGCAACCGTATCGTGGTCGAGGACAGCGCGCGGTAGAATGCGATGACTGATACAGTCGACTATGCCCACTGGAGCCGCCGCACCGGCGAGGGCGTGTGCGAGATCGATCTTGCGATCGACGGTATCGATTGTGCGGCCTGCCTGGACGAAATCGAAGGAACCCTGAAGCCGCTCAGGGGCGTCGAGCGCGCGCGGCTCAATCTCACAAGCCGCCGCCTCACGCTCGCGTGGCGCGAGGCGGAAACGTCGCCGGATCTGCTCATCGATGAACTGGCGCGGATCGGCTACGGGGCTTTCCCGTTCGAGGTCGAGCGCGCGGAGGCGAGTGAAGCCGCTCACATGAAGTGGCTGCTGAAATGTCTGGCGGTCGCCGGTTTCGCATCCATGAATATCATGCTCCTGTCGGTGTCAGTCTGGTCCGGCCACGGCGCCGACATGGACGGCCCGACACGCGATTTCTTCCACTGGATGTCGGCTCTCATCGCGCTTCCGGCTGCGGCCTATGCGGGACAGCCGTTCTTCAGAAATGCCCTTGCCGGATTGCGGGCGCGCAGCCTGAACATGGATGTGCCGATTTCACTCGGCATCCTGCTGGCGCTCGGCATGTCGATTTACGAAACAATGCACCACGCCGAGCACGCCTATTTCGACTCGGCCGTGATGCTTTTGCTGTTCCTGCTGCTGGGCCGCGTGTCGGACCAGATGATGCGGCGCAAGACGCGCGCTGCAGCCGCCAATCTCTCCGCCCTGAAAGGCGAGCGCGCCACTCGCCTGGCGCAGGACGGTTCGCTGGTCGTCGTTCCGGTGGGGGCGCTGCGCAACGGCGATCGTGTGCTGGTGCGGTCGGGCGAGCGCGTGCCGGCCGACGCCCGCATCGTGTCGGGCCGCTCGGAAGTGGACGAAAGCGTCATCACGGGCGAGACGATGCGGCGCACGGTGCAGGAAGGCGCTGCGCTTTTTGCCGGTTCGATCAATTTCGACGGCGTGCTGACGCTGGAGGTCACTGCGGCCGGCCAGTCCTCGCTGCTCGATGAAGTGGGCCGTCTCGTCGAGAAGGCGAGCGAAGCCCGCAGCGGCTACCGGCGGCTGGCGGACCGGGCGGCGCGCATCTATGCGCCGATGGTGCATGTCACGGCCTTTTCAACACTGGCCGGCTGGCTGATGTACGGCGCGAGCCTGCATGATGCGATCATCACGGCGATTGCGGTGCTGATCATCACTTGCCCCTGCGCTCTGGCGCTGGCTGTGCCGGCCGTACAGGTCGTGGCGTCCGGGTCGCTGTTCCGCGCGGGCGTCTATCTCAACTCTGCCGAAGCTCTGGAGCGGCTGGCGGAAGCGGATTGGGTGGTCTTCGACAAAAGCGGAACGCTGACGCTGCCGACACCCGGCGTGGTCAATGCGGCTTTCTTGCCGGACGGCGCGCTCGAGCTTGCATCGCGGCTTGCCCTGGCGAGCCATCATCCGCTGGCGGGCGCTGTCGCGCGCGCGGGCGGGGCGCGCACGCCCTTCGATCTTGCCGAGGAGGTTCCGGGAGCAGGCGTGAAGGCGCAGGCCGACGGCGCCGAGTTGCGTCTGGGCAGCGCCGCTTTTTGCGGCTGGACCGGCGATGCGGACTCGCAGACGCCCGGCACGTCGGTTCTGTTCTTCCGCAACGGCCGTGACGTCTTCAAACTCGAAATTCGGCAGGCCTTGCGGGTCGACGCCGTTGAGACCGTTGCGGCCCTGAAGAAACTCGGCCTCGGCGTCTCCATCCTGTCTGGCGATCTTCCGTCCGCCGTCGCGCCCGTGGCGGCTACGCTCGGCGTTGCCGACTGGAAGGGCGGCCTCAAGCCTGCCGACAAGATCGCCGCGCTCGAAGCGCTCAAGGCGCGGGGCCGGAAGGTGCTGATGGTGGGCGACGGCCTGAACGACGCGCCGGCGCTGGCCGCAGCCCATGCGTCCCTTTCACCGATTTCAGCCGTGGACCTTGCGCAGGCTCAATCCGACGCTGTGTTCCTCGGTGATAGGCTTCAGCCCGTGGTCGAGGCGGTCGGCACGTCGCGCATGGCGCGCGCGCTGATGCGCCAGAACCTTTGGCTCGCGGTGCTGTATAATGCGATTGCGGTGCCGATGGCCGTCATGGGATTTGTGACGCCGCTGATCGCAGCGGCGGCCATGTCGGGGTCATCGGTTCTGGTGACGCTGAACGCCTTGCGGTGCAGGCGCGCGGCCAACGAAGCAGAGCCGGACGCGACGACGCAGCCCCTGCCTGCCAACAGGCTGGCGCTGGCCGGAAAAGGATGAGCGATGAACATTCTGGTTGTGCTGGTGCCGATCGCGCTGTTCCTGGGTCTCAGCGGGCTCGCGGCCTTCATGTGGTCGATGCGCGCCGGGCAGTTCGACGATTCTGAAGGCGCGGCGCAGCGGATCATTTCCGACGACGACATCCGCCGCTGAGATGGGACCGCGATGAGCGCCGACACATCAGGGGCCCTGGGCCGCGCGGGACGCCTCTCCTGCTTCTGCCCGCCGGGCGTTCCGGTCGAGAATGCAAAGGGCGGCGGTGCGGGTCTGCTGGCGGTCGGATTTTCGCTGGCGGTCCTGTCGCAGACCTTGCTGCTGGGCGTATTGCCGCTGGCCGGAATGCTGCTCGCGCCCGAGCCGCGCTGGGCCACGCTGCCCTATGTGGCCATGCTGTGCGGGGCGGCGGTGGCAACCTTTCCGGCTTCGCTGCTGCTGGATTCCTTCGGCCGCCGCGCCTCCTTCGCGCTAGGGGCCTCGCATGGGGTCGCAGGCGGCTTCGTGATGGCCTGGGCGCTGTACGCCCACGCATTCGCGCCGTTTTGCCTCGGGGCGTTCTGGGTCGGGGTGGCGCAGGGCTTCGGACTTTTCTACCGTCATGAAGCCGCCATCGGGGCGGGGTCGCGCGGGAAAATCGTGGCGGCCGCGCAGGTGTTCGGCGCGGGCGCGCTGGCGGGCGTCGTGGGGCCGACCTTCGCGGCCTATGCGCAAGACTGGACGCCCTCATCGCCACATCTGGGCGTCGTGCTGGCGGCAGCCCTGGTCCAGGTGGCGGTGCTGACGCTGGCGATGGCCTCGTCAAGCCGCGCGCCGCTTCGGACGCAGGCGCCCGCCGCCGGAAAGGCGGCGCTGACCGACGCGCTTGCGCCGACCGTACTGGCCTGCGCCGCATGGTTCGGGATGACGGCGCTGATGCTCTCCGCCCCATCGGCCATGATCGGCTGCGGCATCGCGGCCGCGAGCGTGTTCGGCGCATTGTCCTGGCATGTGATCGCCATGTATGCGCCGTCCTTCGTGGTGGAGGCGCTGGCGCGCCGGGTCGGCGTCCGCATGGTCGCGCTGGGCGGACTGGCGGTCATTCTGGGAGCGAAGCTGGTCTTCGGCTACGCCAGCACAGCGGTGGATTTTACGCTGCTTCTGGTCGCAATTGCGGTCGGCTGGTCGCTGACCACGACGGCCGCGACCGCATGGCTGCACCAGGCCCGTTCGCCGGACCGGCTGGTTCTGGCGGCGCATGATCTGTGCCTGTTCGTTGCGGCCATCGGCGGCGCTCTGACGGCGGGCAATTTCATCCGGTAGGCCGCATGCCCGAAGCTTGCGAAGCAGGGCGACTTGTGCAAACTGCGCCCGCGCGACGGATATGCTCCGCCCGCAACGCCGGCGTAGCACAGCGGTAGTGCAGCGGTTTTGTAAACCGAAGGTCGGGAGTTCAATCCTCTCCGCCGGCACCAATGAAATCAGATACTTATCGATTTTTTCGTAGTCTAAGTACCCGCACACCATTCTTTCGGTAAGCGGTGGGTAAGCATTTTTTTTAAAAATTGGAGCGTTTCTGCCGGGCGCTGGTTTGTCGCGACAGATGTAGCGCCGTCATCCAAGCACCATGGGTTCCTGCCGCCATCAATGTTGCATAGGCAAAGCCGCTGGGACCTTTCCCTACGCCGCCCCATCCTAAATCCGCTTTTGCTCCGCCGTGGCCAGCGTCTTCCGCAGCAGCCGCTCAAGGGTCTCCAGTTCCTCGTCGTCCAGTCCAGAGACATCGAGCACATTCGCCTTGCGCTGCGAATCCGGCAGCCCGCCGCCCGGCATGGAATGTTCGAGCTTCTGCGAATCGTGATGCCAGCCGCTGGCGGCGCGTGAACGGTT
>CANJNI010000012.1 GCA_947475995.1 Beijerinckiaceae bacterium | reverse complement strand
AAGCGAATTTGAAAAATTGGCCCCGGAAAAATCGGCCCATTTTCCATCGAGGCGATTCAGATCAGAATCCGACAAATCCGCCTTGGAAAGATTACCACGCTGAATGACGCTCCGAAACAAGATCGCTCCGGACAGCTTGGCACCCGACAGATTAGCCTTTTCAAGCTTCGAGCGAGACAAGTCCCTGCCGGTAAAATCTAGTCCCGACAAATCGCACGAAGGACACGCTTTCGTCTTACCGGCAACGAATGCGTCCGAAGCATCGTCAGCAAGAGCAACGCCGCCGCAGATAAGCAAGGCTGAGAGTGCTGCACTGAGAATATAGCGATCCATGGTGATAGCCTCCCAAGCCAGCCCGCCGCCGATGCCATCAGGCCATCGGTTCGGCCACTGGAGCGTCTTTCACGGTGGTATTGTCAAACGGGACAATCTTTTCAAGCCACTTCAGAATTTCGGTTTGATCTGCACCGAATCCAAACTGACTCTCGGCGTCAGCCCAAGCTTTGCCGGTTGCGCTAAGCAGAGGCAAAGCCATACTGGACTTTGAAGCCATGTGCGATGCAATGGCAATGTTCTGCTGAACATGACCAAGCTTTCGGCCTGACTGAAACTTACGCGTAACGAGATCCTTGCTGATCAAGGCCTGCAGGCCGGCGCCACCAAGAATATTGCATATGCCCAGTACAGTTTCTGGCTGAAAGCCGAACTGCGTCCCGAGACGAATTGCCTCGCTGGTCGCCAGTAGTTCTGCGGCATGCAGATAATCTGCAATAGCGCTAGCTGCCTGAGCGGAGCCGGAGCCGCCGGCACGGATCATGCGATTTGACAAGCAGTTGAGGATCGGACTGACTATTTCAACAGCGTCATCGTCGCCTCCAACCACGAGCGTAAGTGCGCCCTCCTTCGCCTGTGCCGGCGAACCGAAGGCTGGTGCATCAATAAAGCTGATACCCTTAGCCGCGAACTCTCTGGCGATAGACTGGGTTTCGACCGGGTCAGTAACTCCCAGGTCGATCACAAGCCCTTTTCCGCCGAAGCCTTTTGCTATGCTTTCCCAGCCAAAACAAACCTCGCGGAGCGCATCGGCAGTCGGCAAAACGGTGATTACCACATCGCAGGTTTGCGCGACCATACGGGGAGATCCCAGCCCCATCGCGCCATATTCATTGCTGAAAAGGCGAGACGTCATGTCATTGCAGTCATAGACTCCAAGTGTATGGTAGCCATTCCACAACAACCGCATCGCAACGCGTGAGCCGAAAGCTCCGAGACCAACAATTCCGACACGCAGTGGATCGACGCTCGTCACTCTGCCCTCGCGCTGGAACTGTTCGTCATAGTCCGCTTATCTTGAGGGCTTCATCAAGCAGGAAAAGATCCGTCAGGAGAGCCCTCACGTGCATCGATGCATTGAGGTTGTCGACGATCTGGGATCCAATCGAATGCTGAGACAATACGAACTTGATTGCGGCCTGTGCGGCTTTCGCATCCGTCCGAAGGACAGCAAGAAAGGGTTCAGCGTCAGCCATAGCTTTTTGACCTGAAATACCAGCCATCTCGGGCGTTGAAGTGCAAACAAGGTCGAGCGCAACAACCGACTTATTCAGATATTCCCGAATACTGCTGCTGCTACCATCTTCCTCAACACGACGCCCCTGGGCCGCATAGGCGAGCATATATTCATAGGTTTCTTCGATTGTGTCGATTGCGGCAGCAAGCTGACTTACGCCGTCCGATGCGGAGGCCATGTCGATTATCCTTTAACGCGCGATGCAGTTTCTATCCGTCTCCGCATGGAGACGCGCAAATTCACTTCGAATCGCTGGCCGGCCAACGAGCAGGGTCGTGGTGAGCCTTGTATTCCTTCCCGGACATCCAGCCTCGGAACATGGAGCGCGTCAAATGCCATTCGTCAGGACGAAGCGCAAAGTAGACATGGATCATGACCATGCTGACCATAAACATGGCGCCAAAACCATGAATTGTATAAATCGTGCCCCAATCGGAATCGCCCAGCCAATAGGGATTACGTTTCCAGAACGGAGTGTCGATCTTGCTCAACATGGCAAGGCCGGTGCCAATAATAGCCAGCATAAAAAATGCTACGCCAAGATGGTACAACTTCTGCAAGCCATTGTATTTGCCCGCCTTGATCGGAGATGGCACCTTTTGACCGAATGACCGTTTGACGATCTTGGCGCCGTTGGCAAAATCGGTGCGATCAATCACCATCGACATGCGGTCCTGCCAAATTACAGCTCGGACAATGTGGATCAGAACGCAAAATGCCAGCACAACTCCCGCCACCCAGTGAATGGTCAACCATTCGAACTTGATGCCAAAAATCGGCATGAAGGCCGTGCCCATAAGGGCGAACACAGCGGCAGCCATAACCCAATGATAGATTCTATCAATCAGGCGATGCCTGACGACGCGTCCGTTATCCGGAACGGACGCGTCGGATTTTTTCAGTTCAGACACAGGCATTAAAAGAGCTCTCGTTACTCAATGCGAATCCAGATTGCTATTTCCCGAAAACGCTTTCAAAGCGGCGTGAACCACAATGAAGGCGGCTGCGGCTGCAACGAACCAACCGAACAGGTCCCAAGAGGCCCCGATCAACGTTCCGTCACCACCATAGATCGACCTGGAATAACGAAAGAGCTCCATTACTGACCTCAGGCCTTCGCTTCACGCACAGCGCGCGTGACGAGATTTGCCATCAGCGGTATCTTGAACTGGTTGTAGTTCAGCGGGCGCGCGCCGCGCGTCGCAGACTGACCAGCCAGCTTGGCGATATCCGCATTCTGCGGCTTTCCCTTGACAATCGCTTCAACAGCCTGAAGACGCCGCGGAACCGCGCTAACAGAACCGCAAACGATGCGGGACTCTTCGATCGCGCCATTCTTGACGATCATTGCCGCAGCCACGTTCACGAGCGCGAAGTCCCATGAATTCCGGTCCGCCACCTTCTCAAAGTAGAAATTGGCGCCTGCAAAGGTCTTGGGAACGCGGATCGCGACAAGGATTTCTTCTGGACGGATCGACGTCAAGTGAGTGATGTCGATTTTCGGTCCGATGAAGAAATCATTAGCGCTGAGAACCCGCTCACCTTTCGAGCTGCGAACAACGAACTTGGCGTCAAGCGCCACGAACGCGGGAGCAGTATCCGAAGGATTGACGGTGACGCAACGATCGGTGTCGAACAAGGCATGTTCGCGGTTCACGCCTTCCGGCGTGTCGGCGAAGCAAGTGTTGCCACCCGCGCGATAGCAGGGCAAGCCGCCACGATAATACCAACAGCGAGCGTCCTGGGAGACGTTTCCACCGACGGTGCCAACGTGACGAATCTGCGGGCTGGCCACCTTGGCGGCAGCATCGGACAGAAGCCGATACTTAGCCTTGATGATCGGATTGTTCTGCAACTCGGTAAGAGTCGTCAGTGGCCCGATTTCAATGCCATCCGCAGTTTCCTTGACGCCCTTCATATCCGGAAGGGCGCTGATGTCGACAACCGCCTTGGGACGCTTGGCGCGTTCCTTGAACCACGACAGACTGTCGTGGCCGCCGGCGATCTTCCAGGAATCCTTCCCGTAACGGTCGAGAAGAGCGAACGCATCTTTCAGTGTCGCCGGCCGAAACAATTCGAAGTTCGGCATCATGTCTTTGATGAGCATGGTCGGGTTCTCCTCAGACCGTATTGATCTGCAGCGGCTTGTGCGCCTGAGGGCGACCGGCCAGATGATTGAGGATCATGTCCGCCGAAACCGGCGTACGGTTAAACAGATGACCGCCAAGCGCGTCAGCAATCGCGGTGGTGATCGCACCGGCGCCAGAACCCACGACAGGTTCGCCGACACCCTTCACACCCATCGGATTTGACGGATCAGGCTTCTCGACCGCAGCGGTCTTGATGTTCCGGGGAACGTCAAGGAACGAAGGCAGCTTTGCCTGATAGATCTTTCCGGCAGCCGGCAGACCCAGCTTGGGATCATAGACACGACGCTCGAGAGCGACCTGACCGATGCCCATGATGTTACCACCGCGCATCTGGGCAGCGAGGCCCATCGGATGCAGGACTGTTCCGCAGTCAGCCACGCAGACCATTTCGACGATGTTGATCTTGCCGGTTTCCGTATCCAGCTCGATTTCCGCCATCGTGGTGGTCAGGCCGGGCGTCAGACCGACGCGCGGCAGGCTGTCCTTGGCGACTGCAATCAGGCCAGTGCCGGCGATCTTCTGCAGACCGTCCAACGTGACCGGATTGATGTCCTTCGGGGGCTCCTTGCCGACATACTTGCCGCCGAGTTCCATAGCCTTCTGCGCAGCCTGTGCGTAGGTGATGGACTTCGTCGCGTCGGCCTTGCTGACGACCTTCTCGTCACCGAGATCGTAATCAGCGGCAGCGCCACCCAAAATCGCAGCTGCGATTTCGGTGAGCTGGGCCTTCATCGCCACAGCAGCCACGTACATGGTGCGGGACTGTGTCGAAGCGGTGAGCGAACCAGCCTGGTTGCTGTTCCACGGAAGACCACGACGGCTGTCGCCGCGCTCCATGACCGTGTTCGTCCAGGCGTAATTCAGCAACTCAGCCGCAACACGGCCAGTGGCTGTGTGCGAGTGGGTGCCGAGGTTGCCGACGCCGGTATGGATGTGCAGCTTTCCATCGGGGGTGATACGCAGCAGACCGTCAAAGCCGTTCGAACCAGCGGTGTGATACCCCTGCCCGATGCCGATACCGGTGACTTTTGACCCGTTCTTCTGGCCGGACTTCTTCTTGCGCTCTTCCCAGTTGAACATCTGGGCGGCCTTCTCGGTCGCGTCCTTGAGGAACGCGCTCGTGACAGGCGCCTGATCCGCACCAATCTTGCTGGTGGCGGTCGGGCTGTTCATCAAGCGGATGGCGACGCGGTCGACACCCAACGCACGAGCCGCCTTGTCGAGCATGGGCTCGATCGAAGCCGTGAACTGGTTTTCACCCGGACCACGGAACGCGCCGACCGGCGGCGTGTTCGTCAGCACCGGAATACCGCGCCAGCGCATGGATTCTGGCGAATAAACCATCGACAGAGCATTACCGGCGCTACGGAAGTCGCCAGCGCCGAGATACGGGCCATTTTCCTGAACGATATACAGATCCGCAGCGAGAAGCTTGCCGTCTTCACGGAAGCCCATCTTGATACGGCCCTGGAAGGTCGGGCGCGCGCTACCGATGCTGTATTCGTCTTCGCGCGTCAGGCGGTTCATGACCGGACGCTTCAGCTTCTTCGACATGAGGGCTGCAACCGCCATGTTCGGGTAGCCGCCGATCTTGGAACCGAAGCCGCCACCGCAGAACTCCGCGATCATGACCAGATTTTCCGGCGGAATACCGACGAAACGGGCAATGTTCGGAACAGCGGCCGTGTGGCTCTGGTTCGATACATGCAGGAAGCACTTGTCGCCCTGCCAGTAAGCGAAGGTCGTGCGCGGCTCCATCGAATGATGGGAATGACCGCCAGCCACGAAGGTCTCGTCGATAACGAGCTTCGAAGCCTTGAAACCTGCGTCAATGTCTCCGTACTTCCACTCTTCAGCGGGCTTGCCCATGGGCAGCTTGTCGTCGCCGGAAGCCGCGAAATCGGCAGCGTCCCACTTGGCGACCTGAAGGTTGATCTGGGCGCCGGCGACGTTGCCGTTCGAACGAGCATTCGGACCGCCCGGGAAAAGGCTTTCCAGCGGATCGGTCACATGGGGGAGCATTTCGAAGTCGATCTTGATCGCCTCGATAGCCTCTGCGCAAAGCAGCTCGGTCTCGGCTGCAACAGCGAGGATCGGCTCACCGACGAAGAAGGTTTCGTCCTTGGCGAGAATCGGCGGCTGGGGCGGCGGGAACTGCGGCACTTCATCGGCCATCAGCACGCCCAGAACGCCCTTGATCTTCAAGGCGGCAGAGGTGTCGATGCGACGAATGCGGGCGTGCGGAACCGGGCTGGTCAGGATCTTACAGAAGACCATGCCTTCAGCGCGGAAATCTTCCGCGTATTTTGCGGCGCCGGTAACGCGGGCCTCAAGGTCGTACGGGATAAAGTTCTGTCCAACTAGCTTGGCCATCTCAAGCCTCCTTCGAAGCGCGCATGACCGCGTTCAAATAGTGGTTGTAAGCACCGCAACGGCACATGTTGCCCGACATGGCGACAAGCACTTCGTCTTCGGTCGGCTTCGGGTTTTCATTGAGGAGCGCGACCGCAGTCACGACCTGGCCAGGCGTGCAGAACCCGCACTGGGGAGCGATCTCTTCGAGCATCGCCTTCTGGACCTTGTGCAGCTGACCGTTCGGGCCGGCAATGCCTTCGATGGTCACAACCTTCTTGCCGCGAACGCGCTGGGTCAGCGTGGTGCAGGAATAGGTGGCGATCCCATCAACCATGACGGTGCAGTTGCCGCACTCGGAATGGTCGCAACCAATTTTGGTGCCTGTGAGGCCGAGCTTGTAGCGCAGCGTCTGAACGAGTGTTTCCTGCGGAAGCACGTCGACGCGACGATCGGCGCCGTTCACATTCACCGTCACCAGACGCTCGACTGCGCCTGCTGTTTGCGCGACAGCTTCACCGGGACGGCCAGCGACGACATAACCAGTCGACGAAACCGCAACGCCTGAAGCAATCACACCTTTAATCACGTCACGCCGCGATGCGCGAAGTCCGGTTTCGCCGGATTCGTGCTCGTGAGCGTGTTCGCATGTCGAATGAGTATCGTGTTCTGACATGAGCGCCCTCTCCACATGGTGGACGGACATTTGCTCCAAATGAAGCATGCTTCCGCCCAGCCGAAAGTATTGTGAGTCTAAAGAACCATAGCGCGGATCGAAACTCAATAGCACACAGCCGTCATCCGCGATAATTTCTCGTGAATAGCTTTTTTGCGCTGCAGCAATGATTCATTTTGACCATTGCGATCGTTTTTTCGCGAGACAGAAAATTAAGTTTCCATGCTTTGCGCCGAGCTTTTCCCGAAGCGATCAGTTTCTGCGACGGCCATATTTGGCGCGTAGATCGGCAATCATCTGATAGCCCTCTCGCATATCGGCTTCCGACAAATACGAGATCGCCGAATCACGACAAAGCTGAGCGTCCGACTGACCAAAATCCTGAGCCAGTTCGCACCAGGCGTAGGAGTGAATATAGCTCTGTGGAACTCCCGTGCCATAGAAATACAGAAGGCCCAGCATAAGCTGACCTTCTGCCTGTCCTTGTTCAGCAGCCCGGAAAAACCATTTTGCAGCCAGCTCGTTGTCCGTCGGGAGTCCGAGGCCCCGATGGTACATGAACCCGATTCCGGCTTCCGCACGCGGCTCGTTGGCATCCGCCAAAGGAGACCATGCCTCATAGGCCGTTTTGAAATCGCCGGCATTGAATGCCGACAATCCGCGACCGAACTCGGCTTCCGTTGTGGCGGCCATGGCGAACCATGCCCGCGAAACGAAAACCAGAGCCAGCAGAACGGATACCAATGGGCGAGTCATGTCATCAGTCTCCGTAGCGAAGCAGCTGAGGCGCGATCTTAGTCGACTTTTGGCGAACGCGGAAAGGGGGTGAATCCATCCCGATTCGGCATCCTGACCTTCGGCAACGTCTGGGCGTCCATCACCTCGTCCGCCTTGATGATGCCGTTCAGGCTGAACACATAGGCCGCCACGGCATAGACTTCGTCGTTGGTCAAAGTCTTCGGCGACGTCCACGGCATGGCGCGGCGCACATAGTCGAAGAACGTCGTCGGATAGGGCCAGAAGCTGCCAACCGTTTTCAGGGCGGGCTTATCGCCGGGCAGCGAATCAAAACCGCCGACCAGCACGTCGTTGGGGCGACCAGCGCCCTTCTCGCCGTGGCAAGCCTGACATTTCGCAGCATACACAGCCTCGCCCTGGGCAACAGTACCCTTGCCGGCCGGCAGGCCGACGCCATTCGGACCGACGCTGATGTCCCAGGCGGCCAAATCGGCTTCAGAAATAGGTTGTCCCAATTGCGGCGTGTCAGCCGCGACTGCGAGACCGGCCGCGATCGAGAAGGCTGCGGCAAGAATGGAGCGCTCAAGCATGGACATTGGCCAGAACTCCCTTTTCGTCGACATTCCAGCTCTGGATTACATTGAAATGATAAGCGCCGCGCAAACCGCGTTCGGCGATAATCTGCGCACGGCTCGGCTGCACCATTCCGGTGTCGTCGGTCGCACGGCTCTGGAGAATGGCGGGGCCGCCGTTCCAGTTCCACGGGGCGCGAAAACGTGTGAGCGCCTTCGACAGGACAGGTTCCTGCAGGGCTGCGGGAGCCCAGCTTTTACCGCCATCAGCGGAGACTTCCACCTTGACGATCTTGCCGTTGCCGGACCACGCGAGGCCGGAGATTTCATAGAAACCAGGCCCCTTGAGATCGAGACCCGGCGAGGGCCGCGTGATTGTCGATTTGACTTCGAGCGGGAACACAAACTGCCAGGCCTTACCGGTCGGCAGCAGGATCGTGTATTTCGACGTTTCGTCCTTGGTCATGATCGGCGCGTCGACGAGTTTGATCCGGCGCAGCCACTTGATGTTCATATTGCCGGAATAGCCGGGCACCAGCAGACGCACCGGATAGCCGTTTTCGGGCCGGATCCGTTCGCCGTTCTGGTAAAGACAGACGAGCACGTCATCGAGCGCCTTGGCGAGTGGGATACTGCGGCTGACCGACTGCGAATCAGCGCCTTCGGCGAGGATCCATTTGGCGGCGGGATCGACGCCCGCCTCATCCAGCAGTGTCGACAATTTGACGCCCGTCCATTCAGCGCAGGACAGCAAGCCGTGAATGCCCTGCACGTTCAGCGGCGCAGCCGCAGGAGCGCTGAGTCCGCCGCTGTTGCCGCCGCATTCGATGAACGAAACACGCGACGTCATCGGATAGCGGGACAAAGCTTCCATCGTGAACGACAGCGGCTTCTTGACGAGACCGTGAATCACCAGACGATGCTGCTGCGGGTCTATATCGGGCACGCCGCCATGGCTGCGTTCGAAATGCAGGCTGTTTGGGGTGATCATGCCATCAAGCAAGTGATGCGGTGTGCGCGACGAACCGACGCCCGGCGTCGCCGGATTGGCCGGCGCTGCAAACTGGCGAACAGTCTTGTCCTCGTAACGGGACGGCTTGCCATAGGGATTGAATGGCGCGCCAGGCTCCATCGTCCATTTGGGATTGGTCAATGGCTCTGCCGAGGCCCCTGAAGCGCCCAGAGCGATGCCCCCTGCCCCGGCCATCAAAGTTCTTTCAAGGAACAATCGGCGGTTCAGGATGCCATTTCCGGCAGCCGGGGTCAGATCCCCGTCCGGTTTGTTGTCTTTCCTCGCCATTTCGCCCTCCCCGGAGCTTTTCGGACTAGAATAGTTTCATGCGATCGGTTGCAGACCAGCTGGCTGCACCAGCACGCGGGTTCCATCGCGCCGCGTGACATAGGCGCGGCTATCGGCAAAATGCGCCAGCAAGGCTGGAGCCTTTTCAAGATCCATTACGCAGAGCGCTGTGGCAAGACCATCCGCCACAACGGCGCGGGGCGATACAACGGCGGCATCCACGGCTTTTGTGGCGCTTGCGCCCGATGTCGGATCGAAAATGTGATGATAACGACCAGTCTCGTCGAAAGTCGTTCCATAGCCGCCAGAGACAGCCAGAGCCATGTCGGCGACTTCAATGGTGCGGGCAATCTGGCCGGGACGCGCCGGGTCTTTCACGCCGAGACGCCAGGGGCGACCGTCCGGATGCTGACCGATCGCGCGCGTTTCTCCGAGATCGATTACAGCCGCCTCGAAACCTGCCTGTCGCAAGGCGTCCGCCACCTGATCGGTCAGATAGCCCTGCGCTATGCCGTTCAGCGTCATGCCCATGCCGGCACGCTCAAACGACACGCGTGAACCGTCGATCCTGACGCCGCGATAGTCGACAAGGTCGCGGGCGACCGTAAGGGCTGCCGCCTGAATGTCAGCGGCATCCTGCGACTTTGTCCAGAACCGTGCTTCGTAAAGTTTCCACAGTGGCTGCACGGTGATGTCGAAGGCGCCGTCGGTCAAACGCCCCAGACGAAGCCCCTGGGCTACGAGATCGCGGAACTCGGAGGATGCGTTTTCAAGACGCCCGTCGCGATTGAGGCGGGAGATTTCGCTTTCAGGATCAAACAGGCTGAATTTGCGCTCGTAACGGGCGATTTCTGCACGAACGGAATCAAGCGTTGCGCGGGCGCGGCTTTCGTCCGAATGCCAGAGCGAAATTTCCGCGATGGCCCCCATGGCCTCGCCCTGCCAGCGAAATTCGCGCAGCGCGGGCGCCATCGCGCGCACACCCGCAGCCAGCACCGGCAGGCCCGCGAGCGCCGCGACAATTTTGAGAGTACGGCGACGATCGACTGGAGCGCTCATTTTGCGCCTCCCCGCGAGGTGTTGATCTGCACGCGCGCCGTCACTGGCGCGCTGCGCGGTTTAAAAGAGCGCGTAGGATCGTTGCGCTTGCGGTCTTTGACAAGCGGCGGACAGCGCTTGTCGTCATAATATTCAACCTGACAGTCGAGGCACTGGAAACATTCCGCCATGACGATCTTACCCGAGCTTTCAATGGCCCGCACCGGGCAGGAACGCTCGCAAAGATGGCAGGGATTTCCACATTCGGGGCGACGCTTCAGCAGATCGATGAGATGCAACCGATCCAGCAAGGCCAGCACGCCGCCAAGCGGGCACAGGAACCGGCAATAGGCGCGTTCTGTGAAAAGGCCGATGCCGACGAGCGCAGACGCGTAGATCAGGTAAGGCCACGCGCGGGTGAAATGCGATGTGATCGCAGTCTTGAAAGGCTCAACCTCCGCCGCCGTCACCGCCATATCCAGCGAGAAAACCGCGACGCCAAGCACAACTGCGGCGGAAATATATTTTCCGAGCCACAATTTGCGTTGCAACTTTTCAGACGGATTCCATTGCGGTAGTCCCAGCGCGCGAGACGCCTGCCCGAGCAGTTCCTGCAGCGCGCCGAACGGGCAGAGCCATCCGCAGAAAACGCCGCGTCCCAACAGGATCAGCGAAATCAGCGTGTAGATGGCGATCATCACCATCAGCGGCTCGGCCAGATAGAAGCCCCAGCCGAAATTGTGGAAAGGCGCCATCATGTAATTGATGACATTGACGATGGAGAGCTGAGCGCCCGCATACCAGCCGACCCAGACAAGCACGAAAAGCAGGAAGCTGTGACGAATCCACCGGTAGGTTTTCGTCATTCTTGTCAGCGGCGCCTGGAAAATCAGGATCAATGTCAGGACGATCAGGGTTACGCCGAGAATATAAACATTTGTGCGCGCGTCGTTCCACGCATCAACCCACGCAGGCACCGGCTCCGCCTCCGGCATCATCACGTAGTCTGCGGGTATCTTGTAATCGACTGGCAACGCAATCGTCTTGCGTCCGTCGGGCATTTCTGAATGCACAAGCAGTTCGAGCCGCCAAGGCTTCAGCGGATCGAATTTTGCTTCCGGCGCGAGCGCGTAAAGCGCCGCATAGCGATTGCCGCGAATGCCTGTCTGGGGACCGCCGGTGCCGAGACGCTGGAATTGCGACCGCACGAATTCGAAGGAATTGTTCTCCTGCACGATGCGGATGCGATCGAATTTGTTGCCCTTTGCGGCGCGATTGTAATCCGATCCCAGAAAATCGTAGGGGCCGTTGGATGCAATCACGAAAACATGCGAGCCCTTCGTCTGGCGTTGCATGTATTCGTCGAACGGGCGGCTGCCGATCATGTTGCGACCGACACTAGCGGGCGAAAAATAGCCGGTCAGAATTTCGCTGTAGAGCTCGTCCGGCTTGCCTAGATCGTCTTCCAGCTTGCCGCCGCGTGCGCCGGCCTTGTCGAGCGCCTGCCCGACGTCGCCGGACGTGAAGCGGCGCTTTACCACCGCGCCTTTTTCGAGAAGCTGCTCCCATGTGGCGATCTGAAAGGACTCAAGATCGAGCGTCGGCACATTCACTTTCGGCCGCCCGCCGCGCGAGCGCAGAACCAGACGGGCCGAATCGAAAATCGCGCCGCGCATGGCGCGCGCCGAAACCGTCGCAGACTGCACGTAGTCCGGCGGCAGCACGCCTGAATTGCCGCCTTGCAGGGCCATGCCGTTGTGACGCTGCAGGAATGTATCGAGCAGACCCTGACGGCGCGTGTCGTTCATGATGTACGGCTCGCGGTGAAAAATCACCTTCGCGCCGGTGACGCGCCCCGTCAGGTCGACGCCCGCAATCACATCGAACGGCACGCTCGAGTAGCCCGGCGCAGCCACAATATCGAGCGTCGAGAAAATATATCCGGTAATCTGATCGCCCTGATAAACCGGAATAGCCGGAGGCTTGCCCTCCTCGTTTCCGAGCTTGCCTGCGTTGGGGAAGACGATCGCCATGACTTCGGGAGTCAGGCGTTCCTTAAGGTCGGCGGCAGCAGCCGGCAGCGCCTCCAGCAGAATCAGAAGACCTGCGGCGACGCACAATATCGATCGAAGTCCGAGCGCGTATTGCCGGTTCATTGAATTGGCAAACAGGCGACGAAATGGATTTATCACTCCCGGCGATCTCCCCAGCCCTTAAAAGTATTACTTTCACTATCGGACTGTTTAGACCGCCAAGCAAGCCCGCCATCGGCAGAACGCACCATCTCCGCATGCGCAGATGGCATACCTCGTCAACCGCCTTTCAGGTTCCGGCGCGCGTCTTGCGGATCATGCCGCGTTGCGGATCGTACCCGTAGGCCGCCAGCAGGAAAAACACGATGGTCGATGCAACAACGACCAAACAGGAAAACCAGTCGAACATTCCGTAAAGTGCGAATCGTACCAGTTCAACCGCGTAGGTGAACGGGTTGAGCGAAGCGACGAAAAAGATCGCTTCCGAGCCACCCTCGCGCAATTTCCATAGCGGATAGAGTGCGGAGGACAGGAAGAACATGGGAAAGATCACAAAGTTCATGGCGCCAGCAAAATTCTCAAGCTGGCGGATATAGACCGACAGCAGCAGCCCCATGGCGCTAAGCATGAGGCCGGCCGCCACAATGGCCGGAAACACCGTCACCCAGCCCATCCAGTCAAAAGTCACGTCAAAGAAAATACAGGTGATCAGGAACGCGTAGCACTGGAGCACGCCCAGGGCCGTGCCGCCCGCAAGCTTGCAAACCAGCAGCACCCAACGCGGCAGGGGCGCTGTCAGCAACAGGCGCATGATTCCCATCTCGCGGTCGTAGACCATCGCGAGCGACGACAGCATGCCGTGAAACAAAAGCACGATGCCGATCAGGCCGGGGACGATGTAGACCTGATAGGTGATGTAGGTTTTGTAGGGTGGGATGATCGAAACGCCGAAGACATTCTGGAAGCCGGCGGCGAAGACCACCAGCCAGAAGAGCGGGCGAACCAGTCCGGAAAGCAACCTTCCCCGCTGACGCACGAACTTGACGACCTCGCGCGTCGCGACCGCCCTCAGAGCCCTGCCGACATGGATCAGTTTCATGACTATCTGTTTAGTTTGCAGGGTGTGTCGGCTTCGTCATCGCCGAGGGAATCAAGTTCGTTCAGGCGGTGCAGAAACCCCGCCATGGGCGCGCTCGCGGTAATCGAAAAGGGCGTAGCGAGGATGATCGATTGACGGACCTGATGGTCCCACGGGCGAACGCTCGCCGCGAGGCCCTTGGCGGGATCGAACGAGCCATCCTTGAGGATGAAGTTGCGCAGCGCCGGGAATTCTGTCGACCGCGTGCGCACAACTGCCTGCACGACCATCTTCACCGCCATCCAGGCTGACCAGTCGTGCCCTGCCATCTTGCGGCCGCCAGATATGCGATGGAAACGAGTATTGACTTGGGGCGCACCGTTTCGCTCCCAAGTCCAATGCCAGGCCGAAGGCTCCAGATCGATGGAACCTACAACCGGACGGGGTCGGACGGTCTGGTAAGAGACAGTGCGAGCAAAATCGAAGGCGCTGTCGGCGACAAACGTGATGTCCCAGTCGCGATTGATGGCTGACAAGAGCGCTGGATTGTTGAGCTCGCGCTTGCGAGGATCGGACCCTGCTTCGAAGGACTTTTGTGCGACGACGCGGGCGCCGAACTTCTGGGTCGAGCGGACGAAGGCTTTCGTCATCTCCGCATCTTCCGACGTCTGACCTTCAAGAACCAGATAGTCGCGCCATTTCTTCGACACAAGCAACTGGACAAGTCCGTCCATCAATTGCGCGCGGCTCGGATAGACGTGGACGAACTCTGCAGAGCACATGTCGCGCCGCAAAGTATCCTCGGGCGCGCTTACATTGAAGAGCAGGACGTCCTTACCCTTCACTCCGGCAGCAACAGCCTTGTAGGCGCTCGCTGGAAGATCGATCAGGAAGAAGCTGATCCCCTTGCCCTGTCCTTCCTGAACTGCCGCAAGCGCTGCATCCGCGCTTTTCAACGTGAAACGCTGCAGCTTGAATTCGGCGCCGGTGGACCGGTTCATGATGACCGAATCCTCCACGCCCATCTCGGCTCCTTGGTAGGCGGGATCGAGATCCTTGAGTATGTGCCGCTGATAGACTTCCATCGGCTCGTAGCGCGGATCGCCATCAAGATCGATAAAGCCTATCGTGATTTGCTTGAGCGCCGCGCCGCTCTGGGGCAAGGCAGGGCGCGGCGCAACAGGCTGAAACTGGGCCAGCGCCGCGCCGGTCCCGGTCAGGAGAGCGACCAGGAAAAGACCTACCTTCAAGATATTATTCATCGATCACAATGCCCCAGGGGGTACGGCCGACCTGAACCGACTGAAGCGCCTTGCGGCTCGCGACGTCGACGATCGTCACGTCATCGCCCAATCCGTTGGCGACGTAGAGGGTCTTCTCGTCCTTGGAAAGCGTGATGCCCCAGGAACGCTTGCCGACCAGAACGTAGCCGGTGACTTTTTTGGTCGGCACGTCCACGAACGCGATGTGCTGTGCGTGGCCGAGCGTCACAAAGGCAGTCTTGCCGTCCTTCGTCATTGTGATGCCGACCGGCGTCACATCGGTCTTTCTCATACCAGGCGGCAGGAAATCGAGCTTGCCGAGATTCTGGAACTTCTCGCGGTCGATAACCCAGACTTCGCCGGACAGTTCTGTTGTGACCCACAATTCCTTGCCATCCGGCGTTGCCGCGAAGCGGCGTGGCCGCGTCCCGACGATGACATCCTCAAGGACATGGCCGCTCTCAACATCGACCAGATGCACCAGATCGCCCACTTCCGACGTCACGTAAATCAGCTTGCCATCGGCGCTGAGCATGACGCCCTCCGGCTCTGCGCCGGTGGGGACTTCATTCAGAGTGATCTGCTGATCCATATCGATGATCGAGAGTGACGAGCCCTCTTCGTTCGAAACGTAGATGCGGCGCTTTTTCTCGTCGACAACGAAAGTCTCGGGACTTTTGCCGGTCGCGATCTTGCCGATCACGGCCAGCTTTTCGACATCGATCACGTCGATCACATCATCGTCGCCGCAGGCAACATAGAGGCGCGTGTGATCTTCATTAAAATGCATATCGCGCGGGCGGCGCGAGGTTTTCAGATCCTTGACGATCTTAAGCGTCTTTGAATCCAGTACGGTAATGTTGTTCGTCTTCTCATTGCTGACAAAAAGATAGCCAGTTCCCTTGGCTAGCGCAGACGCATCTAGCCCAAGAAAGGCAGAGCCTGCCAGGACGCCAACGGCAAGAACTTGTTTCAGACGTTTCCGCATTGTGCTTCTGTATCTTTGTTCCAGACCGCGAGGTCATTCGTTGCAACCGAGCCAGTGTATGCTTAGATTTGGCTTCCGAAAAGCATAATGCTGAGATCCGGCTTTGCTGCAACGCACAAATCAAGAGGCTGTGATGAGTGAATCCGGAAGCGGCGCCACGCCAGTCCTGCTGCTTGAGAATGTCGAGAAAAAATACGGATCAATCAAGGCGCTGAATGGCGTTTCGTTTGTAGGACGTCCAGGGGAATTTATCGCGCTGCTTGGGCCTAATGGCGCCGGCAAGTCGACATTGTTTCAGTTGTTGTCCGGGCTTTTTACGCCGGACGCCGGGCGAATCGAGGTGATGGGTCACGATATGTTGAGGAATCCGGTGCCAGCGCTTGCCAGTCTCGGCATTGTGTTCCAGCAACCGACGCTTGATCCCGAACTGAGCGTGACGGCAAATCTGCTTTTCCATACGGGATTGCACGGCATGCCACGCGCGGTAGCAAAAGAACGAATCGCCAAAGAACTAAGCCGTCTGGGGCTGGCCGACCGCGCCGACAGCAAGTGTGGACAATTGAGTGGCGGCAACAAAAGGCGAGTCGAGCTTGCACGCGCCTTGCTTCACGAACCAAGCGTACTGTTGATGGACGAACCCACTGTCGGGCTTGATCCGGCAAGCCGCACGGAACTCGTGAAGCTGATGCATACGCTGCGGCGCGAACGTTCGGTTGCGGTTTTATGGGCTACGCATCTTTGCGAAGAAGTGGTCGACGCCGACAGAATCGTGCTGCTGCACAAGGGCAAAGTTCTGCGTGACACATCTCCGGCAGAACTGATGGCCTCAACCGGAACGCCCGGCATCGAAGAGGCCTTTCTTTCGCTGACGGGCCCGACCGAAGCCGCCGCCTGATCAGCATCAATACGCCGCGACACATACATGTCGCGGCGACAATTCCGACTATTGCGGCTTCTTGACCGGCATCAGTGCCGCAGGCATGGGCTGAAATTCAACCTTCTGCATTTTTTGCAGAAGTTCGTCCATGTCAATGCGCGCGTGGCCATCCTCGGCACGTTCGGTGCCTTCCAGCGGTGTCTTATTTTCAGGGTTTTCGGAGTCTTTCTTGTCATCCCGCGAAGCGGTTTGGCCTTCAATATCTTCCGCCGTACCGGCGATCTGATTTCCTTCCATGATCGCGTCGCGGGCCTTCTGGGACTTTTCCGCAAGCGGCTTCGAATAAGGAATCCGGAAGCTGCGCGGAATTCCCACAGGGATATTGTTTTCGTCGATTTCCTCGACCCACAAATAAATCGAGCCTGCATCGCCGATCTTGCGGTCCGGCTCCACAACCCGAACGCCAAGAAGCTGAAAGCGATCCGGCAGCTTTCCAATGCCCGGCCAGCCAAGCAGTCCGCGAGTCTGGAAAAAGACCGCGACAAAAAAAACGCTTGAGACGATGATCGCTGCGGATTTCCAGCGCCAGTGAACGCGCGACGTCAGCCCCATGAGGAGCAAGACCACCCCAAGGACCACGTAAGCGACCGATATACCCAATACGGTCGACATCATTTCGTTGCGCCTCCCCCGGGGCAGATTTTCATTTCGTGTTACGCCGCGCGCTGCGGGTCAATTGAATAAGCGACTTTTCGCGCTGGTTGACGTCGAGAATTTTGCCGTCTTCGGCAATCTTGAAACGCACGGCGGTCTTTTCCTCGCCGGCGCGGTTCACGAGGATCGTCCCGTAGTGGATGATTTCCAGCTGCGGATTGATCTTCTCGACTTTGACCGAAATCGGCACAGGAGCGCCGGTAGTTGCGAGATAGTGATTGATGTTCACCGTATATTCGCCGGCCAGAAAACCCCGGATACTGACGGTTTCCTCACGAATCGGATTCAAAATCTTCTTGCCGTTCACGGTGATAAAATCGTTCACGCCGCCGCGGTCATCGCGCTCAAGAACCATGAAGCCGGATTCGCGTTCGTGGTACCAGACGATGTTTCCAACCGGATCCTCGACATAAAGATCAACGTCGTCGGGATGATTGTCCGGCCATACCATCGAGATGATGAACTCGGCCTTGGTGTCGATCTTGCCGGTCTTGGCTTCCGGATTCATCACAAGAAGCGCAATGAAAAACAGAAAGGCGACGACCTGTAGACCCTTGAACAACATAACCGAGAAGGGATCGAACGGTTCGTCGCGCGGGTAATTACCGAAGCTGTCCATCGTGACCCCGCTCGAGAACCGACACGACGAAAACTTCCGTAAGATCAGTCGCCATCGAGAAGAGTTTCGCTGTCGCTTCGTCCAGCATGTAATACTGGCATTTGATCAGGATCGAACCGATGAGCCCGCTCAAGGTCGTGTACATGGCGACCGCCATGCCATCGCTCATCATGCCCATTGAACTGCGTACAGAGGCCTTGTCGGCGGCGTCCAGTCCGGCGATTGGCGCGAGCATCATGATGAAGCCAACGATGGTGCCGAGCAGGCCCAACTTCATAAGACTGTCGCTGGCGAAGCTGCCAAGATAATTCGGACCGCGAAGCGTATCGGCGAGGCCGCGCAAGAGCAGCGTCTGATCGAGACGGTGACGCCCCTGCAACTTCGATTTCAGAATCAGGTTGCGAATGTGAGTGGTGACCGCCCCGACCGGAAGCACCGTGTCGCCAGCTTCCACGACATTGCCATTAACCCGGAACTCCGTGACTCCGTGATTGACGATCGCCAGAACCTGGTTGGCCTGATCGGTTTCCCGGGAAATCACGTTTGTACGTGTGTAACAGTGCAAAGCCGTGAGAACGTAAAGAACCGACACGATCAGCGAAATGTAAGTCTTGTCGCTAAGAAACATCATTCGGAACAGGCCGAAATACCAACAAATGGCAAAGCCGAATATCGTGACGCCCGTGAAGATCAGCCAACGCAGGAGCGGAAGGCGGTCGGTCCGCGAATAACTTTCAATCGCTTGAGCGCTCATCGATGGCTTTTCTTTCTTCCTGATCATGGCAGCATGGCCACGATACTCACCGTTGGCAGATTGCTGTCAAGGCGGGAAAATTTCCCGACAAGATGCTGCACTGCAAACAATGCCTCCCTGATTGGCTCTTGTTCTGAACGATTTTCGCGTCTTTAGCAATTGCGTGGACGCAATGCTGAAGAGCGTATGGCGGGGACAGGCGCAACCGCGCACGCAATCCCGGGGCCAGCGCTGACCGGGAATGGGGCTGGTGGGCGGTGAGGGACTCGAACCCCCGACATCCTGCGTGTAAAGCAGGCGCTCTACCAACTGAGCTAACCGCCCCTGCCGATGCAGCGAACACTTCTTTCTAGAAGACCGGACGCCCGGGGCGCAAGCGCACAGACCAGCCAGCCACATAAAAAGAGCCGCGAAACCCGAAGATTTCGCGGCCCCAATTCAATATCCGAACCTAGTGGGCGACGACGCCTGACGGGTCATCTTCAGCAACGGCAGCCACGACCGGAGCCGTTGTGTCTTCGCCCCAGGTGATCGGCACCGGCGCACGCACGAGGGCATGAGCCAGAACCTCGTCCATCCGCGACACAGGCACGATTTCGAGCGCGCTCTTCACGGACGCAGGCAAGTCGGCGATGTCCTTCGCGTTCTCTTCCGGGATCAGCACCTTCTTGAGGCCGCCCCGCATGGCTGCGAGGAGCTTCTCTTTCAGGCCACCGATGGGCAGCACGCGACCGCGCAGGGTGACTTCGCCCGTCATGGCGATGTCGCGACGCACCGGAATGCCGGTCAGCACGGACACGATGGCGGTGGCCATCGCGATGCCCGCGGACGGGCCATCCTTGGGCGTCGCGCCTTCCGGCACGTGCACATGGATGTCGCGCTTCTCGAACAGCGGAGGCTCGATACCGAAGTCCACCGCCCGCGAGCGCACGTAAGATGCGGCCGCAGAGATGGATTCCTTCATCACATCCTTCAGGTTGCCGGTGACGGTCATGCGACCCTTGCCGGGCATCATGACGCCTTCGATAGTCAGCAACTCGCCTCCGACTTCCGTCCACGCAAGGCCAGTCACCGCGCCGACCTGATCCTCGAGTTCGGCCTGACCGAAGCGATACTTGGCGACGCCAAGGTATTCGGCCAGCTTTTCCTCGTTGATAAGGATCGACTCAACCTTCTTGGTCAGGATCTCCTTCACGGCCTTACGGCAGAGATTGGAGATTTCGCGTTCGAGATTACGCACGCCTGCTTCGCGGGTGTAGCGACGAACCAGAGTCAGCAGAGCTCCGTCCTCGATCGAGAACTCCTTGAGTTCCAGACCATGCTTGACGATCGACGCCGGGATCAGATGCTTGCGGGCGATCTCGACCTTCTCGTCTTCCGTGTAGCCCGCGATGCGGATGATTTCCATGCGGTCCATGAGCGGCGCAGGGATGTTCAGCGTATTCGCCGTCGTCACGAACATCACGCCCGAGAGATCATAGTCGACCTCAAGGTAGTGATCGTTGAACGAGGAGTTCTGTTCGGGGTCGAGCACCTCGAGCAGGGCTGAAGACGGGTCGCCGCGGAAGTCCATGCCCATCTTGTCGATCTCGTCGAGCAGGAAGAGCGGGTTGGACGTCTTGGCCTTGCGCATCGACTGGATGATCTTGCCGGGCATCGAGCCAATGTAGGTGCGACGGTGACCGCGAATCTCGGCCTCGTCGCGAACGCCGCCCAGCGACATGCGCACGAACTCACGGCCGGTCGCCTTGGCGATGGACTTGCCGAGCGAGGTCTTGCCGACGCCCGGAGGGCCGACAAGGCACAGGATCGGGCCGGCAAGCTTGTTAGCGCGCTGCTGCACCGCGAGATATTCGAGAATGCGGTCCTTCACCTTGTCCAGACCGTAATGATCCAGATTCAGCACGTCCTCTGCGACATTGATGTCCTTCTTCACCTTGGAGCGCTTGCCCCACGGAATCGACAGCATCCAGTCGAGATAGTTGCGGACCACCGTGGACTCGGCCGACATCGGCGACATCTGGCGCAGCTTCTTCAGCTCCGCATTCGCCTTGTCACGAGCTTCCTTGGTGAGCTTGGTGTTCTTGATCCGCTGTTCGAGTTCGCCGAGTTCGTCCTTGCCGTCCTCGTCGCCCAGTTCCTTCTGGATCGCCTTCATCTGCTCGTTGAGATAGTACTCGCGCTGGGTCTTCTCCATCTGGCGCTTGACGCGCGTGCGGATGCGCTTCTCGACCTGCAGGACCGAGATTTCGCTTTCCATCAGCGAGAGGCATTTCTCCAGACGCTTGGCGACCGAAGGCGTCTCCAGAATTTCCTGCTTATCGGCGATCTTGATGGAGAGGTTCGACGCCACCGTATCGGCGAGCTTCGAGAAATCGTCGATCTGGTTGATCGCGGTCACGACTTCCGGCGAGAGCTTCTTGTTGAGCTTCGCATAGCCCTCGAACTCGGACACGACCGAACGGGCCAGCGCCTCGACCTCGACGCGATCCGTCGCCTCGTCGGCAAGCACTTCGGCGTCGGCCTCGTAATATTCGTCTGTGCGGGTGTAGCGATTGACGGAGGCGCGCGCGACGCCCTCGACCAGCACCTTCACAGTGCCGTCAGGCAGCTTCAGGAGCTGCAGCACGCTGGCGAGCGTACCGGTCTTGAAGATGGCGTCGGTGGCCGGATCGTCGTCTGACGCATTCACCTGCGTGGCAAGCAGGATGAAGCGTTCTGACTTCATCACTTCCTCGAGCGCGCGAATGGACTTTTCGCGACCAACGAAGAGCGGCACGATCATGTGCGGAAAGACGACAATGTCGCGGAGTGGCAGGACCGGATACGACTCGACGATCCCTGGATTTGCTGGTGCGCGCTTCTGGCTGGTCATCTGCTTTTTCCTATCTCGATTCGCCACGCAAATGCTTTTCAAGCCATTCGCGCGAACGAGACGTCACTTTGGAAAAAAGCATGATTCGTACCGAACGTCTGCTTTTCTTCGTCTGGCGGCGTCTGCGCCGTTGAGCCCCGAATGGGCGCTCCCGGCTATTGCTTCCTCGGGAGGAAATCAGGCCCTGATCCTCGCGGATCGGTGAGCCGGATGACTTTCCCTTACGACAAAGATGGCGTGACGCAGCTCAGGTTTCAAGACGAGAAAGCGCGTCATACACGCGAACGCCTTACACAAAAAAGGCGGGCCATGAAGGTCCGCCCTGCGGGCTTCGGGAGCCCGTACAGGCGGACGACTATCGCCCGCCGAAACGCCCTCAGGCGCTGGCGCCGCCGGTCTTCTCGGTGCGCTCTGCGTAGATGTAAAGCGGACGGGCTTTTCCCTCGACCACTTCCGGTCCGATGACCACCTGCTCGACACCTTCAAGGCCCGGCAGATCGTACATCGTGTCGAGCAGAATGCTCTCCATGATGGAGCGCAGACCGCGCGCGCCGGTGCGGCGCTCGATGGCCTTCTTGGCGACGACCGTGAGGGCGTCGTCCTGGAAGGTCAGCTCGGTGTTCTCCATCTCGAACAGGCGCTGATACTGCTTGACGAGCGCATTCTTCGGCTCGGTCAAAATCTTCTTCAGCGCTTCTTCGTCGAGGTCTTCCAGCGTCGCGATGACCGGCAGACGACCGACGAATTCCGGGATGAGGCCGAACTTCAGCAGATCTTCCGGCTCGACCTTGCGGAACACTTCGCCGGTGCGGCGCTCGTCCGGTCCCTGAACTTTCGCCCCGAAACCGATGGACGTGCTCTTGCCGCGCTGGCTGATGATCTTCTCAAGTCCCGAGAAGGCGCCGCCGCAGATGAACAGGATGTTGGTCGTATCCACCTGCAGGAACTCCTGCTGCGGATGCTTGCGGCCACCCTGCGGAGGAACGGACGCGACCGTGCCTTCCATGATCTTGAGCAGCGCCTGCTGGACGCCCTCGCCCGAGACGTCGCGGGTGATCGACGGATTGTCGGACTTGCGCGAAATCTTGTCGATTTCGTCGATGTACACGATGCCGCGCTGGGCGCGCTCGACATTGTAGTCGGACGCCTGCAGCAACTTCAGGATGATGTTCTCGACGTCCTCGCCCACGTAACCGGCTTCGGTCAGCGTGGTGGCGTCGGCCATCGTGAAGGGCACGTCAAGGATGCGCGCCAGCGTCTGGGCCAGCAGCGTCTTGCCCGAACCGGTCGGGCCGATCAGCAGGATGTTCGACTTCGCCAATTCGACGTCATTGTGCTTCGTGGCGTGGTTGAGACGCTTGTAGTGGTTGTGGACCGCCACTGACAGGACGCGCTTGGCCTGCGGCTGGCCGATCACGTAATCGTCCAGAACCTTGCAGATTTCGCGGGGCGTCGGAATGCCGTCGCGGCTCTTCACCAGCGAGGACTTGTTCTCCTCGCGGATGATGTCCATGCACAGTTCGACGCATTCGTCGCAGATGAACACCGTCGGACCGGCGATCAGCTTGCGGACCTCGTGCTGGCTTTTGCCGCAGAAGGAGCAGTAGAGCGTGTTTTTGGAATCGCTACCGCTGACCTTGCTCATTTTCGTCTCCGTTCGAACCGCCATCCTGACTGGTCAGGATTCGGTGATGGTAAATGTTATACGCCCCGACCTAACAAAACGTAGCTTGCGAGATCGAAACCAGGCCGTCCCGTCCGAAACATGACTGTTCCGCTTCGTCCGGGACTGGGACAGACACACACCGGGCCCTGATGCGCCGATTCATCACCCAATCGTGGCGCCATCAAGGGATTCAAACGCTTAGGCAGCATACACCCTGCCCGCGCCGGGAATGTCACATGGCTGCAACACTCTCGCCCGAACCATGAGCAAGAGTCCTGCCAGACCGGCCTGCGGCATCTTGAGCAACCGGAGGCGTTACGCGCGCAGTTACTTGGCTTCGATTTCGTCGGGGCGCTTGTCGAGCACCTCGTCGATCAGCCCGAAGGCCTTCGTCTCCTCGGCGCTCATGAAGTGGTCGCGATCAAGCGTGCGCTCGATCGAGTCGTAGTCCTGGCCGGTGTGCTTGACGTAAATGTCGTTCAGCCGGCGCTTCACCTTGAGAATATCTTCCGCATGGCGCTGGATGTCCGACGCTTGGCCCTGGAACCCGCCCGACGGCTGGTGAACCATGACGCGGGAGTTCGGGAGGCAGAAGCGCATCCCCTTCTCGCCCGCCGTCAGCAGCAGGGAGCCCATCGAGGCCGCCTGCCCGATGCACAGGGTCGAGACCTTCGGCTTGATGAACTGCATCGTGTCGTAGATCGACAGCCCCGCCGTCACCACGCCGCCCGGCGAGTTGATGTAGAGGAAGATTTCCTTCTTGGGATTGTCGGCTTCCAGATAGAGCAACTGCGCCACCACGAGCGTGGCCATCTGGTCCTCAACCGGACCGGCAAGGAAAATGATCCGTTCCTTCAGGAGGCGGGAAAATATGTCGTACCGGTACGACCCGCGCGACGTGACCTCCTCGACGCTGGGAATCACGAAGCTGTTATATGTCTCGATGGGGTCGCGCATGAGGCTCTCTGGGAAGGGGTGCGGCGGAGAATCAGCCGCGCTGGCCTAAGATAGTCACGCAAACGCCCGGCGCAATGGCCGGGCGTCACCGTACTTAACGGAACAGAAGGAGGCCGGATCAGGCCTTCGCTTCTTCTTCCTGCTTCAGCAGATCTTCCTTGGAGACGGCCTTTTCCGTCACCTTGGCGAGGCCGATGATGTGGTCGACCACCTTCTCTTCGTAAATCGGAGCGCGGAGCTGGGCCAGCGCTTCCTGATTCTTGGTGTAGTAATCCCAAACGGCCTTTTCCTGACCGGGGAACTGGCGGGCGCGCTCGACGACAGCCTGGCTGACTTCCTCGTCCGCAACCTTGACCTCGGCCTTTTCGCCGACTTCGGCGAGGACGAGACCCAGACGCACGCGGCGCTCGGCGATCTTCCGGTAGTCAGCCTTGGCGGCTTCCTCGGTCGTGCCTTCGTCCTCGAAGGACTTGCCGGTCTGCTTCTGCTCCTGCTGGACCTGCGCCCAGATGTTGTTGAACTCCTGTTCGACCAGACCTTCCGGCAGTTCGAAGGAGTACTTCTTGTCCAGCGCATCGAGCAGGGCGCGCTTCAGCTTGTCGCGTCCGGCGCGGTCGTATTCGCGCTTGATGTTGGCGCGGATCGCTTCCTTCAGCTTGTCGAGGCCTTCGAGACCGAATTGCTTGGCGAATTCATCGTCGATCTTGACGTCGCCGGGGGCCTGAACGGCCTTCACGGTGACGTCGAAGGTCGCTTCCTTGCCGGCCAGATTCGCCGCCTGGTATTCGTCGGGGAACTTGACGGTGATCGCACGGGCTTCACCGGCCTTGGCGCCGACGAGTTGCTCCTCGAAGCCCGGAATGAACTGCTTGGACCCCAGAACGAGTTCGGCGTCGTTTGCCGCGCCGCCCTCGAAGGGCACGCCGTCGAGCTTGCCGAGGAAGTCGATGGTCAGCTTGTCGCCGTCCTGAGCTGCTTCGCCTTCCGCGCGCGGCGCGAAGGGCTTGGACTGGCTGGCCATGCGGTCGATGGCCGAATCGACATCCGAATCAAGGATGTCGGCGACCTGACGCTCCAGCGCCACATCGTCGAATGTGCCGACGTCGAACTTCGGCAGGACTTCGATCGCCACCGTAAAAGCGAGATCGCCCTGCGCCGCCATGGCCTTCTCGACCTGCTCCTGGCCGCCCTCGAAATCGACCTTGGGCTCCTGGGCGAGGCGCAGCTTGTTGTCTTCGACGATCTTGCGGTTCGCCTCGTTGACGGCGTTCTGCATCACGTCGGCCATGACGGACCGGCCGTAGACGCGCTTCAGATGCGCGGTCGGCACCTTGCCGGGGCGGAAGCCGTTGATGCGGACCTTCCCCTTGAGGTCGTCCAGTTCCTTGTCGAGGCGCGTCGCAAGGTCCGCCACCGGCAGGACCACCTTGAATTCGCGCTTGAGGCCCTGCGCCAGGGTTTCCGTCACCTGCATTGTGTCGCCTTCTCGAATGTCTCACTCAGGGGCGGTGCGCCCCTCAATTCCAATGGTCCAGGATGCGGCGAGCCGGGGCTCGTCTGGTGCGGGCGGAGGGACTCGAACCCCCACGATTTTCACCACCGGAACCTAAATCCGGCGCGTCTACCAGTTCCGCCACGCCCGCGAACACGTACCGGCGCGCGCGAGCACGCCGGTCCTTTCACCGCTCGGGTGCGGCTCTATAGCAACAGGCGAAACCGGATGCAGCAAAAAAGTGGGGACTTTCCAACAAACCCGCAGTCCCCTACCCGGGCTGGCGCGCTCATTCCCCCAGCGACCCCACGATGGCGACCGTCTTGTCCATGATGGCCTTCGGGGTCTGGGCGATTCGCTTGGCGACCGCATCCACCTGTTCGCCCGTCATGGGCATGACGTCGAGGCCGGTCAGCCTCTTGGCCTCGGCGACGAAGTCCTTGTCCTTCATAGTGGCGTCGAAGGCCCGGCGGAGGGCGGTCAGGCGGTCGGCGGGGATGCCCGGCGTGGTCATGACGGGGCGGCCCAGTTCTGCCGACGAATTATAGAAGGCGATGATGGCGCGCTCCTCGTCGGTTTTGGTGAGGGTCATCACCGACGGGGCGTTCATGCCGGGCAGCGGGTCTTTTTCCAGATTGAAGAGGACGTTGAGTTTGCCATCGCGAATCCAGCCGGGGCCGGTCGATTCGATGGCCGCCATGGTCTGGCAGACGCCCTCGACCTCGCCGCGCTCCATGGCGAGGAAGATTTCCGGCCCGCCCTGATAGCCCTCGACCAGTTTCAGTTTCAGGCCAAGAAGCTTCGCCAGCAGGATCGGGGTGGTCGAGACCGCCGTTCCGGCTCCCGATCCGGCCACCAGCAATTCGGTCTGGTAGAGGTCGGCGGCCTTCTTGACCTTGGCGTTCTTGTAGGCGACGCAGCCGCGGTTCGTCATTTCCGGACTGCCGATCCAGCCGAACTCGGACGACTTGAAGCGCACGGCGGAATTTCCGACGAGGTCCTGCAGGGGCATGTTGCGGGACACGAGGCCCAGCACTGTCCCGTCGCGGGGCGACTGGTTGGCAAGATAATTCGTCGCCGTGATATGCCCGCCACCGGGCATGTTGCGGACCACGAAATTGGGATTTCCCGGCAGATGCTTGCCCATGTGATGCCCGAGCGCGCGGGACCAATGGTCATAGATGCTCCCCGGCGTGCCGCCGGTGATGATCTCCATCTGCTTGCCCTTGTAGAAATCCGCGACGTTCTGGGCGGACGCGGGCGCGCTCCAGACCAAACCGCCAACGAGCGCAAACGCGCCCAACTCCCTGAGCCGAGACAGCATGGTGTTCCTTCCCTGATCTGGCCGGTTTGCCCGGACTGGGAAGGCATTATGCAAATTCGCCGACGCTCGTCACCTGCGACGGGACGGCTCAGCTATCCAAAGTCGAGGGAATGAACAGCCGTTCCGGATCGTAGCGCTCGCCGATCAGGGACTGATCGTGGGAATACTGGATGAATCGTTCCAGATTGCCGCGATTGGCCTTGAAGCCGTTCTTCCATGGATCGCCGAACATGGCGCGCGACTGTTCGTAAAGGTGACGCCCGCCCGGCAGACGCGACCAGTTGGGGTCGTCGAAATATTCTTCCGAAATGTGATGCGCCTGCCCGAACATGTCGAACAGCGCAGCCGGCAAGGCCGGCTCACGCTCGGCAAGCTCCGTGCTCATCGCGAGCACATGCATGATGGGCCAGTAGCCGACCTTGTCGAAATAGCGCTTTTCCTCGGCCTGCGTGTCGCGGAACAAGCGGCGAGTCTTCACATGGCCCTTCATGACCGAATGCGGCGGATGCGGCATGAAGATCGCGTCGATCTCGCCCCTGGCCAGAAGGTCGCCGAGGTCCGTTCCCTTGGCGACGCGGTCGATGACAACGCCGGGCTTGGGGGTGAACTTTACCTTCTCATCGGTGGTCAGCAGCCATTTCACCTCTTCCCAGCCGATGTCGTATTCGAATTTCAGATCGCCCTTGGCGAGCAGCGACAGCGTGGTCTGAAACGATGACAGGCCGACGCGCCTGCCCTTCAGATCGCGCGGATGCTCGATGTCGCTGTCCGCGCGCACGAACATGCAGCTTGCGGAAAACAGACGACGGGGGAAAATCGGCACGCCGGTGATCGGCAGGCCGCGATTGATCGCCATCAGATAGGTGGACATGGAAAATTCGGCGACGTCGAAAGCCTTGTCGTGGATCATGCGCTCGTGACGGCGCGTGCCGTCGCGCAACTGATCCGACTGTCCGACCTGCAAGGCGCGGTAGCGCAGCCCGGCGGGGGCCTTCACGGTTCCGTCAAAAAATGGAAAGTGCCGGTCGTAGCGGTCGAACGCGATCGAAATTTCGAGATCAAGACTCACAAAATCCTCCCAACGACAGTTGGAAGAATTCTAGAGTGGCGAAGCCTTCACCGCAATCAGGACTGACTTCCGTCGTCGCGCTTGAGATCCGACAGGGGAAAGCGCTTTTCCTGCTTGTATGAGCCTTCGAACCAGATGGCGACGGCCTCGTCGCCTTCGACAGCCTTGACGATCATCATCGGCCCGCCGGACTTGAGGCGCACCGTGTCGCCCTGCTTGATGGGTACTTGCATCATCCGACGTCCTCCGGATCAGAATTGCATGGCCTGACCCTCGACGGTCAGGCGGCGCATGAGCCGATCCTCGTCGCGCGGAAAATCCTTGCGGGCGTGGATCGAACACCAGTTGTCCCATACCACGAGATCGCCGAGCTTCCACTGGTGTTCGTAAACAATCGAAGGGTCTTCGGAAATATCGAACAATTGTTCGAGCGCGGCCTCGCTCTCCTCATGCGACAGACCTTCGATCCTGGCCGACATGAGGCGGCTGGAGAAAAGCGCCTTCTTGCCCGTCGCCGGATGGGTGATGAAGATCGGCTGCCAGTTGTGGCGAATTCTGGAAAGATCGGCCGTCTCGACATTCAGGCGCTCGCGGCGCTTGTAGTCGTGCATCTGCAGGACACGCCGGCCTTCCAGCTTGTCGCGCAGGGGACGCGGGATGTTGTCGTACGCGGCATACATATTGGAGAAGCACGTCTCGCCGCCCCAGCTCGTCAGCACCATGGAATAGAGCAACGTGGCGCGGTGCGGTTCGGCATAATAGCTCGTATCGTGGTGGAACCACATTTCGCCGTCGCCGAATGCCCCGATGGCCTTGCCGTCGCGGATGATGTTGGTGACCATCATGAAGGGCGTATCGTAATCGCCCCCCGGCCCCACGCCGTTCAGCGGACGACGACGGTAAGCGACCTTGCCGAAATATTCCGCCGCCCGAAGCTGTTCGGCTTCCGAAATGTCCTGCCCGCGGAAAACGACGATGACGTTCTTGTCGAAAGCGTCGCGGATCGCCTTCACGGTTGCTTCATCCTGCGGCTGGCGCAGATCGACGCCGCGAATTTCCGCGCCCAGCGACGGGTGCATCGGGACAACTTCGATGGTCATGGTTCCTCCGGGATCGGGTTCTTTGCGGCTTCGCTAGCAGAGCAGCGGCGGATGCGGAAGTGCGCTATTTCTTCGCTTCCGTGGCTTCCTTCACCTTGGCGATGATGTCCGGCGGGGTCGCCATGAGCCTCGCGACGATCTGCTGGAGTTCCTCACCGCTGAGAGCGCCGGAAATCTCCATCTTCTGCTTGTCGGCCTCCGCCAGAAAATCCTTGTCCTTCAGCATGGCCGAAAAGGCCGTGCGGACAGCGGCGACGCGATCGGCCGGAACTTCGGGGGCCATCAGGAATGGACGGCCGAAGTCAGCCTGCGAGAACACGAATTCGAAAATCTGTCTTGCCTCCGCCGTCTTGGCGAATTCCGGGGTGCGGGGCACGTTATATTTCGCAATATCGGGGTGCGGCTTGAGGTTTTCCTCGGCGAGCAGCCGCATGGTTCCGGTCGGCAGCCAGTCGGGGTGGCCGGTGGTCATTGTGGCCCAGCTCGATCCGCAGGTCCCGTGGACCTCGCCCTTCTCGATGGCGAGGCCGATCTCCGTAATGCCCGGATAGCCATTGATGATCTTGAATTTGGTGCCCAACAGGTTGTTGTACATGTTGGGACGTTCGGTGCTGGGGCCGCCGACGCCGCTCGCGCCCAGAATCACTTCCTTTTCGAAGGCGTCCGCAAAGCCCTTCACCGGGGCCTTGCCGCCCACGTAGCAGATGAAGGATTCCGCGTTTGCGCTGCCGATATAGTTGAACTTCAGCGAATCGTAGCGGACCTTGGTGCGGTCGCCCACCAGAGGCTCCATGATGGCGTTCGGATAGACCTCGCCGAGCACGGTCCCGTCCTTCGCGCCCGCCGAATAGACATATTGCGCCGCCACGACCCCCGCCGCGCCCGCCATGTTGGAGGGGTTTACGGCTGGATTGCCGGGGATGAACTTGCCGATGTGGCGCGCAACGAGCCGACCGTAGAGGTCATAGCCGCCGCCCACGGATGAGGGAATGATGAGCGTGATGGTCTTGCCGCGATAGAAGTTCGCCACGGCCTCCTGGGCCTGTGCGGCCGGAGCCGCGACAGCCAGCGTCACGCCGGCGACAAATAGACGGGCAAGCTTGGACATGGGCGGCTCCTCTCGGCGGCGGGCGGACAAGCTTGGCTTTTGCCGTGTTTGCGCCCGTGTTTCCAGCGCGATAGTATATTTTGCACCATTTGGGAATTCCCGCCCGCCGCAGGTTTGAAATCCGCCACGACGATCACTATTGTTGATGGAGATCAATTTCGCCCGGCGGCAGGTTGCTACTTCTGGAACCATGCCGGGAAAAAGAGCCACGATGGACGGAGCGGGAAACATTCAGGTCGGCAGCAACGCCAGTTGCGATCCTTCGCGCGTCTATGACATGCGCGATATCAGGGAGATGCTGACGCGCGCCGGACTGCGCCCCACCCGTCAGAGGCTTGCTCTGGCCGAATTGCTGTTCGGCAACGGCGACCGCCATGTGACTGCGGAAGCGCTGTATCAGGAGGCGCGGGTCCAGCGACACCCGCCGTCCTTCGCGACGATCTACAACACCCTGCACCAATTCGCCGAACACGGACTCGTGCGCGAAATCGCGCTTTACGGTTCCAAGCTCTGGTACGACACCAAGACCGGTCCCCACTACCATTTCTATTACGAGGACCGGGACGAACTCGTGGACATCCCGGACGAGTTGATCCCCCTGTTCAGCATCGAACCGCCTGCCGGAACCGAGATTGCCGGGGTGGACGTTGTGATCCGCCTGAAGCATCCGAAAGTCTGACGCCGGACTTTTGTGCGCCGCAACATTTCGCTTGACTTGTTTTGTGCAGTGCACATATTAGGGCCGTCCCGGGACGCATATCCCGGCCCATTCATCAGGCTGCCTGAGCAGCGGAGCGAAAGGCCCTCACATGTTCAAGAACATCGAAGACTTCCAGAAGTTCGGCAAAGACCAGCTCGACGTCGCCACCGAGACCGCCACCACCCTCTCGAAGAGCGTGCAGGCGATCGCCGCCGAGGCCACCGACTATTCCAAGAAGTCGCTTGAGACCTCGTCCGCCCTGATCGAGAAGCTGCTCGGCGCCAAGAGCCTCGACACCGCGATCCAGATCCAGTCCGAATACGCCAAGTCCAGCTACGAGACCTTCGTGGCCCAGGCGACGAAGTTCGGCGAACTCTACACCAACCTCGCCAAGGAAGCCTTCAAGCCGGTGGAAACAGCCGTCGCCAAGGCGCAGGCTGCCGTCAAGTAAGCAGCGGTCGGCGTCCGCACCGATCGAAACTGAGCAGATATGGAAAGGCCCGGCCGACACCGGGCCTTTTTTGCGTCTCATTTCGGGTTTCAAATATCGCTGACTGCGCATTTTCCTCCGCTTCCCGCCTGCGTCATCACCGAAACTTCATCACAGCATCGCAATAGGCTCCGGAAACCGCACCGGACGACTGGCGAAGTGGACTGAGGGGTCATAGATTACCCTTGAGGGTGATTTGGTTCCGCGTTGTGTTGAGGAGCCCAATCGAATGAATGCGGTCAGCGCTCCGTAGGGGCGACAGGGTTACCAGAAGGCAATGGCAAAGACGGACGCCGCACCACCTGTTTCTTCCGGATCGCCGGTTCGGATCGAGCCGCGCGCTGCGCGCGAACCACGGAAAAACTCCGACGGGTCGAGCACCGCGGTCATTACGCGTACGCAGACGCGCACGAAACGTCCGAGCATGTATCGCGTTCTGCTGTTGAACGACGATTACACGCCCATGGAATTCGTAATCCAGGTGCTAAAAAAATACTTCCAGAAGGGACCGGAAGAGGCCACTCGCATCATGCTGCACGTGCACCATCACGGCGTCGGCGAATGCGGCGTTTTCACCTACGAGGTGGCCGAGACCAAGGTTACGCAGGTGATGGACTACGCACGCAAGCACCAGCATCCGCTGCAGTGCATCATGGAAAAGAAGTGAGCCAGGAGCCGAAATGCCGTCTTTCTCACGTAACCTGGAACAGTCGCTTCACCGCGCGCTCGGAATCGCCAACGAGCGCCGCCATGAATATGCGACTCTTGAACATCTGCTGCTGAGCCTGCTGGAGGACACCGACGCGGCCGCCGTCATGCGGGCCTGCTCGGTCGATCTCGACGTCCTGCGCAAGAGCCTGACCGATTACGTCGATCAGGAACTCGCCAATCTGGTGACGCGCGGCAACGATGAGGCGAAACCCACGGCCGGCTTCCAGCGCGTGATCCAGCGCGCCGTCATCCACGTCCAGTCGTCGGGCCGCGAGGAAGTGACCGGGGCCAATGTGCTCGTCGCGATCTTCGCCGAGCGCGAAAGCCACGCCGCCTATTTCCTGCAGGAGCAGGACATGACGCGCTACGACGCCGTGAACTACATCAGCCACGGCATCGCCAAGCGGCCCGGCCTGACCGATTCCGGCAAGTCGCCGCGCGGCGCCGAGGAAGAGAACGACCACCGCGAGCAGCGCGAATCGAAGGATTCGGCCGAAGGCGGGAGCAAGAAGAAGGAAGGCGCGCTCGATTCCTATTGCGTCAACCTGAACAAGAAGGCGCGCGATGGCCGCATCGATCCGCTGATCGGCCGCGAGTCCGAAGTGCAGCGGACCATTCAGGTCCTGTGTCGCCGCCAGAAGAACAACCCGTTGCTGGTCGGCGAACCGGGCGTCGGCAAGACCGCCATCGCCGAGGGCCTTGCGCGCAAGATCATCAAGGGCGAGGTGCCGGAGGTTCTGGCGCATGCGACGGTCTTCGCGCTCGACATGGGCACGCTGCTCGCCGGCACGCGCTATCGCGGCGATTTCGAGGAACGCCTCAAGCAGGTGATGAAGGAAATCGAGCAGCACAAGAACGCGATCCTGTTCATCGACGAAATCCACACCGTCATCGGCGCGGGCGCGACGTCGGGCGGCGCGATGGATGCTTCCAATCTGCTGAAGCCCGCACTCGCACAGGGCGCGCTGCGCTGCATCGGCTCGACGACCTACAAGGAATACCGCCAGTATTTCGAGAAGGATCGCGCACTGGTGCGCCGCTTCCAGAAGATCGACGTGAACGAGCCCTCGGTTCCGGACGCGATCGAAATCCTCAAGGGGCTCAAGCCCTATTTCGAAGAGTTCCACAAGATCCGCTACACGACCGAAGCCGTGAAGGCGGCGGTCGAACTGTCGGCGCGCTACATTCATGACCGCAAGCTGCCCGACAAGGCGATCGACGTGATCGACGAGACGGGCGCCAGCCAGATGCTGCTGCCGGAAGGCAAGCGCAAGAAGACCATCGGCATCAAGGAAATCGAGTCGACCATCGCCACGATGGCGCGCATTCCGCCGAAAACCGTCTCGAAGGATGATGCGGAAGTTCTGCAGCATCTCGAAGACACGTTGAAGCGCGTCGTTTACGGGCAGGACAAGGCCATCGCGGCTCTGTCCTCCGCCATCAAGCTCGCGCGCGCTGGCCTGCGCGACGGCGAGAAGCCCATCGGCTCCTACCTCTTCTCGGGTCCGACCGGCGTCGGCAAGACCGAAGCCGCCCGCCAGCTTGCCAAGAGCCTCGGCGTCGAACTCGTGCGCTTCGACATGTCCGAATATATGGAGCGCCACACGGTGAGCCGCCTCATCGGCGCGCCTCCGGGATATGTGGGCTTCGATCAGGGCGGCCTGCTGACCGATGCGGTGGACCAGCACCCGCATTGCGTGCTGCTGCTCGACGAAATCGAAAAGGGCCATCCGGAAATCTACAACATCCTGTTGCAGATCATGGATCACGGCAAGCTCACCGATCACAACGGCAAGCAGATCGACTTCCGCAACGTCATCCTGATCATGACCACGAACGCGGGCGCTGCAGACATGGCCAAACCTGCCTTCGGCTTCGCCAAGACCAAGCGCGAGGGCGAGGACATCGAGGCGATCAATCGTCTGTTCGCGCCGGAATTCCGCAACCGTCTCGATGCGGTGGTGCAGTTCAGCCATCTGCCGGTGGAAGTCATCTCGCAGGTGGTCGACAAGTTCATCATGCAGCTTGAGGCGCAGCTCGCCGACCGCAACGTCGCGATCGAACTCACCGACGAGGCGCGCAAGTGGCTGGTCGAGAACGGCTACGACGAGGCCATGGGCGCAAGGCCGATGGCGCGCGTCATCCAGCAGACGATCAAGACGCCTCTGGCGGACGAGGTTCTGTTCGGTCGCCTGAAGAACGGCGGCACTGTGCGGGTCGTAGTCACGGCGGATGAAGGCGGGAAGAAGAAACTCGGCTTCGTCTATCCGGAAGGCCCGGTGTTGCCGCGCCCCGACCGCGAGATCGTCGAGGCGAGCAAGAAGCGCGTGCGCAGCGAACCGGAAGTGCGCCGGGCCGCCAAGTCCCGCAAGTCCGCCAAGCCGAAGAGCGACGAGGCGCCCAAGGGCGGAACGGTTCCGCAGGTGCCGCTGAAGGGATAGGCCGAACGTCATCGCGAGAGGCCTTCAGGGCTGCGAAGCAATCCAGCACCGCGAATGGATTGCTTCGCTTCGCTTTGTCGTGACGGTGATCCAATTGCGCTGTTTTCGCCAATCCCCTAACGTCGCTCGACACATACGGGGAGCGACGCATGATTGATCTTTACGCTTGGGGGACAACGAACGGACGGCGCGGGCTTCTGGCGGCCGAGGAATCCGGCTTGCCGTTCACGCTGCACCAGATCGACATTCACAAGGGCGCGCAGAAAACGCCCGAATATGAAAAGATCAATCCCTATCGCAAGATCCCGGCGCTGATCGACAGCGATGGCCCCGGCGGCCAGCCGGCGACGATCTTCGAGTCCGTCGCCATTTGTTTCTATCTGGCCGAGAAGTCCGGCAAGTTCCTCGGCTCCGCAGCGGACCATCCGAATGTGCTGAAATGGTCGATGTTTCACGCGACGAATGTGCTCTGCACATTCGGTCTGCTGGGACGGTCGCCCGATCCAGCGCTCGAAGGCCATGCGAAGAACCAGCTCGCCACGATGGACAGGCATCTCGCCGGTCGCCAGTGGTTCGCCGAAGACTTCTCGCTCGCCGACATGATCCCCTTCACGCGGCTCGCTGGCGTGAAGCACGAGACCGTGAAGACGTCCGACTACCCCAACGTGCAGGCTTGGCTCGACCGCGTGGGCGCACGTCCTGCGGTCAAGCGCGCGATGGAACAGAAGTTCGGCTGACCCCTGACGGGGTCAGTTGGCTAACCACTGCGGGGTTTGGTTCAGATCGAACCAAGCCCCGACAGGCTCAGGACCAGGAAACTCGCCGCCACGATGCCGACGAGTTTATACGGGCTGAACTTCGTGAAATAGAGAACGCCCGTGCAGAGCGCGAGATTGAGCCATGTGATCGGGTTCATCGGCATGGACTGGATGATCGCCAGTGCGCCTGCGAACAAAAGCCCCACCGCCACCGGCCCGAGCGCACGCTCGAACGAGCGCTTCAGCCGCGAATCCGGATGGTTCTGCCACCAGTTCGCGGTGAAATAGAGGATGATCGACGAAGGCAGGAAGATCGCGATGCAGGCCACGATCGAGCCGATGACGCCCGCGATCTGGTAGCCGATCAGTGCCGCAATCAGCGAAGCCGGACCCGGCGCGGCGCGCGAGATGGCGAAGAGGTCGTTGAACTGCGGGCCGGTGAGCCAGCCCCAGACGGTGACGACCTGATATTGCATGTCGGCCACGACGGCCTGTCCACCGCCGAAGGACAGCATCGAGAGCGGCGCGAAGACCAGAATGAGTCCGACGAGACGATTATCGGTCACGGCGCGCCTCCTTGTCGGTCATCCAGGCGACCATGAGGCTGGCGGGAATCGCGATGATGACCACCGGCACCATCGAGATGCGGAATATGCCGACCGCCACGAAAACCGTGATGGCGATAAGGGCTGTCATCCAGTGCCGGTCGAGGCCCAGCGTCACTTTCGCGCCCGTCGCCAGAGTCGCCCCGACGCCCGCGCCTGCTACACCGGCCAGCACGAAATGCGTCGCCGGAAAGCCGGTCAGCTCCCGATAGGCGAATCCCATAGCCATGATGATCAGGAAGGCCGGCCCCACCATCGCAAAGACCGCGATGGCCGCGCCCATCGCGCCGCGGATGCGCAGGCCGAGATATAATGCCAGATTGACCGGATTGGCGCCCGGCATCACCTGCGCAATCGCGAACCCGGCCAAAAAATCCTTCTCGCTGACCCAGGGATGATTTTCCACAGTTTCGCGATGCATCATTGGTCGCGTGCCGCCGCCGAAGGAAAAGAACCCGATCTTGAGGAAAACAACGAGCAATTGAACGAGCGAGGGCGTCTCGATCGGTCGGTCGGGCAAGGATGCTCCTTCTTTCTTCTTCATGTCGCCTCCCGTTTTTTGTATCGCCTCTATGGCGAGGGCGTCCCGAGCGGTCAAGCACGGACGCATGGAGAAGCAGCGTGGGCGCGGACAAGCAAAAAGCCGAACGCCGGGACTGGATGTTCCGGGGCGTGCGCCGTGCGCTTGGCGGGCCGATGTGGTTCATGTCGCTGGGCTTCCTCGGCACTGGCAGCATCGCGCACGACGCCGGACAACCATTGCTGGCGACCCTGCTCTCCTCGCCGGTCGTCTGGGCCGGACCGGCGCAACTGCTGTATTTTCCGGCGCTGGCCGCCAATACGGCGATTTTCGCCATCGTGGTGGCGGTGTTCATCTCTTCGGCGCGACTGATGCTGCTGAGCATGTCGCTTCTGCCGATGCTGAAGCGCGGCGGCGAGAGCCTGCCTCGCCTGCTCTACCTGTCCCACCATATTGCGATCACGTCCTGGACCGACGCGATGGTGATGGCGCCGAATGTCCCGAGACATGCACGCCAGAGCTATTTCTTCGGGTTCAGCCACACGCTGATGTTCGGCTCCACCATTGCGATCGGCACAGGCTGGGTGTTGTCCGGAAGCCTGCCGCCGATCCTGGCCGCAGGCCTGCTGCTGATCGCACCGCTTTATTTTTCGACGAACATCATCGCCAGCGCACGCCGGCCCATGGACTGGATGGCGATCGGTTTCGGCTTGTTGCTTGCGCCATTTGCAAGGCTGGTGGTGCCGGCGGGTTTCGAACTGCTGCTGATCGGCCTCGTGGCCGGCACGCTTGCTTATGTGGTTCAGCGCATCCTCAACCTTCGAAGGGCAGCCGGCCGATGAGCTTCGAGGAGATTTTCTCGCCCGCGCTGGCCCCCTATGCGATGCTGGCGCTCGTCGCCTTCGCGCCCAGCGAAATCTGGCGCGTTCTGGCCGTACTGGTCGCGCGCGGCCTGAGCGAGGGGTCCGAATTCGTCACCTGGGTGCAGTCCGTGGCGACTGCGCTGCTTACAGGCGTCGTGGCGACGACCGTGCTGACGCCTTCGGGCGCACTGGCCCAACTGCCGCTCTGGATCAGGCTTGGGGCGCTTGCCATCGGACTTGCAGCCTACGGGCTGTCGCGGCGCTCGGTGCTGGCGGCGATCATCACCGGCGTCGCAACCGTCAGCGGCGCTGCCTGGTTCTACGGGCTTTGACCATGCGAACGCGCATCAATATCCGCTGCATCTGGTCGCCCCATGAAGCGCGGCGGGCTGATACTAGAAACCAGCCCTGATCTTCTCCGCATTGGCGGCGAGTTTTTCGGGCTTCTCCATCACGCCCGTGTGGCGGCCCAGCGGAACGCCCTCCCAACGCGGCAGGATGTGGAAATGCAGGTGAAAAACGACCTGCCCGCCGGCGGATTCATTGAACTGCTGGATGGTCAGGCCGTCCGCCCCCATGCCCTTCTTGACCGCTGCGGCGACCTTCTGGACGCGCTGCATGTAGGGGCCGATGGCGTCGGCAGGCAAGTCGAGGAAATTGCGCGCCGCGACTTTGGGGATCACCAGCGTATGGCCTTCGGCGGCCGGCATGATGTCCATGAAAGCCAGAGCCACATCGTCTTCATAGACCTTGTGGGCGGGCATTTCTCCGCGAAGGATCTTGGCGAAAATGTTGTTTGGATCGTAGGCGGCGTTCATCGGACCCCCGGCTGAATCAGGACGCAGACGCATCATATAGCGCGCCGCGCGCAAGCGCGCGCGTTCCACAATCCAGCGGACCCGGCTCACTCCGGCTCCTCGACGGTCACCTTGCGGAACGGCACATGGCCTGCATAGATCTCGATGGCCTGGGCGATGTCGCGACGCTCATGGTCGAGATAGTTTGCGACCGCCCGACGGAAATTCGGGTCCGCAATGTCGTGCGCCGAATAGGTTTCAACCGGCGAATAACCGCGCGCCAGCTTGTGTTCGCCCTGCGCGCCCGCCTCGACGCGGGACAGACCCCGCGACAGCGCAAACTCGATGGCCTGATAATAGCAGCATTCGAAATGCAGGAACGGATGCTCCTCGACTGCGCCCCAGTTGCGGCCGTAAAGCGCATCCGCGCCTATGAAATTGATGGCGCCGGCGATGTACCGCCCTGCCCGCTTCGCCATGACGAGCAGGATGTCGCCCGCCATCGCCTCGCCGATCAGGGAGTAATATTTGCGCGTCAGGTAGGGCTGCCCCCATTTGCGCGAGCCGGTGTCCATATAGAACGCATAAAATGCGTCCCAGTGTTCCTCGCGGATGCCTTCGCCGCTCAGGCACTCGATGGTGACGCCGTTCTGCACGGACTCGGCGCGCTCCTTGCGGATGTTCTTGCGCTTGCGCGAAGCGAGATCGCCGAGAAAATCGTCGAAATTTCCATAACCCCTGTTGAAGAAATGGAACTGCTTGCCGGTGCGTTTCAGGAAGCCCGCCTCGCCAAGCGTCTCCCATTCGGACTTCATCGGAAAGGTGACGTGGATCGAGGATGCTCCCGCCTTCTCGCGCAGGGCGCGAAGTCCGGCGATCAGGGCTTTTTCGGCGACGTCGACGCGTTCGCCGGGCGCCACCAGAAGCCGTCGCCCCTGCGCGGGCGTAAACGGCGCCGACACCTGAATCTTTGGATAGTAGCGCCCGCCTGCGCGCTCATAGGCGTCGGCCCATGAGTGGTCGAACACATATTCGCCCATGGAATGGGACTTGATGTAGGCGGGCGCGGCGGCGACCAGCATTCCATCGTCTTCCACCAACACATGCGACGGCGCCCAGCCGGCGCGCGCCGTGGCCGAGCCTGAGTCTTCAAGTGCTTTTAGAAACGCATGTGCGATGAACGGATTGTAGCGTTCACGTTGCGGATCGAGCGCATCGAACGCAGTCGCAGGCGCATTCTGGTGCGGATTGGCGCAGGCATTCCACTGGTCGGCATCGATCTCCGCCATGGAGCGGGCGATGCGGACGGACAGATTGGCTAAGGTCATCGGGCGATCCTGCGCATGGGATCAATGTAGCGCCCCGGGCCTGCAGGGCAACATCCGTGGCTACTGCCAACGTGCGCCCTGCGTGCGGCCGTGGTCGGTCTGCTTGTCGTATTCGATATCGAGGGCATTGCCCTCCTTTACGATGGACTGGCCGAGCGCATTGGCGTTCTTGCCGAGCTCCTCGCAAGTGGCCGCCGAAAGCTTTGGAATCGCGTCATCGACACGGCGCGCCACGATGCGCCCGTTTTCCGCATGACCGTCCTCATGGGTGCGCAACTTGACCAGATAGCCCTTGAAGCTTCTGTCCAGCGCGGCGTCGGAGGTCTGCAGGTCCGGCATTGTATAGACAATAGCGAGATTGACCGTCACGGCGGCGATGGAGCAGCGACCATTCGTCTGCTTGTAGGTGTAGCGCCAGTTGATCTGCTAGGTCGTGAAGGCGTCATAGCCGCGCGGGCGCACCTTGTTCATGCTGGCGCGCGCTTCGGCCATCGATGCGCCGGCGAACTGATAGTTCTTGACCTCGCGCGTCTCGCGCACTTCGGCGAGGGCCTGCGTGGAAAGACCTGCAAGCAAAATTCCAGCAACAGAACGAGCGAACATGCATCCCCCGGTTAAAAGTCAGTGCTTCGCACGGCCTGCCAGATGGCGCGCCAGGCCGGTCGGCAATGCTTCCGCGTTTGCCGCCCAGGCGTTGAGATCGGAAGCCCCTGCTTCGGCGCCGCCGGAAAATGTCGCGTCGGACTGCAGGTCGACCGCCTTGCCGAACAGGTCCATGCCCATCGGATCACTGCCGGCCAGCTTGCCCAGCGCATTCGACATCATCGACACGCCGTCCGTGTATTGATCGAGATTGGCATATTGCGCCATCGCTTCCAGAAGTCCGAAGCAATAGCCGAAGACCCAATTGTCATCCGTGAGCCGCGACGGCTCGATCGTGGCGGCCTCGAACTGGACCCCCGCGAGCGATGAGCCGATTTTGGCGAGTGTTTCGAGGCGGTCGAGATTTTCAGGCTGCACGTTCATTCCGTCTTTGCAAAAATTTCCCGCCCGATCAGCATACGCCTGATCTCGCTGGTTCCGGCGCCGATCTCATACAATTTGGCGTCGCGCAGCAAGCGGCCTGTCGGATAATCGTTGATATATCCATTGCCGCCGAGCAACTGGATCGCGTCGAGGGCGAGTTTCGTCGCCTTTTCGGCGGCGTAGAGGATCGCGCCCGCAGAATCCTCCCGGGTCGTCGCGCCACGGTCGCAGGCTTTTGCGACCGCATAGACGTAGGCCTTGCAGGCGTTCATGCCCACATACATGTCGGCCAGCTTGCCCTGCACGAGCTGAAACTCGCCGATGCTCTGGCCGAACTGCCTGCGCTCGTGGACGTAGGGCATGACGACATCCATCGCGGCCTGCATGATGCCGAGCGGACCCGCCGCCAGCACGACGCGCTCGTAATCGAGCCCCGACATCAGCACATTGACTCCGCGCCCCACCTCGCCCAGCACGTTTTCGGCGGGCGCTTCGCAATCGTCGAACAGCAGCTCGCATGTGTCCGAGCCGCGCATTCCAAGCTTGTCGAGTTTCTGCGCGGTCGAAAAGCCCTTCTGGCCCTTTTCGATGATGAAAGCCGTGATGCCGCGCGATCCGGCCTGCGGATCGGTCTTCGCATAGACGATCAGAGCATCCGCCACCGGACCGTTGGTGATCCACATCTTGCGGCCATTTAGAATGAACCGGTCCCCCTTCCGGTCGGCGCGCGTCGTCATCGACACCACATCAGAACCCGCGCCCGGCTCCGACATGGCGAGCGCGCCCACATGTTCGCCGGATATCAGCTTCGGCAGATAGCGGCGCTTCTGCGCATCCGTGCCGTTGCGGCGCAACTGGTTGACGCAGAGATTGGAATGGGCGCCGTAGCTCAGCCCCACCGAGGCCGAGGCGCGGCTGATTTCCTCCACGGCGATGCAATGTTCCAGATAGCCGAGGCCTGCGCCGCCGAATTCTTCCTCGACCGTGACTCCATGCAGACCCAGCGCGCCCATGCGCGGCCACAGATCGCGCGGAAACGCATTGCTGCGGTCGATGTCCGCAGCGCGCGGGGCAATCTCGGCCTGCGCGAATTCGAATGTCGTCTGGCGGATCATGTCGGCGGTTTCGCCGAGGCCGAAATCGAAACGGAGCTGCTGGTTCGGAATCATGCGCGCCTCCTGCGGCCAGCATAACCCGGCCGGGCCCCGGGCGCATGCTTGACGCAGCCGGGCGGTCGGGGCCTAGTCGGACGATGGACGAACTCGACCTGCGCGAAAAGCCGAACCGGATTCCATGGCCGCCTGTCATTTACGTGGCGTCGCTGGCGCTGGCGCTGATTCTGCAATTCGTCCTGCCGTTCCAGAACCTCGACCGGTTGCTGGGTGAAGTTCCGCGCTGGATCGGCGTCGCCATGATGGTGGGCGGCGGCGCGCTGGACCTCGCGGCCATGATGACCTTGCGACGTCACGGGACGACAGTTCTGCCAAATGCCGCCAGCAAGGCGCTTTGCACGACGGGCGTCTATGGATTTTCGCGCAACCCGATATATCTGGGCAATGGCGTCGGCATGGCGGGCCTGGCGCTCGCGCTGCGGTGGAGCTGGCTTCTGCTGCTCGTTCCGGTCGCGAGCGCGGCGGTGACATGGCTCGCCATCGCCCGGGAGGAAGAGCATCTGCGATATCGTTTCGGATCGGCCCACAAGGATTATTGCGAGCGCGTCAGGCGGTGGATTTGAAACCGGTCTCCCAAGCAATGCTCATGTCGCGCCGCACTCTGCTGGCCGGAGGCTCGGCGTTTCTTGCCGTTCCGGCTCTGGCGCAGGAGCCGGCCTTCACGGTGCTGGAGGCTCGCAAGGCCCGCGTTGCGCTCGACCCGTCGCGCAAGGACGAAACCGAAGTCTGGTCCTTCAACGGCGAAGTTCCCGGGCCGGTGCTGCGCGTGCGGCGGGGCGCGGAGGTGCGCGTCCGCTTCGTCAACAAGCTCGACGAAGCTTTCGCGATTCACTGGGGCGGCATGCGTATCCGCAACGCCATGGACGGCGTGCCGGACCTGACGCAGAAGCCTGTGAGGCCCGGCGAAAGCTTCGACTATGTTTTCGCCGCACCTGACGCCGGCACATACTGGTATCACGCCAGCGGCCCCAACATGGCCGAGCAGGTTGCGCGCGGTCTGTGCGGCCTGCTGATTGTGGAAGACAGCGAGCCACCAACCGTCCAGCACGAATTTCTCGCCGTGTTGACGGACTGGAAGCTCGACGCTCAGCAGCAGATTGTGTCTTGCAGCATCGGCGGCAAGCGCAGCTTTCACACGAATGTCGAACTGATGGGCGCTGGGCGCATCGGCGAACTGCTGCGCGTCAATGCCAGACCGTCGCCGGAGCATTTCACGGTGGAGCCCGGCGCGCGCGTGCGGCTCCGACTCGCGAATCTTTCGACGGCGCGGATCTTTTCCGCCACGTTCGAGGGCGTCAATGCGCGCGTGGTGGGAATCGACGGACAGGCGTGCGGGGCTTTCGAACCGCTGCGTCGCACCATTCCGGTCGGACCCGGCGCACGCTTCGACATCATCCTCGATGCTCCAGCACAGGAAGGCGCGCGGGCCGCAGTGCGGATGACCGGAACCGATCAGACAGGCGGCGGGCAGGATCGCGATCTCGTCGTTTTCGACGTGCGCGGCAAAGCCGTTGCCCAGTCGGCCCCCATCACAAATCCGCCGCTCAACGCCGCGCTGCCGGCGATCATCAGGCTCGACAAGGCGACCCGTCTCGACATCAATATCGAAGGCGGCTTCGCGAATGCTCAGGAAGCCTCAAGGCCTGCGATTTGCGCGCCTGCGGGCGGCTCGCTCTGGAAACTGAACGGCAAGAGCGGCAAGGCGCTTTCGTACAAGCCCCTGTTCAGTGTCGCGCGCGGAACCTCCGTGTCGCTGGGCTTCATCAACAAGACGCGCGTGACGCAGGTGGTGCGTATTCACGGGCATGTTCTGCGGCAATTGCATCTGCTGGACGATGGCTGGGAGCCCTACTGGCGCGACAGTCTCATCGTGCCGGCAGGCAAGACCGTGCGGGCCGCCTTCGTGGCCGACAATCCCGGAAAATGGCGGCTGGGCAGCGGGATTCTCGAACATGCGGCGAGCGGTTTCGCCGCATGGTTCGAGGTCAAGGATTAGATATGCGGAGTTGCGCGTAAAGTGCGGACAGCACGCGCGGCAAGGTCTCCGGCAGATCTTCAGCAATCAGGCCGGGTCCAAAAAGAGTCGCGCATTCGCCATGCAGCCAGACGGCGCAGGAGGCTGCTTCAAAAGCCGGCATGTCCTGCGCCAGCAATCCGCCTATGAAGCCTGCCAGCACATCGCCCGCGCCCGCAGTTGCGAGCCACGGCGGGGCATTGAACGCAATGGATGCGCGGCAGTCCGGATGTGCAACGATTGTGTCAGGGCCTTTCAGCACGACGATGGCGCCCGTGTTGGCGGAAGCGGCGCGAGCCCGTTCGAGGCGAGGCCGATCATCCGTCCCGAACAGACGCGCGAACTCGCCCTCGTGCGGCGTCAGCACGACAGGCCCCGGCGCCGTAGCGATCGCCGCGCGCAAGGCGTCTGCATCTTTCTGGAAAACAGTCAGGGCGTCTGCATCCAGAACGACGGCGCGTTTCACATCGCTCTGTTCCAGCGCCGTCAAAATCATCGCGCGCGTTTCAACCCCAAGGCCAAGGCCCGGCCCCATCACGACGACATTCTTGCGATAATCTTGCAGCAACTCCCGCAAATGTTGCGGCGTGTCGCAGCGCGCGAGCATGATGGCGGTGAGATGCGCGCCATTGATCGCAAGGGCATCGCCGGGCGACGCAACGGTCACGAGTCCCGCACCCGCGCGCAATGCAGCGCGCGCCGCCATGCGGCCTGCGCCGGTCGCGAAAGGACCGCCCGTCAGCACGAGCGTATGGCCGCGTGTGTACTTGTGCCCGTCGGCTTTCGGAACCGGAAAGGCCCCGCCCCACAAGCGCGGATTGTTGGCGCAGGTTTTCGCTTCGATCTTCGCGAGCACACCGGATGGAATTCCGATGTCCGCGACAATGATGCGTCCACACAGCGCGCGCCCGGGATAGAGCAGATGCCCCGGCTTCAGGCGAAAGAAGGTCACCGTGGACGCGGCTTGGGGAGCCGCGCCGCGAATCCGCCCCGTCGCGCCATCGAGCCCGGACGGAACATCGACCGCCACGATGGGATTGCGCGTGCGGCGCGACCATTCGTTCATGGCCGCCACGCATAAGGCCGCTTCTCCATCCAGACCGCGCGCCAGACCCGAGCCGAACAAGGCGTCGATCACCAGATCGGCTTTGGAGAAATCGGCCTGCTCCAGCGGCCCCACGGGCCCGGTCCACAATCGCGCCGCCTGCGCGGCGTCGCCCTTCAGGGCGGCGGAATGACCCAACAGTGCCAGCGAAACCAGAAAGCCGCGACCGGTGAGCAGACGAGCGGCCACGAAACCATCGCCGCCATTGTTCCCCGGTCCGCAAAGCACAAGAATTCGGTTGCGGCCGTCGGGAAGCAGCCGCTCGGCCTCGGCGGCCACTGCGGCGCCCGCGCGCTCCATCAGCACGAGGCCGGGAACGCCGTCCGAAATGGTCAGACGGTCGGCCTCCCCCATTTCGGCAGGTGTCAGGAGGTCCTTGAAGGCGGAAAGCACATCCATTGCGCCATCGTGTCGCAAGCCGTCGCTGGCGGCAACCGGCGCAGGCTTCCGCATAATGGCGCAGTTGCCCAAGCCGCCGGCACGGCACTATTGTGCGGTGCAGAAATCCGGAGGATCCATGAAGCTGCCGCGCAAATTCTTCGAGCCGCTGGCGATCGGCGCCCCCGCCCCGCTGCGCGAATTGCCGGTGCGGGTCGAACGCATGATCCATTTCGTGCCGCCCCATAACGAGAAGGTGCGCGGCCGGGTCGGCGATCTGGCCCGGCAGGTCGATGTGGTGCTCGGGAATCTGGAGGACGCCGTTCCGGTCGAGGCCAAGGAGGCGGCGCGCTCCGGCTTCATCGAGATGGGGCGCGCGGTCGATTTCGGTTCGACGGGCCTGTGGGTGCGCATCAACGCGCTGAACTCGCCGTGGATGCTGGACGACGTGATGCAGATCGTCGCCGCCATCGGGAGCAAGCTGGATGTGGTGATGCTCCCCAAGGTCGAGGGGTCGTGGGACATCCACTACCTCGACCAGCTTCTGGCGCAGCTTGAGGCGCGGCATCAGGTCAAAAAGCCGATTCTGATCCACGCTATTCTCGAGACGGCCGAAGGGGTGAAGAATGTGGACGCCATCGCGGCCGCTTCTCCCCGCATGCACGGCATGAGCCTCGGGCCGGCTGATCTCGCCGCCTCCCGCGCCATGAAGACGACCCGCGTCGGCGGCGGCCACCCGGACTACAAGGTTCTGGCCGACGCCGCACCGGGCGCGGAGCGCGCTGCATTCCAGCAGGACCTTTGGCACTATACGGTCGCCAAGATGGTGGACGCCTGCGCGGCCAACGGAATCAAGCCCTTCTACGGGCCGTTCGGTGACTTCTCGGACCCCGCCGCCTGCGAGGCGCAGTTCCGCAACGCCTTCCTGATGGGCTGCGCGGGCGCATGGTCGCTGCACCCGTCCCAGATCGACATCGCCAAAAGGGTGTTCTCGCCCGACGCCGTAGAAGTGGCGTTCGCAAGGCGCATTCTGGACGCCATGCCGGACGGGTCCGGCGCCGTGATGATCGACGGCAAGATGCAGGATGACGCGACCTGGAAGCAGGCCAAGGTCATCGTCGATCTTGCCCGACAGGTAGCGGCGCGCGACGCCGATTTCGCCAAACTCTACGGATTGTGAAGCAAAAACCGCTCAAAATCCGTGAGTTGACACATGGTTGAGGCCGTCCTACCCAGATGGCTGGCCGCACAAGGGTTTTGCGATGATTGTCCGTGAAGCCAAATTCGGAATCGGGCAGGTGGTCCGGCACCGGAAATATCCGTTCCGGGGCGTGATCTACGACGTCGATCCGGAATTCAACAATACTGACGAATGGTGGAATTCGATTCCGGCGGATGTGCGCCCCCGGAAGAACCAGCCATTTTACCACCTCTACGCCGAAAACGCCGAAACCGAATACACGGCCTATGTTTCCGAGCAGAACCTGTTGGCCGATGAATCAGGCGACCCGATCCGCCATCCACAGGTCGCCGCATCTTTCGAGCCCGTCGGGGCGGGCGCATACCGGATGAAGGCCCAGACGGGACACTAGCGGGCGAAAGCCCCAGAAGGCTGCGAAACAGCATTGCGGACAACAAAAAGGCCCGGTCGAACCGGGCCTTTTGCTTTGGTTTTCAGGCGTCTCAGCGCGGAGCGGCAGGAGCCGGAGCCGCGCCCGGGGCGCCCGGAACAGCGCCGCCAGCGCCCTCGAGCGCCTTGCGCTGTTCCTCGGCCTGCTTCTGCATGGCCTTCTGGAGCTCTTCCTGCTTGGCCTGCAGAACCGCCGGGTCGATGGCCGCGCCGTCAAACGCCTTGCCGAACCCTTCGAGCGGGACCGAGAAGATCACTTCCGCCGCCATCTGGTTCTTGACGCTGACATTCAGGACCTGACCCTTCTTGATCTGGTCGATCGTCGGCTGCTTGACCTTCGATTCCGCGAAGCAACCGTTCGGGAAGCAAATTTCGAAGCCGCCTTCGAGGGTCGCGCCCTTGTCCACCGCGAAGCGGAAGCCCGGACGCAGCAGCAGACCAATCGGCATCAGCAGGCGGACAATTTTGGTGTCGTCGCCCTTCACGTCATAAACGGCGACCGCCAGAACCGGCGGCTGGTCGGGGGCGGTGCCGAAATCGCGAGTCGTGTAGCAGATTTCCTTGTTGGCGACCTGATCCTTGCCGCAAACCTTCGTCCACTCGCCCTGCGACGGCTTCAGCTCGACCCGGGTCGGACCCTGGCCGGGCGCCTCCTGCTGGGCCTGAGCCGGCGGCTTCTGCTGCTGCGCCGGCTGGGCCGGACGCTGCTGGGCCGGGCGATTCTGCTGCGGCTGCTGGGCCACGGCCTGACCGCCGAAGGCAAGCGCCATCGCCACTGCGGCAACGCCAATTTGGGTGCGAGAAATAGCCATGCACTTTCCTTTCAGGTGGCCGCAGCCCGACGTGGCGGGGCGTACCAGATTATTCAACGGACTCCGGCGCAGGCGCGTGGGCGGCCGAGCAACGCATCTCTTTCGCGCCTGAATGCGGCTCAAGAGTGACAATGCCTCTTAGCGGTTTCGGGGCGGGCTTTCCAGTGCAAACCTGTCACGATTGCAGAACCACCCTGCATTTTAAACGCATCTTCCTGTATCGGGCGGGGTTTCGCCGCTCCGACCATGACGCGAGACGCTGTTTTGACTAGTTTGTCGCCATGAGAACAAGCGCGATTCGCCGCCGCTTCCTGAAGGGGGCCGCAGCAACACTGGCCGCCGCGCCGCTTGCGGGCGTCTGGCGGAAGGAATCAGCGCGCGCCCAGACCGGCGGCCAGATCAGCCACGGCATCGCCATGCATGGCGAGCCCGCGCTGCCGGCCGACTTTCCGCACCTGCCCTACGCCAATCCGGACGCCCCGAAGGGCGGGCGCGTCTCCATCGGCTATCAGGGCACGTTCGACAGCCTCAATCCGTACAATCTCAAAGCCGGGTCCACCTCGCAGGGCCTGACGGGCAATATTTTCCAGACGCTGATGACGCGGTCGACCGATGAGCCATTCTCGCTCTATGGCCTCGTGGCGGAATCGGTGGAGACGGATGCGGCGCGCAGCTATGTGCAGTTTCGCTTGCGGCCGGAGGCGCGCTTCTCGGATGGTGCGCCCGTGACATCCGCCGACATTCGCTTTACATTCGATTTGCTGAAGACCCGGGGACGCCCGCAGCAACGCGCCGCGTTCTCTCTCGTGAAGGCGGTCGATACGCCGGACGCTCGCACGATCCGGTACGACCTGTCAGGCATCGGCGACCGGGAAATGCCACTGACGCTCGGCCTGATGCCGGTGTTGCCGAAACACGCGCTAGATGCGGCCAAATTCGAGGAAACGACCCTCGAGCCGCCGGTCGCCACGGGGCCGTACCGGATCGTCGATGTGAAACCGGGCGAACTGCTGCTGTTGAAACGCAATCCGGACTATTGGGCGAATGATTTGCCGCTGCATCGCGGCCTCTACAATTTCGATGAAATCCGCATCGAATATTTCCGCGACGGCAACAGCCTTTACGAAGCCTTCAAGGCGGGCCTCGTGGATTACCGGGACGAGACAAATCCAACACGCTGGCTGACCGGATATGACTTCCCTGCCCTCAATGACGGTCGCATGGCGCGCGAGAGCCTGCCACTGGGCGGCACCAAGGGCATGCAGGGATTTGCGTTCAACACGCGCAAGCCGTTGTTTCAGGATGTGCGCATCCGCGAAGCGATCAGCTACATGTTCGACTTCGAATGGATCAACGCCAATCTCTACGGCAAGCTCTACACACGCACGAAAAGCTTCTTCGACGAATCCGATCTTGCCTCGACCGGGCGCCCCGCCGATGCGCGCGAGCGTGCGCTACTGTCGCCTTTTCCGGGCGTGGTGCGTGAAGACATTCTGGACGGCAAATGGGCGCCCGCCTCTTCAGACGGGAGCGGGCGGGACCGCGCAAGCGCCCAGCAGGCCGTGCGCCTTTTCCGCGAGGCAGGCTACCAGATCGTGCGCGGAGAAATGGCGCGCATTGCGGACGGAAAGAAATTCGATTTCGAAATTCTCGTCACCGACCGCAACCAGGAGCGGCTGTCGCTGAACTTTTCCGAATCCCTGCGCCGCATCGGGGTCGAGGCGCGCGTGAGAGTGGTGGACGAGGTCCAGTACCAGCGCCGCCGCCAGAAGTTCGATTTTGATATGATGATCGGGACCTGGACGGCGACATCCTCGCCGGGCAACGAACAGCGTTCGCGCTGGGGGTCGGCGAGCGCGGATCAGGAAGCGTCGTTCAATCTTGCAGGCGTGCGCTCGCCTGCGGTCGATGCGCTCATCGTAAAGATGCTCGCGTCGGAAACCCGCGAGGATTTCGTCGCCGCCGTGCGCGCCTATGATCGCGTGCTGCTGTCGGGCTTCTACATCGTGCCGCTGTTTCACACGCCCAATCAATGGTTCGCCTATTCGACGAAGCTGCAGCACCCGCCGCGAATGGGCCGTTATGCCGCGCCGCTGTTCAGTTCGACGCTCGATTCATGGTGGATGAAGAGGCCATGACGATGTCCGCCGCGTCCGTGAGCCATGTGGCGGACCTGCTCAATCGCTTCGACTTCCATACTCTGCTGTCAGGCGCCGCGCATCTGCGGCCCGACCATGTGGGGCTCGCCGAATATACTGCGGCGGGGCCGCTCAGTCTCAGCTTTGCGGAATTCGACCGGCGCGCGCACGGACTCGCCGGTGCATTGCGGCGGACGGGATTGAGGCCGCAGGACCGCGTCCTGCTGAACCTCGGCGCTTCGATCAATTCAGTGATCGCGCTGGCGGCGGCGCTGCGCGCCGGCCTCGATGCCGTTGTGACGCCTTTGCACATGAGCGCCGGAAACCTCGGCGCTCTTGCGCGCCAGAGCGGCGCTGTCGCGCTGATCGGTGAAGCTCGTCCGGGCGCGGAATCGGCCATCGAGATGCTTTTTTCGGTCGCCGCTCTCGCGTCGGACGTGCGGATGGTCTGCTCCGTCGGTGGGATCGAGGTCGACGGCGCAGCGCCTTTTGATCCGCGTCTGCTCGCAGAAGGCGCGCCGGATGTGAAGCCATCCCAAACTGCCGGAATTCTGACGGCTGCGGAAAACGGGGTGCTTGTCAAACACCGGCAAAGCACGCTGGTCGCGGCTGCGCTCGATTTCGCCGCGCGCGCCCATATCGGCTCCGACGCGCCGCTGCTGACCACTTTCGCGCCCGCACATTCGCCGGTCTCGCGACGGGACCTTTTGCAAGCCTGCTGACCGGCGCCGGCCTGATCCTTCTCGACGCGCCTTCCTCGCAGGTTTTCGCAGAGGCCGCATCGTCTGCTGCTGCCCACATCATCATCCCGGCTGCGATGCTGGAGGCTGTCGACCATGCGGGTCTGTCGGATGTTTCAAGGACTCGAACGCTTGTTTGCCTCTCCCGCGGCGATCGTGCCGACGCGGCCGCGAAACAGGCGCCGCTGCTTGCGCCCGAGGCGAGGCGCGCTCCCTGCGTCGATCTCTATGCGATAGGTGAGTTTGCAGCCGTGGCGGAAGCGCGAACTGCAGGATCTCCGGTTCCGCCGGCCATCGAGCCGCATATGATCACGCTGGACAATCATTCGACAGTCGCGGTGCGGCGCGACTCCGCAGACGGCGCGCTCCAGGGATGCGCGGTAACATCGCCAGGTTCATGACATGACGGATTCTTCTCGCCCCCAACTCACCAACGATGTCGTATCGGACGTCGTCTGCCCCTGGTGTTATGTGGGCAAGAAGCGCCTCGAAGACGCGCTGGCGCAGTTCAACGACGCCGACGTGCAGGTGAACTGGCGGCCTTTTCAGCTCGATCCGACGATCCCGCAGGGCGGCATTGATCGCCGCGAATATCTTGAAAAGAAATTCGGCAAGGACCGGGTCAGCACCATTCACGAACGCATCGAATCTCTGGGGCGCGAAGCCGGCATCCCTTTCGCGTTCGACAGAATTGAGAAATCCCCGAACACGCTCGACGCCCACCGGCTGATCCGCTGGGCTTTCGGCAGCGGCGCGCAACAGGCCATCGTGGACCGATTGTTCCGCGCCTATTTCGTCGAAGGCAAGGACATCGGCGACCGCGATTTTCTGGCCGATTTGGCGGCCGAATGCGGGCTGGATCGCGAAGCTGTCAGGCTGCGGCTCGATACTGATCTTGAAGCGAGCGACGTGCAGTCCGAGATCGCCTCAGCCGTCCGCATGGGCGTCAATGGCGTTCCGTTCTTCATCATCGACGGCAAGTTCGGCCTGTCAGGCGCGCAGCCTTCGGAAGTCATCGTTGATGCGATGCGGCAGGCGCTGGCGAAAAATCGCGAGGCGTGAGCCTTACGACTTCTTGCCTGCAATGCCGACCAGCGCCCGCATGATGACGCGCGTGCCTTCGAGCCGTTCGTCCACCGTTTCGAAATCGCGGATGAAGACGATCTTCATGTCGGGCCGCACTTTTGCTTCCGAACCCTGCTGGGCGACATATTTCACGAGGCCCGCAGGATTGGCGAAGGAATTGTCGCGGAATGCCACGATAACGCCCTTCGGGCCGGCATCGACCTTTTCCACATGGGCCTTGCGGCAGAGGGCCTTGATGGACATGAGCTTCATCAACTGCTGCACTTCGGGCGGCATCGGGCCGAACCGGTCGATCATCTCGGCCGCGAAGGTCTCGATCTCGTCGTCCGTGTCCATCGTCGACAGGCGACGATAGAGCGAGAGACGAAGCGTGAGGTCCGCCACATAGTCTTCCGGAATCGTGACCGGCGCGCCGATGGTGATGTTGGGCGACCAGGTTTCTTCTGCAGGCTCCTCGATGCCTGCTTTCAACGCCGTCACGGCGTCTTCAAGCATCTGCTGATAGAGTTCGTAGCCGACTTCCTTGATGTGGCCTGACTGTTCGTCGCCGAGCAGATTGCCTGCGCCGCGAATATCGAGATCGTGGCTCGCCAACTGGAAGCCTGCGCCAAGCGTGTCGAGAGTCTGCAGCACCTTCAGGCGCTTCTCGGCCTGCGGCGTCATGGTGCGCGTCGCCGGAACGGTGAAGATCGCGTAAGCGCGCGTCTTCGAACGCCCGACCCGGCCGCGCAACTGGTAAAGCGCCGCAAGACCGAACATGTCGGCGCGATGCACAATGAGCGTGTTGGCGGTTGGAATGTCGAGGCCGGATTCGACAATCGCGGTCGAAACCAGAATGTCGTATTTGCCCTCATAGAAGGCCGACATTTTTTCTTCCAGCTCGGTCGCCGCCATCTGCCCGTGCGCGACCACGAACTTGCATTCGGGCGCCTGGCTTCGGAGAAATGTCGTGACGTCCTCTATGTCCTCGATGCGGGGACAAACATAGAAGGACTGTCCGCCGCGGTAGCGCTCGCGCAGCAAAGCTTCGCGCACGATGAGCTCGTCGAAAGGCGTGATGAGCGTGCGGACCGCGAGACGATCCACCGGCGGCGTAGCGATGATCGAAAGCTCGCGCACGCCAGTCAGGGCGAGCTGCAAGGTGCGCGGAATCGGAGTGGCCGACAGGGTCAATACGTGAATCTCGGCGCGCAGTTCCTTCAGACGCTCCTTGTGGGCGACGCCGAAGTGCTGCTCCTCGTCGATGATGACGAGGCCCAGATCCTTGAACTGGACGGTCTTGCCGAGCACCGCATGGGTGCCGACCACAATATCGATATCGCCCGACGCGACGCCCTGCTTGGCGGCCTTCATATCCGCCGCACTGACCATGCGGGACATTTGCGCGACGCGCACCGGAAGACCCGCAAAGCGTTGCGAGAACGTCTTGTAGTGCTGACGCGCCAGCAAGGTTGTCGGCACCACGACGGCGACCTGCTTGCCATTCAGCGCAACCGCAAAGGCCGCCCGCAATGCGACTTCCGTCTTGCCGAATCCAACATCGCCGCAGATGAGACGATCCATCGGGCGGCCCTTGCCGAGATCGTCGATGACGGCATCGATGGCGTTCTGCTGATCTTCCGTTTCGTCATAGGGGAAGCGCGCGCAGAATTCGTCGTAAGCGCCTTCGGCGGGCAGCAGGCGAGGCGCAGCGTGAAGCTGGCGCGCGGCTGCGATCTTTATAAGTGCATGCGCCATCTCGCGAATGCGCTTCTTCATCCGCGCCTTGCGGGTCTGCCACCCAAGGCCGCCCAGCTTATCCAGCTGCGCTTCGGTATCTTCCGAGCCGTAGCGCGACAGAAGTTCGAGATTTTCGACCGGCAGGAACAGCTTGTCGCCGCCCGCATAATGCAGTTCGAGACAATCGTGCGGCGCGCCAGCAGCCTCGATCGTCCGCAAACCTACGAAGCGCCCGATGCCGTGATCGACATGCACGACCAGATCGCCGGGCGACAGAGCGGCGACTTCGCTCAGGAAGTCCTGGGCGCGGCGCACCTTGCGGCGCTGGCGAATGAGCCGGTCGCCCAGCACATCCTGCTCGCCGATGATGACGAGATCGCCCGCCTCGAAACCCGCCTCGATGCCGATGACGGCGAGCGCAACTTTCGGCGACTGCACCGCCAGAGCCTGATCGAGCGACGAAACAAGCTCAGCCGCTTTCATGCCGTGTTCGGCCAGCACCGTCGCGAGACGCTCGCGCGACCCGTCCGACCAGCCCGCGACGATCACCTTGCGGCGCTTCTCGTGCAGAGCGCGGATATGGGCGATCAGCGCCTCGAATACATTGGCGTTTTCGTCGGCGCGTTCGGGCGCAAAATTACGTCCCGAACGGCCGCCGCAGTCGACGGCCGGGTTCGCGCCCCCTTCGGGCCTGGCGAAAGGAGAAACGCGCACGAGCGTGCAGCCGTCGAGGCGCACGCGCCAGTCGGTCGGCGACAAATAGAGGGAATGGGGCGGCAGCGGCTTGTAGGTCGCGTTCGCCTGATCGACATCATATTGCTGCTTGCGGGCGTCGTAATAATCCTTGATCTGCGAGAGGCGTTCGGCCGCAGATTCCTCGGCCTGCGCATCCAGAACCAGCGGCGCGCCTGCCAGATAATCGAACAACGTATCGGTTGATTCATAAAACAGCGGCAGCCAGTGCTCCATGCCCGGATGGCGGCGGCCTTCGCTGATGGCTTCATAAAGCGTGTCGCCGCGCGTCTGCGCGCCGAACTGCGCCACATAGCCCTGCCGGAAGCGGCGCATCGATTCCGTGGTGAGTTGAACCTCGCTCATCGGCACAAGATCGAGCGACCGCAACTGGCCAACGGTGCGCTGCGTCTCCGGATCGAAGGTGCGGATCGACTCCAGCGTATCGCCGAAAAAATCCAGGCGTATCGGCAGCGGCATCCCGGGTGCGTGAAGGTCCAGAATGCCGCCCCGCACGGCATATTCGCCGGTGTCGCGCACCGTGCTGGAACGGGTGAAGCCGTTTACCTCCAGCCAGCGCGCCAGAACGTCCATATCGAGCGCATTGCCGGGAGCGGCGGAGAAACTCTCGATGTTGATCCACTTGATCGGCGGCACGCGCTGCACCATCGCCTCGACAGTGGTGCAGAGAATGCGCGGCTTCTCGACCGACGATCGCGTACGGGCAAGGCGCGACAGCACCGTCATGCGCTTCGAGGTGATCGAACCGTTCGGCGATACGCGATCGTAGGGCTGGCCGTCCCAAGAGGGAAAATCAAGAATGTCGAAATGCGGCGCAGCGAAGGTCAGGGCTTCCTGAAACGCGCGGGAGCGCTGGGCGTCGCGCGCCACATGCACCAGCACGGCCGAGCGCTTCTCGCCTGCAACCGCAAGCGCGCGCGCAATATCGGCTATCACGAAAGCGTCGAAACCGTCCGGAACCGATGTGAGGTCCAGCGAAGCGCCGCGGCCGATTTCAGCAACCGCGCGTTTGAGATCGGACATTCAGAGATCCAGACGCGAGGTGTGGGTGTGATGCTGCTTCAGGCGGCGGAAGACACCGGTGTCGAACTCCGGCCACACCGGCGCTTCTTCGGTCAGCCACATGAATACGTCGCGATCGGTGGCGTTTTCCAGCAGACGCTCGAAATCGTCGAGTTCCTGGTTTGACATGCCGGCGATGTTCGTGTCCGCAAACTTTCCGAACAGGATGTCCATTTCGCGCATGCCGCGATGGTGCGCGCGGAACAGGATGCGGCGGCGGCGCGGATCAAGACCTGCGCTGGAGATTTCTGGCGCCGACACGGGACCTCCATGAAGCTCGGCGGGCGGGTCCGCCAAAATGAAAAGATCGCCGGACGGAAAATCCACCCTGCGTTGGGGGTCCATATAGAGCGGGACGCTCCGATTGTCAGTCCCGTATTGCAGTCGCGGTCCAGCCGCAGCCGTTGTAAACAGGCGCATGCGGCCCGCGATCCTCAATCCCCTCTTTGCCGATGTGGCGACCCTGCCGGGCGTCGGCCCCAAGACCGCGCAGCATTTCGCCCGTCTTCTGGGCGATCAGGCGCGCGTATCGGACCTTCTGTTCCATCTTCCGAACAGCGCCATCGACCGGCGCAACCGTCCGAAGATTCGCGACGCCCAGCGCGATTCCATCGTCACGCTGGAAGTGACCGTCGCCGAACACCGGCCCCCGGGCGGGCGTTCCAAGGGACCCTACCGGGTGCTGGTCGAGGATGAGACGGGGGATGTGCTTCTCGTCTTCTTTCTCGCCAACCAGGGCTGGATCGAGAAATCCCTGCCGCTGGGCGCGAGGCGGTGGGTTTCGGGCAAGCTGGAATTGTGGGACGGCCATTTGCAGATGGTCCATCCCGACAGGGTCCTTGACGAACAGGGGCTGGCCAGACTGCCGCCTGTCGAGCCCGTTTACGGCCTGACCGAAGGCCTATACCAGCGCAACGTCCAGAAGGCCGCTGAAGCCGCGCTCGCCCGCCTGCCTGCCCTGCCCGAATGGCTGGACCCGGCTTTCATGGCGGCCCGCAAGCTGCCCGGCTTTGCGGCGGCCTTGCATGCGCAGCATCATCCGCAGACGCCGCAGGATATCGAGCCGACATCGCTCGCCCGCGTGCGGCTCGCCTATGACGAACTGCTGGCGAACCAGTTGGCGCTCGTGATGGTGCGCGCCGACATGCGCGATGCGCGCGGCCGCGCCAGCATCGGAACGGGCGAAATCTCGGGCCGGATCGAAGCCGGCCTGCCCTTCCGGCTTACCGGATCGCAGACGCAGGCGCTCGCCGAAATTCGCGAGGACATCCGCAAGCCGATCCGCATGTTACGGCTCCTGCAGGGCGATGTGGGCTCGGGAAAAACCCTTGTGGCGCTGCTGTCGCTGGCGACCGTGGTGGAGGCCGGGCGGCAAGGCGCGCTCATGGCCCCGACCGAAATTCTGGCGCGGCAGCATTACGAGCGCATGAAGCCGCTGGCCGAACAGGCGGGATTGCGCATCGGCCTGCTCACCGGGCGCGACCGCGCCTCGCAACGCAACCAGACCCTCGCGGCGCTCGCTGCCGGAGACATCGACATTCTGATCGGCACCCATGCGCTTTTTCAGGAGAAGGTTGCGTTCCGCGATCTGGCGCTGGCCGTCGTCGACGAGCAGCATCGTTTCGGGGTTCATCAGCGGCTGGCGCTGGGCGAGAAAGGCGAAGCAGTCGACATTCTGGTGATGACCGCGACGCCCATCCCGCGCACGCTGGTGCTCACCTATTTCGGCGACATGGATGTTTCGACCCTGCGGGAAAAGCCCGCCGGGCGGCAGCCCATCGACACGCGGGCCGTTCCGTCGGAGCGAATCGACGAGATCGTCGCGGGCGTCGGGCGCGCCATCAAGTCCGGCGCGCGCGTCTATTGGGTCTGTCCGCTGGTGGAGGAGAACGAAGAGCTCGACCTCTCTGCGGCGCAGGAACGTTTCGAGCAATTGACGCAGGTGTTCGGCCCGGTCGTCGGGCTGGTCCACGGCCAGATGAAGGGAACCGACAAGGACACCGCCATGGAGAAATTCCAGCGCGGCGAAACCACGGTCCTTGTCGCGACGACCGTAATCGAGGTCGGCGTCGATGTGCCGGAAGCCACCATCATGATCATCGAACATGCGGAGCGTTTCGGCCTCGCCCAATTGCATCAGTTGCGCGGGCGCGTGGGGCGCGGCAGCGGCAAGTCGTCCTGCGTGCTGCTCTACAAGGCGCCGCTCGGTGAAGTCGCACAGGCGCGCATTTCGATCATGCGCGAAACGGAGGACGGGTTTCGCATCGCCGAAGAAGATCTGCGCCTGCGCGGCGAAGGCGAAGTGCTCGGGACGCGGCAGTCGGGTACGCCGGGTTTCCGGCTTGCCGATCTTTCGGTCCACGCCGGATTGCTGGCAGTGGCGCGCGACGATGCGCAGCTCATCCTGTCGCGCGATCCGGCGCTTGAATCAGAACGCGGACAGGCCTTGCGCAATCTGCTTTACCTTTTCGGTCGCGACGCGGCGGTGAAGCTGCTGCGCGCCGGGTGAAGGAGGAATGCATGGCGGCCTATGTGATTTTCGACGTCGAAATCCGCGATCCGGCGCAATACCAGCAATTCATGAGCGGCGTTAAACCCGCGCTCGAAGCCGCCGGCGCGCGCTATCTGTCGCGCGGTGGAGCACACAAGATCTACGAAGGCGACTGGACGCCGCGACGCATCGTGATCCTCGAATTCCCGTCGGTGGCGGCCTGGGAGGAATTCTATTACGGCCCCACGTATCAGGGCCTGAAGCAAATTCGCGATGCGTGCAGTTCGGCCCGGCTGGTCAGCGTCGAGGGCGTTTGAGTCGCAGTGACCTGCCATGCCGGGCGCTTCTCAATACGCCCGGCTTTTCTCCCGTTTGGCGGCGGCTTTCGCCAGAGCAGCGAGCTTCCCCTGTTCGTCCGGCTGGATGAGGCCTGCCGACATGATGAGCTTGGCGGCCTCGTCAGGGGTCAGGTCGATTTCGATCACATCTCGTGCGGGCAGGTAGAAATAGAAGCCCGTCGTCGGGTTGGGCGTGCAGGGCAGAAAAACCGATGTGTATTCGCCTGCGGCCGGAAGGGCGCGCGAGAGCTGGTCGGACGGAGGCGTCGAGATGAACACGACCGTCCACATGCCCTTGGCCGGAAACTCCACCAGCCCCACCTTCCGGAACGACGTTCCCGACTGGGAAAACACCGTCTCGAAGACCTGCTTCACGCTCTTGTAGAGTCCGCGCACGACCGGCATGCGGTCCAGAATCATTTCACCGATGCTGATCAGCGTCCGGCCGGCGAGATTGGCGGCCAGGAAGCCCAGAAGCGTCAGACCGATCAGCGCCACGATCAGCCCGATTCCCGGAATACGCACCGACAGAAGTGTCTCCGGCCAGTACTGGACGGGTATCAGCGGCTTTATCCAGCCGTCGACGGTTCCGATGAACCACCAGACGATCCAGGCGGTCACTGCCAACGGACCGGCAATCACCAGCCCCGTCAGGAACCATGTCCTGAAACGGTGTCCGATTCCGTGAGGCTTGGGGGGAACGACCTTCAAAAAGAGGCCGGGGTCTGGGCCAGACGAGAGGGGCGCCTGGGAGTCGTTGGACATATGAAACCTGATCCTGCCGGCTGGAGACGCCGTGCTGCAGCAAATAACATGCCTTGCCGACGCAGGCCAACCCAAGCCGGAGGCGCACGTCGGCATTTGCCTATACGTCGCCGCACCAATATGACAATCTTGCGTCAAAATTCAGAAATATGCGCAACCAGAGGGGCGCGCCGATGTCGGAGGTTCGCGGCGACGCATCGCCAGCGGAGATACAATCGTTCGACCGTGAAATCGGGCGGCGGTTCCAGAAGTTCGCGGGAGCTTACTGGAACGGCGACAGCGCGCGTCAGGCATGGTTCTGGACCCTGGCGATCGGCGGCACGCTGGTGCTGCGCCTTGCGGTGGATGTGGCCAATAACCGCTGGAACCGCTGGTTCTTCGATGCTCTGGAGCGGCGCGATGGGGCTTCGGTCGGCCTCGCGATTATGGCGTTCGGGCTTCTGGTGGCCTGCATCGCGGCCGTAGGCGTCGCCATCGTCATCACCCGCGAGACGCTGCAGGTGCGGTGGCGGGAATGGTGCACGCAGCGGCTGCTCGACAAGTGGCTCGCCAATCGCCGCTTCTACAAGCTCACCATGGTGCCCGACGCCATGCCGAACCCGGAATACCGGATCTCGGACGACGTCCGCATGGCGACGGAACCACTCACTGATTTTGCCATCGGGCTTTTCACCGCAACGCTTGCGGCGACGACTTTCGCCGGCATCCTGTGGTCCGTCGGCGGGTCGCTCGACGTATCCATCGGCGAGACCTCGTTCACGATTCCCGCGTTCATGGTGTTTGGCGCACTGATCTACGGGGTCACGGCCTCCGCGCTCATTCCGATTGTCGGCAAGCGCCTTTCGGGCGTCGCCGCCGCCAAGAACGAAGCGGAAGCGCTGTTTCGCGCCGACATGATTCGCTTGCGCGAGAACGCCGAGGGCGTCGTGCTGGCAGGCGGCGACCGGGATGCGCGGTCCCAACTCGGCCGCACCTACGGCGACGTCGTGCGGCAATGGCTGGCGCTCGTGCGCCAGCACGGCAACGTCACCTGGGTGATGAACGCCAGCAGCGCCATGGTGCCGGTCGTGCCGCTCATCATGTGCGCACCGAAATATCTGGCCGGGCAATTGTCGCTTGGCGAGGTGATGCAGATCGCTTCAGCATTCATTCAGGTGCAAATGGCGATATCCTGGCTGGTGGACAATTATTCTCGCCTTGCCGAGTGGTTCGCGTCTGCGCGCCGCATCGTGGAGCTGATCGACGCTTTCGAATCCGTCGAAAGGCCGGCGTCGGCGGACGCGCCGCTTCTGTCGCGCGAGGATGCGCCTGCAGGCAAGATCGGCCTGCGCGACGTCAGCCTTTTCGACCCCGTCGGCAAGCCGCTGATTGAAAACGCGCGCCTCGAGATCAATCCCGGCGACCATATCTACCTGTCGGGCGAAAGCGGCTCGGGCAAAAGCGTGCTGATGCGGGCGCTCGCGGGACTCTGGCCCTGGGGGCGCGGCGCCATCGCGCTGTCATCGCAGGCTTCGCTGGGCTTCGTGTCCCGCAACAGTTTCATGCCGACCGGCACGTTGCGCGAAGCCCTGCTCTATCCTGCCCCGGCGGGTTTGCACAGCGACGAGGACCTCAAGAGCGCGCTGACGGTCAGCGGGCTTGCACATCTGGCGGCACGGCTCGGCGAAACCAGCCGCTGGGCGCAGTCGCTTGCGGCTGGAGAACGCCAGCGACTCGCCATCGCGCGCCTCGTCGTCCAGAAGCCGGACGTCATCATTCTTGAAGACGCGGTGTCCGCCTTTGTTGGAGCGGAACGCCGTGTGGTGATCGAAACGCTGTTTCGCGCCTGCGGTCAGGCGACGATCATCAATCTGGGCGGCGGCGACAATGTCCGGACGCTGTTTGCGCGTCATGTGATGCTTGAACGCACCGAAGGCCAGCCCAGCCGTCTGCGCGAAATCACCGGGTCCGCCTTGGATAATCCGGAGAAAGTCGTTCTATCATCCGCAACCATAGAACTCGCCGCCGAAAAGGCGATGACATAACGAGGGGAACATGGCAGCCGAAACCGAAACCAAACTGAACATCTGGGACGCGTTCTGGGACCTGCGCATCAAGGAATGCCCGTGCGACGTGCATTTCTGCGACTGGCTCGAGAAGAACAAGATCACGAATTCGTCGATCTTCCATTTCGGCACGGGCGGCCATCACATCGTCGGCATACGCACGGCGGAAAACGGCAGCAACAATTGCGTGCTGGGGATCAACGCCTCGCCGCAGGAGTATGACACGTTCGTGCAGCTCGCCATCGAGAAGCCGCAGGTCGAGAAGACCTACAAGGTGTTCTTCGGCGACATCTACCAGCTCGAACCGCGCCTGCTGCCGATGTTCGATGTGGTGACCCTGTTCCACCTCTGCGAATTCCGCGATGCGCGGAACGACGCCTACAAGGCCTTGACGGATCGTCAGGTGGCGGACCTTCTGACTGACCACACGCGGCCGGGCGGCTACATTCTTTTCTACACGAAGTCCTTCGCGTTCGACACGGCCGAGAAGGTCATCGCAACGTGGGAAAAGGAAAAGCCGGTCGAGAAGGTCGGCATGTACGAGACGTTGCTGGTCTACCGGAAGAAAAAGTAAGTGCGCTCCTCCTCTCCCCATCAGAATGGGGAGAGGGCCGGAGTCGAAAGCCTCTTATCCGGACTTCGGCCACTTTCTCCCCGCTTTCGCGGGGAGGAACCCGATCACTCCACCGTCACGCTCTTGGCCAGATTGCGCGGCTGGTCCACGTCCTTGCCCATGAAAACCGCCGTGTGATACGCGAGCAACTGGACTGGCACCGCATAGACGATCGGGGCGAAATTCGCCTCCATCGTCGGCATTTTCACCACGGCATGAAGATCGATCGCGGCTTCCCGCTCGCCATTGTCATCGCCGATCAGGATCACCCGGCCGCCGCGCGCAGCCACTTCCTGCATGTTTGAGACGGTCTTTTCGAACACGCTGTCGAACGGCGAGATCACGATGACCGGCATGGTCTCGTCGATCAGGGCGATCGGGCCGTGCTTCAATTCGCCCGCCGCATAGCCTTCGGCATGGATGTAGGAAATTTCCTTCAGTTTCAGCGCGCCTTCAAGCGCCAGCGGGAAGCTCGTCCCGCGTCCCAGATAAAGGACGTCGGAAGCTTTCGACAGGCCGGCGGCGAGCGACTCCACCTTTGGCTCGCGCTTGATCGCTTCCGCCATCAGACCAGGCAGGGCGATGAGTTCGTCCACGAGTTTCTTTTCCGCCGCCGCATCAAGCGCGCCGCGCGCACGGCCCAGCGCCACAGCCAGACAGGCCAGGACGGAAAGCTGGCAGGTAAAGGCCTTCGTCGACGCAACGCCGATTTCGGGTCCGGCAAGAGTGGGGGCCACCACATGGCTTTCACGCGCAATGGTGGAAGTCGGCACATTCACGACCGAGAGAATGTGCTGGCCATTGTCCTTCGCATAGCGCAGCGAAGCCAGCGTATCCGCCGTTTCGCCGGACTGGGAGACGACCATCATCAGGCCGTTCTTTTCCATCGGGGCTTCGCGATAACGGAACTCCGACGCGACGTCGATTTCGACCGGCAGGCGCGCGAAACGCTCGATCCAGTACTTGCCGATAAGGCCCGCGTAATAGGCAGTGCCGCAAGCCGCGATGGTGACGCGCGACAGGGAAGCCGGATCGAAAGGCAGATCGAATGGCAGGTTCACGCGGCCGTTCGACATGTCGAGATAATGCGCCAGCGTGCGGCCCACCACTTCAGGCTGCTCGTGAATCTCCTTCGCCATGAAATGGCGATGGTTGCCCTTGTCGATCAGGAAGGCGGACGCCTGCGTCTTCTGCTTCACGCGGATGACTGGACGGCCGGACATGTCGAAAAACTCGGCGCTGTCGCGCGTCAGCACGACCCAGTCGCCGTCATCGAGGTAGGTGATCATGTCGGTGAATGGCGCAAGCGCGAGCGCGTCCGAACCCAGATACATCTCCCCTTCGCCATAGCCGATGGCCAGAGGCGCGCCGAGCCGCGCGCCGATCAGCAGGTTTTCCTGACCGTTGAACAGGAAGCCGAGGGCGAATGCGCCGCGCAGGCGCGGCAGCGCCGCCGCCACCGCCTGACGCGGCCCCTTGCCGTCGCGCATTTCCTCCGTGACCAGGTGGGCGACGACTTCCGTGTCGGTCTCCGTCCGGAATTCATGGCCTTTGCCGACAAGCTCCTCGCGCAATTCGCGAAAATTCTCGATGATCCCGTTATGCACCACGGCCAGCAGGTCGCTGGCGTGCGGATGGGCGTTGTTTTCGGTGGGACGGCCGTGGGTGGCCCAGCGCGTGTGGCCGATGCCGATGGGACCCGTAAGCGGCTCTTCGGAGAGGCGCGCCTCCAGATTCTTAAGCTTTCCGGCAGCGCGGCGGCGTTGCAGATGGCCTCCCTCGAGCGTCGCGACGCCGGCGGAATCATAGCCGCGATATTCGAGACGTTTCAGGGCCTCGACGATCTTGCCCGCGACGGGCGATGTCCCGACGATGCCAACGATTCCACACATGAGCCAAATTCTCCGGTCCGCCGCACCCGCAGCAACTGCTAGGCCATGGGCTCGCGCATAGACAAGTCACTTTGCGTGACGGTTAATGACAGATCCCGGTCAACGCTTCTTGGGCCGGTTCTTCCGCGCCTCGCGAAACTCCCGCGCCCAGCCCTGCTTTTCATATTGCCGGCCGCGCGCCACCGCGAGCGCGTCGGCCTCGACATTGTCGGTGATGACGGAACCAGAGCCGACGAAAGCGCCCTCGCCAATCGTCACCGGGGCCACAAGGGATGAGTTGGATCCGATGAACGCGCCTGCCCCGATCGTCGTCCGGTACTTGTCGTATCCATCGTAATTGCAAGTGATGGTGCCGGCGCCGATATTGGCCCCCGCCCCGACCGAAGCGTCGCCCAGATAGGTCAGATGGCTCACCTTCGCGTCAGCCCCGATGGTCGTGGCCTTCACCTCCACGAAATTGCCGACCTTGGCCTTCTGCCCCAGATCGGCCCCCGGACGCAGGCGTGCGAAGGGCCCGACGGTCGCCTCGCCACCCACTTTCGCGCCTTCAAGATGCGAAAACGAATGGATGACTGCCCCGTCCGCGACGCTCACGCCCGGCCCAAAGACGACATAAGGTTCGACGACGACGTCCCGGCCGAATGTTGTGTCCTGCGACAGAAATACGGTTTCCGGCGCGATCAGCGTGACGCCCGCCCGCATCGCGTCTTCGCGCAACCGCTTCTGCACGAGCGCCTCGGCGACAGCCAGCTGGACCTTGTCGTTGATCCCCATGACTTCCTCCTCGGAAACAATGACCGCCACGGACTTCCGGGCGCTTGCCACCGCCACCTGGACGGCGTCAGTGAGATAAAACTCGCCCTGTGCGTTGGAATTGCCGATGGAGTCCAGAATTTCGAGTGCTGCCCGCCCGTCGAGCGCCATCAGGCCGGCATTGGAGGTGCGTATCGCCCTCTCTTCGGGCGTGGCGTCCTTATGCTCCCGGATGGCCGCAAGCCTGCCATTCTGAACAATGAATCTTCCGTAGCCGGTGGGGTCCGCAGCCTCGAAGCCCAGCGCCACCACGCTGGCCCCGGCGGCCAGTTCGTCGCGCATCCGGCCGAATGTGGCGGCCTGGACGAGCGGCGTATCGGCGAACACCACGAGCAGATCATCATAGCCGCGCGCGATCGCCTGCCGCGCCGCCAAAACCGCATGGGCCGTTCCGCGCCGCTCTGTCTGAACGAAAATATCCGCGCCCGGAACGACCTTTCGGGCGAGCGCAGCCACATCGTCCCGGCCCGGCCCGACCACAACCGCCACAGCATCGGCGCTGGCGGCGCTGACGGCGCGCAGGACATGTTCGAGCATCGGGCGTCCGGCGACCTGATGCAGCACCTTGGGCAACGAGGATTTCATCCGCGTGCCTTCACCGGCGGCAAGAACGACGGCGAGGCAGGTGCGTCGGGCTGGCGATTGATCCGTCATGGCTGTCCGTAACCGAATCCTGAAAGAAGCTCCTCCGAAAGTCAGCACTTAGCCCAAAGGCGGCGGCCCGTCAGCGCAAAAAACTTTTTGCGCATCGGGCAAAAAGCATGGCTGACCATCTCGCGGTTGATGCAATTTGAGTATATGAATGGCCCTAATGCCGGGATGGCCGGCTCGCGAATTCCGGAAACAAGCTCCCGTTTATGTATCAGCGTCGGGACGTATTGAAATTTGCCCTCGGCGGCGTGATTGCGCCTGCTGCAATCATTGATATTTTCGGCACGGCCAGTGCGCAGGACGCGGGCGAGGCCTTCGATCCCGCTTCGGTGGTCGAAATGGCGCGGCAACTGGCCGCCAAGCCCTACCGGGCGCCCACGGCCGAACTTCCCGAACCCTTCGCCAACCTGTCCTACGAGCAATATGCCGGCATCAAGCATCGGCCCGAGCGCGCCATCTGGGCCGTCGCCGAGACGGGATTTGCGCTGGAACCGCTGCATCGCGGCAATGTCTTTTCGACGCCCATGCAGATCAATCTGGTGTCGGACGGCCACAGCCGCCGGGTTCCCTATGATCCGGCAAGATACGATCTGGGCAAGCTGACGCCGCCTGCAGAAGCCCGCGAAATCGGCTTTTCGGGCGTCCGCATCATGCAGGCGGTCGGCAACGGCAAGTTCCGGGAACTGGGAATTTTCCAGGGCGCGAGCGTTTTCCGTTCGCTGACGAGCGGGCAGACGCCCGGCGTCATGGCGCGCGGACTGGCGATCAAGACGGCCGATCCGAAGGGCGAGGAATTCCCCCTTTTCCGGGCGCTCTGGATTGAGCGTCCCACAATCGCGACCCGCACGCTGGTGATCCACGCCGTGCTGGATTCCGACAGTGTCGCGGGGGCTTACCGGTTCACGATCCGGCCCGGCGATGCGACCATAATCGATATCGAATGCACCCTGTTCCCCCGCGTCGCCCTCGACCATGTGGGCCTCGGGGCCATGCAGGCCGCCTATCTGTATGGGCCGATGGACCGGCGGCGCGGCGACGACATCCGCCCGGGAATTTACGAGGCCACGGGCCTGCAAATGCTCAACGGCAAGGACGAGTGGCTCTGGCGGCCCATCTCGAACCGTGAAGCGCTGCAGATTTCTGCCTTCGTGGACGATAATCCGAAGGGCTTCGGGTTTCTGCAGCGCGACCGGCATTTCGACCGTTTTCAGGACGACGAGCAGCATTGGGAGACCAAACCGTCCCTTTGGGTGGAACCACTCGGCGACTGGGGTCCGGGCTATGTGACGCTGGTCGAAATTCCTGCGGACTCGCAGGTCAACCAGAACATGATCGCCTACTGGCGGCCCAAGGCGGCGCTTGCGGCCGGTTCCGAGGTGAATTTCGCGTTCCGGCAATTCTGGTGCTGGAGCCCCCCGGAACGCCCACCGCTGGCGATGACCCGGTTGTCCCGCAGCGGACGTGTGCAGAACGCGCCCGCCAATGCCCGCCGACGCCGGTTTCTTGTGGAATTCGGCGGGGAAAACCTGAAGAACGCCACATTGCTGAACGAGTTGACCGTCAGTCTCAGCGCATCGCCCGGCGCCGCCGGCAATGTCCGCCGTTATACTGACGCCGAAAAGGGTACGTTCCGGGTTTCTTTTGATATTGATGCTGGCGGCGAATCCCAGTCGGAATTGCGTCTTTCGCTCGAGGCACAGGGCAAACCGGTTAGCGAGACTTGGCTTTATAGATGGACTCCCTAGCAACAGCCGAAGAATCGTCTCGCGCGCACCCCGAAGACCCGGCGCACCGGCCCGCCGCCCGTCCCCTCCCGCCCATGCCGGAGGAGTCGCCTCTGGCGATGCCGGTCCAGCTGCTGTCGCGGTTTGACAAGTCGCACCGGCGCGCCTGGGTGAACCCGCTCAACAAGAGCGTCCCGTGGCTGTCGCGTCTCTTCGTGTTCGGCGGCGGGCTGGCGCTCACCGTGTACGGCTCCTACGAGATGTACAAGGTGATCGACGTCGGACCGATCACGCCCCTGAAGTGGGCGCTGCTGGTCCTGTTCATCGCCAATTTCTCGTGGATTACGCTCGCCTTCACCGGCGGCATCGTGGGTCTCGTCTGGCTGCTCCGTAATGGAGCGCACCGGGCACAGCATCCGCAAACCCTGACTGCCAGAACCGCCGTCGTCATGCCCATCTACAACGAGGCGCCGAGCCGCGTGATGGGCGCGGTGCAGGCAATCTACGAAGAAATTCAGGCGACCGGGCACGGAGCGCATTTCGACCTGTTCTTCCTTTCAGATTCCACCAATCCTGATTTCTGGATCGGCGAGGAGCGCGCATTTCTGGCGTTACGCAAACGACTTGGCACGGAGGCGCGCGTCTTCTATCGGCACCGGCCGCGCAACACGAACCGCAAGGCAGGCAATATCGGGGATTTCATCACCCGCTGGGGCGGACATTACGAGCATATGGTTGTGCTCGACGCCGACAGCCTGATGACCGGAGAGGCGATCGTGGCGCTGGCGGGCGCGATGGAAGCCGATCCCGACGCGGGGATCATCCAATCGGTTCCGCTGATCGTCAACCGCAACACCATGTTCGCGCGCGTGCAGCAATTCGCGGCGCGCATTTACGGACCAGTGCTGGCGGCGGGCCTTGCGGTCTGGTCTGGCCGCGACTGCAACTATTGGGGCCACAATGCGATCATCCGCACGCGCGCCTTCGCGGCCCATTGCGGGCTGCCGGACCTGCGCGGCCGTCCGCCGTTCGGCGGCCATGTGCTGAGCCACGATTTCGTCGAAGCGGCGCTGATCCGCCGTGCAGGATACGGCGTTCGAATGTTGCCGACGCTGGGCGGCAGCTACGAGGAAAGCCCGCCGTCGCTGATCGACCTCGCGGCGCGCGACCGTCGCTGGTGCCAGGGCAATCTGCAGCACATGCGAATCCTGCCCGCCAAGGGACTGAAGCTCGTCACCCGCCAGCATTTCGCAACGGGCATCATGAGCTATCTGTCCTCGCCGCTGTGGATGGCGCAATTGCTCATCGGCATCGTGCTGGTCCTGCAGTCGACCTATATCCGGCCGGAATATTTCACCGACGAGTTCACGCTTTTCCCGGCATGGCCGCGCTTCGACGCCGAGCGCGCGCTGTCGCTTTTCGGAGTCACGATGGCGGTGCTTCTCGCGCCGAAATTCTTCGGGCTGTTTCTCGCGCTGATCGACTCCCAAACGCGCACCAGGAGCGGCGGCGCATTGCTGCTGATCGTCTCGACCTTCATCGAGATCGTCATGTCGGCGCTCATCGCGCCGATCATGATGGTGATCCAGACGGGCTCGGTGATGCAGATCCTGTTCGGCCGCGACACCGGCTGGAACCCGCAGCGCCGCGACGATGGATCAATGCCCTTCGTGCAGATCGTCCGGCGTCATCGTTCGCATGTGGCGCTCGGCGTTCTGACGCTGATCGCGGGCTTCCTGATTTCGCCGTCGCTGGCGGCCTGGATGTCGCCCACCATTGCGGGCCTCATTCTGGCGATCTTCATTTCATGGGCCAGCGGCCAGCTCTGGATCGGACTTGCGCTGCGGAGGCTGGGCCTGCTGCTGACCCCGGAGGAGAGCGATCCGCCGCATGTCATCAAGCGCGCCAACGCCATTCAGGAAGAGATGTCCGTGGAAGGGCTCGATGAAGTGAACTGCCTCCGGGCGATCCACGAAAACGCTGAGTTCCGCGCCGCGCATGACGAATTCCTGCCGCATCCGGCGCGCCGTCATCGCGGCGAGATCGATCCGGACCGAGCCATTGCGGAAGCCAAGCTCAACGACGCCGAGAGCATCGAGGATGCTGTCGCCTGGCTCAAGCCGCGCGAACGATTCGTGGTCCTGCACGACCGCGCGCTGATTTCCATGCTGGCGCGATTGCCGAAGGAAGCGCCGCTCCCGCAGAGCGTCGCGGCTGCAGGCTGATCAATATCTGGCGGAGAGGCCGATGGCCGTAAAGGTGGCGATCGCAATGAACGCCAGCGCCGTCACCTTGAACTTCGTCGGCCTGAATGCCCCGATGAGCCGCGCCACGGTGGGATGGCTGGCCCATTCGGCCATCCCTGGCGGCTCGTAGACGGGGCGCGCAACAGCGGCTGTCGCGGTCTGCCGCACAGTCGAAATCGCCAGCAGCGATTGCGCTTCGTCGGATTGAACTTCGCGAAGTCCTCCGTCGAGCTTGAAGGCTGCGCGGTGCAAGGCTCCCACCGCCTGATCGGGCGGCACATCGTGCCAGCGCCCGCCGCAATCATGATCCTGCAGGGTCTGCAAGGCATGGCGGCGGATTTCGCCGACGGGGCCGGTGATCAGCCCGATGTAAACGAGTTCGATGGCGCCGTTGCGCTCGCCGCGCAACGCCTCGACGCGCGCGAAAGGATTGGTGCTGGTTCCGATGAAAACCAGGCTCCCGGAATTTCTCGCCACGAAGGCAAATTCGCGCTGACGCCGGGGCGCGGCATCCGCGCGCGTAAACTGCCTTCTGGTCGCAAGCGCATCGCGGTGCGCGAGTCCTGTCGCTGAACGCATGTGAAAGACCCGAACCTCAGGTGTGCCGCACCTGATCCGATCTTATGGGCCGCCCGCCGCCGGGACGCATCGACATAGTAAAAGGATGCTTAATGCGGCCTAGTTGAAGACATCGCCGTCGATGATGCCCTCGGTCGTCACCACGACCCATCTGCGGCCGCGCTTCTCGATGGATTGCACGCGCCCTGCCCCGGCGAGCTTGTCTCCCGGAGCGATTTCACGCAGGCCTGTGCGGGTCTGCACCAGCGCCACGCCATCCGCCACGCCGCGCAGGACATAGCCGCGGATGGCTGTTTCCGCAGGCTTGGCCGGCTGGGCCTGCGTCATCGGCACACGCGTCGTCTCGATGACCGACGTATGGCACGGCGCCGGAGCGGGCGCGGCCTGCGGGAGCTGGGTCCTGGGAATGGAGCCAACCGGCGTCGGGTCGGCGAGTTGTTTTTCAATACGGCCAATGCGCTCGTTGAGCCTGGCCAAATCTGAAGCGCGGTCGGCTTCGGCGCGATCCACCACGCCCGTGAAGCGCAGCAGCGATGAGGCCGTGGTGCGCTGGAGTTCCTCGATCCCGGCCTGAACGTTGACGAAAGCCTGACGATCCGCCTGCCGCTCTCCGCCGAGTTGGGCTTTCAGTTCGGTCACTTCCGCAGCGAGCTGCAACAGTCTTGAATCGGCCTCAGCCGCAAGCCGGGATCGCTCGGCCTGCGAAAAGCCGCCGCCCGCTGCCCATCCTGCCGCGAGAGCCAAGCTCAGGATGGCGGCTTTCGCCACGCTTGACCCGAGCAGCGCAGCCATCCTGTCGGCAAAGCTCTTAGAAGGAGGCGAATAAGGCACGAGCTCGCGCGAAGCGGATTCCGGCTTGGTCTCACTCATCTTATGCTCTCGGATCAGGCAGTTCGTCCGCAGATGAAGCGGAGGTCGATTGCATCGTGGACCGCTATGGTTAATAGCTCCTTAAGGATCGTGCCGAATTGAGACGTCGGGAATGTTGATTGCCGTCAAGGCGGCGCACCGGTTGTCGGGCTAGTCAGACAGGCGCAGATTGCGTTGCGGCTTCAGGGGAGAGTTTCATGCTGGTTCGCGAGATCATGAGTTCGCCGGTCATCACCATCGACCCGCGCGCAACCGTACGAAGCGCCATCCAGAAGCTGCTCGACGCGAAGCTCAGCGGACTGCCGGTCGTGGACGCCAACGGCGCCCTGCTCGGCCTGCTCAGCGAGGCTGACCTGCTGCATCGTTCGGAGATCGGCACCGCCAAGACACGTCCGGGCTGGCTGGAGTTTCTGCTCGGACCGGGCCGCAGCGCGCGCGACTACACCCAGTCCCATGCGCGCTATGTCGAAGAGATCATGACGCCCGAGCCGATCACGGTGGATGCTGATGCAACGCTCGACGAAGCCGTGCGGTTGATGGAGCAAAACCGCATCAAGCGCCTGCCGGTGACCAGCAAGGGCCAGATGGTCGGCATCCTGTCGCGTTCCGATCTGCTGCGCGCCCTGCTCAAGTCCGGCAAAATGCCCGGCGCGCAAACCGGCAGCATGACGGACGCCGATATTGCGCGCACCATCAAGGACGAGATCAAGGCGCAGCGCTGGTCGACGCCCGACGCGATCCGTGTCCATGTCTAGAACGGTGTGGTGACTCTCGACGGGACGATCTTCGACGAGCGTGAGCGCGATGCGATCCGGGTCTGCGCCGAGAACGTGGCGGGCGTGAAGGGCGTGATCGACAATATCGTCTGTATCGATCCGGAATCGGGCGCCTTCATGGGGCCGCCCGGCAGCGGCAGCGGCGGAACCTTCTAGTTCACGGTTTCCGCCGTCTCCGACTTGGGCCGCTCGAACCGGTCGCGATGGTAAAGGCCGGGGAACAGCTTCACCCACAGCGAGGTTGCGGCCAGCGCCGCACAGCCGCCGAACACGACGGTCGGCACTGCGCCGATGAAGCGCGCCAGCACGCCCGATTCAAAGTCGCCCAGCTGGTTCGACGTGCCGGTGAGAATGGTGTGAACCGCGATGACGCGACCGCGCATATCGTTGGGCGTTTCGACTTGAATCAGCGTCTGGCGGATGACCACGCTGATCATGTCCGCCGCGCCGATGACGGCAAGGAAGAACATGGCGACGAAAATGTTGGTCGAGAGGCCGAACCCGATTGTCGCAAGTCCATAGATGAAGACGCAGGCATACATGATCTTGCCGACGTTCCGCCGCACCGGATAATTGGCGAAGGCAAGCGCTGCGAGGATCGAGCCGACAGAGGGCGTCGCGCGCAGCAAGCCGAGAGCCCACGGGCCCGCCAGAAATATTTCCTGCGCGAAGATGGGCAGCATGGCGGTCGCCCCGCCGAGCAGCACCGCCACGAGATCAAGCGTGATGGAGCCGAGCAAGACAGGCTTCGACCAGATGTACTGGTATCCGGCCACCAGCACAGCAAGTGTGACGGGCGGTTTGGCTCCCGTATTGGGGCGCGGAACAATGCGAGCCGCGAAAACCACCGCCCCCAGGTAAAGGCAGAAGGCCACCGCAAACGGCACGCCTGCGCCCAGCGGATAGAGCAATCCACCGACGCCGGGGCCGATGATGTTGGCGGTCTGGGTGATCGAATTGTTCCAGCTCGTCGCCGACGTGTACTGCTCGTTGGGAACGAGGTTCATCATCAGCGCCTGCCCGGCGGGATTGGAAAAGGACCGCGCGGCTCCCAGCACCATCACGGCTCCATAGACCGGCCAGACCCATGTGGTGCGCGTCATGTAGAAAATTGCCGCTGCGCAGACCGCCATCACGATGCACGACAGGATGATGATCCGCCGGCGGTCGTAACGGTCCGCAACCGCGCCGGTGACCAGCGAAAGCGGAATCGACGGCAGGAAGGTCGCAAGGCCGATGAGCCCCAGCGCCAGCGGGTCCTGCGTGCGCTCATAGATGAACCACGCCGTCGCGACGCCCATGATCTGCTGGCCCATGGTCCAGAGAAAACGGGACGAGACGTAGAAGCGATAGTCGGGAATGCGAAAGGCGGCGCGGCTATCGCGCGTATCAGGCGTCATTCGGTCAGCCGGGGAAAGCGGAATGGTTCCCATCTATGGGGGGATTCTTGCGCCGCATCAACTTATTCGCCGCAATCCGGCAGCAAAGCAGCAACCTTTCAGCCCGTTAACGCGCTCGCAACTGCCTGCCCAACGAGCATTTAAGCCGCCCGTGCGAGATTGGGCTTGTCGGTTCCCCTACCGACAGCACCCTGCCCCGGAGCCATACGCGCCCCCCGCGTATGGCTCCCTTTTTTTGCCTCATCTTGCCGTCTATACTGACCGGGTTTCAGGTATGGCGGATATTGCAAAATGAATCGGGAAGAAGTCCGGAATTTGATCGAGCGCTGTTACGCCGCCCGGCGGCGGGGCGACGTCGAAGCCGTTCTCGAAACTTTCCATCCGGAAGGCATTTTCCGGCTGAACGGCGGACCCGACATTGATGTTCTGTCGGCCGGGATCGTCGGACGCGCTGCGCTGCGCGAATTGTTCGGGTCCCTGTTTGCTGCATGGGACTGGAAGGAATTCATGATCACGAATCTGGTGATCGACGGCGAGCGGGCCAGCGTCCACTGCGCCGGACCGCTCGTTTATGTGCCAACCATGACGCGCGTCGTGTCGCAAACCCTCGATCTGGTGACAATTCGCGATGGCAAGGTCGTCGAACTGATCGAATTTTGCGACACCCAGACGCTGGTGAAAATCATCTCCGGCCAGCACTGATTTTCAGTTGCGAATATCCTGCAGGAACCATTCGGTTGGGATTTCCCGCCCGAGTTTGGCGGCTCTGGCGAGTTCGAACGCGCGCCCGGCGACAGCATAAAACTGCGCGCCCTGCAGGTTGCCGCGCTCCGACCAGGTGATCTGGTCGTCTGATGTGCGTCCTTCGGCCCGCTTGTGGATGATGTCGGCGAGCGTCACCATCCGGTCGGGCAGCGCAACGCCATGCGCCTTGCCGCCCTTGCGAGGAGGATGTCCGGGTCGCGACGCCGCATAGGTGATGTGTTCGTCCGGAACCCCGAATTCGGGCCTCCCCAGCGGCGCGGGCGCATCGCCGAAGCGCAGATAGCGGTCGACGCGCGCAAGGCTCGCCGCATCGGGCTTGCCGCCGCCGCCAATGTTGACGATATGCGCGCCCTTTTCGAGATGCTTGCCATCCAGCACCGGGATGGCGGAATCCGTCAGGCCAGCCACGATATGCGCGCCGCGATAGACCTGTTCTGGGCGGTCGCAGACCTGCACCTCGATGCCGTATTGCTGCGCCATGGCGTCGCCGAAACGCTGACGGTTTCCGGGAGTCGGGCTATAAACCTGAAGCCGCTTGATGTTGCGCACTTGCGTGAAGGCTTCCATGTGGGCGCGCGCCATGCCGCCCGAGCCGAGCATGCCGACAACTTCGGCGTCCTTGCGCGCCATGTATTTGACGCCGAGGCCGCCATCGGCGCCGACGCGCATGTGCTGCAACACGCCGTCGTTGATGAAGGCGAGCGGTTCGCCGTTTTCAATCGAGGTGAGGAAGATCAGGCCGCAGAACAGCCCCGGCTGCGTGCAGTATTTTTCCTCCGTCACCACATCGCCGACAGTCTGCTTGTAGACGATGTCGGATTTCATCCGGATGGCGAAATAGCCGCCCGTCGATCCGCCTTCCATCGTGCCCCAGCGATAGGTCTTTTCCGGATCGCTGGTGGGAATCGCAATGTCGATGCGAGGGCGGCATACGGCCTCACCGGTGGCGAGGCGCGTGTAGGATTCCTCCAGCGCCGCCATCGTGTCCTTCATGGTCAGGACTTTTTCGATGTCGTGGTTGTTGAGAAAGAGGGTCATTTCTTCTCCAGCACCACGAGGGCGTCGAGCGCCATCCCGCCCTGCCCGTTCGGCAGAACCACGAAGGGATTGACGTCGATGGACTGGACCACGTCGCCAAGATCCGTCGCGATACGGCCCAGCGCCACGATGGCCGCAACGACTGCGTCGATGTCGAGCGACGGACTGCCCCGGTAGCCCTTCAGCAGGCGGCCGGCGTGCGTTTGTTCCAACATGTCGCGCGCCTTCTCGGCGCTGATCGGCGGGATCGAGAACGACACATCCTTGATGAGTTCGAGCCAGACTCCCCCCATGCCGGCCATCACCACGAGGCCGACTTCCGGATCGCGGTTGAGGCCGAGAACGAGTTCAAGATTACTCTTGATCATCTTGACGACGAGCATTCCGTCGATGGGATCTTTCACGCCATGTTGTGCGAGGTTCTTCTCGACCTGCGTCCAAGCTGCCTTGACGGCTTCAGCATTTTGCAGATTGAGGACGACGCCGCCGACGTCCGACTTGTGCAGAATTTTCGACGAAACGACTTTCAGCACCACCGGATAGCCGATGTCATCGGCAGCTTTCGCGGCCTGCTCGGCGGAGGTCGCCAGAAACTCCTTTGGCATCGGCATGCCGTAGGCCCGCAGCAGATCTTTCGAGCGCGCCTCATTGAGCGCAACCATCCCGCCCGAAGCTGCGGCGGTGCGCACGGCGTCGCACGCCTTCTGCTGTTCGGCGTTGGGCTGCGGCTGTGTCTGCGCGGCGCGGCTCAACGTATCGAGTTCGTGACGCCGCACGACATTCTCGATCACCCGCAACGCCTTGTTGGCCTCCTGCAGGAAGGACAGGTTCGGCGCCTTGTAGCGGATGTTGCGGCTGTAATCGGTCTGGCTGTGCGAGGTGAGCGTGATGAACGCAATTGGCTTGGTGGCCTTCGTCTTCACGAAATCCTGCACCAGCGCGATGTACTTTTCCGCGCGGTCCGAACCCGCCTCGCGCGGAATCGCTTCCTGTACGAGAACCATGTCGATGTTGGGATCGTCGTGCATGGCCTGTATGCAGGCGAGATAATTGTCCGCGCTCTGCAGCACGCCGAAACCGCCGTCGATCGGGTTGCTGACCAGCGAGCCGACGCCCAGCACATTATTCAGCTTGTCGAGCGTAGCTTGTGCAAGATCGGGGAATTGCAGGCCGTTGCGCTCGGCCGCGTCGAGCAGCAGTCCGCGATAGGCGCCTGACAGGGTGATGGCCCCGAGACGTCGACCGGTAGGGGCTTTCGTGTGCGCCAGCAATTCGGTGACTTCGATGGCGTCGTCGAGCGTCTCGGCGCGGATGACGCCGAGTTCGCCGGTCAGCGCATCGAAGGCTTCAAACGAGCCGGCGAGCGATCCCGTATGGGCCATCGCGGCGCCGCGTCCGGCTTCCGACTGACCGAGCTTGATGGCCACGATATGCTTGCCGGAATCGCGCGCAAGGCGGCAGGCGGCCTTGAACTTCTCGACGTCCTTCAGAGCCTCGACGTAAATGATGATGACCTTCAGTTCCGGCTGCGTGGCGAAGAACGCGATGTAATCCGCAACCGAGAGGCCCGCTTCATTTCCGCTCGTGATGAGATATTCGGGGCGGATGCCGCGCTCGCCCAGCGCGCTGTTGACGAAGATCATCACGCCGCCGCTCTGGCCTACCAGCGCAACGGGGCCTTCGTTAAGCGTCAGCGGGCGATCTTCGGTGAGCGTCACGAAGCTGGTCTTGGCGCAAATGTTGCCCATGCAGTTCGGGCCCGACACGCCGAGGCCGGTTTCGGCAATGGCGGCGCGCAGGGCAGCGCCCAGTTTCGCGCCTTCGGCGTCATTGGCCTCGCCGAAACCGGACGAGAAAACCGTGGCGCTGCGCGCGCCGGCCGCTGCGGCTTCGCGCAGCATTTTCGGCACGTGCGGCGCCGGCACAACGACCACCAGATGATCGGGCTTTTCGGGCAGCGACTTGAAATCCGGATAGCAGGGCTGGCCGAACACTTCATTGCGGCCCGGATTTACGAGCTGAATAGTGCCGGGAAAATTATAGCGCTTCAGGTTTCGATAGACCCGCGCAGCCCACGAACCGGCCTTGTCGCTGGCGCCGACGAGCACGACATTTTTCGGCTCCGTCAGGGCTTCCACTCGTTTCTGGATGGCAGTGAAGTCCAAGCTCTTTACTCCGGTGATCAAAGGTCAGTCGAACAGGTCCTTGCGCAGCTTGCTCCAGCGCTCCGAATTGTCAGCCATCAAGCCCGGCGGCATGAACATGGCCTTGAAGCCGCCGCCTTCGGGTTTCAACGATGGCGTGCGCGCCGGCACCTTCGGATTGGCAGGCAGGTAATCCGCGTCGGCGAATATCTTCTGACATTCGTCCGAGACAAGATAGTCGAGAAACAGGCGCGCTGCTGCGGGGTGCGGCGCGTCTTTCGTGATGCTTGCTACGGCCATCGGGGCCAGGATCGGCTCGACAGGAAGCCACGCCACAGGCGCGCCTTTCGCGGCGCTGATCACGGCGTGATGATTGAAAATTTCGAGCGCCATCGGATATTCGCCGTGGATGACTTCATCCAGGATCGCGCGCGCTGTGATCCCGACGTTCACGACATTCTGCTTTCGCAATTCCTGAAGGTAAGCCATGCCGCGATCTTCGCCCAGCGACATGAGTATCTTGCCGATGAAGGCCGAGCCGCCGGTGCCCGTCGCCATGCTCCATGCCATCTTGCCCTTCCAGCGCGGGTCGAGAAGGTCCTGAAGCGTCTTCGGCTCGGTTCCTTTCGGCACCATGCTGGTGTTGATGCCCGGCGTGAAGAAATAGAGGCTCACGGCGTGCCAATAGCCCTTCGGGTCCTTGAGTTCCGGCGGGTATGCCTCCGATCCCTGCGGAATATAGCTGGCCAGCAGGTTTTCCTTGAGCAACGGCGGCGCAGTCTCGATGCCGTCCGTCACATCGGCCTGCATGCGTCCTGCCTTGGCTTCGGACAAGATCTTCACGGCTGTCGGCACGCTGTCGGCGCGCGCAAGAGAGACCTTGATGCCGGGATATTTTTTCATGAAGGCGTCAGCGATCGGCTGCGCTGCCTGCGGGACGATGAAGGTCGTGTACCAGGTCAGCGCGCCTTCACGACGCGCGGCCTCATAGCCGGATGATTGCGCGTTGGCGCCGCCTGCGGCGAGCGCGCCCGCGAACAAGGCGGACAGAAATCCTGCGACTATTTTCCCTGCTCTCATGGCGCTCTCCCTCCCTGTTCAGCCTTATTCAAAAAGGTCTTTTCGGATCTTTTGCCATTTCGGCTGATGCTCCGCCACATATTCGGGCGAGGCGAAATAGGCCTTGAACAGGCCGCCTTCGGGTTTCAGGCTGGGCGTGCGGCCCGACACCTTGGGGTGCGCGGGCAGGAAGCCGACGTCCGCCAGCAATTGTGCGGCTTCTTCAGAGACGAGAAAATCGAGGAACAGGCGCGCCGCATTCGGATGCGGGGCGTCCTTCAACACGCTTTCAACCGACAGCGGCGCGATGATCGGCTCCAGCGGCAGCCACATGACGGGGGCGCCCTTTTCGGAATCGATAATGGTGTGATGATTGAAGATGCCGAGCGCGATCGGATATTCGCCTTCGGCAACTTTCTGCACCACCGCGCGTGCGCTGAGCCCCACATTGGCGATCTGCTGCGTCGAAAGCTTCTGCAGGAACTCCATGCCCTTCTGCTCGCCTGCCGTCGCCAGCATGGCGCCGATGAAAGCTGCGCCGCCGGAGCTTGAATTGCTCCAGACGATCTTGCCGCCCTTCCACTTCGGATTGAGCAGGTCATCGAGCTTTTTCGGAATGTCCGCGCCCTTGACCATGTCGGTGTTGATGGCGGGCGTCATGAAATAAAGGATGTTGGCGATCCAGTACCCTTCGGGATGTTTCAGGGCGGCCGGATAGACCTCGGAACCGGTCGGCAGATATTTCGCCAGCAGCCCTTCCGCCTGGAGCGGCGGCGACGTGCCGGTGCCATCCGTGACGTCGGCCTGCACCTTGCCGGCTTTCGCCTCGTTCAGAATCTTCAGGATGGTCGGCGTCGAGTCCGCGCGCGAATAATTGACCTTGATGCCCGGATAACGCTTCTCGAACGCCCCGATCAGCGGGATGACAGCCGTATCGGCGATGAGAGTTGTGTACCAGTTGAGCTGCCCCTCCTTTCGGGCCGCCTCATAGTATGGCGAATCTGCAGCTTGCGCCGCCCATGGCAGTGCCAATGCGAACAAAGCCGCCGCAACGCCCAGACTGTGGTGTTTTCCACCCATCGTTTCCTCCCGTGTGCGCCTATCAAACGCTCCATCGGCGGCGAGTCAATGCGGTCAGGGACGCCGCCCGCGACTGCGTCAGAGGAACACGGGCCTATCGCGAAGGTAATGGACGCGCATTTTCTCGCGCCACTGCTCCATCATATACGCGTTGAGGTCCGCAGGCGGCTGCTGGCCGGGCGGCAGAAGCGGCTCGTATTTCACATCGCCGATCTCGGCCCGGAAGGTTTCCTTCGCGCGGGCGATGAGCCCCGGATCGGCAAACAGATCCAGCACGGCGCCTGCAAGCGCCTTTGCGCCGGCCAGTCCGCCCTTGTGGGCGATGCTGGTGGCCAGAGGCGCTCCCGCAGTCCAGTTGTGGTAGGGCAGATCGGGCACGTTGGCGGGGAAGTTCAGCCTGCCCATGGGGACGACCCATGAAATATCCCCGCAATCATTGGACGGCGAGCGCTGGGGCGAAGGTCCCTTCAACGCAGGAATGGCGGTCCGCAGTCCCGTCGGGGCAGCCCCGGCCTTTTCCTGCAAGGCGCGCGCAAGAGCCTGTTCCTCATCGGTCCAGTCCGGCTGGCCGACCGCCTCGACGTTGGCTTGTAGCACTTCCGCCAGCGTCTGGTTGCCCCGCACCGGCCAGACGGCGCTCAACACCTCGACTTCCAGCTCCGTGTTGGTCATCAGGGCGGCCCCCTGGGCGATTTTCTTTGCCTGTTCGAAAAGCTTCCGGACGCCCGCCGCCGTGGGGTCGCGCAGATACCACCAGACGGCGGCGCGGGCCGGGATGACGTTAGGCTGCTGGCCGCCCTCGGTGATGACGCGATGGATGCGCATGGTCGGCTCCATGTGCTCCCTGTATTGCGCCATACCGACGTCCATGAGGACAACTGCATCCAGCGCATCGCGGCCTTTCCACGGCGCCGTGGACGAGTGCGCGCTTTCGCCGTGGAAGATGAACTTCGCCGAGACCAGCCCCACATGGGTCATGCCGTAAATGGCGCGAAAATCGCTGCCGATATGATTGTGGATCGCGACGTCGACGTCGCCGAAATGTCCGTCCCGCACGTAGTACGGGCGGCTGAGCAACTGCTCTTCGCCCGGCGCGCCGAACACCTTCAGGCGGCCGCTCAACCCGAATTTTTCCATCGCGCGTTTCGTCGCGACAGCGGCCGTGACCATCACGGCGGCGTTGACGTTATGGCCCTCGCAATGACCCGGCGCGCCCTCAACGATGGGCCGACGCTCCGCCAAGCCGGACATCTGGGAATTGTCAGGATTGGCGTCATATTCTGTGTGCAGCGCAACAACGGAGCCGCCCTCTCCCCATTCGGCCATGAAACCGGTCGGGAAGCCTGAGAGGCCGCGCGTCATCCGGAACCCTTCGGTTTCCAGCAGATCCGTCATGAGCGCAGCGGTTTCGCGCTCCTGCATGCCGACCTCGCCGAAATAGAAAATCGAATCCGACAGGATTTCGAGGGCTTTCCGGTTGCGGTCGATGCATTGGAATGCGAAAGCTTTCGGTGCGGATAATGACATAAGGCGCTCCAGTTTGCCGCAAGGTGCCCAAATCCTGCTTCGCCCACAATGGCGGCGAGGCCCGGCGGCGGGTTCCCTCGTTGGAAATTCTGGTTAGAATGCCGTAAGAGAAGCCGCGACAATTGCGGCCGTCGGCGGGTCCGAATGGACCGGCCGGGGAGGCCTCGGGGAGTTTGGTCAGAGTATGAAGGCGGATTCGGGTACGCGTCTGGTCGATGTCGACCACCTCACCAAGGCGTTCGGTTCAGTGGCTGCGGTCAACGGCGTGAGTTTTCACGTCAATCGCGGCGAGGTGCTCGGCTTTCTTGGGCCGAACGGCGCCGGCAAATCGACCACCATGAAGATGATCACAGGCTATCTGAGCCCCACTTCCGGCACGGCCCGGATCGGCGGGGCCGATGTGCGCACGCAACCGCGCGCCGTCAAAGCCCGGATAGGCTACCTGCCGGAAGGCGCACCGCTCTACGGCGACATGACGCCCGAGGCCTATCTGGATTTCTCGGCGCAAGTGCGCGGACTGGACGGCGAGCAGCGCAAGCGGCGCGTCGAGGAAGTCATCAAGCAACTGCAGCTGAACGAAGTCCTTCGCCGCCGGATCGAGACTCTGTCCAAGGGCTTCAAGCGCCGTCTGGGTCTGGCGCAGGCCCTCGTCCACGATCCCGAGGTTCTGATCCTCGACGAGCCGACCGACGGCCTCGACCCGAACCAGAAGCACGCGGTCCGCCAGCTCATCAACGAGATCAAGCCCAACAAGGCCATCGTGATCTCGACCCATCTGCTCGAAGAGGTGGACGCCATCTGCGACCGGGCCATCATCATCGACCACGGCGTGCTGGTCGGCGAAGGAACGCCTGCAGAGCTTCGCGCCCGTGCTGAAAACCACAATGCGGTCGCGATCCAGTTGCCGACGCACATCGGACCCAAGGCGGCAAAAATCATCGCCGCCATGCCGCAGATCGAGCGCGTCGTGCCCACTGCCCACGGGGCGATGATGCACCTGACCGCCTATCCGAAGGGCCATGAGTTTGCGGCCGATATCGTCGCCGCAAAGCTCAGGGCCGACGGCATCGAGTTTCAGGAACTTCATACGGAAGCCGGACGCCTCGATCTCGTCTTCCGGCAGCTTACCATCCAGCGTCAGAACGCCTGAGGATTTTGACCATGCGGATCATGTTCATCATCGCCCGGCGGGAACTTGCGGCCTATTTCTCGACGCCGCTCGCATATGTGTTCCTCGTAACCTATGCGGCGGCGGCGGGCGCCATGACGTTCTATGTCGGCGGATTCTTCTCCCGCCGGCAGGCCGACCTCGCCACCTTCTTCACGTTCCAGCCGTGGCTCTTTCTGGCGCTCATCCCGGCCATCGGAATGCGGCTGTGGGCCGAGGAGCGCCGCACCGGCACAATTGAAATCCTGATGACCATGCCGGTCTCCACCTGGGAGGCCGTGGCCGGAAAGTTTCTCGCCGGCTGGGCCTTTACGGGCCTTGCGCTGCTGCTGACGACCCCGATCTGGTTCACGGTCAATTATCTCGGCTCGCCCGACAATGGCGTGATCTTCGCCAGCTATGTGGCGAGCTTCCTGATGGCGGGCGCTCTGCTTGCGCTGGCCTCATGCCTCTCGGCGCTGACGCGCAACCAGGTGATCGCTTTCGTGATCTCCATCGCTGCCTGCGGGCTGATGATGGTGGGCGGCGCAGATATCGTGATTGCAACGCTTCGCAAGGTCGCCCCCGGCGTGATTGTGGATTTCGTCGCCTCATCCTCGTTCCTGTCGCACTTCGGAACGATCACCAACGGCGTGCTCGATTTGCGCGACATGCTGTTCTTCCTGAGCTTCATCGGGCTCTGTCTGTTCATCAACGGGCAGATCATCGAAATCAAGAAGGGCGCCTGAGATGCCGTCTTTCCTCACCAACCAGAAGCCCGAACGGCTCGCCGGTCTGTCGATCCTGCTGGCGATCATCCTCTTCGCCGCCGTCAATCTCGCTTTCGGAATCCTCTTCCGCAACGCCCGCATCGACCTGACGCAGGACCGGCTCTACACCCTGTCGGAGAACACGAAAAATGTTCTGACGCGCGTGCCCGAGCCCATCGTCATCACGCTGTTCGCATCGCAGCCGTTGCTGGATTCCGTGCCGCGCCTGCGCCTTTATGCGGAGCGCGTCGAGGAGATCCTGCGGACCTACCGACTGCTGTCGGGCGACAAGGTGCGCTACCAGAAGATCGACCCGACGCCATTCTCGGCCGAGGAAGACCGGGCCATCGGCCTGCAGCTGCGCGGGTTCATGATGAACTCGACCGGCGAACAGGGATATTTCGGTCTCACCGCCACGAACTCCACCGACGGTTTCGAGAAGATCGCCTTCCTGGATCCCCAGACCGAGGAAAATCTCGAATACCAGATGACCAGCATCATTGACCGGCTGTCGCGCCCGGAGCGTCGCAAGATCGGCATCATTGATGGCATGAACATGTTCGGCAACCGGGAGTTCAACCGTCCGCCGTTCGCCATGCTGGATTTCGTCAACAAGAACTACAGCGTCTCCGAACTGATGACGCCGCCGATCAATTTCGAGGGCATCGATGCGCTCATGGTGGCGCATCCCCATCACCTTCCGCCGGCGGTTCTTTACGCGATCGACCAGCATGTGATGGCCGGCAAGCCGACAGTGTTCTTCGTCGATCCGATTGCTGAAACCACCCCGCCGTCGCAGCGCAATCCCGCGGTCCCGGAGGTTCCCACCTCGGACGTCGGGCCGCTGTTCAAGGCCTGGGGCATCGACTTCGACACGGAGAAGGTTGCGGGCGACCGCCAGATGGCGCTGCGCGTCACCGCCCAGGCGGGCCGCCAGCGGCTTGTGGCGAGCTACCTGCCGTGGCTTCAGGTCAAGCAGGAGAACATGAACCAGAACGACCCTGCGACGAGCCGACTGCAGCTCATGCGCATGTCGAGCGCGGGCGCGCTGAAGCTGGCCAAGGATTCCGGGCTGCGAATGACGCCGTTGATCTCGACGACGCGCGATTCGATGCTTATGGCGCGCAACGACGTGATGGGCCGGCCCAATCCAAACGAATTGATGGAGCGTTTCCGCCCCGGCAACGAGCCTCTGGTTCTTGCGGCGCGCTTCGCTGGCTCCGTGAAGACCGCTTATCCTGAAGGCGCCCCGGTAGCTGAGGACCAGCGCGTCAAGCCGGTGCTGCCGCATGCGGGACAGTCGTCTGCGCCGGTCAATCTGGTCGTCGTGGCGGATGTCGACCTTCTGTCGAACTCGCACAACGTCAACCAGCGCGGCGAGCCGTTGAGCGCCAATTCGGACTTCGTGCTCAACGTGCTCGACAGTCTTGTTGGCGGCGTCGATCTGAACGGATTGCGCGGGCGCGGCATGTTGCTGCGTGGCTTCAAGACCGTCGAAAAGATGGAGACCGAGGCCGAGGACCGCTACCGGGCGACCGAACTGCGCCTTGCGCAGCAGCTTGAAGAAACCCAGCAGCAACTGGCCCAGTTGCAGACACGCAATGCGCCCGCCGAGGCGACCGATGTGCCCGTCATGTCGGGAGAACAACAGGACGCCATCGGCAAGTTCAACCGCCAGATCGTCGATATCCGCCGCCAGTTGCGCGACGTGCGCGCTGCGGGACGCTCGCAGATCGAGGCGCTCGAACTGAACCTCAAGCTGCTCAACATTTTGCTGGTGCCGGCGCTGCTTACCGTGCTGGCGCTGATCATCTGGATGTACAGGCGCATGAGACTGAAGCGGCATCTGGCCTCGCTACGCCTGACCGGAGGCCGCGCATGAACCAGAAACCTTTCGGCCTTCTGTTGCTTGTAACGGTCGTGGCGACGGCCGGAGCGGGCCTCGTCGCCTGGCAGCGCACCGTCAACGATGCGCAGCCCAAGCCGCCCGCCTCGCTCCTGCCGCTCGTGACGAGCCGGACGGACGATGTCGCCCGGATGACTGTGAAGACCAACGGCTACACGATCAACATCGTGCGCGAGGGAGACAAGTGGCTGGCGGCCGATCGCGGCAACTTCCCCCTGCGCCCGCTCGCGGTCGGCAGCCTGCTGACCAGCGTTGCATCGATGAAGCCCGTCGAGCCCAAGACGTCCCTGAAAGATTCCTACCCCGCCATCGGGGTATCGGACGGCGGCGTCGACAAGGGATCGGTGGAACTCTCGTTTGCTCTCAAGGACAATGCATCCGCCGGAGCGCTCATCGTCGGCCGGCGCAGCACGGCCATGGGATATGATCCGCTGGGAGGCGCCTTCGTGCGCACGCCCGGATCGCCGCAGGCCTGGCTTGTGCAAGGCATGCTGGCCATGCCGAACGAGTTCGCCGGCTTCTTCGACGAGACGCCCGCCTATCCGTCGACGCAGGTGCAGCGCGTCAGCATCAGGGAAAACGGCAACGCGGTCTTCGACGCCGTGAAGGAAAACGGCGTTTACCGGCCCGCGAAGCCGGACGAAACCCCATCCGCAACGGTGGAATACGCCAACGACTCGACCGTGAAGAAAGTGACGGCGGCGCTCGTCTCCGGCACATTCGAGGATGTGAGCCCTGTCAGCGCGCTGACCTTCGGACCGCAACAGCGCGCCGTGCGCTTCGAACTGGCGGACGGATTGATCATCGAGATCACTCTCGCCGACGCCAGTAGCGCGACCTGGGCGCGCTTCAAGGCCGAAGCCAAGCCCGGCTCTGCAGCAGCCAACGCGGCGCGTGACATCAACGCCAGACAGGCGAACTGGGCCTACAAGATCGCCTCGCATCGAATCGCTGCCCTGTCGATGCCGGTCGCCGAACTGACACAGAAGCCGCCCGAAGAACCTGCAGCTCCGCAGGGCTTCCCGGGATTCCAGCCTGGCGGGCAGATTGACATGAACAATCTGCCGCCGAACGTGCCGCCGGAATTCATCGAGCAATTGCAGAGGCAGATGCAGCTTCAGCAGCAGATGCAGCAACAGCAAGGCCAGCAGCCATGACGCAAGCGCGCAGAAACACCGTGAAGCCTCTCGCTTTCGGATTTCTGCTCGCTGCGCTCGCCTCATATCCCGCTCGCGCGGACCAGCGCGACGACTTTATCGCGGGCCGCAGCAAGGATTGTGCGGGCTGCGACCTCTCGGGCGTCAGCTTCAAGCGCAAGGATCTTTCAGGCGTCAACCTCTCCGGCGCAAATCTCGCCGACGCCAATTTCCATGATGCGCGCCTGACGAACGCGACGCTTGCAGGAGCGGACCTGACGGGCGCCAATCTGAACAAAGCCGATCTCATTCGCGCCAATCTGAGCGGCGCGAAGATGCATCAGGCGATGCTCTACGCGGCGCGGCTCGACGGAGCAAAGCTGGCGGGCGCAGATCTGTCGCAAGCCATGATGGGGGCCGTGCGCGCATCGCGCGCCGATTTCTCGAAGGCCAATCTGCAGAGCGTCGATCTGCGCAAATCCCGCATTGCGGATTCAGATTTTTCGAACGCAGACCTGACGCAGGTCGCCTTCGATTATGCGTTCGCACGCGCCAGCAACTTCAATGGAGCGAGCCTCGTGGGCGCACGGTTGCTGAATGCAGAATTCATGCAGACGCATCTGGAGAAAGCGGACCTCAGCAATGTCGACGCCTTCGGGGCGAAGATGCGCGAGGCTGACCTGAGCAGCGCCATATTATCGGGAACCAGCTTCCGCCGCGCTGACCTCACCGATGCGAAGCTTGAAGGGTCCCTTTTCGGCAAGACGCAGATGCCGGACGGCACCGTCACGCCCTGACGTTCATTTCTTGTCCAGAGCGTAAATCTCGAAGCGCGACGAGCTTTCGAACTGCCCCTGCGTGGTCCGTGTGGGCAGGCGCGGATCGTAGCCGGCCTGACCAGGCTTGCGAAAATAGTTCATGTGCACGACGTATCTGCGATGCTCCGCCTCGTCGATCTTCTCGCATGTGCGTTTGATTGCGAGCCCTGCGATCTTCCCCTCGCCTTCCGCAAGCGGATGCTCGGCGCAATGTTTGTCGAGCTGGATCTCGTAGCGCGCCGACATGGCCCCGGCGAACTGGTACGCCTGCTCGCGCTTGCGATGTTCGGCTTCGAAAACATTGTTGCGAAATTCCGGGCGCGGATCGGTCACCATTCGCACGCCTCTGGCTATGCCATTATCGTCGAACAGGGCTGAGGTGATGATCGGAAAGCCTGTGTCTGTCGTCCCGGCCCAGCGGGTAATCTCGCGCTCCATATCGTGAGCGCGGAAGTAATATTCGTTCTCGTCGTCATATTCGAAATAGACCTCGTGCAGGCCGCCGGGCTCGGCAGCGCATTTGGCGAAGTCGCTCCAGCCTGTCAGCTTCTGACGCGGCGCATTGCCATTCGACCCGCAGGCAAAATTCTGGAACGCCTCAACCGGAGGCTGCGCCGAGATGGGCTCGCCCAGCTTGATATTCCAGACGGTTGCGCGCGTCAGACGCTCTGCAGCGCAGCCGATGGACGTCGTCAACAGAAAAGCCTGCAACGCCGCGAGATATCGGAACATCGGCAAAATCCGTTTGTTGGTTGGTCGAAGGCTAGCGCTTTTCGCGGCGGGTTTCCAATCACACCTTATGACTGGAAAACCGCCACGTCCCGGATTAATAATCTTGGCAACGCGATGCCAATTCATAACGAACAATGCGAGGAGATTTCAGTGGGAGACACCAATAGAACCTTCGCGCGCCGACTCTGGCTCGGGGCGCTGACGGCCGGAGCCGTCATGTTGACCAGCGGCGCATTCGCCCAGAATGCATCGCCGGACGATGTCGCTGCGGGCTTCAGAATCTTCCGCCAGAAAGGCAATTGCCAGACGTGCCATGGCTGGGCGGGCGACGGGGTGAAGATGGACACCCAGATGCCTGACGGCGCGAACCTTCGCGAGACCGACATGGATCGCGACTCGCTGGTCACGACGATCAAGTGTGGCCGACCCGATACGGGCATGCCGGCTTTCGACAAGCTCGCCTACAGCGACGGTCGTTGCTACGGAATGAAAAAGGCCGATCTCGACAAGTCCGGCATGACGATGACGGATCCGCCGGCGACGCTGACGGATCGTGAGATCAATCTCGTGGCCGACTTCCTCTATGCGAAGATCATCGGCAAGGGTCCGATGGACAAGGCCAAGTGCATCGACCTGTTCGGTTCAGAAGTTCCGACCTGCAAGCAGCTCTGACATCAAAACATCAGGCATGAAAAAGCGCCCTGCGGTTTCCCGCAGGGCGCTTTTCCTTTTCTGCTAGTTCAGGCCGAAGACGAACAGATAGCTCGAGTGTTCGAGCCGATCGAACTTCACCGGATGAAGGTGACGGCCAGACGACTGGACAGCGACATATTGCTTGCCGTTGATGGCGTAAGTCACCGGAGCGCCCTTGAGCGGCGTGCCGAGATTGATGCGCCACAGTTCTTCGAGCTTCTCGTCGTCATAGGCGACAAGCGCACCGTCCTGCAGAGCCGTCCAGACGATGCCGCCGGCCGTCGCAGTCGCGCCCGAGCGGTTCTCGATTTCCGTTACAGCCTTGGCGATGTTCTTGTGAGTGATCACGTCCACGGCGGTGATGGCGCCGTAGTAGAGATCGCTCGAGTACTTGTGCGCCACGGTCGCTTTCGTGTCGATGCCGCCTTCGGGTGACTTGTAGGCGGTGACGTTGTTGTCGCCCGAGTAGCAACCTTCGGTTCCGACGCCGTAAGCAATGTGCTTGACGGGGTTGTAGGCCACAGGCTGGTGAGCGACGCCGCCGTGCCAGGTCGGGCACGTGCGCTTGATGCCTTCGCCGCGCAGGGGGCGCGTTTCCGGAATATAGCGCTGCACGTCGAGCTTGGGATCATACTCGACGGGCTTGCCGGTCTTCGGATCGAGACCTTTCGTCCAGTTGAGGTCGTTCACATACTGGCCCGCCTGGATGAAGGAGCCGTTGGTCCGGTCCAGCGAGTAGTAGAAGCCGTTGCGGCCGAAGTGAGCGACAACCTTGCGCATCTGGCCGTTGATCGGCAGATCGTAAAGCATGTGGACGCCGATTTCGTCGTAGTCCCAGTTATCGTTCGGCGTGTACTGGAAGTGCCAGGCGAGCTTGCCGTTGGTGATGTCGAGGGCGACAGCAGAGTCGGTGTAGAGGTTGTCGCCCGGACGCGCTTCGGCGTCATAGATCGGAACCGGATTGCCGGTGCCCCAGATCGTCTGCTTGGTGGCCGGGTCATAGGAGCCGGTCTGCCAGAGACCGCCGCCGCCCGTCTTCCAGGCGTTCGTCTTGTCCTTCCAGGTTTCGCTGCCCGGGTCGCCCGGCTTCGGCACGACATACCAGCGCCACTGCTCGGTGCCCTTGTTGATGTCGAGCGAAGCGATCCAGCCGCGCGTGGCGGCGTCGCCGGCGCCGTTGGCGACGATCAGGCGATCTTCGGCCGCGATCGGCGCGGTGAGGAACTTCTCCTTGCTGCCGAACTCATTGGCGACTGCAACCTGCTTGTCCCAAATGATTTCGCCGGAGTCGCGGTTGATGGCGATGACGCGGCCGTCGGGAAGATTGGCGAAGACCATTTCGTTGTAGAGCGCGATGCCGCGCGTCAGAGGCGAAAGGCCTTCGTGCTGCACGCCGGAGTCGCTCGTCCAGACGAACTCGCCCTTTTGCGGGTTGCGGGCGTCGATCTTGTAAACCGTGCCCCAGCCGTCCGTCGTGTACATGAAGCCGTTATCGACCAGCGGATTCACTTCGTTCTGCGGACCGTTCTGCGGAACGTCCTGCATGCCGCCGAGCGCCATCGCCCAGACGAGGCGCATGTTCTTGACGGTGTCCTTGTTGATCTGCGTCAGCTTCGAATAGCGCTGGGAACCGTAGTCGCCATTCATCATGAGCCAGTTTTGCGGCTCATTCTGCGCGTTGACCAGACGATCCTTGTTGACGGTGATCTTGTAGCCCTGCTGCTGGGCGAGAACGGACGTCGAGAGCGAGACGCCGGCCAAAAGGGCGGCGACGCTCAACGTCCGGCAGATTTTCGATGTCATGAAATTCTCCCCGGGAACGTATTTCAGAAGCCTCGCCTAATCGGTATTTTTTCGGATTTTCGGACGACTTCCGACGAAAAGACTATCGCATTCATTCGCGAATACCAAATACGTGGACGCATGGGGCCCCGCGAGCAATGCATGGAACGACTAGCTGCGCAGAGATTCAATCACCGGATAGCGATAAGCGAGCATCGCCGGAATTGTTGCAGCGCCCAAGCCGAACAGGACCATGCCGCCGACCAGCCAGAGTTCGTCCTCGCCGATGCGCGCCGGAATTGCGATGCCGGTAGAAGCCGTCAGCAAATAGGAAACGAGCGTCGCCGCCCCGGCGCCGATTGCGAGGCCCAGCACTGCGCCTAAAACGCAGATTGCCACCACCTGCCCCCAGACGCAGAGGAAAATATAAAGGCGCGGCGCGCCCAGCGCCCGCAGGATGGCGAATTGTTTGCGGTGCAGCGAAAGGATCGCCACAACGCCGGCCAGCATCGACAGAACCACAAGACCCTGCGTGGCGACCGCCAACCAGGCCATCAAGGTGCGGACATCGCTCATGATGTCATAAAGCTTCACCAGCACCTCGGCCGGAAAGAACGCCATGCTGGCGTTGGTCCTGTAAACGTTGCGCAGCCCATATGCGGCGCTGATGTTTTCCGGCTGCATCACGATCGCCGGCACGCCCGGAACCTGAGCGGGATCGAAAGGCGCGCCAATTCTCTTATCGCCCGGCGCATGGCCGGTAGGCAGGCCATGCACCCGCCAGACCTGCTCGATAGGAACCGCGACCGCATTGTCCCACGGAGTGCCGGTCGGCTTCATGCGACCGACCACCACCATGTCGACGGCATGTTCATGGTCGTGGGCGTCCTCGGCGTCGCCGTCGTGTTCCTCTTCGATCCCGTGGGAGGGACGAAACTTTTCGCCGAGCGCCAGTGTGACCGCCGCCCCGATCACAGCTTCATTTTCGGCCGTGAAGAGGCGGCCCTGCTGCAAACCGCCCGACAGATGCTCCACAAAAGTCGCGAGCGTTCCGATGATCCGGGAGCCCTTTACGCTGTCACCGAAGCCGAGCGGCGCCGAAATTTTTGCGCGAGGTTCCGCCAGCGCCTGCGCGGTCATGGCGGGTTCGAGCAATGGTGTCGTTCCGGGCCGCAAATAGATGGCCGCCATGACCACGTCGGTCTGGCTGCCGGGCGCAGCGACAACAAGGTCGAACTTGTCGGCAGCCCGCGCGCTGCCCTTGCGCAGGGCGGCCTCCTGCGCGGTGATGGCCACACCTATGCCGGTCGCGATGCCCACCAGCGCGACGAACAGCGCATAGGAGCCAAGATGCCGCCGGATCGTCGCGATGATCATCGGAAGCGGATTCATGCGAGCGCTTTCGCGGATTCAGTCTGGCGCACCTGTCCGCGCTCGAGCTGAAACCTTGTCGTAATCCGCTCGATTAGCATCGGGTCGTGCGTCACCGCGATGACAGTGCGGGCTTCGCGCTGCGCAAGGTCTTCGAGCGTCTGCGCCACCATTTCTCCGGCCGATGCATCCAGCGAGGCCGTCGGCTCGTCGGCGAGCAGGACGGGTGGATCGAACAAAAGTGCGCGCGCCAGCGCGACGCGCTGCTGTTCGCCGCGAGACAGGTCCGCAATGCTCTTGCGCTTGCTGGGGACGCCGAACCGTTCGAGGAGACCTGCCGCCCGATCTTTCAACGACGCCTTGGCCGACACGCTTTCGAAACTGGCCGGCAACAGGACATTCGCAAGCGGGGTCAATTCCGGCAGCAGATGAAAGTCCTGAAAAACGAAACCGATCGTGTGCCGCCGCCAGCGATCACGTTCGCTCTCGGACCCGGCCAGCAGGTCACGACCATCCCACGCAACAGTTCCGGACTTCGGACGAAGGAGCCCGGCGAGCGCGTAAAGAAACGTTGATTTGCCTGAGCCGGAGGGACCTGTGACGGCGAGCAGGGTCCCGGGCGCAACGTCGAGCGCATCGACGGACAGCGCGGTCACCTGAGCGTTGCGGTCTGAATAGACGACCCGCAAGTTCCTCACCGAAAGTGCGGGCGCGCGAACCATTTTGGTCAGGCTTTCCGGTAAGTCGCGTTGCGCAAACGAACGCGGCTCACGAAGCCCGTCGACGGGTCGGTGTCTGTTCCGAATTCCAGCCTGCCGCGCACCTTGATGAGGCGGTCGTAATCAATGGCCCGTATCGGACGGCCCATCAGCACGAGCACAATGTCTTCGGGCCATGCGGCGGTGCTGTCGCAGAAAGGGCATATGGCGGTGGGGAGTTTGGTGAGGACGAAAAAATTCGTCTCGGCCTTCAGGGGCGGCGCCATATAGCCGGTCATCTCGACTTCTGCGCCGATGTTCTGACGCGCCTTCTCGGTGATAGCGTCGCCGTCGATCCAGATATCCTTGAAGCTGAGCGACTCAGCCGCCTGAGCCGCTTGGCCGAACAGCGGCGCGACTGCGGAGGCGATCAGAATCTCCCGCCGCGTCATGCGAAGACGGCCCGCAGCCGGGCGCGTAAAGCTCGGATGGTCCATTGGCTTCCCCGGTATTTTGCGGACCTTCGGTCTGTTGTGTCGCCAATCTAGCAGGCCAGCGCGCCGGATAGAAGGTCGCCGGGGATCAAACCCCGGCGTGCGCCATGCACCACTTGCAGGGCTTGGTCAGGCGCCGTTCGAGACCGCCTTGCGGTCGAAAAACAGGGCCTGGCTGACAGCCGCCTTCACGGCGGCGGGCTCAAACGGCTTTGCAATCAGGAAAGTCGGTTCCGGGCCCTTGCCGGTGAGGAGCAGGATCGGAAAGGCGGTGATGAAGATCACCGGCACCGATACGGTGCGCAGGATCGCGTTGACCGCGTCGATGCCGGAGCTTCCGTCAGCCAACTGAATGTCGGCAAGGATCAGGCCGGGGCGCTTGGCGGCGGCCAGTTCGGTTGCCTCCGCGAAGGTGCGGGCGATGCCCACCAGACGGTGCCCAAGCTCCTGCACGATATGTTCGAGATCGAAGGCGATCAGTTGTTCGTCCTCGATCACCAGAACATCTGTGCTCATCTGAAGGGCTATTTCCTGATTGGCGGCCATCAGCAGGTCCGCCACCAGTTCCTGCGGCACGCCCAGAATGGCGGCGACGTCCGGATGAGAGAAACCTTCGACGGAGGACAGGAGGAATGCCTGCCTCGGCAGCGGGGTCAGGTTTTTGAGCTGCCGGTCCGCCACTGTCGAACCGGGCGCGCCGCTGCTCCGCTCACGTTGGCCGTTCCACAGTTCGGCGAACACGCGGAAGAGCCCGACCTTGGGAGCCAGATGCGACGGAAATCGCATTGGATTGTCGATAACGTCCTTCAGGGCGGCCTCAACCCAACCGTCTCCCTCGCCCTGCGAGCCCGTGAGGGCGCGCGCGAACCGGCGCAGGAACGGAAGGTGAGGCGTAATCTGGGCAGCTAACGGCATCAATGGTTGAAACTCCTCGCCCCCGTTTTTGGATCGTCGTGGACAGTTCCGAAAAAAATATTAGTTTCCTGTGGAACCAATCCAACTCTGGATCAGTTTACGTCGCGGCAAGCCCGGTGGACGACCAATTCATTGCAAGATCGACCGCCCCGAAGGGGTCCCTGATGAACGAGAACACCTATCTAAAACAGTTGTCGGGCGAAGACAGGAATTTCGACCACGATTTCGAGCCGTCCGTGCAGATTGATCCCCATATTCAGGAAATCATCGGCAAGGCCTTCCGAGCACATTACGACGATATTTTGAAGATGCCGATTCCCGATACGATGCTCGTGTTGCTGGCCGAACTTGAAGCCAAGGAGCGCGCTACGAAATGACGGCCGAACCGTTCCGGGACGGTTTGATTCGGGAAATGCCAAATCTTCGCGCCTTCGCAGTCTCCCTGTGCGGCTCGATGCATCTGGCGGACGATCTGGTCCAGGAGACGCTCGTCAAGGCGTGTCGAACGCCGACAAGTTCCAGCCCGACAGCAATCTGCGAGCTTGGCTGTTCACCATCCTGCGCAACACCTATTACTCGCTTCGCCGCAGCCGGGCTTCCGAAGTCGCTGACGTGGAAGGCATGCACGCCGCCCGCCTCGCGGTCAGGGCCGGGCAGGAAGGCCATCTGGATCTTCAGGATTTCCGGCGTGTTTTGGCCGACCTGCCCGACGAGCAGCGCGAGGCGCTCATCATGATCGGCGCATCGGGTCTGAGTTACGAGGAAGCCGCCGAGGTTTGCGGGGTGGCAGTCGGGACGATGAAGAGCCGGGTCAATCGCGCGCGCGCCCGCATGGCGGACATGTTGGGCATCGAGAAAGCCGAAGACATCGGCGCCGACCGCAATTCAGCAGGCGTGGAACAAGCGGAGCCCTGGCGATAAAGCCAGGCGTGCCCAGACTTTTTGTTGTGCAGGTGCGAACTGTCTCTAGAATTGCGATTCTTGGCCGCACCTTCAGGACCTGATGCCTCCCGAACATTCCAGAACCCAAAGGCCGGTCTCGAACGGCATGCTTATCTTCGGCCTTGGAGTGGCGCAGCTCATCGGCTGGGGCGCGCTGGTCCATATGTTCTCGGCCTTCATCAAGCCGATTCAGGACGAGTTCGGCTGGACAACGACGGAGATCACCGGGGCGCTGACGCTCTCGCTCTTCATCGGCGATCTGGTGGCGATTCTGGTGGGCGACTGGATCGACAAGCGCGGCCCCCACGCGGTGATGACCTTCGGGGCGGTGCTGGGCGCGCTGTTGATCGCGGCATGGTCGCAGATCAACGAACTCTGGCAGCTCTATGCAGTCGCGGCCGGCATGGGTTTCGCCTTCGCGACAACGCTCGGCAACAATGCCTCCACGGTCATCACTGCCAACATTGCGGATTATCGCCGCTCCATGATGCTGGTGACGTTTCTGTCAGGTCTGGCGCAATCGGTGATGATCCCGCTCGCCGGCTTCCTGTCCGCAGGCTACGGCTGGCGCAATGCGCTGCTGATCGTCGCCTTCATGGAGTTTTTCGGCAGCGCCTGCATGTCCGCCTACGTGCTCCGCGGCACTGTCGGCAGCCGCCAGATCAGACGCGACGCGCCCGCAAAACGCGACACTGGCCCCTCGCCGCTCAGCCGCGCCATCCGGCGGCAGTCGTTCTGGACCCTCTCATTCGCCTGCGCGATCCACTGGTATGTGGGCTCCTTCCATTCCGTGCATATTTTACCGCTGGCGCACGAACGCGGCATCCCGGTGGAATCGGCGCTGATGATCATGGCGGTGAGCGGTCCTGCCTCGGTGCTGGGGCGCATGGCCCTCTACTTCTTCGACATCAGCACAAGCGCGCGCAGCACCGGGCGAATTGTTTTCCCCATGACGGTCGTGTCGCTGCTGGTGCTGATCTGGTCGAAGGACGCGGGACTGTGGGGGATGATCTTTTACAGTGTCCTGATGGGAGCGACCAACGGGATCGTGGTCATCGTCCGGCAGACCGCGATCGCCGAGATTTTCGGGATCGTCGGGTTCGGGGCCATCGCGGGGGCGATCACCACGGTGGCGATTGTTCCGCGCACCGCCTCGCCCCTCGCCAATTCATGGCTGCGCGATCTGTTCGGCAGTTATGAGCCGCTGCTCTGGGTGCTGACCGGCATGATGTGCCTGTCGACCATCGCGTTCTACATCGCGACGACTGACAGGGGCCCCAAGGTCTAGTCGAAATCCTTCGCGAGCTCGGCCCGCACGGCTTCCGGCAGCACCGCCATATGTCCGTAGTTGGGATGGCCGAGTCCAAGAATGACCTGCGCGTCGGCCTTTCGGAATTCGGCGATCTGCGCAGGCGTAAACGGGAAATGCACGAACTGCACCGAGGACGCCTTGCCGTCGGCGCGGGTGCGGTCCTGATCTTCCTCGGCCTGACACATGACCTTCTGGCCGCCGACCATCAGGAAGGCGGTTTCCTCGATGCCGCCGAGTCTCGCCAGCACATTGGCGCGGAAGACCGGATCGTCGATCTCGATCATGAAGGTGGCGGTGAGTTCGGAGCCCTTGGGGATCAGCGGATTATAGGCCGCCAGTTCTTCAGGCACCTGCGCCTCGCCGCCCTTCTCGATGAAGACCATCTCGTGGACTTGCAGCCACATGGTCTCCCAGCTCTCGAAATAAAACGTCACATGCGGGCCGACCTGCACGCGGCGATTGCGCTTGGTGGCCGCGATGCGGCGGCGGGTTTCGACGCGCACCTTGCCGTATTCGGTCATCGGCATGATGTCGGCGGCGGTGAGTTCATGTTTGGCCATGGGAACCTCGCAGTCTCGTGGGCAGCCCTCGTGCTTCGAGACGCTTGCTGCGCAAGCTCCCCAGCATGAGGGCTACTGATCTATTCTGGTCAAACCGCATCCCGAGGAAGTCGCGCAGCAGCTGTCTCGAAGGACAAGGTTTGACGCACGCATATTCCAATCTTTCAGACGACCAACCCGTAGGCGCGCGCCATCAGCTGAATCGGATGGGTAAGCAACTCGGGCTTCGGCCCCTCTTTGCCGAGCCGGTCGACGCCCTGCGCGATATGTACGCCGGCAAGCGGGCATTCGGATGACACGAAGGCCTTGCCGGCTTCGGCGATCTGCCGGAACACCGGGCGGCCGACCTTCATGCCGACCTCGAAATGCTCCTTCTTGAAGCCCCATGCGCCGCCGTGGCCTGAGCAGCGCTCCAGCACCTGCACATCCGCCTCGGGAATGAGCCTGAGCATGTCGGCGGCCTTCTGGCCCATGTTCTGCGCCCGCGAATGGCAAGCAAGGTGGATGGCGACGCCGCCCGCGACGGCCTCCATCCCCGGAGCCATGCCTTCCTTCTTGCCGATGTCGACGATGTATTCGGAGAGGTCGAAGGTGGCGCGGGCCAGCAGCTTCACATCCTCATCGTTGGGCAGGATGAGCGGCCATTCCATCTTCACCATCAGGGCGCAGGATGGAACGGTGGCGATGATGTCGTAGCCGCGCTCGATCCACGGCTTGAAGGCAGCCGCAACCTCGCGGGCCGCCTTCGCGACTTCCGGCAGGTTGCCCTGTTCGAGCATCGGCATCCCGCAGCAATGCGGATGGATGACTTCCGTCTCGACGCCGTTCTTCGCCAGGACCGCCCGCGCGGCCATGCCGACGTCTGGGCTGTTGTAATTGGTGAAGCACGTTGCGTAGATCACCGCCTTGCGGCCGAAGGCCGGCGCAGCCTCGTTCACCTTGATGGGCGAACCGTCGGCGCGGCGCTCGAAGCTGATCGCAGCATATTTCGGCAGCGCCGCATCGCGATGCAGACCAACGGTCTTTTCGAGGATCGGGCGCGTCAGCCCATTGCCGGTGCTGCTCGCCCAGTTGGCGATAGGGGCGGCGAGAGACGCCAGCTTGCCGTTGCGGTCCGTCTTCGCCAGTTCCTTGTCGGCGAGCGAAACCATGTCTTTCTTCAACTCGACGGCGCGATAGCGCAGCATCAGATGCGGGAAGTCGAGATTGAATTCATGCGGCGGCACGTAGGGGCACTTGGTCATGTAGCACATGTCGCAAAGCGTGCATGCGTCCACGACTTTCTTGAAATCCTTATGGTCGACGCTGTCGAGTTCGCCGGTCTTCGATTCATCGACCATGTCGAACAGGCGCGGGAAGGAATCGCAGAGATTGAAGCAGCGGCGGCAGCCGTGGCAGATGTCGAAAATCCGCTCCATTTCCGCGTCGAGTTTCGCCTCGTCGTAGAAATCCGGATTTTCCCAATCCAGCGGATGCCGGGTGGGAGCTTCGAGACTGCCCTCTCTCATGCGTGGCCCCTGATCGTCCGAACTGTTTCCAAAACACATCCGGCCGGACAAGCCGGCCGGATGCCTCAGCCCTGCAAAGCTGAAATTACTTGATTTCGTCCAGAGCGCGCTGGAAACGGCCGGCATGCGAACGCTCGGCCTTGGCGAGCGTCTCGAACCAGTCGGCGATTTCCTCGAAGCCTTCTTCGCGGGCCGAACGGGCCATGCCCGGATACATGTCGGTGTATTCGTGCGTCTCGCCAGCCACCGAGGCGGCGAGGTTCAGCGAGGTCTTGCCGATCGGCAGGCCGGTGGCGGGATCGCCGACGGCTTCCAGGAATTCGAGATGGCCGTGCGCGTGTCCGGTCTCGCCTTCGGCGGTGGAACGGAACACGGCGGCGACGTCGTTGTAGCCTTCAACGTCGGCCTTCTGTGCGAAATAGAGATAACGACGGTTCGCCTGCGACTCGCCGGCGAAGGCGTCCTTCAGATTCTGCTCGGTCTTCGTGCCCTTGAGCGAAGCCATGGTGTTTTCCCTCGATGAAAAAGCGTCGATCGCTGGCGGCCGATCTTCCCGTCATACGGGAGAACCGACCCTGCGGATCACGCCTTTTGTGATGTTTGGGGACCCCGATGTCAACCGCGACGGGGGGCCGCGAAAGCCCTCAGATCGTTGCGTCTGCGGCAAAACGCGCCGCCTGCTGGCTAGGACCAGCGCGTCGTCTGACGCGCTCCGCGCCGGTGGCCTGTGGATCGAGCAGAAGCCCGCCTTCGCTTGCCGCAAGAACCACGCCGTAGTGCTGGAGCGCGCCTCGAGCCGTAATATAACCCTCCCGGACGTCCCGAAGCACAAGCTCCGGATCGCGCTCCAGCGGATCGCCGAAGCCGCCGCCGCCGGGCGTCTCCAGGCGGATCACGTCCCCCGTCGTCACCGGGTAGTCTGCATATCTGGTGGGCAGCCGCTTCTCGCTGCCTGTGTCCGGATTGATCCTGATGTCGCCGGTGCGCGCCGCGCCGCCGCCTGCGGCGCCCTCGGGGGCGATGACATGCTTGGCGGAGCGGATGGAAAAGCGGGCGTCGGCGAGATTTTCATATTCGCGGACGAAGCCGAGGCCGCCCCGGAAGGCGCCCGCGCCGCCCGAGTCCGGGATCAGCTCGAACCGCCGCAGGTGGGTGGCGAATTCACTTTCGATGATCTCGATGGGGGTGACCTTGCCGTTGGCCTGATTGACCATCGTGCCCGAGACGCCGTCCTTGCCGGAACGAGCGCCGCCGCCCCCGCCGAACAGTTCGTACTGCACATAGGCCTTGCCGGCGGAGGTCGCACGGCCGCCGATGATGATCGAGCGTCCGCCGCAACCATCCGCCCTGCCCCGGCCCGGCGCAATGGACGCCATGGCGGCGAAGACCGCCTCCACCAGCGCGTGGACGGTTGGATTGTAGGTGTTCACCGGCGCGGGGAATCTCGGATCGAGCACGCTGCCGGGGCGCACCGTCACGTCGAAAGCGGCCAGCGCGCCGCTGTTCAGCGTCAGATGCGGGTCGATCAGCGATACGAGACAGAACAGGCAGGCCGCGCGCACCAGCGATGGCCGTATATTGGCCGGGCCTTTGGTCTGGTCCGCCGAGCCTGAAAAATCGAAATTGATCCGGTCGCCCTGTTTGGCGACATGCACATGGATGCGGACCGGCCTTTCGAGATCGATGCCGTCGTCATCGACAAAGCGCTCGGCGCTGGCCTCGCCGTCTCGCCATTCAGCGACGCCTGCCCGCAGGCGCTGACGGGCGAGTTCCAGCAGGCGGTCGAAACAGGCGCGCACGTGCGGCAGCCCGAGCTTTTTCGTCAGCGCACCCACACGCTCGGCCCCGATGCGCACGCAGCCGAGCTGGCCGCGAATGTCGCCCAACACGAGTTCGGGCGTGCGGCTGTTGGCGGCGATGATGCGCTCGATTTCCAGATTGCGGACAAAATCGCGCTGGTAGCGCACCGCCGGCAGGTGCAGCCCTTCGTTGAAGGTTTCGCGCGCCTGCCCCGAGCAGGAGCCCGGCACCGGACCGCCAATGTCGCTCTTGTGCGCGATGGACCCGCAGAAGCCCAGAAAAACGCCTTCGACGAAGATCGGCGCCAGCACAGCCATGTCAGGCGCATGCGGACTGCCGCCCTCATAGGGATGATTGATCAGAAAGGCGTCGCCATCGCGCAGATCATCTCCATAGGCGCGCAACACGGCCGCCGCACAGGCCGGGAAAGCCCCGATGTGAAGCGGCAGCACGATATGCTGCGCCACCACGCGGCCTTCGTGGTCGGTGATGGCGCAGGAGGCGTCATGGGATTCGCGGATGATGGTCGAATAGCCCGTGCGGAAAAGCAGATTCTGCATTTCCTGCACGATGCCCGCGAGACTGGCGCGGGCGATCTCGACCTCGACAGGCCCGACGAAAACCTCGTTCAACTTGGAGCCCTTCGGGATCAGTTGCGGAAGAGATCCTGATAGATCTTCTCCGAACTTTCAGCATACCGGTCGAACTCTTCCGGCGTGATGAAATTTTCCGGCACGCCCGCCACCGCCGGCACGATGGGATTGAGCGAAGGCAATGCCTGCACGCCCGGATGGGCGGGGAAATATTCGGCCTTCGCCAGAATTTCCTGTCCTTCCTTCGAGATGATGTAGTCGACCAGCAGCATGGCTGCGTGCGGGCGTGTCGTTCCCTTCGTCACCTGCATGGGAGCGGCGACGGAACCGACCGGCGCCATCAGCACCGTGTCGACCGGCGCGCCCTTCGCCTTGCTGATGAGCGGATGATGCGCGAAAATCTGCAGGCCAATCGGATATTCGCTGGCCATGACGCGGTCCACCAGAGTGCGGGCGCTGCCGGAGCCGAAGTTGACGATCTTCTGCTCTTTCAGCTTCTGGAAATACGCCATGGCTTTCTCTTCGCCCCACGCCTTGCGCAGATTGGTGAAGAACAGCGGCGTGCCGGTGGACGTGCCGATACGCCAGGCCATCTTGCCTTTCCATTTCGGATCGAGAAGGTCCTCATAGGTTTTGGGAACCTGATCGGGCGGCACAAGCTTGGTGTTGTAGGACGTGCCGAAATACGAGAGTCGCGTCACCACCCACAGATTGCGCGGGTCGCGATAGCGCTCCGGATATTCATTCACGACCGGCGACTTGAAGGGCTGCACGAGGCCAGCATTGATCGACACTTCGCCAAGTCCCGTCGCCTCCAGCACATCGCCCACGATGTTGCCGGCGCGCACTTCCGCTGTCGTCTTGGCCAGCAGCTCTTCCGTATCGGCGCGCCAGAAGGTCATCTTGATGAAGGGATATTTCTTCATGAAGCCTTCGGCGATGGGCCGCAGCGCCTGATTGACGATGACGCCCGAGTAGAACACCACCTGCCCTTCCTTGCGGGCGCCGTCCTCCAGCACCTTCTGGCGGTCCGCGCCCGTGTACATCAGCACTTCTTCGGTCGTCAGCGCCTGCGCGGCAGACGCGCTGGCGGCCATCGCGATGGCGCCGCACAGAAGCTTCTTCATCAGGTCGGATTTCAGCATCATACTCTCCAGACAATTCTCTTATTTGCGGAACAGGTCCTGCCAGATCTCGCCAGAACGATTGTTATATTCGGGCATACGGGTCGGATTGATGAAAACCTCGCCGACTTTCGCGGCGGCCGGCACGACCTTTTCCATGATTTCCAGCGGCGGCACGCCCGGATGGGCGGGGAAATATTCGGCCCTGGCGAGGATCGACTGCCCTTCCTTCGACAGAAGAAAATCGACGAAGAGCATGGCCGCATAGGGATGCCGCAGTCCCTTCGGAACCGTCATGATGGCCGCCGTCGTGGTGATCGGATCAAGCACCTGCGAGTCGACCGGCGCGCCTGCCTTGGCGCTGATCAGCGGATGATGCGCGAAGATCGTCAACGCAATCGGAAACTCGCCGGCCATGACGCGATCGACCAGCGTGCGGGCGCTGCCCGAGCCGAAATTGGTCATGTCCTGCGCGCGGAGCTTTTGCAGATAGGCCATGGCCTTTTCCTCGCCCCATGCAATGCGCAGGGTGGAAATGAAAAGCTCCATGCCGCCGGCAGGCCCGATGCGCCACGAAAGCTTGCCCTTCCATTTCGGATCGAGCAGCTCTTCATAGGATTTCGGCTGCGTACCCGGCGCGACCAGTTTTGTGTTGTAGCCGAGGCTGTAATAGCTCAGCCGCGTTGCGGCCCACAGATTGCGCGGGTCACGGCGATTCTCGGGATATTCCTCCAGCATCGGAGAATAGAAGGGCATCGCAAAGCCAGCCTGAATCACGGTCTCGCCAATGCCGGTTCCTTCGATCACGTCCGACACCACATTGCCGGCGCGTTGTTCCGCCGAAACCTTGACGATCGTGTCCGCCGTATCGGCCCGCCAGTAGGTCGCCTTGATGAAGGGATATTTCTTCATGAAGCCTTCGGCGACAGGCCGCAAAGCCTGATTGACGATCATCGCCGAATAGAAGACCACCTCGCCTTCCTTTTTTGCGCCTTCGACGAAAACCTTTTCCCGATCCGCGCCCTTGTAGTTGAGGATCTGTTCGGTCGTGAGGGTCTGCGCGGATGCGGCTGTCAGCGACAGTGCGAGCGCGGCGGCGATGGACGTGCGTGCAAACATGCTGGCGGCTTCCATCAGTTAGCGGAACAGATCCTCGTAGATCTTTTCTGAACTCTCTGCATACTTGTTGAGATTCTCGGGACTCACGAAATTCTCCGGCACGCCAGCGGCTTTGGGCACGACAGGCGCGAGCATCTCAAGGGGGGGCACCGCCGGATGAGAAGGGAAATATTCGGCCTTCGCCATGATCTGCTGCCCTTCCTTCGAGAGAATATAATCGACAAGAAGCATGGCGGCGTGCGGATGTTTGAGACCCTTTGAGACCGCCATCGTGGAGGGGGAACTTGGCACCGGGTCGAGCAGCCTGGAATTCACCGGCGCGCCCTTGGCGGCACTGATCAGCGGATGATGCGCAAAAATATTCAGCACCACAGGATATTCGCCCGCCATCACGCGATCCACAAGGGTGCGCGCGCTGCCCGATGCGAAGTTGATGATCTTCTGGTCCTTGAGTTTCTCGAAATAGGCGCGCGCCTTTTCCTCGCCCCATGCCAATCGCAGGTTAGTCAGAAACAGTTGTGTGCCGCTGGTCGTGCCGATGCGCCAGGCCAGCTTGCCCTTCCATTTGGGATCGAGCAGATCCTCATAGGTTTTGGGAACGTCCGCCGCAGGAACGTTCTTGGGATTATAGGCGAGCGAAAAATAGCTCATCCGCGTCGCGGTCCAAAGATTGCGGGGATCGCGATACTCCGGCGGATATTCCGCCGAAACGGGCGTCTGGTAAGGCTGAACCAGATCGGCCCCGATGGCGATCTCGGCAATTCCCGTGCCTTCGATCACGTCGCCAACCACGTTGCGGGCGCGCACTTCGGCGGTCAGCTTGGCAATGATCTCCGGCGCATCGCCGCGCCAGAAATTGAGCTTCACGCCCGGATATTTCTTCTGAAACCCGTCTGCAATCGGCCGCAAAGCCTGATTGACGATCATGGCGGCATAGAAGATGACCTCGCCTTCCTTGCGCGCGCCCTCGAGCAGAACCTTGTCGCGGTCTGCGCCTTTGTAGTTGAGAATTTCTTCTGTCGTCAGCGCCTCAACGGAAGTGGCGGCCAGAACGACCGCCAACGCCGTACTCGCCGTCTTCAATGCTCTGGCTTTCATGATCCCTCCCTTGACGAGCCGTCGTGGTTGCGCGGCCCGTTCTTTTAAGTTTGTCTCAACGATCAGCGGAACAGATCCTGATAGATCTTCTCCGATGAATCATTGAACTTCAGCAGGTTTTCAGGGCTGATGAAATTCTCCGGCACCTTGGCGCGCGTCGGCACGACGGGCGCGAGCGTATCAAGCGGCGGCACATCGGGGCGCGACGGGAAATATTCAGCCTTGGCGAGGATCGCCTGCCCTTCCTTCGACAGGATGAAATCGGCGAGCAGCATGGCCCCATAGGGATTCTTGACGCCTTTCGGAATCACCATGGTGGCGGTCGTACTGGCGACGGGGTCCATGAGCACCGACGTGACGGGCGCGCCCTTGGCGGCGCTGATCAGCGGATGATGGGCGAAGATGTTCAGCGCCACCGGATATTCGCCGGCCATGACGCGATCGACGAGCGTGCGCGCGCTACCCGAGCCGAAATTGACGATCTTCTGTTCCTTGAGCTTCTGGAAATAGGCCATGGCCTTTTCCTCGCCCCAGGCGATGCGCAGATTGGTGATGAAGAGCGGCGTGCCGCTGGAGGTTCCGATGCGCCACGAGAGCTTGCCCTTCCATTTCGGATCGAGCAGATCCTCATAGGTCTTCGGGGCTTCTGCGGCGGTGACGTTCTTGGTGTTGTAGGCCGCCGAGAAATAGCTGAGGCGCGTTGCGGTCCACAGATTGCGCGCGTCGCGATATTGCGGCGGATATTCTTGCGAGACGGGCGTCTGGTAAGGCTGGACCAGATCGCCCTCGATCGCAAGTTCGCCGACGCCCGTGCCCTCGATGAGATCGCCGACGATGTTCTTCGCGCGAACTTCGGCGGTCAGCTTGGCGATGATTTCTTCCGTATCGCCGCGCCAGAAGCTCATCTTGACGGCCGGATATTTCTTCATGAAGCCATCGGCCAGCGGGCGCAGCGCCTGATTGACGATCATGGCGGAGTAGAAGACGACCTGCCCTTCTTTCCGGGCCCCTTCCAGCAGTTTCTGGTCGCGGTCGGCGCCCTTGTAATTGAGAATGTCAGCAGCCGTCTGCGCCTGTGCGGCGAGAGGCGACATCACCGACAATCCCGCCCAAACAGCAGCCGCGCGGATGGCCGTTCCCTTGCGGGTCATTTTTCCCTCCAGAAAATTGTTCTCGAAACTGTTCTTGATTTTCAAGGTTGCGGTCGAAATGCCGCAATTGTGTGACGGCGGGACACGAGCCCCGCCGCCTATGGATTTCAATCCACGATTCTGAATTTTGGAATCGTGAAGCCTTCGTTGGGGTGGTCTTCGTAGACGACTTCGACCTTCTGGCCGATATCGTAGATATTCTTGGGGCGCTTGTCGCCGATGAGGGTGGAGGAGACCAGTGGGCCCTCATCCAGTT